>JAIETL010000044.1 GCA_019745195.1 Beijerinckiaceae bacterium
AGGATGAACAGCGGCACGGCGAGGATGACGTAGTTGGTGTACATGCCGTTGAGCAGTTGCTCGGCGGCGATGCTGAGATCCTGCCCCGCCAGCAGCAGGTAGAAGATCGAACCCGCGATCATGGCGTGGCCGATCGGCAGGCCGAGCAGCGACAGCGTCACGATGGCGAGGATGCAGAGGCCGAAGGGGCTGGTCATACGCCCGACCCTGCCTTGGTCGGGTCGAAGGCTTCCGGAGCCGTCCCGCGCAGCGCCTGCCAGCCGAGCCAGAGATAGCGAGCGATCGCCGCGACCGCGAAGGCGAGGTAGATCGCATAGACCCAGTTGAACGGGATTTTGAGGTAGGCCGTGCGCTCGACCTTCATGAAGCTGACATAGTCGGCCATCGCCGGCAGCGAGACGGTATAGAGCAGGACCAGCGCGGCCGCCGTGATCACGGCCATGATACGCCGCACCTGCGGCCCGACCGCGCCGTAGATGATGTCGAAGCGGATTTCCTCGTTCTCGCGCGTCACGAACGCGGCGCCGAACAGCACCAGCCAGAGCCAGAGCAGGACGCTGATCTCATGCGTCCAGCCGATCGGCAGGTTGAGCAGATAACGGAAGACGATCTGGAGGATGAAGACGGCGAACATCGCAGCCAGCATCAGAACCAGTACGTTCTCCGCGCGGCGGGCGAGCCAGCCGCCGATTGCGGCAATCCGATGCTTCACCGCGTATTCCTTCCGTCGATCGCGGGATACGCCGGGCCCGCCCGGCGTATCCGATTTCGGCACGCGCCGCGCTAAAGCGCGTTGATCTTCGCGACCATGCCGGCCGGCCAGTTCTTGGCAAGGTCCGAGGCGAGGTACTTCTTCTGGGCGAAGTCGCGGAAGGCGGCGACGTCGGGCGCGTAGACCTCGAGGCCCTGCTTCTTGAAGAAGTCGACGAGCTCCGCTTCCTTGCGGACATGCTCCTGGGTGCTCCAGTCGATCGCGGCGTCGGCGGCGGCCTGGAAAGCCTTCTGCTTGTCGGCCGACATCGCTTTCCAGACCCGGTCGGTGACGCAGAGCAGGTCGAAGCCGACCAGATGCGAGGTCAGCACGATCTGCGAGGAGACCTCGTAGAACTTCATGTTCTGGACGTTGGGCAGCGGGTTGTCCTGGCCGTCGATCGCGCCGCTTTGCAGGCCGGTATAGACCTCGGCATAGGCCATCGGCGTCGGGTTCGCGCCCAGCGACTGGCCGAGGAACTGCCAGGCGTCGCCGCCCGGCATGCGCAGCTTGATGCCGGCCATGTCGGCGGGTGTCGTGACCTTCTTCTTCGGCTTCAGCCCGACATGGCGCGCGCCGAAATAGGTCGGCCCGAGAATGCGGATGTTGAGCTTCTCCTCGGCCATCTTCTTGAGTTCGGCGCCGACATCGCTGGCAAAGACCTTCTTGAGATGGTCGGCGTCGCGCAGCAAATAGCCCGATGTCAGGATCGACCATGCGGGGACCTGGTTGGAGACGTCCTGCGGGGCGATGTTGCCCATTTCGAGGTTGTTGCGCTGCATCGCGACGAGTTCGGTGCCCTGCTTGAACAGGTTGCCGCCGTAATAGGGCTGCAGCGTGAAGTCCTCTTTGATCGCCTCGCCGAAGCGCTTCATCATCTCGGCGCGGATGTCCTGCTCCGAGAAAACGGCCGAGAAGCGCAGATTCGGCTTGGCTTGCGCCTGCGCCAACCCGGCATGGCCGCTGGCGGCAACGGCCGCCGCGCCCCCGACGATGAGCGCACGCCTGTCGATCCGATATGTCATGACGATCCTCCCTGAGAGCGGATTATGGCCCCGCCTGATCGCAGCAGTATCGCCAAGGCGAAACCCGTGGCAACAGGCAAAACTCAAATCATATGAGATTTTGAGCTATCTCAGTCATATTGATCCCCGACCTGCTTCGGCTATTGTGGTTGCCGGACGGGAGCGAGCGCTCCCGTGTCGCGCCGGAAAGGCATCGCAGCCATGCTTACGATCACCCCGCCGGCCGCCTCCATCGGCGAATTGGCGTATCGGCGCATCCGTTCGGACATCATCTTCGGCCGCCTGGCGCCGGCGCAGAAGCTGCGGCTTGAGGTGTTGCGCGAAACCTATGGCGCCAGCGTCAGCACGCTGCGCGAGTTGCTGAACCGGCTCTCGTCGGAAGGACTGGTCGAGGCGGAAGGGCAGAAGGGTTTCATGGTCAGCCCCGTCTCGGCGACCAATCTGCGCGAGATCGCGGCGATGCGGCTTCTGCTGGAGGGCCACGCGCTGGCGCAGTCCTTCGATGCCGGCGACATGGAGTGGGAGGGCCGCGTCGTAGCCGCCCATCACAAGCTCGCCCAGATGGAGAAGCGCATGCTGGCGCGCGACCGCGCCGATCCGGAACTCTGGAAACGGTACGACTGGGAGTTCCACCACGCGCTGGTCTCAGCCTGCGGCTCGCAGGTTCTGATGGAAAGCCACGCCGCGATCTACGACAAATACTTGCGCTACCAGATGGTCGCGGTCATTTTCCGGGGCGACATTGCCGCCCAGGAGCACCAGATCCTGCTCGACTGCGCCCTGCGCCGCGACAAGGCGCGCGCCGCTAGCGTGCTGGCCGTGCATGTCGAGGCCTGCGTCGATCACACGGTGGCGACCGGGGCCCTGCCCGACGCCTGAAGCCGACCGGCCACAAAAAACCGGCCCCTGACGGAGCCGGTCTGATCTCGAAACGACACAGGGCCGGCATCGACCCCGGCGACGCCCTCAATGCAGGGTTCGCCCCGGCATGGTCTGGCGCACCCGCTCGATCTCCTCCTTCAGCAGCAGCTTCTTTCGCTTCAACTCGGTTACGCTGAGATCGTCCGAGGACGGACTGGCCACGGCCTGCGCTATCGCTTCCTCAAGTTGGCGATGCTTGCGTTCGAGTTCGACGAGATGGGTCTGCAGCGACATCTGGATCCTCCTGATGAGCGGTTGACGCGAAACAGTCTGACATAGAGCCGGCTTCACGTCTGCGGGGCTGTCTCGCGCCGCACCATGACTTTCCGTGATCCTCACCGACCCCTTTCTCCGAAAGCGCGAATATGAGCCCTCGATGTCGGCCGCAGGCTCCGCGCTCTTGCGGCGCATGCGGCGGCTTCGCATAGTCTCGATCAATCGCGGCGATGATGAGATGGCTTCATGGGATTCGAGCTCAGCCCGGAGGAGGTCGAGACCTTCACCAACGAACTGGCAAGGCTGCGCGAGGAGCACCGAGATCTCGATTCGGCCATCGACGCGCTCGAACGCGTCGGCGCGATCAACCAGATCCAGGTCCAGCGCCTGAAAAAGCGGAAGCTTTATCTGAAGGACCGCATCGCGCAGATCGAGGACGCGCTGACGCCGGACATCATCGCGTGAGTTGAGCGAGCCCGATTCCCCGCTTGCTTCCGCAGCGTTGCCCGGTCTAGATCGCGCGCTTCCCCACCCAAGCTGCGGAAGCGTTCCGTTTCATGGCTAAAGCCTCTCCGCCTAACGCCGATCCTGCCGTCGCCATCATCATGGGCAGCCAGTCCGACTGGGCGACCATGCGCCATGCTGCCGAGACGCTCGATACGCTGGGCGTCCCCTATGACGCCCGCATCGTCTCGGCCCATCGCACGCCCGACCGGATGGTGAACTTCGCCAAGGGCGCGAAGGCGGACGGCTTCAAGGTCGTCATCGCGGGCGCGGGCGGGGCCGCGCATCTTCCCGGCATGGTCGCCTCGCTGACGCCGCTGCCGGTCTTCGGCGTGCCGGTCGAGTCCAAGGCGCTGTCGGGTCAGGACAGCCTGCTTTCGATCGTGCAGATGCCGGCCGGCATTCCGGTCGGCACGCTGGCCATCGGCCGCGCCGGCGCGGTCAACGCCGCGCTGCTGGCGGCAGCCGTGCTGGCCTTGTCCGACGAGGGGCTGGCGGCCCGCCTCGACGCCTACCGCGAAAAACAGAGCGCCGCCATTGCCGAGCGGCCGACCAGAGACGAGGCATGAGCACGCCCGATCCGACGGGGCTCGCGCCCGGCGCCGTGCTCGGCATTCTGGGCGGTGGCCAACTCGCCCGGATGATGGCGCTGGCAGCGGCCGACCTCGGCGTGCGCGCCCATATCTTCGCGCCCGAGCCCGACAGCCCGGCCTTCGATGTCGCGGCGCGTCACACGATCGGCGATTACGAGGACGAGGCGGCGCTCGCCCGCTTTGCCGATGCGGTCGATGTCGTGACCTACGAGTTCGAGAACGTGCCGGCCGCGACGGCCGCTTTTCTCGCAGCGCGGACCCCGCTTCACCCCGGCGCGCGCGCGCTCGGCCTGACGCAGGACCGACTGAACGAGAAGACATTCGTCGCGGGCCTGGGTCTCGCGGTCGCTCCCTTCCGCGCCGTCGATTCGCTGGCCGATCTGGAGGCCGCCGTCGGTGCTCTCGGACGCCCCAGTATCCTGAAGACCCGCCGCTTCGGCTATGACGGCAAGGGCCAGGTCAAGATCGCGGCCGAGACCGAACTGTCGGAAGCCTATGAGGCGATCGGCCATTTCCCGGCGATCCTCGAAGGCTTCGTGCCGTTCTCACGCGAAGTCTCGGTCGTCGCGGCGCGCGGCATCGACGGCGCGTTCGCCGCCTTCGACCTCTGCGAGAACGAGCATCGCGACCACATCCTCGCCTTCACCCGCGTGCCGGCGCGGGTCTCCGCCCCGGCGGCCTTGGCCGCCGGCGAAGCGGCGCGGAAGATCGGCGCGGCGCTCGGCTATGTCGGCGTCTTCGCGGTCGAGATGTTCGTCGTCGGCGAAAGCACGGACGAGACTGTCATCGTTAACGAGATCGCCCCGCGGGTGCATAATTCGGGGCACTGGACCTCGGAAGGCGCGCAGACCTCGCAGTTCCACCAGCATGTCAGGGCCGTCTGCGGCTTCCCGCTCGGCTCGGCCGCGCGACGCGGCCGGATCGAGATGGAGAACCTGATCGGAGACGCAGGCCTGCGCTGGCGCGACCTTCTGGCCGAGCCAGGCGCGCATCTGCATCTCTACGGCAAGCGCGACGCCAGACCCGGCCGCAAGATGGGCCATGTCACGCGGATCTCGCCCGAGGCAGGCTGACGGACCTGCCTCACAGGACGCGGCCGAGCCGCTCGCCCCGCGCCGCCCAGAAAGCCCTCACACCGGCCGGAACGATCCCGAAGCGGGCATAGAGCCACATCGCCCAGCCGCCCGGTTCCGCCCCGCCCGCCTGCCGATAGGGTTCGAGCAGCCGCTCCAGCACCACCTTGCGGTGACGCCGTCGGGCATGCGGGCTGAGCGCCGAGCCCGGCGTCTGCATCACCAACTGGACCAACCGTTCCAGCACGACCTCGTCGGTGTCCGATTCCAGCCGGGTGACGTCCGCATCGAGCACGCTCTGCTTGGCCTGCTGCAACGTCATGCCCTGCGCATAGGCCTTCTCGACGCGCAGCCAGGACGGGCCGGCGAGATTGTTGGCCGCCAGGATGATGCGCCGCTGCGTCTCCAGGTCGAGATTGTCATCCAAAACGGCCGTTCCCTCTTGCTTTTCAGGCATCCCGGACATGGACAGCCCGTGGGATTTCTGTTATCCGCACAACCCTTCCGAAGACGTTCATCGACGCCTCCGGCCCAACCTTTTAGACCAACCCGCTAAAGACGGACACTTCCCGTGCAGGTTCTCGTTCGCGACAACAACGTCGATCAGGCTCTCCGCGCCCTCAAGAAGAAGATGCAGCGCGAGGGCATCTTCCGCGAGATGAAACTCCGTGGCCACTTCGAGAAGCCGTCCGAAAAGAAGGCCCGCGAAAAGGCCGAAGCCGTCCGCCGCGCCCGCAAGCTGATGCGCAAGAAGCTGCAGCGCGAGGGCCTGCTGCCCGCGCCGGTGAAGCCGAAGCGCCCCTGATCGCGTTTCCGCTGCGCCATCGAGCGCCGCGAAGGCAAAGGCGACGGACCTGACATGCGCCTGGAGCCGTCTCCGGGCGCATTCGCATTTCGGGCTCGTGCGACGCCGGCAGGCCGTCGAAGCAAGGCTGCGTTGCTCGGGACCGGTTGCTTTTTGCCGCGCTGTTAACCAAGTCTTGGCAGGATGATGGCGCTTTGAACCGCAGGCGCCGCCGGTTGGGGCGCAACGACGAGGCGCAGGCGCAGAGCCTGGCGCGGCAGGCGAGGCACGAAACCGATGAGGCATGGCATGAACGCAAGCAGGAACTGGCTGGCCGCCGCAGGCCTCGCCGTCGCGCTTGGGGCTTGCGACACCGTCTCCAATCTGGGCTCCGGCCCGGCCGTCGCCGAGATCGATACCTCGTCGGCCGAGAACGCCAGCGTCAATATCGGCTCGCTGTCGGACGTGATCAGCCGCAACCCGAACGACCCGAACGCCTATAACACGCGCGGCGCTGCCTATGCCCGCATCGGCCGTTTCTCGGATGCGATCGGCGACTTCACCAAGGCCGTGCAACTCGACCCCAATATGGCCTCGGCCTACACCAACCGCGCGCTCGCCCTGCGCCAGAGCGGCCGCAACGACGCCGCGCTGGCCGATTTCAACCGGGCCACCGCGGCGAGCCCGAACTACGCCCCCGCCTATATCGGCCGCGCCAATCTGCTGCGCGCGCAGAACAACAGCCAGCAGGCGCTGGCCGACCTCAACACCGCGATCCGCCTCAACCCGGAATCGGCGGAAGCCTTCCATGCGCGCGGCCTCGTCTACCAGAAGGAAGGCCAGCACCAGTATGCGGTCACCGATTTCGACTCGGTGATCGACCGCAACCCCTACACCGCCCCGCCCTACATCGCGCGCGGCCAGAGCCTGAACGCGCTCGGCAAATACGACGCCGCGCTGGAGGACTTCACCGCCGCGCTGAACGTCGACAACCGCAATGCCGACGCCTGGGCCGGACGCGGCTTCGCCAACGAGAAGCTGGGCAAGAAGAACGAGGCGACCGAGAACTATTCCCGCGCCATCAGCCTCGACGGCAACAACGCGACCGCCCGCGCCGGCCAGGCCCGCATGGGCGGCGGCGGTGGGGGCTTCGGCCTGTTCCGGAGCTGAACGCCTGACGGCTCAGCGAACGGCACGGGCCTCCGCGCCGCTCATCCGGCCGGCCGCCACATCCTCCAGAAATCGCCTGATCTCACGCGCCGACCCTCGCGCCGGCAGATCCTCGTGCCCGCCATCGGGAAACCGGACAAAGCGCTTGGGCTCGTTCGCCAGCCCGTAAAGCGCCTGCCCCTGAGCGAACGGGATGACGCCGTCGCGCTGGCCATGCAGGACGAGCAGCGGCGCCCGCACCCGGCCGATGATCTCGCTCGACCGGAACTGGTCCAGCATCAGGAGCGAAATCGGCACGAACGGATAAACGCCCTGCGCGACAGTCGCCGTCGAGAGATAGGGCGCTTCGAGGATGATCGCCGCGAGGGGGCCCTCGGCCGCGAGCTTGAGCACAACGCCGGTACCGAGCGATTCGCCATAGCCGATCAGATTGGCCGCCCCGAAACGCGCCACCGCCGCGCCGTAGGCGGCGCGCGCGTCCAGATGCAGGCCGGCTTCGCTCGGCGTGCCTGAAGAGCCGCCATAACCGCGATAATTCACCGCGAACAGGCCCGTGCCGTCCTCGGTCAGCGCACGGAACCGCGCCTGCCGCACGGGCCGCGAGAAATTACCGGCATTGCCATGGAAGAACAGCAGCACCGGCTTGCCGGCGCGCGGCGGCACGACCCAGGCAACGAGCCGCTCGCCGTCGGACGCCGTCAGCGTGGTCTCCTCCAGCGCCGGCAGTTCGACACCGGCCGTCTCCGCGCGGGCGGGATTGCGCGGATACATCAGGTCGCGCTGCTTGACGAAGAGCAGGCCCAGCAGCGCGGCATAGACCGCAAGGGCGACGACGAGCAGACGGCCGATCCATCTCATGGCTGGTTCTCGCGCATCAGCATGGCGGTAGCGCGACGTTCAGTCGAGCACCTTGGCCATCTCGATGGAGAGCTCCGCGAACCCCGCCCGACGATAGGCGGCGAGCGCGATGTCGTTGCGCGGCAGTACGCCAAGCAGAATCACGTTGCGGCCTGAGACGCGGGCAAAGCACTCGGCCTCCGCCAGCAGAACCTGGCCGATGCCTGCTTTCCGGTGGCTGCTCGCGACGACGATGTTCTCGATATGCACGTGATCGCGCCAATGCTCATGGACATAGGGGCCGGCCCGGCCAAGTTGCAGCGCCAGATAGCCGACGACACGGCCCTCGATATCGGCCACGAATTGCGCTCCGCCAGTCGCCCTCGCCTTCTCGGCATCGTCGGCGAGACAGGCAGCAGCCGTCTCCGGCCCAGTGGCGCGATCATGGCTCAATTCGGCCTCGTGATCGTTGAGTTCCCGGAGCAGACCGAGCACGGCCTCCCGGTCGCTCTCCACCATCCGCCGGATGATCGCACTCAACGGCTGCCTCCCGTAACCAGACCCGCATGACGCCCGTCCTGCGCGACAAAGCCATGACGAAGACGACTCGACGGAAAATCAGGATGATTGTCGCTATGTTCTAAGGGCAAACGCAACCTGCCGCGCCCATCGTGACGCCGGATCGTCACGGAGTTCGCCGCAATGATGCCTGCCACCGAGCACAAGCGCGTCAACCGTCCCGCCCGCTGGGTCTGCGAAGCCGACATCACGATCACCGACCATGGCGGGCGCGAACTCTTCGCCAGGCTCGGCAACATCTCGGATATGGGCTTCATGGCCGAGGCCGAGGAGCCGGTCCTTGTCGGCTCGATCGTCGCGGTCGAGTTGCCCGACCGCGGCCCGGTGCGGGCCGAGGTCCGCTGGTCGGAAGGCTGGCGCTTCGGGTGCTTGATCCTGCCGGGCTGATCCGTCCAGCCGGAATGCCGGCAAGCGTCAGACCGTACGCCGTCCCCGCGCATACAGAGCCATCTTATGCTGCAACCCGCTCAGAATGGCGACAGCACAACGGTCAATCGGGGAGGTCCACTGGCACTCCGGTCAGGGAGACTAGTCTATCCCAAAAATCCTGATACTCTGGACCCGATGCTGCGATCAGGTCAGACATTCGATAGAACCGGTTGGTCGATGGACTTTCGCGCCGAGCCATTTCTAAGTCGATGTTGTCGACATTGACCACTGTCCAGCACTCGACATAACCTGCCGCACGCGCCTTCTGGTGACTCTTCTCCGCCTCGCCTATTCTATTGTGGATATTGGAGAAATCACGACCGCCTTTGATCTCTATCGCAATCAACTGCCGGTAGATACCAGCTCGCATCTCTTCACGAATGATGATGTCAGGGTCGGGGGCGAACTCGATCAGAACTTTCCGACCAGCCGCGTTCTTCAACTCGATAGCGGCACTGCCCGAGACGGCTACCGATCCGCTAACTATAGACTCAATGACGCCGAAAACTGCGGCAATCGCGGCGCTTCCAGTTCTGACATTGGCCCCACCACGAAGTTGCGGGCCAAGCGTCAGAAGTGTGAGATCGTCGAGCAAACTGACATTGATAGCGTTGGTACTGATTCCCGCCAGAAGCAAGGCTCCTGCGGCTGCCATCTCTCGACAGAGAATTTCCAATCCGGCTTTATTCTTTTCAGTAAGAGAGCCTCGCTCTTCGAGAGGTTTGAATTTACCGGCGACACTGCTTGCATAGAATTCTTTCTGACTATAGCCATAAAGCAGTCGATAATAACCTAGCAGTTTCGGATTTTCCGCGAGCACCATTGGCACTGCGAACATCAACTCGCCCCTCAGCCCATGCCCAGCTAAGGCAGCGAGGCTTCCGGCCGGGACAAAACCCGCTAATTCCTTATCTAACTCCGAGATCTGCAGCCTTCTAACGGTTTCACCTAGAGCTTCCTGAAGCATAGTGCCTCGCACTTCGCCAAGGATTCTGGCAAAATTCACTTGCAATCTTGGCTCAGGAATAGCCACCATCACGCTGCTACACGAATAACCCGACTTTCGGCCGAAAGTCTTCGCGCAGCTAACAACGCATAGCTGGGGTTGATCTCGATTCCAGCATAGCGGCGCCCTAGTTGATCCGCCACGAGGCCAACAGTTCCCGAGCCGAAGAAGGGATCGAGGATTATATCTCCCTTTCGTGTCGACGACACAACGCAAGGCTCGATAAGTTGCGGCGGAAATGTTGCAAAATGCGCACCTGAGAAAGGTTGCGTGTGAACATCCCAAACGCTTCGCCGATTTCGACCGTTAGGGTCACGGATTGCATCATTATTGTAGTAATAACGCTCTGATTTGCTCAGCATGAACACGTATTCATGCGACCGCGTCGGACGATCTTTGACGCTTTCTGGCATAGCATTAGGCTTATTCCAAATTATGTCGCTACGCAAATACCAACCATCATCTTGAAGAGCGAATGCAAGCCGCCATGGAATTCCCATAAGATCCTTTGGCTTCAAACCATCCGGAGTATCTGGACGCACATCCATCGCGCGCGCCGGATTCTTCTTGTCAGGTGCTCGCCAGCGCCGATTCCCGCTCGTGTAACCGTCGCCAATATTGAGCCATAGGACTCCATCGGCTTTCAGAACGCGCCGAACCTCCCGGAAGACTGCTGTCAATCGGTTGAGGAACTGCGGCAGCGTCGGCTCGAGCCCTATCTGGTCGGCGCTGTTGTAATCGCGAAGCCCCCAATAGGGCGGCGACGTGACAGCACATTGGACGCTTTCATCCGGCAGTCGCCGTAAGATCGAAAGGGCGTCTCCTTCGAAGATCATCGACTGATCCAGCCGGAGTAAAGGCAGCTTTTCGATCCGAAGCGCTTTCATGTTCCGTCGAGCCATTCCATCCCAGCGAGGGATTCATATGCTTGCAATAATAAGGCTCGAGCACAAGAACATAAATGGAACAAATGCACTCAATGCGCCATCGCCTTGACGATGTCGTCGGTCACCTTCTTGGCGTCGCCGAACAGCATCATCGTGTTGGGCCGGAAGAACAGCTCGTTCTCGACGCCGGCATAGCCCGCCGCCATGCCGCGCTTGATGAACAGCACGGTCTTGGCCTTCTCGACATCGAGAATCGGCATGCCGTAGATCGGCGAGGCCTTGTCGGTCTTCGCGGCCGGATTGGTGACGTCGTTGGCGCCGATGACGAAGGCGACGTCCGCCTGGCCGAACTCCGAGTTGATGTCCTCGAGCTCGAAGACCTCGTCGTAAGGGACGTTGGCCTCGGCCAGCAGCACGTTCATGTGGCCCGGCATGCGGCCCGCCACGGGGTGGATGGCGTATTTCACCTCGACGCCCTCCTTCTTGAGGATGTCGGCCATCTCGCGCAGCGCGTGCTGGGCCTGCGCCACCGCCATGCCGTAGCCCGGCACGATCAGCACCTTGCCGGCGTTCTTCATGATATAGGCGGCGTCGTCCGACGAGCCCTGCTTCACCGGCCGCGCCTCGACCGCGCCTGCCGGACCCGCCGCATCCTCTCCGCCGAAGCCACCGAGGATGACGGAGATGAAGCTCCGGTTCATCGCCTTGCACATGATGTAAGACAGGATCGCACCAGACGAGCCGACAAGCGCGCCGGTGATGATCAGCGCCATGTTGCCGAGCGTGAAACCGATGCCGGCGGCCGCCCAGCCCGAATAGGAGTTCAGCATCGAGACGACGACGGGCATGTCCGCCCCGCCGATCGGAATGATCAGCAGCACGCCGAGCGCGAAGGAAACCAGCACGATCAGCCAGAAGACCACCGTGCTCTCGGTCTTCAGGAAGATCAGCAGCAGCACGAACAGCGCGAGGCCGAGCCCGATATTGATGCCGTGACGCTGCGGCAGCATGATCGGCTTGCCGCTCATGCGCCCGTCGAGCTTGAGGAAGGCGATGATCGAGCCGGTGAAGGTGATCGCGCCGATGGCGACGCCGAGGCCCATCTCGAACAGGCTGGCCCCGCTGATCCGGCCCGGCTTGCCGATGCCGAAGGCTTCGGGCGCATAGAGCGCGGCGGCTGCGACCAGCACGGCGGCGAGGCCGACCAGAGAATGGAAGAACGCCACGAGCTGCGGCATCTGCGTCATCTGCACGCGCCTGGCCATGACCGCGCCGATGCCGCCGCCGATGCCGATGCCGAGCAGCGTCAGGAACCAGCCGGAGAAGCCGGCCGGCGGGAAGAACAGCACGGTCGTCAGCACGGCGATGGCCATGCCGACCATGCCGTAGAGATTGCCCTGGCGCGAGCTCGTTGGGTGCGACAGCCCCCGCAGGGCCATGATGAAGAGAACGCCGGCGACGACGTAGAGAAGCGCTGAGAGATTCGCGGCCATGACGCGGTCAGCCCTTCTTCTTGTACATCGACAGCATCCGCTCGGTGACGAGGAAGCCGCCAAAAATGTTCACGGACGCAAGGATCAGCGCGATGAAACCGAACACCTTGGCCCAGAGCGGCCCGTCGCCGAGCTGATCGGCGCTCGAGACGCCCACCGCCAGCAGCGCGCCGACGACGATGACCGACGAGATCGCGTTGGTGACCGACATCAGCGGCGTATGCAGCGCCGGCGTCACCGACCAGACGACGTAATAGCCCACGAAGACGGCCAGCACGAAGATCGCGAGGCGAAACACGGTCGGATCGACGCCGCCGGTTGCGACGCTGGCCGCCAGCGCCGCCTGCTCGGCGTATTTTTCCGCCAGCTCTGCCGCCTGCCGCGCCAGCGTGGCCGCGTTGCGGGCCTGTTCGAGCGCCTGTTCGGGTGTCGGATTAGCCATTGGTGACGCTCCCCTCGACAGGCGCGGATTCGGCAGGCGCAGGCTCGGCCGCCACAGGCGCGGCCTTGGCTGCGAAATTCGGATGGATCACGACGCCGTCCTTCGTCAGGGCGGTGGCCTTGACCAGTTCGTCGTCCCAGTTCACCGCCAACGCCTTGGCCGATTTGTCGATCAGCGTCTCGACGAAGGCGTAGAGGTTCTTGGCGTAAAGCGAGGATGCGGTCGCTGGCAGGCGGCCAGGCACGTTGAGATGGCCGACGATCTTGACGCCGTTCTGCGTCACGAAAACCTCGCCGGGCTTGGCCAGTTCGCAATTGCCGCCGCGCTCGACCGCGAGATCGACGATGACCGAGCCCGCCTTCATGCTCTCGACCATCGCGGCCGAGATCAGCTTTGGCGCGGGCCGGCCGGGGATCAGGGCCGTGGTGATGACGATGTCCTGCTTGGCGATGTGGCTCGCGGTAAGCTCGGCCTGCTTGGCCTGGTATTCCTTGGACATTTCCTTGGCATAGCCGCCGGACGTCTGCGCCTGTTTGAACTCGTCGTCCTCGACGGCCAGAAACTTCGCGCCGAGCGACTCGACCTGCTCCTTGGTGGCGGGGCGGACGTCGGTTGCGGTCACGATCGCGCCCATGCGGCGCGCGGTCGCGATCGCCTGCAGGCCGGCGACGCCGACGCCCATGATGAAGATGCGCGCGGCGGGCACGGTGCCGGCCGCCGTCATCATCATCGGCAAAGCGCGGCCATATTCGGCCGCGCCGTCGACCACGGCGCGATAGCCGGCGAGGTTCGCCTGCGAGGAGAGCACGTCCATCACCTGCGCGCGGGTGATGCGCGGCATGAACTCCATGGCGAAGGCGGCGACATTGGCCTTGGCCAGCGCCTCGACCGCCGCCTCGCTGCCATAGGGGTCCATGATCCCGACGACAAGCGCGCCCGCCGGCAGGCCTGAGATCTCGCTCTCGCCGGGACGGCGCACTTTCAGCACGATGGCGGCCCCGGTGAGCGCATCCTTGGCGGATTTGGCGATGGTCGCGCCGGCGGCCTCGTAATCGGCGTCGCTGATGCCCGACGCCGCGCCCGCGCCGGTCTCCACCACGACTTCGGCACCGAGGCCGATGAACTTGCGGATGGTCTCCGGCGTGGCGGCGACCCGGGTCTCCGACCCTTGCGTTTCGGCTGGAACGGCGATGCGCATGGCGGACGGACCTCTCGGACGTAAAGACTAAAGGTTCAGTGCGCCGCAGGCAGCAGGACGAGCGCGAGCATCAGCAGGACGAAGGGCACCATCGGCGCCTTCCAGCCCAGCGACTTCGAGGCGATGCCGACGCCGGTGCCGACCAGCGTCAGCAGCGTGCCGAAGATCGCGAAGCCCCAGGCTCCCTTGGCGCCGCCGACGGCGAGCGCCGCGACGATGGCGAGACAGGCGACGGTGCCGACCTCGGCGAAATGGACGAAGCCCTTATAGGTGCGCTCATGCTCGGCGTAATCCATCTGCGGAATGTCGCCGGCGTGGTGTCCGTGGTCGGCCATGAAGGGGTTCCAGAATTGAGATGCTCACCTGCCCTGTAGCGCACCTGCGAAGGGTCTGGCAACGCGGCAGAACGCTCGGCCTGCGATTCCGTTAGGTGATCATTGACTCGCTCTCGACCACGCCCGTGCACGCACAGGTAGCATGGGTTAGTATCCATCCGGCGAAACGAAAAGGCGAATGCAGATGAAGCAGCGGAACGAGCCCGAAGGCGGCGACAAAACGCCCGAAGAAATCGCGAAGCTCACAGTTCAGGCAAAGGAATGGTTCGCCGAGGCGCGCGAGCAGACCAAGCGTGACGACGAGGAGGTCGCGGCGTGGCATCGGCGGCGCGGTCGCAGCAGCGACGGCGACGGCGGCACCGGCTCATGGGGTGGAGACGGAGGTGATTGCGGAGGCGGCGACTGAAGCCGCTTCAGTCTCTCGAAATCAGGCCCGCGGCCACCAGAGCGCGCGTCTGCCGCTCGGCCACCCTCTCGACCGAGAAACCGTCGATCTCCGCCTCGAACAGCCGATGAAAATTCAGCTCGGCATCGAGATGCAGGAACACGCCGCCGAGGCCAATCGCGGCGCGGTCCATGAAGACGAATTCGCGCGGCACCGTCACCGGCCCCTTCGTCTTCAGCGCCTGATGCACCTGGAAGGCCTGCTTGCGGCCGTATTCCGCCGGGCTGACATCCTCGGCGATGCGCCGCACCCGGTCCTCCAGCAGCGGGCCGTAGATGAACTTGGCCCAGATGTTCAGCGTATCGACGAGATCCTTGGTCAGCCCCTTGAAGCCCCAGGTCTCGTAGGCGTGGACGACGCGGGCGTCATCGCCCTCCAGAATGCCGCGATAGAGATCGACCACGCCGCCGACGAAGCTCGGCGGGAAGATGCGGATGCAGCCATAATCGAGCAGATTGATGCCCTGCGCCTCACCATCCTCCGAGAACACCGTGTAGTTGCCGAGATGCGGGTCGCCATGGATGACGCCGTGATGGCTGAAGGGCCGCCACCAGGCCTTGAACATCGCCGTCGAGATGCGGTCCCGCGCGGCCTGGCTGTCCTGCTTGTGGTCGAGGATACGGTCGCCCTCGAGCCAGTGCATCGTCAGCAGGCGCTTGGTGGACAGCGAGGCCTCCAGCGCCGGCACGCGCACCTCGGACGTATCCTTCAGGATGCCCTGATACAGAGCGATGTGCCTGCCCTCGCGGACATAATCCAGCTCCTCGCGAACCCTTGCGCCGATCTCCTTGGCGATCTCGGTCGTGTCGATCACCGGGTCCATGCGCCGGTGCAGCGCGAACAGGATGTCGAGCTGGGAGATGTCGGCCTCGACCGCCGATTCCATGTCCGGATATTGCAGCTTGCAGGCGAGGCCGACGCCGTCAGGCGTCGTCGCGCGATGCACCTGCCCGAGCGAGGCGGCGGCAGCCGGCCGCAGATCGAATTCGGCGAAGCGCTCGCGCCAGTTCGCGCCAAGCTCCGCCATCATCCGTCGCTTGACGAAGGCCGCCCCCATCGGCGGGGCCTGCGACTGCAGCTTCTGCAGTTCGGCTGCGTATTCGGGCGGCACCACGTCGGGGATTGTGGCGACGAGCTGCGCCACCTTCATGATCGGGCCCTTCAACCCGCCCAGCGCCTTGGCCAGCGCCTCGGCGTTGGAGAGGTTGCGGTTGTCGACATTGAACAGCCGCGCGCCCGCCATCCGCGCCGCCACCCCGCCGACACTGGCCCCGACGCGGGCATAGCGCGCGGCGCGGGCGGAAAAGCGGTTGGCTTCGGCGTCGCGGTCGGACATGGGGCTCACGGGGTTGCGGAATGGCGGGCTCTGCAGATGTAGGCCGACGAAGGCGGAACGCCAGTGCGGCGAATGGCTCAGCCGCCCACCGCAAGCCCAGCTCTCACCTCAGCCACTCCCGCAGCCCGTCCCCCCGCCGCCTCGACCAGCCTGACCGTCGCCGCCACCAGCGCCGCATTCGGGACGCCGCAGCCGAAGGGCGCATCCTCCAGCCCGGCCCTGACATGCACGCCGCGCGCCACCGCCGGGCCGATCAGCGCGCCGAGATCGACGCCGAGCCCTGCGATCATCACCGGCGCGCCCGGCGCATCCTCCGCCAGCAGCGCCAGATGCGCATCGAGCGCGTATTCACGCGGTGGGAAGCCCCAGGCGAAATGGTCCGAGAACATCAGCCGGTAGATCGGCGTCGGCATGCCGGGATAGGCCTTGGCCAGCGCGGCCCCCAGCCGCGTGAAGCCCGGCTCGTAGATGGCGAAGCTCGGATGGACCTTGTGCCTCTGCGCCACCGCCATGCCTTCGCGGATGTGCTCCTCGGGATTCTGGTAGACGAAGCCGCCCTCTGCTCCCGGAATCCCGGAAAACGTCGTCCAGTTGCAGGAGCCGGGATCGAGCACGCCCCATTCGACCAGACCCCGCCTGGCAAGCTCCTCGAGATGCGTGTAGCGGCCGGACCCGATCAGATCGCCGGCATAGGACGAGCCGACGATCGGGATGGTCGGGTAGACGATGGCGTCGACCTTGGCGCGGATGCCCTCGATCGCCTGCGCATAAAGCTCCCAGTCGTCGCGCTGCCGGCCGGTCTCGACGTCGTAGACATGGAGATGGACGATGGCGGCGCCCTCCTCCACCGCCGCGATGCCGTCCGCGACGATGTCGGCGATCGTGATCGGAATGCCGGGCTGGCGCGCGACGCCCCAGGGCCCGTTGATCGCGGCCTCGATCCAGATCGGGGTGGTCATCGGCTACGCTTCGGCTGCGCGAGGTGGTCGCGAAGCCATTGGGCCAGAACCTCCTCCTCGGCTTCGCCGGCCGCGACGGCCAGAATGGCGGCCGTCATGTCGGCTTGGGGCACGAGCAGATCGATCTCGTTGAGGTTGAAGAAGACGATCATGGCGGCCAGCGCCGCTCGTTTGTTGCCGTCGATGAACGGGGGATTACGCGCGATGCCGAAGGCATAGGCGGCTGCCAGCGCCGCGAGATCGTGCTCGCCATAGGCAAACTTGTTCTGCGGCGGGCCTAGCGCCGATTCGAGCATGCCCTGATCGCGTATGCCCGCCGGCCCGCCGAACAAGGCCAGTTGCTCGGCGTGAATGTCGATGACGAGTTGCAGGCCGAGCCATACCGGCTCGGTCATTTCGCGAGCTCGCGAAAGGTGTCGGCGTAGTCCTTGAACGCGCGCCGCGCAAAAGCCATTCCACGGGCATGAAGATCGTCATGGGGCACGAGCTTCACCTCGCGGTCAGGCTGGCGAACGACGGTGAATCTGTCGCCCTCGGCCAGTCCAAGCCGGACCAGCATCTCTTTTGGGAGGATGATGCCGACCGAATTTCCGATCTTGCGAAGCTGGACGACATCGCCTTCGGCCTCGGGCGGCTTGACGTTCTCGTTCATCGCGACCTCCTGATCGACGTTGTACGTTCAGTATAACGCTTCTCGGGAGGGCTGCCACCCTTTCATGCGATCCGTTTGCGACAGGCCGCAAGCCCGCCTTGAACAAATGCCCGGCCCATCCCGCTTGCCAGCCGCGACCACCCGCGCGCCTAATGCGGCAACGACAAAAGCGTTGGGACGGATACGACGGATGGGGCTGTATTTCGAGGAGTTCACCGACGATCTGCGCGTCGTCACGCGCGGGCGCACCGTCGGCGAGGGCGACATCACGCTGTTCTCCGGCCTGTCGGGCGATTTCAACCCGCTCCATGTCGACGCCGAGTATTGCGCCGGGACGCCCTTCGCGGAGCGCATCGCCCATGGACCGCTGACGCTTTCGATGGCGATCGGCCTGATGTCGCAGCAGAACCTGATCGACGCGACGACCATGGGGCTGCTCGATCTGCACTGGTCCTTCGCCGGGCCGGTCCGGATCGGCGACACGGTTCATGCCGTCGTCACGACGGTGGAGCGGAAGCCCTCGCGAAAACCCGATCGCGGCGTGGTGACGCTTCGGCTTGACGTCTTCAATCAACGCGGCGAGCAGGTCCAGACCGGGCATATGAAGCTCTTGATGAAGCGCCGCGATGCAGGGCCGGCCTGATGTTGGTCCGGCATGGCACATATGAGGACACCGTCGCGCGCTTCGCCTGGCGGGTTCCGGAGCGCTTCAACATGGGCGTCGCCTGCTGCGACGCCCATGCGGACGGGACGGGCAGGCCGGCGCTGATCTACGAGGCGGAGGGCGACGTCGCGACCACGAGCTTCGACGCGTTGAAGCAACTGTCCAACCGCCTCGCCAACGCACTCGCCGCCCATGGCGTGACGCCCGGCGACCGCGTCGGCATCCTGCTGCCGCAGCGGCCCGAGACGGCGATCGCCCACATCGCCATCTACAAGCTGGGTGCGATCGCGCTGCCGCTGTTCACCCAGTTCGGTCCGGATGCGCTGGAGCACCGGCTTCAGCATTCGGGCGCGAGCGTTCTGATCACCGATGGCGAAAACCTCGCCAAGGTCGAGGCGATCCGCGACGCCCTGCCGGACCTTGAGCGCCTCATCGTCATTGGCGGCCACGGCCATGCCGATCTGGATGCCGAGATGGCGAGGGCCTCCGACGCGTTCACGCCGCGCGACACGCGCGCCGACGACCCGGCGCTGATCATCTACACCTCCGGCACCACCGGAAAACCCAAGGGCGCGCTGCATGCCCACCGCGTCCTGCTCGGTCATCTGCCTGGCGTGCAACTTCCGCAGGAGTTCTTCCCTCAGGGAGGCGACCTGTTCTGGACGCCAGCCGACTGGGCCTGGGCCGGCGGCCTGCTCGACGTGCTGCTGCCGAGCCTCTGTTTCGGCGTGCCCGTCCTGGCCGCGCGCGCGAAGAAGTTCGACCCCGAGGCCGCTTTCGACCTGATGGCGCGGCACAAGGTGCGAAACGCCTTCCTGCCGCCGACCGCGCTGAAGCTGATGCGGCAGGTCGAGAACCCGCAGCGGCTCGGCTATCGGATGCGTTCGATCGGCACCGGCGGCGAAACGCTGGGGGCCGACATGCTCGCCTGGGGCCGCGCCACCTTCGGCTTCGACCTCAACGAGTTCTACGGCCAGACCGAGGCCAACCTGATCGTCTCCAACTGCGCGAGCCTGTTCCCGGTCGTGCCCGGCTCGATGGGCCGCGCGGTGCCCGGCCATCAAGTCGCGGTCATTTCGGCCGAGGGCGAGGAGTTGCCCGCCGGCGAGCAGGGGCTGATCGCGGTGGCGCGGCCGGACCCGGTGATGATGCTGGAATACTGGCGTCAGCCCGAGGCGACGGCGGCCAAATTCATCGGCGACTGGTTCGTCACCGGCGACACGGGCGCGCGCGACAACCAAGGCCATTTCTGGTTTCAGGGTCGCGACGACGACATCATCTCCTCGGGCTCCTATCGCATCGGGCCGGGCGACATCGAGGACTGCATCATCCGGCACCCGGCGGTGCTGATGGTCGCGGTCGTGGGTTCGCCCGACCCGGTGCGGACGGAAGTGGTCAAGGCTTTCATCCTGCCGAAGCCCGGCGTCGCGGCGTCGGAAGCGCTGGCCGCCGACATCCAGGGCTTCGTGAAGCAGCGGCTCGCCGCCTACCAATATCCCCGCGAAATCGAGTTCGTGACGGAACTTCCGATGACCGCGACGGGCAAGATCATGCGCAAGACGCTGCGGGATGCGGAGGTTGCGCGGAAGCGTGGGGAACCCCTCCCCCTCGTGGGGAGGGGCAGGGGTGGGGGGGCGAACGACCGGGTGAGCGCTCACCAGGCGGGACGCCCCCCATCCCCATGCCCTTCCCCACAAGGGGGAAGGGAGGAGCCATAGCCGCCGGCCGCTGTGACCGCCCCTACCCCGCCTCCAGCACCAATTCGAAGGTCATCAGCACCGGGTTGTCGCCGCGCTCGAGCAACCCCTCCGCCATGGCGCCCGTATAATCGACCAGCGCCACGTCGATCGTCGAACCAACCCCATCCGGCGTGATCGCGCCCGATTTGATCGCGACTTCCGTCGCAAAATTCTCGACGCTGCGGCCATCCGCGAACCGCGCGCCGATCGTCGAGCCGACGCCGCCATGGATGGTGGCCCGCGCCACGCCGTGCTGCGCGCAGAATCCTTCCAGCGCCCCGAACAGATCGACATTCGGCCGCATGCGGATGGCGAAGAACCGCCCCTCCCGCGTCGCGCCGAGCAATTCGGCGGGAGCCGGGCCGAACAGCTTGAAGTTGGTCTCCGGATCGACATAGGCCGAAAAACCCGCGCCATCGAGCCCCACCGCCGGCAGCGTGATCGCCTCCGCGACAAACGTATCGTCGGGCAGAATATGGCCGCCGCTGCGTGTGCCGTCTGCCTCGCGCCAGAGCGCATGGCAGTGGAAGAACGGGCCGCCATCGCGTTGGCCGAACGTCATCGCCCCGGTCTCCAGCCGCGCGACGCCGGTGGGCCGAAAGATCTCGCTGTAGAACGCCGCATGCCCGGGCGTCTGCGAAAGCGCCGGCATGACGTAGGCGAAGGGGTCTAGGGCGACGCCATCGACGCGCACCACTCCGGAGGTGAACCCCGCCGCCGCAAAGCCGCGCCGCATCGCTTCCAGAAGCGTCAGACCCGGCTCCAGAATGAGATCGAAGCGCCGGCCATGGCATTCGGCCCACTCGATCCGCTCGCCCGTCTCAGGGCCGGGCTGCTCGATGCGCCTCACGACGCTTTTCCCCGCAGCCAGTCGAGTTCGCCGCGCGCTTCCAGCTCGTCCCTGACGAGCCGCTTGGGCACCTTGCCATAGCCCGATTTCGGCAGCGCCTCCCAGAAGAAGAAGCGCTTGGGCATTTTGTAGCGCGCGATCTTGGCAGCCAGAAACTCCGCGATTTCGCCTTCCGACGCGGTTGCCCCCGCCCTTGGCACACAGACCGCCACCCCGATCTCGCCCCAGACCGGATCGGGCAGGCCCAACACCGCGACCTCCGCAATCGCCGGGTGGGTCAGGATCTTCTCCTCGATCTCGCGCGGATAGATGTTGGAGCCGCCGGAGATGTACATGTCGGAGGCCCGGCCGGTGATGTAGACGAAGCCCTGCTCGTCCATGTGGCCGAGATCGCCGGTGCGGAACCAGCCGTTCCTGAACGACTTCGCATTGGCCTCGGGGTTGTCGTAGTAGCCGGCGAAGACGGCCGGCCCGATGACGCAGATCTCGCCCTGCTGGCCCGTCGCAGCCTCATTGCCCGCATCGTCCTGAATCTGGACTTCCATCGCGCTGCGCTCATAACCGCAGGTGCCGATGCGGGCGTCCGGCCCGTCCTCTGCGCTGTGCAGGCGCGGCGGCAGCACCGTGATGTTGCCGGTCACCTCGCCCAGGCCGAAATACTGCACGATGACCTTGCCGAGACGGCTGAGCGCCGCCTTCTGGTCCTCGCGATACATCGGCGCACCGGCATAGATGATGTATTTCAGGCTCGAATGGTCGTGGGCATCGACCGCGGGATGCTCGACCAGCATCTTCAGGATTGTCGGCACGGTGAAGATGTTGGTGACGCGGTATTGTTCGATCAGCCGGTAGGCCTCGTCGATGTCGAAGCGTTCGGTCGGCAGCAGGATCGACGGCGCGCCTCGCGCCGAGATCACGAGCTGATGCACGCCCGCGCCATGCGAGAGCGGCGCGACCACCAGCGACGCGTCGGCCTCGGTCGCGCCGGGCACCAGGTCGGCGAGGTGGTTGGTCACCACGAAGCCCATCTGGCCATGCGTCAGCACGGCGGCCTTGGAGCGCCCCGTCGTGCCCGAGGTGAAGAAGAACCAGCACGGATCGTCATGCTCGATAGGGGCATTCGCGACGCGTTGCCCGTCATGCCGGGCGATCACCTGCTCGACATCGTCGTCGCCAAAGGAGCCCGGCCCGATCCGCCACAGGAAGGCCAGCTCCGGCATCGCGGCCGCGACGGCCGCCGCATGGTCGGGAAAATCGCCATGGCAGAGGAAGGCCTTCGCGCCGGACGAGGTGGCGAGATAGCCGACCTCGTCCGGCAGCAGGCGGAAATTGGTCGGCACCCAGACCGCACCCAGCCGGAACGCCGCGAACATCGAGACGAACATCGCGTCGCAGTTCTTGGAATGCACCAGCAGCCGGTCGCCCCTGCCGATCCCGCGCGCTTTCAGGCCGAAGGCCAGCGCCGACACCTGCGCGTCGAGCTGCGCCCAGCTCCATTGGCGCTCGCCCCAGATGAAGCCCGGTCTGTCGGCATGGCGGCGCGCATTCTGCGTCATGATGTGCGCGAGGTTCATCACGCGGCGCGTCATCGGCGCGACGCCGCCTCGCGGTGCTTCAACAGCTTCTGTCACGTCAGGCGCTCCGGGCGAGGGCCGCGACCGGCTGCGCCATCGGCGACGGCGCGGATTTCGCGGCTTTTGAAAGAAACATCTCGGCGAGCAGGCGCTCCATGCGCTGCGCCTCGACGGAGAGATGGCCGGCCAGTTCGCCCTGCCGCGCCGGCTGCATGCGGCTGTCGATGGCGGCGATGCTGAGCGCGCCGGCGACACGCCCGTCGGGATAGCGGAAGGCGACGCCGACGCCCCAGGAGCTGGCGACGAGCCGGCCGGGATTGAGCGCGAAACCCTGACGCCGGGCCGAAGCGAGATCGGCGCGCACCACCTCGGGTGGGAAGCCCGGATAACGCGTCACGAGACAGCGCTCGCTTGCCTGCAGGATCGCCTCGACCTCGCCATCGGGCATCGCCGCCAGCATGGCGAGCGAACCCGCACCGACACCGAGCGGATGCTGGTCGCCAGCCTGCAGCGCATGAGTGCGCACCGGATAGGTGCCCTCCTCACGGTGCAGGCAGACCGCGTAGCGCTCGCGCCGCACGGTGAGGAAGCTGGTGTCGAGCGTCACATCGGAGAGACGGCGCAGGCTCTCCATGGCGAGTTCGAGCAGGCCGTGCCGCCGCCCCGCCAGCACACCGAGCACGAAGGCCTCCTCGCCGAGGCAGTAATGCCGCGTCTCGGGCTCCTGCTCGACGAGACCCGCCCGCATCAGCGCCAGCAGCAGCCGCCGCGCGGTCGGCTTGTTGAGGCCGCTTTCCAGAACGATCTCGCTCAGCGGCAACCCGCCTGAAGGCTCGCGGCCGATCAGCGCCAGCAGCCGCAGGGCGCGATCGACGCTCTGCGAGCCGGACAGATCCGCCCGCGGCCCTGATGCCTGTTCCACTCCGGCAATCCTCACCAGCCGATCCATGATATGGACCTTGTTCTTTGTGAGCAGAGCCTAGATGCGGTCTTTGCCGATTGCAATGCTGGTTCTCTTGTGTAATCTCCGCTTCGCTCGTCTGGATTTTTATCCATGATGTGGACCGCGCCGAAAGCTGATCGAACAAGCACAAGATCGGCGCGATTGGGAGGAGCAGACCATGTCGTTGCAGGGCGCCCGCAGGCCGGGCCGCGGCCTCGGGCCGTCCGATGCGCCGATCGCAGCCCGAGCTTCGGCCTGAGACGTCGCCATGGTCGATGTCGCCAACAGCCTGACGCTGCCCGACGATCCCGCGCTCGCGATCGGCCTGCGCCCCGGCTCGCGCTTCATGCGGCCGATCGAGTTCGTCGCCTCGGCGCTTCTCGTGCTGATCATCTGCGTGCTGCTGCTCGGCGTCACCTCGCGCTATGTCTTCTCGCTGCCGGTGATCTGGATCGACGAGGTCGCCTCGATCTCCTTCCTCTGGCTCGCCATGCTGGGCTCCGCGATCGCGATCGACCGCAACGAGCATCTGCGGTTGAGCCTGTTCACCGGCATGATGCCGCAGCGGCTGCGCGGCTTCGTCGAGACCTTCGCCATGCTCGTGGTCGCGGCATTCCTCGCGGCGATGATCTACCCGGCCTACGACTATGCCTATGAGGAGAGCTTCGTCACCTCGGCGGCGTTGAACATTCCCCTGAGCTGGCGCGTCTCGGCGATCTGCGTCGGCATCGTCCTGATGTTCGCGCTCGCCCTGCGCCACGCGATCCGCGCCTCGCGCCTGTCGGACCTCCTGCTCGCGGCTGCGCTGGTCGCCGGGCTCGCCCTCGCCTTCTGGCTGATGATGCCGGTGTTCAAGGGGCTGGGCTACGGCAACATCCTGGTCTTCCTCGTCATCGTCGTCGCCATCTGCCTGATCGCCGGCGTGCCGATCGCGTTCTGCTTCGGCATGGGCACGCTCTGCTTCATCCTGTTCTCGACCAGCGTGCCGACACTCGTGATGGTCGGGCGCATGGACGAGGGCATGTCCTCGCTCATCCTTCTCTCGGTGCCGATCTTCGTGCTGCTCGGCTGCGTGCTGGACGCCACCGGCATGGGCAAGGCGATCGTCGATTTCCTCGCCTCGCTGCTCGGCCATGTCCGCGCCGGCATGTCCTATGTGCTGCTCGGTTCGCTCTTTCTCGTGTCGGGCATCTCGGGTTCCAAGGTGTCGGACATGGCCACCGTCGCACCCGCGCTGTTCCCGGAGATGAAGCGGCGCGGCTACAAACCGAAGGAGCTGATCGCGCTGCTGGCGACGGGCGCGGCGATGGCGGAGACGGTTCCGCCCTCGATCGTCCTGATCGTGCTCGGTTCGGTCGCCGGCGTCTCGATCGCGGGACTGTTCACGTCCGGCTTCCTCGTCGCCATGGTGCTGCTGCTCGTGCTCGCCGTGCTGGCGCGCTGGAAGGCCGGCGTCGAGAGCCTGCGCGATGTACGCCGCGCGCCATTTTCCCTGATCTGGAAGACCGCGCTGGTCGCCGCGCCGGCGCTGGTCCTGCCCTTCGTCATCCGCAGCGCGGTCGGCGGCGGCGTCGCCACCGCCACCGAAGTCTCCACCATCGCGGTGCTCTACGCCATGATCGTCGGGATCGTGCTCTATGGCGGCATCAGCCGGGCCAAGTTCTATGCCATGCTGGTCGAGACGGCCGCGCTCTCGGGCGCGATCCTGATGATTTTGGGCACTGCGAGCGCCATGGCGTGGGCACTGACCCAGACCGGCTTCGCCAACCAGTTGGCGCAGTGGATGTCGAGCCTGCCCGGCGGCTGGCTCAGCTTCATGGGCATCACCATCGTCACCTTCATCATCCTCGGCTGCGTGCTGGAGGGCCTGCCCGCGATCGTGCTGATGGCCCCGCTGATGTTCCCGATCGCCAAGAAGCTCGCCATCAACGACGTCCACTACGCCATGGTCGTCGTCACCTCGATGAATATCGGCCTGATGATGCCGCCGATCGGCATCGGCTTCTACATCGCCTGCAAGATCGGCAACGTCTCGCCCGACGAGGCCATGGGCGCGATCTGGCCTTACCTCGTCGCGCTCTTCGTCGGCCTGTTGGTGATCGCGGCCGTGCCGGGGATTTCGACCATCATGCTGTGAGGCAGGAACAGGGCAGCCATCGCGATTCCGCGTTTGCAGCGCAACGCAGCCAGCCGCCAGAATGACGCCAACCACACGAAACCAAAGGGAGAAGACGCAGATGACGATCTCACGCCGCACATTGCTACAGGGCGCCGCCGCCGGATCGGCGATCGGAACCTTCCAGATCGGCCGGGCCAATGCACAGGCCGCAGAGTTCACCTACAAATACGCCCACAACCTCCAGATCACTCACCCGCTGCACATCCGCGCCACGGAAGCGGTGGCCCGGATCAAGCAGGAATCGGGCGGACGGATCGACATCCAGATCTTCCCGTCGAGCCAGCTCGGCACCGATACCGACATGCTGAGCCAGGTCCGCTCCGGCGGCATCGAGTTCTTCACGCTCTCGCCGCTGATCCTCTCGACGCTGGTGCCCAACGCCTCGCTCAACGGCATCGGCTTCGCCTTCCCCAACTATGACGCGGTCTGGGCGGCGATGGACGGCGAGCTCGGCGCTTATGTGCGCGGCCAGATCGGCCGGGCCAACCTCGTCGTCATGGACAAGATCTGGGACAATGGCTACCGCCAGATGACCTCGTCCAAGGGCCCCATCGCCACGCCCGACGACCTCAAGGGGCTGAAGATCCGCGTGCCGGTCTCGCCGCTCTGGACCTCGATGTTCCAGGCCTTCCAGTCCGCGCCCGCCTCGATCAACTTCGCCGAGGTCTACACCGCGCTGCAGACCAAGGTCGTCGATGCGCAGGAGAACCCGCTGGCCATCATCGCGACAGCCAAGCTCTTCGAGGTGCAGAAGTTCTGCTCGGTGACGAACCATATGTGGGACGGCTTCTGGTTCCTCGGCAACCGCCGCGCCTGGGAACGCCTGCCGGAGAACCTGCGCGCCATCGTCGCCAAGAACCTCAACGACGCCGCCATGCTGCAGCGCGCCGACGTGGCCAAGCTCAATGCCGGCCTGCGCGCCGAACTGGAGTCAAAGGGCATGGTCTTCAACGAGGCGCCGGCCGCCCCCTTCCGCGAGACGCTGCGCAAGGCCGGCTTCTACGCCGAGTGGAAGAAGAAATACGGCGACGAGGCCTGGGCCATCCTCGAGAAGGCCGTCGGCAGCTCGCTGAGCTGAGCTCAGCGACCTCCTCTCCGCCGTCATCCCGGACGCAGCGAAGCGGAGCTCCGGGATCCATTATAGAGCGCTGTCGTGCCTTATGATGGATCCCGGAGCTGCGCGGCTGCGCCGCTTGTCCGGGATGACGGAGTGTCTCTACGACAGGTAGACAATCAGCCATGCCCGACCGCCTGAAGAAAAAGATCGCGCTCGTCTTCGGCGCGGGCTCGTCCGGCCCCGGCTGGGGCAATGGCAAGGCAGCCGCCGTCGCCTTCGCTCGCGAGGGCGCGCGCGTTGCCTGCATCGACATCAGCCAGGCGGCCGCCGAGGAGACCGCCGGCATCATCGAGAAGGAAGGCGGCATCGCCATCGCGCTCGCCGCCGACGTGACGAGCCAGGCCTCGATCGACGCCTGCGTCGCCGCCTGCATGACCCGTTTCGGGCGCATCGACATCCTGCACAACAATGTCGGCGTGACCCATATGGGCGGGCCGGTTGAACTCTCCGAGGAGCAGTTTCGGGCGGCGATCGACCTCAATCTGGGCCCTGTGTACCGCTGCTCGAAAGCCGTGATCCCGCACATGTTGAAGGGCGG
>JAIETL010000067.1 GCA_019745195.1 Beijerinckiaceae bacterium
TGGCCGCCTGACCAGCCCGGCCAAAGCCGGCATCGGGGTGGCTCCGCGAAGCTACACCACCATCAGGGACACGACCTAAGGAACCGTCGCTCAGAGTTCGAGCGGGACGGTTGGCTTCCTCTCTTCGTGCGGAACATCGAACCCCTCGCGATCGGCGCACTCGTCCATGCGGTGACTCTGGATGACCCGACCGTGCTGCATTTCGGGTTGGCGACGGAACTCGAAATTGACAGCGACCGGCCGATCTACTTCCGCCGTCTCGACGCGCCGCCAGCTCTGGCAAAGTTCAACTTTTTTCCGAAGAGCGGGCTCGAGCCCGTAACCAGAAGAGTGTTCGTGCCCTGCTTGACTGAGATCGAGTTACGCATCCGTCTGAACAAATAATCCATGTGTGGCGGCTTGATAGGTCGATAAGGCTGTCACGCTCCTACCCTCGCCCATCGCTCGTCCAGGACCTGAGGCTAGTTCGAACATCATCGATCAGGGCCTTGTTCCTGCGAAGCCAAAACTGTTTGAGAAGCTCTATAGGCACATCTTCGTCGAACTTGCCGGCTTGGATGTTTTTTATGAAGTCCGGCAATCGGTCCCATTCGGCCATTGGCAGGCTACGCAGTTTCGCGAAAGCCGCGTCAAGCCTCGCTTCGGTTGCGTCTGCGATCGTCACACCAAAATCGTGAGGCTCGGCATTCAGCCCCACCATCACGAGAACCACGGCGAAAACCGCTGAAAACTCGGTGCCGCGCCAGAGGAACAGATTCAGGTCGCTGCCATCGGATACCGTAGATACGACATCCAGTTTCAGCAGCCGATAAGCCTGCCGGCCTTCTACCAGAAGCTCCTTAGCGGCGGCATCGAGAAAAGCGGGAATATCGTCGTTCCGGTAGACCTCTCTCATTTCCGCAATCAGCACGTCATGGCTGGCCTCGCCTTGCCGGCGGTCGAACATCGGGACACGCCCGCCCTTGTGCGGCACGACCTGAAGAACCTTGCGCCTTTCATCGACGCCTTCGATCTGCCAGCGGCGACCGGCGAACACGACGAGATTGCCGACCGCGACGACATTGGTGAGCGGGATAGTGCCGAGAGGCTTAGCCCCAACGACGAGCTTCCATTCCGGTCCGCTCTCGAACAGGGCATAGAACTCCTTGGCCTGGACGAGCGGCTCGCCTCGCTCGCCGAGCATCAGGGTCCCATCGGGAGCCTGCTCGACGAGGCGGACCTCCTTGCTTGCGACATGCCTCAAGAGTTCGACGAAATCAGCACTTGTCACCAATGCGAAAGGCCCCGGACCAGATAGCGTCCTGAAGATCGCATCAGCCCGCGCTCCGCCCTTCTCGGCGATGATCGACAACGTCTGATGGAGCAGGCCGGTGGCGAGTTCTGCGCTGGCGGCTGGCGGCTCGACGAAGCGCTTTGCGAGCAAGCTGATCGCGGCCACGGCGCGCACGATGCCGGGACGAAGCCGGTCCAGCATCGAGGTCGTATCTTCGATGGCGGCTTCGCTGACATAGATCCGCAGCACCGAGGGCGTCCCTTCCCTCCTCCCCGTGCGGCCGAGGCGTTGGCGGAGTGCCGCGATCGAACGCGGCGCTCCAATCTGGGCGACGGATGCGATCGAACCGATGTCGATGCCTAGTTCCAGCGTCGAGGTGCAGACCGCCGTCGTCGGCAGATGCTCGTCCTTCAGGCGGATTTCCAGGGGTTCCCGCAGATCCTTCGACAGGCTGCCGTGATGGGGAAAGAACTCGTTGGGCAGGCCGGCGTCTTCGGAACGTGACCGCAAGCCGTCCGCAAGCGTCTCGACCAGATTGCGGGCGGAGGCAAACACCAGATTGTTCTGCCCCCTGAGCGTCGTGAACAGGTGGTCGGCGATCCTTGCGTTGACTGACGGCGGTGGCGGCGGCCGAGTTGCCGGCTTGTTCTCGACCTCTTCAGCGTCATCGTCTTCCGTTGTGTCGCCATCGGCTTCATCCCCGTCAGGCCGTTCGTCGGGCGGATCGCCATGGTCGACATAGCCCCTGATCTGAAGCTGGAGCTCGCCACCGCGTCCCCTGCCCTCGACGAGGGACACGCGTTCGGCAGCGCCCGGCCGCAGCCAGTCGCGCGCGGCGTCGAGGTCTCCGATCGTGGCCGACAGGCCGACACGACGGGCCGGCCGCGCCGCGATCGCGTCGATGCGCTTGAGAAGCGAGGCCAAGTGAAGGCCGCGCGCGCCGGCCATGAAGTAGTGCAGTTCGTCGATGACGATGAAATCGAGCCCGTTCATCAGCCGAACTGCGTCGCCTGGACGTCGGATCAGCATCGCCTCGATCGATTCAGGCGTGATCAGCGCAATGCCGGCGGGCTGCTTCAGCGTGCGGGACTTGGCGGATTGAGGCGCGTCGCCATGCCAACGCACGACGGGTACTTCCATGCGCTCGCAGAGCTCGTCGAGGCGCTTGAACTGGTCATTGATCAGCGCCTTGAGCGGGCCGACATAGAGAACGGATAATCCTTCGGGTTTTCGCCCGTTGACCAGTGTGAGGATCGGAAGGAATGCCGCTTCCGTCTTGCCGGCGGCAGTCGAAGCCGAGATGACGACGTCACCGTCGCTCTCCATGATCGCGCCAATCGCCTCGGACTGAATATCCCTCAGGCCGGCCCAGCCCTGTTCGCGGATCCAGCGCCGGATCTGCGGATTGAGGCGGTCATAGGCATCCACGGCGTCAGAGCCTGATCGTGGCCAAGTCATCGTCTCCGCCGCCGGCATCCGCCGCCTCGCCCGCGACGGCGCCGCCGTCATCCCTGACGACCTCGACATGGCGGAGCAGTTCCCGCCAATCGGCGCCGGGATTTTGCTCCAGCACAGCCAGGAGCTGGACGAAAGCCTTGATCGTGTTGCGAGGCGTGCGGAAATAAGCCTCGCCGATCCGCTGCGCACAGTGACGCATGAAGGCGTCGAGCGCCTCGTCGGGGACGATGTTCTTCGCCGGATCGCCGAACGCGACGACGTGGCGGATGTTGGACAGCAGGATGTGCAGATCCTCCGGCGTCAGCGCCGACAGCCGGACGACCGGGCCGGACAGATCGACGAGGCCGTTGCGCGCGAAGGCGTTCTCGGACAGCCGGCTCTGCAGGGCCTCGTAGCTGTAGAGGCCGCGGCGCGTATCGAGCAGGAACTCCGGCGTGCCGCCGAGCATGAAGCCGAGCCCCTGCACATTGCCTTGCAGCACATCGTTCAGGATGCGCAGGATCTGTTCGTAGTTCTGGCTGCGGGCCTGGGCGTTCTGCAGCTTGTAGAGGTTGACGAGTTCGTCGAAGGCCACGAGCAGCCCAGCATAGCCGGATAGGCGCACGAAGGCTGCCAGCAGCTTGAGCGCATCGTAGACGTTGTCGTCGTCGATGATGGTGCGGACGCCGAGCGCTTGCCGCGCTTCGGTCTTAGTCGTGTACTCAGCCCGCAGCCAGCGCAGCGCGGCCGCCTTCAACCCTTCGTCGCCAGCTTCGCTGCCGCGCCAATAGGCCTTCAACACCACCGCATAGTCGTAGCCGCCGACCTCCTCCTGCAGATGGACGAGCCGCTGGTCGATGACGGTCTCGACCGGGCGGCTCGCGGCTTGCGCCTCCTTAACGGCCTCGGTGACGAAGCGCTCGACGACGCTAGCGAGCGCGCCGCCGTCGGGCTTGGTCCGGGTGGCCATGTTGCGGACGGCCTCGGCATAGAGCCCGCGCGCTTGGCCGGCGCTGGCATGGAGCCGGCGATCCGGGGCGAGATCGGCATGGATCGTGATCAGCCGTCTCTCGAGCGCGATCAGCCGGACCAGGTTCATGAAGAACGTCTTGCCCGCTCCGTACTCGCCGATCACGAAGCGGATCGCCGCGCCGCCATCCGCGATGCGGTCGATGTCCTTGACCAGTGCTCCGATCTCGCCGGCACGCCCGACCTGGATGTGGCGGAGACCCGCACGCGGCACGACGCCGGCTGCCAGCGCCTGGAGGATGCCGTCGCGATCCTTGGGGCGGATCGGTACAGGTGCGCTCGTCATGGCGGGGATACCTTGGCCTCGCGCAGGTTCGCGCGCAGATGTGGAACGATCATGATCTCGACGTCTGTCTCGATTAGAGGCTCGTCGAAGCGGTCGAAGGCCCAGTCGTTGAGCGTCTCGATGGCACCGTCGGGCAGCAGCCCAAGCCGGCGCGCCACCTCGTCATAGGCGGACCGGGAGAGCTCTCCATCGGCCTCGTCGATCGCGTCCAGCAGAGCGGCGTGAGCCTGATCGAGGCCAGCATAGGCGGAGGCCTCGACGGCGGCGGTCTTCGGCGGCTCATCGACGCTATCTTCAACAAAGATATCCGACAGCAGCCGCGACACCTCCTGCGTCTCCTGTCTGAGCTTTCGCAGGCGCTCGGGGTCGACCGCAACGTTGCTTTCCGTCCGTTCGCCTGTGCTGTTTGAAATGGGCCTCGCTGGCTTATGGCCATCCGGTGAGAAACGGTGGATTGCGCCGTAGACATCGTCGGTCGAAAGGCCCAGCGCACGGTAGAGCTGCTCCAGGAACCGGACCTCTGCGGCGGACGCAACACCGTCACTCATCACCGTCGCCAGAGCGGACTGGGCGATGACCTCGCGTTCGGTCTTCGGATGCTCCTGCAGCTTCCGCAATACGCTCTGCTGTTTGGGACGGTCGACACGCAGCGAAGCGGCAAAGGCGATCAGGCGCAGCCTCTCGGCCTGCGTCAATCCTTGTCGTTCGATGGTGCTCCTGACCGCAGCGATTTCATCGTCGGTGATGTCGCCATCGGACGCCGCGGCCAGCACCGCAACCTCGACCAGAATTCGCATGCTCTGATAGGCAGCGCTGTCGGGATCGACCGCCGCCCCGCCGATGGCGCTGAACAGGGCGACCTGGGTGGTAGCGTCGACGGCTCGTCCTCCGTAGCGGCGATCAGGTTCGATCGCGAAATCAAGCTCACCCAGCATTCGTGCCACCTGATCCTGTATGGCAGCCTGCGGCTTGTCCGAGGCCGCCAGTTCGGGATCTATCAGCGACAGGAGTTCCCGGTAGGGCACAATAGCGACCCGTGCGGGACCGGCCAGCCGATCGACGCCCTCTGAAAGTTTGGCCTTCAATGCAGGTTTGCGGAGCGGCTCCGGCAACAGCAGGAGTGCGAGAGAACTATCCCTCGCCAGTGGCCTGCGGCCGAGCAGGCGGCTGAAGGGCTCAAGCTCAGTCGTGCAGGTATCGACGAGTTCGCGCAGCTTGGCGATTGGCCCCGACACAGCGACGATATCCGGAAGCACTTCGTGAGCGCCGGTAATCGACGTTTCGAAGGTGCCACTTGCCGCCTGATAGAGGAGTTTCAGCCTCTTCTTAGGAGCTTTGACCCTAAGCCCGCCTGGGTAGAGTTCGCCGAAGCGAACCGTCCACAACACCTTGAACTCGTCCCGGCAGCGCAGAGCCGGCGTCCGAAGATGGACGTCGGGCACATTGGCGATCCAGAGCAAGGCATCGTCGGCATCGAAGGGTTGCTTGGCGTCGATCTTGGCTCCGAGATGTATGCGAACGTCGAAGGGCATTTCGTAGAGGTAGCTCGCCCGCTCTTGCGCGAGGATGGGGGCTTGCGCGCCCTGCAGTCCAATGCGCGCCGCAACGAGAAAGGAGTCGAAATAGCGACAAAGCCAGCCTTCGCCTCCATACACTTGCCTCAGGCGTTCAACTTCCTCGACCAGCCCCGGTCGATCCGATCCGGGCACATCCCGAAACATCCGATACTCGAGCCCGAAGAAATACAGCGCGACCAAGCCGGCCGGCGTCGTCGGATCATCGCGTCCAGACGCGAGCCATTCCAGATAAGCACGCCGTGCCTCTGGAGGGGCATGAGAATAGTGCTGGTAGTAGCCGGACTCGATCGCCGAGGCCTTACTAGGCTTGGCGACTGGGAGTGAGGGGCGAACAAGGCAGTTCTCCTCGCTCCACGTTTCGGTTCCCAGCTTTTCGCCGAGATAGAACAAGCCGCCGCGGATCGTGATATCCTTGACCCGCACCTCCTTGCCAGGGTGGATCCAAGCCGTGCCATCATGAGCCTGCCCCTTGGCGCCTCCCAGTCCAGCCCCTCTCGGGGCGCTCCCCGATCCTTGGCGGGTTGGGGTGTCGACGATCGGGGATATATAGAATTCCGGTGACTTATGAGCGGATGCCGAAGCCACGGCTGCGTTGTTGCTGCCCGCGACATGGGAAGCAATCTTCGACGAGGGCGGTGTGGAGCGGTGATCGGTTGGCGAGACAGCCGGCCTTAAGGGATTAAAGGCGACAGTGACGACGGGACTTTCCGGATGGGTCGGACGCTTCGATGCATTTTCGTTCAGGGTCACACTGGTAGCCGTCAATGGAACAGCGGAAATTGGCCTCTGTGCGAGCCTTCGGAGGTGTATGATAACCGCTCCCGCGAGGCCGCTGGCCAGCCACCACCCCCAACCCGGAAGTGGAATGGGTGTTGATTTCCCCGCCACGCCCCCCGAGCTGAAGGACGGTCTCGCGACGTCGTCGATCGTTGGGGGAGCAGGAATAGGCGCAGGAGCAGGCAGAGACGAAAGGCCATGGATAGAGTTCGACGGTGATGGCGCTGGTGGCGTCACCACCTGGGCCGGCGCGGTCTCCGGAGAAGGCGTCATCACCGGTTGTGGCGCCGGTGAAAAATCTTGCAGCGCTGAGACCGTGTCACGATTCAGGCGACCAGTCTGCTCAAGTCCTCGATCGCGCTGGAAATTCCGGAGGGCCTCTTCCGTACGCTTGCCCATGAAACCGTCCGGCGTTCCGAGCTTATAACCCTTCGCACTCAATTGTCGCTGCACCGCCTTGAGCGCAGCATCCTGCCCGGCAGCATGCTGCACTCCAGCCAAGAGCAGAGCGCCTGCGCAGATCAGCTGTATGCGATAGTACCTCACGCCGTGCTCGTCGATCGTCCAAGGGCAACCGATAGATGGTATGAAAGGAACAACACGCGTGGCAATGGCAGAAATGTTGTATCGAACGGCCCGGCTCACTACTGCGCTGTCTTTCCGCAAGCACCACAAGCGGGCGTTGGCGCTCCGTCAACAAGAGGGTATCAGGCTGGGCGACGGCATTGGACCGCCGTGGTGGACTTAATCTACCAATGACCCATCATGCTCAATGAGACGGGCATCTCACGGCAAACCAGAAGCAAATCTACAGCCGGAAGCGCTTCGACACATTGGGTGTTCACCACGATGTTGTGGCATCGCTTGCAGGGGTTTCTTTCTGGCGTTTTCGCTCAGGCACTACCATTCGCGCCGGCGGGCAACCTGGACCATCTTATCGAACGTGTCCGGTTCGGATTCGCTGCCGAATGCAGTGAATGGACGAGCGTCATCTAATAGGAGCAGAGAGATCGAGAAATCGTATTGCTCGGCGAATACGGTCATCTCGCGGACGGGTTCCTTGAACCAGACGCCGCGGTCGTGATCGACGGCGGCGCGTCCGTCGACGAGCAGGTCCTGCCTGATCGGCAACGATGCAGCAGGAATCTCTATCGGTCCCGCCGATGTTCTGAAGAAGGCTCCGGTTTTCAGGGCCGTTTCGCTGGATCGGGCCCAGAGAATATATCCGTCACGAGCGACAACGAGGACCGCGCGCTTCTCTGTGTAGCTCAGCCAGCGCAATACCGCGGCGATGAGGGAGACCCGGTAGCGATCGGCGCAATGCGCGATAATGTCGAGGTCGACCTTCGCGTTCGCGGAAATCTGGCGACGAAAGTCGTCAAGCGGCATGAGAAAATTCGCGGCGAAGACGTTCGCCTGATGCTCGATCTGCCCGTATTCCGAATCCCACCGCACTACATCCTGCTGACCGCAATAGAAGCCGTTTGGATAGGCCTGGCGATGCAGCAGGTAATGTCCGAACTCGTGCGCCAGCGTGAAGTTGATCCGGCCCTGCGAACGGATGCGATTGTTATAGATTATGCCCCATCCCTTGCGCCCGTCCGGCGCGCGGAACAATGCACCATCGAATTTTGGGAGGTCGTCGCCGGAAATCCCGATGATGGGGTCGTCAGTATATCTTTGCTTCGAATAGAGTTTCGCGATCTCGGCGATATCGATCGGAAAACGCTCGGCCCCGAACGCCGCGTTGAGAACATGCGTGATTTCGTAAGCCCAACGCTCGGGACCGAATGGAGCCGTCATTTGTCGTCGTCCATCAGGTCGAGCATCCGGCGGATTTTGTCCTTCGTCGTGGGGTCCATGTTCTGGTACTTGCGGAAGAACGCCGTGTCGGTCGCGTCCTCAACCTGCACTGTTGCGGACGGGTCGATCAGGTAATCGGTCGTAACGCCGAGCACCGCTGCGATCTTGGCGACCTTGTCCGCCGACGGGCGCGGCGGGTTCTTGTTTTCCAGCTCCCAGATGTAGCTCTTGCTGGACTCGGCCAGCTCCGCCAGCTTGTCGAGCGTGTAGCCCTTGGCTTTGCGAAGTTCGCGGATTTTGTCGCCTAGCGGCGTGGACACGGCGGATCTCCTAGCTATTTCTCGTGTTCAGAGTAGCAGTACAGGATGTGCTTGACAACGCGCATTGCGCCGACATACGATGTTCGGAGTAGGCGTACATTAAATTCGTTATCCACAGCGGAGACCATAGATATGGCAGCAAAGCGCGGGCCCGATACCCATCATGTAGTCCCTAGCTCCCGCGGCGGCTGGGATGTGAAGCGCGGCGGTGCCGACCGGGCATCGGGGCACTTCGAGACTAAGCAGGCGGCGGTCGACCATGGGCGGCAGGTGAGCCGCAATCAGGAAACCGAGCTGCGCATCCACAATCGCGACGGCCGTATTGCGCAGAGCGATAGCCACGGGCGGGACCCGAACCCGCCGCGGGGATAACAGTCAGGCCGCGCCATCCCGGTGCGGCTTTTTCATATTGAGGCACCTGACCGAAAGGCCGGCAGGGCCGGAGGATGATCGCGATGAGGAACAAGGCCACGATAGAGCTGGATGACCTGCCCAAAGGCATTCAGCGGAGTCGCGCTCTACCGGATGCGCGGCTCGGAGCCTTGTGGGATTCGATCATTCTGGATGAGCGGTTGAAGAGTCAGCTTCTCTCACAGGCGGTCCTGAATTTCACACTGCGGGGGAAGGTCGATCGCAGTGTCATCCCCTTGCACGGTGTCATCCTGCTGGTCGGACCGCCCGGTACGGGCAAGACATCGCTTGCACGCGGGCTCGCGCACCGGACGGCGGAGTCATTCCCCGGCGGCACGTTCCGGCTTCTCGAGGTTGAGCCGCACACCCTGACCAGTTCGGCGATGGGCAAGACGCAGCGCGCCGTTTCTGACCTTTTTTCGCAATCCATCGCAGAGGCCGCGATGGCGGGTCCCACAATCGTCCTGCTCGATGAGGTCGAGACGCTAGCGGCGGACCGGTCGAAAATGAGCCTTGAAGCCAACCCCATCGACATTCACCGCGCGACCGATGCGGTGCTGGTCCAGCTCGACTTACTCGCCGACCAGCATCCCAACCTCCTGTTCGTCGCCACCAGCAACTTTCCGCAGGCCGTCGACAGCGCGTTTACGTCACGCTGCGATCTCGTCATGCCGATTCCGCTGCCCGACCGTGACGCGTGCAGCCGCATTCTCAAAGACTGCCTGACGGGGCTGAGCCGGACTTATCCCGCCATCGGCAAGCTCGCCAGCGCGCCGCAGTTTGATCGCTGCGCCGGTGAGTGCGTCGGCCTCGACGGGCGGGCGATCCGCAAGATGGTGGCAAACGCCCTCGCGAGCAGCCCTCAGACCGCTATGAACCCCGGCCAGGTAACGATCGAGGACATATTCAATGCCGCACGGGCGGCCAAAGCGAGCCGCTTGGCGGGAGGCAAGGAAAAATGAGTACCGTCACGCGCCGCACATTCCGCAGCACGCCGGGGCGCGATGCGCTTCAGACCTGGACTGCCATTGTCGATCTGCTGACGCACGGCAAGACAGGGAGTGCGCGCAGCGAATTGCTCGCGGTCGGCGGCGTGGCGGCGAGCGTGATCGCCGATCAGGCCCCGCGGGACGCCGCCATCGTCGTCACCTGCGACGGGCCGCGGACGCGTATTTATTGCCTCTATGACGACGACGCCATCGATGGCACTGACGCCAATGAAGATGCTTTGGGCTTCGACGCGCTCACGGGCGACTGGCGCGTGTCGCTGCCTTGCCAGAAGGACGATCTGTCGTGGGTTCAAAATGCTCTCAAAAAGCACAGCACGCGCATCACCGCCCGCGACCTTGATGATGCGGCGACCACCGACGAAGGTTCGGCCACCGGGAAGGCCCAGACACTCGTCCTCGACCCGAAAGGATTTCTGGGGTCATGACCAGCGTCACCGTCAACACCTATACCCATTCCGTCACTTACGTGGCGGACAACATCCTCAAGAGCATGAAGGACATCGTCCGGCTCAGCGGGCTTGATCCGGCAAACCTCGTCGATAGCTGGGCGGATAAGATGAAAGCCCTTCAAGTATGGCTGGGGTCCCGGCATCTGGAGACCGTTGTTCTCGAGATTTTCGATCCGGCAAACGACGCTCTGGTCGGGCGGTGGGATATGGATGTCATCTACACGACGGGCGCTGGTGACGGCGGCTTCTGGACCGATACCGAGCAGATCAAATATCACATCCGCAAGGCAGGGCTCGCCCCGAGCGAGGCCCGCTATCGCCTGCTGCTCCAGAACAAGACCGGCCGCCCGGATGTCGAGGGATGGGGCACGGCGCAGTACCGCTCGACCGACGGCTTCGTTCGCCAGAGCCTGGGTTCGACTATCGAGCATAACGGTCTTGGCGGCAGCACCGCTTACTGGAGAAAAACCTGATGCTCACGGTCGATGACGCGTTCCGGAAGTTCAAAAGCCGGCTTGAGCTCAATGACAGGGAGCAGAAGAACGCGTCTGCGCGCCAGACGGAAGTGCGCGACTACCTTGTTACGAAATTCGGAATCGAACGCAGCTTCCTGACCGGTTCCTATGCCCGCTACACCAAGACGAAGCCGCTCAAGGACATCGATATCTTTTTCGTTCTGAAGGAGTCGGAGAAGCCTTTTCGTTCAAAGGCGCCGTCCGTCATTATCGGGGATTTCTACGACGCGCTGGTGGAGAAATACGGCAAGAGCGCCGTACGCAAACAGAGCCGGTCGGTGAATGTCGATTTCGGCGTGGTGATCGACGCCGAGGATAACACCGATTACCGGGTGGTCAGCGTCGACGTGGTGCCCGCGTTCGCGAGCGGGGACGACTACGAGATTCCTGACACCGATACCGGCAAGTGGATCAAGACCAATCCTGAAATCCATGCCCGCAAGGCGACCGCCGCGCACCAGGCTTTTTCCAACGAATGGAAGGGACTCGTGCGCATGGTCAAATACTGGAACAACCACGCGCGGCACGGCGAGAAGCCGGTCAAGCCGTCTTTCCTGATAGAGGTCATGGCGCTTCAATGCCTGTACGGTAACTGGCAGGGCCGGTTCGACTACGAGATTCAGGGGTTCTTCTCGACGCTCGCCGACCGCGTTCTCGATACTTGGCCTGACCCCGCCGGACTGGGGCCTGCGATCAGCGACGGCATGGACACCGCCCGCAAGCAGCGGGCGCGCGAGTTGCTTATGGCGGCGAGCCGCGATGCGACGGTTGCCATCGACCATGCGCGGCGGGGCCGGAATGGCGAGGCGCTCAAGGCTTGGCGCGCCCTGTTCGGCCCCAAGTTCCCGCTGTCATGATGGCGTTGGGAACGATAGCCGCCGCCGGGACGGACAGGGGGGAGGCCGCGCATGGCTGAGGCAGTGACGGCGCGCTGGCACGGCGACAATTATCAATCCCGGATATTCTGGGAGAACGCGTTCAACCTTCTCGATCCGAATTCCTGCGTCGTGGAAGTTACGTTCGAGGCAAACGGGCCGAAAGCGTTCGACGATGTGGTCGTCCGGTACGATCCACCGGTCGCGCGTTCAGGGCCTGAACGCGTTTCGGCGGACTATCACCAGGTCAAATGGCATGTGCAGACCGGCGGACGCTTCGGATACGAGGACTTCATCGATCCCGATTTTATCGGCGCGCAGTCCTTCTCCCTCCTTCAGCGCCTGAAACAGGCACGGTTAACTGCGCCGTCTTCCGCGCACTTCACGTTCTTGACCACCTACCGCATCAAGGACGGCGATCCTCTCGCCACCCTCGTTTCCGGTCACGACAGGACCCTGCTTATCGAACGACTGTTCGATGGTACGACCGACCGCAGCCGGATGGGGCAGGTGCGCAAGCTCTGGCGCGAGCATCTTCAGCTGCCCGACGACGAGGCCCTGAAAGCCGTCGTCCGCGGCCTGCGGGTCATTGACGGCCACCGGTCCCTCGACGAGTTGCGTTCCGAGATCAACGTCAAGGCGCAGGTCGTGGGCGTGTTGACGTGCAGCGCCGCCGATTCAGATTTCCGGTATGACGAGCTGGCCCGCCAGTTGAAAGTCCGTCAGCTTCATGCCCTGACGCGGGAAACCCTGCTTCAATTCTGCCGCGATGAGCGGCTTCTCGTCGAACGGCTGTCCGAGCCCGATCTGTTTTTGCCGGTAGCGATCCGCAGCTTCCTCGGGCCGGCAGCTGATATTGTCGGCGCTTCGCCCGACAACACCCTGTTGCTGACAGACGATTTCCGTCTGCGCTATCTTCAGGACGATCGCGACTGGCAAAAGGATATTCGCCCGAAGGTCGAGGACTTCCTGCGCGCGGCGGTCAAGAAATCCGGAAGGCTGCGCCTGATACTGGATGCGCATGCCTCGATCGCGTTTCTTGCCGGTGCGGTTCTTGATTTAAAATCCGGCGTTCAGACACAGCTGGTGCAGAAGGGCCGGGTGGGCTCTCGAATCTGGCGCGCGGATGACGCTTCGGCCGCCAACGGCGCGCGCTTCGTTGGCGCCGATGAGAGCCTTGGCACCGGCAACGATATCGCAGTTGCGATCAGCATTTCACAGTCCGCGACCGCGCAGGCGCGAGCCTACGTCGCGGCGCATTTACCGGGCGTAGGGCGCCTGGTTTCGTTCACGCTTCCCGGCGGGCCGGGACAGCAAAGCGTGGCGGGCGGCGCGCACGCGGCGGTCCTTGCCGAGCACGTCTCCAATCACTTGCGGGAGATTACAGCGCACGACCCTGATGCCGTGGTCCACATCTTCGCGGCATGCCCCAACAGTTTTCTGTTTTTTCTCGGTCAGCACCATCAGGGCATAGCCCCTTGCGTCGTTTATGAATTCGATTTCGACCGACAGGGCAGCAAGACGTATCAACCCTCGTTTTTGATCGACTGAATAGTAGTGGTCGCTTTCCAATTAAATCCCGAAACCGATGTACAGCATTTTCAACATGTTGCGCTGGCTCCGTGAATGCCTTTCCCTCCCCTATTGGAACCACCACACGGCAGCCTCATCAGTCCTTGCATGGATTTTTAATGACATTCCTTGCAAACTGCCCGCGGAGGTCTAAATTGCAGCCATGAGTAAGTTCGACCAGTTCAAAGCCAAGCTCCGACCCGGGCAGACCTACCGCCGGGCGGATCTGGCCCAATGGTCGGCGGCGGTCGATCGTCATCTCAAGGAAGCGGTGCAGGCCGGCGTCCTCACCAAGCTCGCCGGCGGCCTCTACTACGCGCCCAAAGAGACCGCCTTCGGCAAGGCGCCTCCCCAGGACGACACCCTCGTCGCCACCTTCTTGAAAGGCGGCCCGTTCCTGCTGGCCTCGCCGAACGCCTACAATGCGCTCGGCGTCGGCACGACCCAGCTGCACAACAAAACCGTGGTTTATAACCACAAGCGCCATGGCAAGTTCGCGCTGGGCGGACGCACATATGATTTCAGGATGAAGCCCACCTTCCCGAAGAAGCTCACCGCTGAGTTTCTGATGGTCGATCTGGTCAACAACCTCGACCAGCTTGGAGAGAGCGCCGGGGAGGTGCTCGAGCGCGTCAAGGCGCGCCTGGCCGTCAGTGACCGAGCCCGGGTGAAGAAGGCCGCACAGTCCTATGGCTCCGAGCGGGCCAAGAAGTTCTTCGCCCGCGCTCTGGCCGAGGTGGGGACCCAGAATGCCGCGTGATTTCCTACACAACCATCCACAGTTCGCCGATCTGATCCGGATCGTCGCCAATGACCAGGGCATCGCGCCTGGCTTGGTCGAGAAGGACTATTGGATCATGCAAAGCCTTTACGGCCTGCAGCAACTTGGCATGACGTTCGAGCTGAAGGGCGGCACGTCGCTGTCAAAAGGCTATGGTCTGATCAGCCGGTTCTCTGAAGACATCGACATCCGCATCGAGCCCCCGGCCGATCCGGCGGTGATGATCGGCCGCAACCACGACAAACCTGCCCACGTCCAAAGCCGCAAGGATTTCTATGATCGGCTGGCGCAGACCATCGCCATCGATGGGATCACATCCATTGAGCGGGACACGGCGTTCGATGAAACCCGCCAATATCGCAGCGCGGGCATTCGCCTGACCTATGCCAGCATCAATGGATCGATCGAGGGCCTTAAGGACGGGGTCTTGCTCGAAGTCGGCTTCGACGATGTCGCCCCAAACGAGGCGCGAGACATCAGCTCGTGGGCATATGACTTCGCCGCCAGCCGGGTCGAGATCATCGACAACCGCGCCAAAGGCGTCGCCTGCTACCACCCGGGCCATACGCTCGTTGAAAAGCTGCAGGCGATCTCGACCAAGTTCCGGCAGCAGCAAGAGACCGGCACGTTCCCGCCCAATTTCATGCGCCACTACTACGACGTCTATTCCCTGCTCCAGAACCCGACCGTGCAGGCGTTCGTCGGCACGCGGGGCTACCTCGATCATAAGGCAAAGCGCTTTCCCAAGGCGGACAACCCGGTGATCATCGAGAACGAGGCCTTCATCCTGAGCGACCCCGCGACCCGCGCCACCCTGCAGAAGGCCTATGCCGCGTCGAGCGCGCTCTATTTCCGCGGCCAGCCGGCCTTCGACGACATCCTGACCGAAATCGCCAAGTGGGCGCCCAAACTGTAATTCAGCAGACCATCGCCGCCATCAGGCCTCGGCCATCACTTCGCCGAGCGCCGAGGCTTTGGGCAACTCGATCATCAACGGGCGGTCCGCCGCGACGTCGATTCTGGTAATCGTCAGCCCCTTATCCCTGGCCGTGATTGAAGAGAGCAACCACACGGTGAGGTGCGTCAGCCTGCGGAACTGAAAATCAAACCAGCCGATCTCAAATCGCCTCGCGGCCTGGGATCACATAATCCCCCATGCCCGATAGCGCTTTCGTCCGGTGAGTTCACGCGGCAGGCTGCCGCCGAGCTCCTTCAGCATCGCCTCGACCGCCTGCGGCGTCACTTTCAGCAGCGCCGCCGCCAGCTGCACGGTGACGAGCGGTAACGCGACGAACAGGTCGACCAGTTCGGACAGCTTCGAATTCCCCCTTCTATTTTCACACCTTCGCAGCATCACAACCCGCGCCAGCGTCAGCCGATCAAGATCACTCTGTCCGAATGCCGCGGCTTCGCCAAAAGCACCGAGCAACCCCGCGACCCGGATGGTAATCTCCTGATGCGGGCTCCACCGAAACCTCCCCCGCCTCAACCCGAGCCCAAGCACCGGCAAATGCGCCGCCGCCACCCCGCGCTGCCGCAACTGGGTCGCCGCGAGCGCAAACCCGAGTTCGCCCGCCCGTTCCGACGGCTCGAGCCAAAGCCAGGCATCGAGCGCCAGCGCGGCCGCGAGGGTCGCCGGCAGCCCCCTGCCCTCCTCCAGAATTTGGAGCCAACCCTCAAGGCGCCCGGCGGCCTCGTAGCCGGGATCGCGCAGGGTCAGATTCTTGCGGCCTTCGTCGGAGGTCAGATCGTTCCAGGCGTCGAGCTTTTTTCGCGTGCGCACAAGCAATGCGTCGATTTCGGCGAAGGCCGGGTCGGCGTGATCATGCTCGTCCTCCAGGTCCAGGTCATCCTCGCCCACCTGGTCCTCATCATCGTCGCCCAGCCCGATCCGGTCCCAGGGTGCCGCGACCTGTCTCGCGGGCACCGAAGTCATCACCCCGTCCGGTCGATCTGGCTCCGGAGATCCCTCGATGCCGAGGCGCTGCCGCAGCGCAATCGGGTTCAAGATCTCCGCAGGATCGCGCCGTGCCAGGCGCCGGCGTTCGTCGAGCATGGCGGCGGCGCGTGCGATCTCGCGGGTCGGGCTGCGCACATCCATGCCGGCGTCGTGGAGCACGAGGTCTTCGAGCGGGCAGAGGCCGCCAGCGAGACCGATTAGGGCCTGGGCCTCAAAAGCGTGGCCGCGCTGGCGCGCCCCCTTGGCCAGGTCGGGCTCGGACCTGAGCAAACGCTCGTCGTAACGCGCGAGCACGATCGCCGCGGCCTCGGAGGCTGCGGCGCAGTCCGAAACCAGCATCTGGCGCTTGGTGCGTGAAATGTCATAGCGAATTGAATTCACACCAACAGATTTATCTTACCCAATCAAAATAGCAATTCGCTTGTTTCACACCGACACCCGCCAGCGCGCACATATCACTATCGATAAGTACCTATTATCGATAGTGATGGACATAGGCTTGGAAATCGGCGATTCTGGCGCTCCAAAAGTCCGCCGACGACGTCAGCCGGGCTTCCGGTCGACGAAATCGGCCCGCGTCAGCCACAGTAGGAGCGCCCATGACATCGACCTCCCTGCTATCCGCCGAGGCCGAAACCCGCCGCGCCCTGCAGCTCGATGCGCTCGCGGGCATCCTCCCGATGGAGCGCCGCGACAAGCTCGCCACCATCCTGACCGACGACGACATCGCGACGCTTCGGCACCTGGCCAAAGAGGGCATGGGTGAGAACTCGCTGCGCGCGCTCGCCTCCGACCTGGCCTATCTCGAGGCCTGGTCAAGCGCAGCGACGGGCTCACCCCTGCCCTGGCCCGCGCCGGAAGCCCTGGCACTGAAATTTGTCGCACATCACCTCTGGGATCCGGCGAAACGCGCGGAAGACGCCGCCCACGGCATGCCAGCCGATGTCGAAGCTTCACTGCGCGCCGGTGACCATCTGCGTTCTGACGGGCCCCATGCGAGTTCCACCGTCAAACGGCGCTTGGCTCACTGGGCGACGCTGCATCGCTGGAAGGGGTTCGAGAGCCCGCTCGGCACGCCGGCGATCCGCACGAGCATGCGCCTGGGGGTCAGGGCCAGCGCAAAACCGCGCCGGCGCAAGAGTAAGCGCGCAGTGACGCGCGACATCCTCGACCGGCTGATCGCGACCTGCCAGACCGACCGTCTCGCCGACACCCGCGATCTCGCCATCCTGCTCGTCGCATTCGCCTCGGGTGGGCGCCGGCGCAGCGAGGTGGCGCGGCTGCGGCTCGAGCAGTTGAGCGAGGAAGGCGATGTCCCGCTTGATCCCGATGATCCAAACTCGCCACGCCTGCCCTGCATGGCGATCGCGCTTGGTCGAACCAAGACGACACAATCGGACGACGATGCCCGCGTGCTACTGATAGGCGCACCGGTCGCGGCGCTGCGCGAGTGGATCGAGCGGGCCAACATCAGGAGGGGGGCGGTGTTTCGGGCGATCGACCGCTGGGAGGCGATCGACGACCGGGCGCTGACGCCCCAGGCCGTCAATCTCATCCTGAAGCGTCGCTGCACCATGGCCGGTCTCGATCCGGTGGAGTTTTCCGCGCACGGCCTCAGGTCAGGCTATCTCACCGAGGCAGCCCGCAACGGCATCGCCCTGCCCGCCGCCATGCGGCAGTCGCAGCACCGGTCGGTTCAGCAGGCATCACGGTACTATAACGACGCCGATCAGGCACTCGGAAAGGCTGCAAGGCTGGCGATCTGAAGCCCCCAATCTTTCGCAAGCTTGGCATCAGCGGCGGTGAACAGGCTGGAAATTGAGTGCTAGAGCCCCTGCCCGGCCCACGATCTTGCCGAGCGGATCACGCCGACGCTTTGGCGCGGGTCGTTTTCGCGGGAGATGCCGCCTTGCGCGCGGAGCTGACCGCAGCCTTGCGCCCCAGCCCCATCGACTTGGCGAGCGCGGAGCGCGCTTCGGCATAGGCGGGAGCGACCATCGGGTAGTCCGCAGGCAGGCCCCACTTTACGCGATACTGGTCAGGCGTCAGGCCATAGGCGGTGTTGAGATGACGCTTCAGGGATTTGAACTTCTTGCCGTCTTCCAGGCAGATGATCGCATCTGGTGTGACCGACTTTCGAATCGGGACGGCTGGGATCAGAGCGGCAGCAGGAGCAGGGGCTGCCTCCGAGCCAAGCCCCGCAAGCGCAGAATAGGTGCTCGCGATCAAGCCGACGAGGTCGGCCGGCTGAACGTTGTTGTTCGAGACGTAGGCTGAAACAATCGACGTTGTCAGCTCAAGAAGCTCGGTATTGTTTTCGATTTCGGACATTCTCATCTCCAAGACCGCCGAGGTGTTCTGGGATATTTGCTCAACCGCCGATATATCGATGACGTCGAGCAATGTATACCTAGATTGGGCTTTTGCGACGCGATAGCGGTGCAGAACCGGAGCGATGATCGCGCCTGGTCCTGCAACTCAACTGTATCGAAATCAAATCAGGCGACGGTATCGGCCAGATCCTTGGCAACCTTGAACTTGACGACGGTCTTTGCGGGCACGTCGATCATCGCGCCGGTCGAAGGATTGCGCGCCTGGCGCGCATCGCGCTTGGCGACCGCGAGCTTGCCAATGCCGCCAAGGGTGACGTCGCCGCCCTCCTTCAGGGTCTTCGATGCGACCTCGGCAAGGGACGCCAGGACAGCGCCAACATCAGCCTTGCTCTTGCCGGTGGCTTCGGCGACCGCTGCAATGAGTTCGTTCTTGGTCATTGAAAATCTCGCTGGTTCAGGGGAACGCGCGCTCCGAATACCTGAAACTAGCCAGAGAGCAAGCATTCGCGCGGCTGCGTCGGATCGCAGTTTCCCGCCCTCCCCGTCCGCACAGGCCGCGGTCAGCGAAGCCGATAGCCGCGCGCCACCTTACGCGTCAGCCAGACGTCGAGGGATTCTGCGGCGGCGGCTTGATCGGCGTGAAGATCGAGGCGGCGCCGGCCATTGGCCCCGATGCGTCCCCATTCGCGGATCAAGGCTGTGTCGCCAAACAGCGTCGGTTCGATCGCCAGCACATAGAAGCGAGCCATATCGCAGCCCCCGTCGCGGCGCTCCAGCACCAGCATCTGCAGTTTGCCCGGGGTGGTCTCGCGCGCGACATCCATGCACGACATCTCGCGCACCGTAGCAGCATCGGTCCAACGCAAAGCTTGAATCGATCAGCCCGCATTGATTCAGACCGGTGATAGATCGCCAATATCGGCGCCGAGCTTGCGACGCTTTCTCCAGGGCAAGCGGTTTCGGCGACATCCCCGAAGGTTTTCGTGCGAGACGCCCAGGCTACCTCTCGCAGCCAGGTCAGCGTCATTCTCACCAAAGCAGCGGGACGGCAGGCTGTGAAACAGTCTATCCTCGTCGCGCTGGCCGCCTCACTCGCGGCGCGCGATCACTGCAATATCTCGAAGGCTCCCGAATGAATGAAAAGTCGAAGCAGCGTATCGATGCCGATAACGCGTTTCTCAGGACCCAGACGCAATCGATGGTGCGCGATCGCATCCTGTCCGAAAGCGATACGATAGCCCAGACCAGAGACGCCAATACGGCCCGGCTGAGAGAATTGCGCCTGCAGAAGGAGACGGAAGCGCGCGAGGCTGCAGCAGCAATTCCGCCCAAGCCTGTTCCTCAAAAACGCCCAAAGCACGATTGAAACGATACTATCGACCTCCTCGCCGAACGAACCGAGGTCCGTTCCCGAAACACGCCCTTCAGCGTGACCCCCTCTCCAAGCGAGGCCAGCCCGCCAGCACGCAAGGCCGAACAGCCTGACCCATGCCGTCACGCTCGCTTTTTGTCGCGCTTGCGGCTGCCGATCAGCGCCATCAGCATCGGGCCGAGCGAGAATTCGCCGGCCTCGGCCCTTCGCGTGAGTCCCCGCAGATAGCCACCAGCGCTGCTAATCGCCTCACCGCGCTGCAGGATAGCCGCCACGACGATCGAAGCCTGAACCTCACCCATGATGCCCGTCGCCTCGTTCCAGGCGCTCGGGCTGATGCCCAACATCGGTCGCACCACCGCGGCCGTTGCCAGGAAGTCTCGCCAGTTCGCGATCCCGCCCCTGGAATAGTCGATCAGGTCAGGACAGGCGTCTAAAACCATCCCCAGTGGGAACGTCCCCTCCGGCATCCGCTTCGGTTCCGGTAGGATCTCCAAACCATCGCCCCTGCTTTCTGGAAAGCTAGGTTCAAGATCAGGAAGGGAGTCTGGTTTTGAATTCTGTATGTGACGCTCAATCTGAGACTCATTGCCGCTCATATTTTGAGTTTTAATATGAGTTTCCAGCAGGTTGAGGATCTCGTCGGCAAGCAGGGAGAGTTCCTCGGCGATCGGCTCCAAGGCCAGGCGCGTCGGACTGCGCGGAACCCGCGCCATGATGCCTCGGTAGACTTCATGGATCTCAGCCCAGCCTGCCGGCCCGTGCCCAGCTTCCTGTGTGGGGACGCTCTCCTCGAGACCCGTCGCGATCATCTTGGCGATGTCGCGCCGGCAGATCGTGATGCGCTCTTTGACCAAGCGCAAAGCCCGTGCTTCCGCCTCGACCTCGTCCGCCAGCGCTTCGAATTCTTCCGCCCGCACCACGAGCGGGGCCAGGTCGAAGCCGAACGCAAACTCGATCTCCCCTCCCCTGCCCTTGCGGGCGTAGCGCTTGCCATTGGGGCTGTCGCGCCTGACGATCAGCCCTGCGTCGACCAGAGCCGCCAGATGACGCCTGAGCGTCGCCATTGGCATGCCGTGCGCCCGCAGCCCTAGCTGGTGGTTCGAGGGGAAGACGATCAACCCCTCGCCCGTGAGGACGGTTTCCGGATGGAACGACAGCAGAGCGTCTAGAACGGCAAGCGCGCGCTCGGGCACCCCGAGCGCGTTTTTTGCCGTGCAGATCGCTCGGAAGATATTCCATTTGTGGACCGCTTTCTGGGGCGGCCGCGTTTTCGCGCTCGCCTGGCTTGCTACATGGGCAAGCGTCAGCGACCGCCGCCCAAAAGGCGTCGTCGAGAGTCGTGGTTCCATGATCCTTGCCTCGTTTAGGGCAAAGGAAATCGGCTCGCCGAAACGGCGCTGAATCTCACTAGAGACTCTTGACGGTGATTCGTGGAAGTGCGATTCTCAGACTGCCAGGTATGAGAAGGGCTTCCGGAACTCCGTTTCGGGGGCCTTTTTCTTTGCTTCAAACGCTCCTTTTGATGGTCAGTTACGCAGTTCAGGCATCTGCACGGCGCTTGAAGGCCGCGTAGATCTCAGGAATCGTCTCGACGAGATAAGCGCCGAAATCGGCAGCTACCGTCTTGTCGATTGTAACGGTCACTGCTTTTGCGTCATCACGGATGCTCGCAACTCGAAGGCCGTCTTCGGATTTCCAAATTGTTGGCCGCTGGGTCTTGGGCTTCTTCGGCGCTACAGCCTCGAAGATCTTGCCGAAGCGCTCATCGGAACTCAGCGCCGAGAAGTGTGCTCCGCCTGCCGCCTTACGCGCCCTTTCGAGGGGAGCCGCACCGTCGAGCCGTGTCGACAACTCAATCCAACGATCGCGCCCCGCCTTCGGCGCAGGCCCGATGGCTTCGATGATGTCGGAGGGGATTTTGACGGCTGAGGAGATGAGACGGGACAACCCCGACTTGTCGACCGACAAAGCAGACATGATCGTATCGCGAGTGAAACCGCTCTCTTCCAGGCGAGCTGCGAAGAGAGCTTTTTCGATGAACGAAAGATCCGTCCGGGCGCTGTTTTCTTGTCCTTGCGCAACGACCAGCTGCTCGTCCGACAGAGGTTTGACTATCGCGCGAACAGTCCGCCCGAGCTCCTTCAAAGCTCTCAACCGCCGCCGGCCATAGGCGATCTGATAGCGCCCCTCGTGGCTCGGATGAGGGCGAACCAGGATGGGTACCTGCTGACCATGCTCCCGGATGGATGCGACTAAGAGATGATGGTCATCGCTTGCGTCCGCCAGACGATCCGCGATCAGAGACGCGTCGATTATCTCGGCGGCTAGATCGAGCACCGCGTGCGCCTTCATCTGCTCAATCGAACGCGTCACCGCGCCGATAGCGCCACCTCGCGGCCCAAATGCGCTCGACTGCAGGCCTTGGATCGGCTGTATCGGACACGTAGGCTGATGCGCGCCTGCGGAGTTGCCGGCCGGCAACTTTTCATCGAGCAGTCCGGCCAGGAGGTTCTTGCGAGCCATCAGCCTCGCCCCCAGGCCGAGAGGATAAGTTGTTCAATCTCACCATTAACGTTGTCCAATGCCTCGAGCGCTCGATCATATGTCGATCGAGTGAACTGATCGCGGCTGACCTCGTAGAGCGTTTGTTTGGTGATTCCGGCATCCGAAATGGCCGTGCTCTTGAGCATCGGGTAATTCAGAACATGTTCTCCGAACATGGAGCGCATGAAGGACATCATCTGGTTCTGAGGACCGTCCCCGGGCTCATATCGCGTGATGAGATAGCGCATCCAATCATATCCCATGTTGCCGCCGGCATTGGCGACAACGCCGAGCAGATCGGAGGTCATGATTAGAAACTGGCACATCGACATGACGTCCAGCATCTGAGGGTGAACCGTAACGAGAACCGCCGTAGCGCAACACAAGGCTGACAGGGTCAGAAAGCCGAGTTGGGGAGGGCAGTCGACAACTACGATGTCGTAGTCGTCGGCAACCGATGCCAGCGCCGCATCCATCCGGGTGAAGAACATCATCTCCATCTGCTTCTGACCCATCAGAGCTTTCGGAGTTTCGTGTTCGAACTCCATGAGCTCAAGATTGCCCGGCACCAGATCGAGATTGGCGAAGTACGTCTTCCTGATGATCTCTTTTAGGTCGCGGCGTTGATCGTCATAACGGATTGCGCCGTAGAGCGTCTGATTGTCGCCGACGTCGAACTCTGGCTGGAAGCCGTGAAGCGCCGACAGGCTCGCCTGGGGGTCGAGATCGATCGCCAAGACGCGGTAGCCGCGCAGCGCATGATATTGGGCCAAATGCGCTGCAGTCGTCGTCTTGCCGCTGCCACCCTTGAAATTGACAACGGTGATGACCTGGAGATGCTCGTTGCGGTCACGGCGCGGAACGTATCGTCGATCTGCCTTGCTGCCGATATCGAGAAATTCCCTCAGCGCCTGGATATCCTCGACCGTGTATGACCGCCGCCCTTGCCGGCCGACATCGACCTGCGGGCCCTTGCCTTCGAGAGAAAGTCGCCGCAGGTAGCCGTCGTTTATGCCAATCAGCTTCGCGGCTTCGATTGACGAAAATCGCCGAAGCGTCTTACGGGCTTCCGGCGGAAACAGCTGGAGCCTGTGGGCTTGCAATTTTGACGACAGTTCTCGCGCATGTGCGCCGACCAGCTCGTGGATCGCCTTCTTTGGCTGGGCAAGATTAACGGCGGGTTCCACGGGAGTCTCGCGTAAACACGGAAAGGGGCGCGCATGGCACCGATTGCCGTGACAAGATCACCCGATTCCCTGAGTCTGGCAAGCGTTTAAGGGTTAATGAGTGGTTAACGCTCATTTAGCCTCGCCCTGCAAAGTTGCCGGCCGGCAACTCGCTCCGTTGGCCGGGGTTATGCTACCGGTAGCGGAGGGAGCGACCCGGCAGCAAAGGGATTTCGGATCGTCAGGCGCCCATCGACGACGAGGCCATCCTGCATGTCTTCGGACCAGAAGGTGACGCAATCGAGCCGAAGTGCCGCCGCCAGCATCATCGCGTCATAAACCGACAGCCGATATCGTTCCGCAAGCTTAACGCCAGAAAGGTGCGTCTCAAGATCAAGCGCGGCGATTGGCTTAGACAAAATTCTGATAGCGTCGAGCGCCTCTCGCACCTCGTGCCATTTCATCGAGAGTTTCCGCCGACCGACATTGGCGAATTCGTTGAGGGCCTGCACGCTGGTTGCGCAACCATTCGACAAGAGCGCTTCCGCCGCTGCGGATCGAGGATCGTCCGCGAAGGCGTAAATCAGCACGTTGGTATCGACGAACTCGCGCGGCGGCGTCACCGGGCATTTGCCTCATCGCGATCGAAGTGCCACCCAGGCGGCAGCGTTTTGCGCAACAGGCGAATGCGCTCCAGTGCTCGCTCGCGGCTTCGATCACGTTCCACGTCAAACGCGCGTTCGCCCGCGATCTGGATCGCGATCTCATCGCCCTCCTTGAGATCAAGCGCTTCGACGACGGCCGATGGCAGACGCACGGCCAAACTATTTCCCCAACGAGCGACTTGCATGGCTTGCTCCTGATATACTCGGAACGATGTATATCTTCCGCCGCAGGTTGTCCATATCCGCCGCATGTCGCGACACCGAGAGAACCCGCCTTCAGCAATCTTCGGGCAGACCCAGCGTCACGAAATGATCCGCTGTCGAAGCGCGATCGCCACCGCCTGCGGCAGCGTATCAGCGCCGAGGCTCGCCCGCGCATTATCGAGATGAAACTTCACCGCCCGCGGCGTGATCCCCATGATCATGGCGGTCGCCTCCATTGATTTCCCCCGAGCAGCCCATGTCAGGCATTCCCGCTCGCGCTGGGTCAATGGCACAGCGTCGTTGGGCGGAGACCGCAGCCCCAATTTCGCATTGGCGTGGGCGTGGAATGTCAGCCCGATCAACTGGACGATGTCGTTCGCTTCGGTGACCATCCTCCCATGTGCTGAACTGACCTCGTCGACCGCGAGGGTGAAGGCGGCGAACCGATTGAAGCCGCCGGCTATTGCCACCGAGACGCCGTGGCGGATGCCAAACTCGTCGGCGTCGTCAAAGAGACGCTTCTGGGCTCGCAGCGGAAACTGACGTGCGACTTCCCGGGTCCACTGCAGCGTGGAGCGCCCGCCTCGGGCAAAGGCGACTACGGGATCGACGTTCTGATAGCCTTCCGCAAAATAATGCTCGCTCCATCGTTTGGGATAGGACGAGATCAAAACCGGATCGGCTTCGCCGAAGCCGAGATAGGCAAAATACCGGAACCCCATGCTCTCGGCGACGCGCTGGCCGACGCGCCCGAACTCCGCTTCCGCCGACGACGAATGCAGACCATCGACGAGCTCCTGATAGGCCATTTCTACTGATTTCATTTGGGCACCCTTGCATGCGGCGCCTTGCTTCACGCGCCTGATAATCCTCTTGCGATCGATGCAAACGGCCTTTGCCGCGAAGATGTGGCGATTGCGCGGCACAACCTTAGAGAGAATCCACCCTGTCAGATCCGACAGGTTCGATGAACTGCCGCCTCTGATTGATTGGCTTCCAGATCAACGCGATTCGGAGG
>JAIETL010000106.1 GCA_019745195.1 Beijerinckiaceae bacterium
ACGTCTTGCCATGGTCAACGTGACCAATCGTTCCAATGTTGCAATGCGGCTTCGTGCGCGCGAATTTCTCTTTGGCCATGACACCTGTTTCCTGCGAACGGCCCTCGGGAGGCCTTCAAAGCGCGGTCGCATTAGGGGGTTTTGGCCGTGAATGCAAGGATGCGCGCGCGGGACGCATCGCCCCGCGCGCTTTGCCGTATCAGAGCCGCTCGCCGATCGAGATGGCGTAGGCCGGCTGACGCTGGAGGAACAATTCGTCATCGGGTCCGGCAAGGCCATCGGCCAGCGTGGTCGGATCGAAGATCGCGTTGTCGCAGGTCTCGTTCTTCTCGAGCGCGGCGATGGTGAGCGTGCCGAGCTTGACGGTCGGGCGCGCATCCTCGCCCTCCCACATCTGCGTGGCGTTGGTCTTCTCGTCGCCGGCCTTGCCCATGATCGCGACCATGTCGAAGCCTGCCGGCTTTTTGGTCTCGAGCCGCCCCTTGAGTTCGTCGAGCAGGAAATCGGCGGGCTTGGCCTTGGCCTCGTCCTCGGTCAGCCCGACCTCGCCGCCGACCGGGACCATCTTGAACTTGATGAGCTGCTTGGCCCCCGAGGCGTTGGTGACGGTGTAGGGATGGATGCCCCAGTAGTTCACGCCGACCCATGAGCCGACGACCGGCTTGCTCGCGAGATAACGCCCCTGCCCGGTCGTCTCGGGATTGGCGTCGGTGAAGGCCTTGATCTTGTCGGCCTGCGGCTTGCCGTCGGCGCCCGGCAAACGCACTTTGAGGAATTCGAGCATCTGCGCGGGCGACTTCACGAAATTGATCGGCGCATTGACCATGACGAATTCGGTCTGGCCCGCCCCGCCCGGATCGATCCGGAAGGAGAAGCCGCGGTTCACCGCCTTGTTGGCGTCCATCACCTTGGGATTGCCGCCGCCGACGGAAAACCGCGCCACCACGGTCGAGGTCTTGGCGAAGACCGCCGACTTCGACATGGCTTTCGCCTCGGCCGTCGGCGCGAAGCTGCCGGTGAAGCACTGGCCCTTGGCTCCGCTCGGCCGCGCCTTCTGCTTGCCCGACAATGTGCGCATGGTCTCGACGATCTCGGGCGTCTGGGCGGTCGCGCTGCCGGCCATGGCGCATGTGGCGGCAAATGCGGCGGCGAGTGCAAGATGGCGGTTCTGCTTATTCATTGTTGTGATCCCCAGCGGTGTCGCGGAGAAAGATGAGGCGGCCAGTTTTGATCTGGAGCAAATCAAAGGAGCGGCGCTGGCGATCACGCTTGCGTGACCAAGCGTCAGCGCCCCGTCCGGGCCGACTACCGTGCCCCGAACACCCGCCGATACCGCGCCACCGTTTCCGCTGCGCCCGAGACCTTCTCGGGATTGTCCGAGAGCTTCACCGCCGGCCGGCCATTCGCCTTCGTCACCTTGCAGACCAGCGACATGGGGTCGAGATCGCGCGAGCCGTCGGGCGAGCAGCCGACGAGGTCGTTGGTCAGGTCGGTGCCCCAGCCGAAGGCCATCCGGACCTTGCCGTCGAAATGCCGATGCACCCGCTCGATCGCCGAGACGTCGAGCCCATCGGAGAAAACCAGCAGCTTTTCGCGCGGGTCGCGGCCCTTGGCCTGCCACCACGCGATAATCTCCTCGCCCGCCTGGATCGGCGGGGCCGAGTCGGGGCGAAACCCGGTCCAGTCGGCGACCCAGTCCGGCGCGTGACGCAAAAAACTCGTGGTGCCGAAGGCATCGGGCAGCGCGATCAGCAGGTTGCCGCCATAGACCTGACGCCACTCGTCGAGCACGCGATAGGGCGCGTGCAACAGGTCCTCGTCGCTTTCGGCCAGCGCCGCCAGCACCATCGGCAGTTCATGCGCGTTGGTGCCGATCGCCTCCAGATCGGCGTCCATCGCCAGCAGCACGTTGGACGAGCCCGTAAAGGCCGATCCCAGCCCCTCCTTCAGCGCCTCGACGCACCAGCGCTGCCAGAGGAAGCCGTGCCGCCGGCGCGTGCCGAAATCCGACAGGCGCAGGCCCGGCAGCTTCTGCAGCCGGTCGACCTTGTCCCACATCTTGGCTTTGCCGCGCGCATAGAGCACGTCGAGCGAAAAGCGCTTCTGGCCGACCATGACGCGGCGGGCGCGCAATTCGTTGATGATGGCGAGCGCCGGCACCTCCCACATTGTCGTGTGGGTCCAGGGCCCCTCGAAGGTCAGTTCATATTGTCCATCGACCTTGCGGAGTTCGTATTCGGGCAAGCGGAAATCGGCGAGCCAGGCGATGAAGTCCGGCGAGAACATCTGCGTCTTGCCGTAAAACGAGTTGCCCGCCAGCCAGATCAGCTCCTTCTTGGAAAAGCGGACCTCGCGAGCGTGGTCGAGTTGCGCGCGCAACTCCGCCTCGTCGACGATGTCGGCCAGCCGGATATGCTTCGAGCGGTTGATGAGCGAGAAGGTGACCTGCACCTCCGGGTGGAAGGCCCGGATCATCTGAAGCATCAGCAGCTTGTAGAAATCGGTGTCGAGCAGGCTGCGGATGATCGGGTCCAGCCGCCAGCCATGATTGTAGGTCCGCGTCGCGATATCGGTGACGGTCATGGGCTGGTCCGGAGGGAAGGCTGAACGGGAGCGCGGCGCGAAGGTGCCGCGTTTCGGCGGCAGCCGATAGTCCCGCCGCAGGGAGAATGAAAGCTAGCGCATCGGCGAAAAGGCCGTAGGTCGCAGGATACGGCTGCGCATTTCCAGCACATAGGGCGCGGCCTTGGCGCGAAACGCCTGCCAGAGCGGGTCGGCTTCCATCGCGGCGCGGCGGCGCTCTCGGTCGCCGGCATCCGCAAAGCGCCACATATGCACGACCTCGTTGACGACGCCGCTATCGGTGGTGAACCAGCCGATCAGCTCGCCCAGATGCGACACCTGCAGCGCCATGCCCTCGCGGACATAGAGGTCGAGATAATCGCGGACATGGGCCGGCTTGATGGCGTAGGTGCGTTCGTCAAGGATCATGGAGCGGTGGTCCGATCGGTATGGGGGACGACGGCGGACCGGCGTCAGGCGCTGGCCGCAGCCTCTATCTTCTCGATCCCGCCGAGTTTTGGCGCAAACGACGCCCAGACTTTCCGCGCGCCGGCTTCCCAGGCCGAACGATCCTCCGGCTGGACGACCTTGCCGCCTTCAGCCTTGGCGCGGGCCATCGAGGCGTCCTCGTCGGCGACGATCAGATCATCGAAATAGCCGACGCCCTCGGCCGCAGCCGTGGCGAGCGCGGCCCTGTCGTCGGCGGAGAGGCTCTTCCAGAACGGCGCTGCGACATAGATCACGCCCGACGCCCAGATATGTCCGGTCTCGACGAGATACGGCACGACCTCGTGCAGCTTGAAGCCGACATAGGCCGATTTGGTCAGGTCCATGCAGTCGACCACGCCGGTCTTGAGCGCGTTATAGGTCTCGGGGATCGGGATCGGTGTGGGATACGCCCCCAGCCCCGACCAGAGTTCGGTGTGAAGCGGGCTCTGGATCACCCGGATGCGCTTGCCTTTCACGCCCTCCGGCGTGGTGATCGCTTCCTTGGCGAGCAGATGGCGCGCGCCATAGTTGATGAAGCCGAGCACGACGAAGTTCTGCGCCTCGAACTTGCCCCTGAGTTCGGCCCCCAGAGGACCAGCCAGGACGCGCCTGAGGTGGCCGCGATCCTTGAACAGGAAGGGCAGATCGAGGATCTGGCTGTCGGGAACCCAGCCCGACAGGGCCGAGACGGTCGAGAGCGAGGCCTGCACCGAGCCGAGCCTGACGCCCTCCGCCACCTCCTTCTCGCCGCCCAGCGCGGCGTTGCCGACGATGCGCAGGTCGAAGCGGCCCGGCGCGGTGCGCGCCAGCGTCTCGGCGATGCGCCGCCAGATCTTCGTCTCGGGCTTGTCCTCGCCGAACAGCGAGGCGACCGTCACCGGCCGGCCGGCGGCCTGCACGGAACGGGCGGACAGGATGGCGGGCGCGGCCAGAAGCCCGGCGGCGATCTCACGGCGGCTCGGCGACATCTCAGAACAGCTCCTTGAACGACGCCGGCAGACTAGGCCAGGCAGCGGCCGCGAGGCAAAGCAAAGCGAGCGCGCAGAGCAGGCTCGCCAGCAGGGGCAGCACTGCGCGAAACACATGGGCGGCGGGCACGCGGGTGATGCCGCTGACCACATAGACGAGGATCCCGAGCGGCGGCGTCAGCCCGTGGATCATCAGATTGACCACGAGGATGACGCCGAACTGGATCGGATCGAGCCCCGCCGCGATCGCCACCGGCAGCAGCAGCGGCGCCAGAAGAAGAATCGCCGCCCCGATATCGAGGAACAGCCCTGCGACCAGCAGCACGAGGTTCGCCAGCAGCATCACGGCATAGGGCCCGCCGCCCAGCGCGGTGACCAGTCCCGCCATCTGGTCCGAGACGCGATCGAGCGCGAGCAGGAAGGCGAAGGGGGCGGACGCGCCGATCAAAAGCCCGACGGCGGCGGCTTCCGTCGCGGATTTACGCAGCGCCGCGAAGACCGTTCCGGGATTCAGGCTGCGCAGCGCGAGGCAGACCACGAGCGCATAGGCGACGGCCAGCGCCGAGGCTTCAGTCGTGGTGACGACGCCGAAACGGATTCCGACGACGACCACGACGCCGAGCCCGATCGCCGGCAACGCGCCGACAAAGCTTCTTGTCCGCTCCTTCCCGCTCGCCTTCGGCTGGGCCGCAACCTCGCGCACGCTGAGATGGATGCCGACGCCCAGAGCCAGCGCCAGCACGCCGCCGGCGATGAAGCCGCCGACGAGCAGCGAGCCGACCGAGAGGTTGGTCGCGCTCGCCAGGATCAGGAAGGCGATCGAGGGCGGGATGATGTTGTCGAGCATCGAGACGCCGGCCACGATCGCCGCCGCATTCGCCGGCGGATAGCCGCGCGCGACCAGCGTCGGGGCCATCACCTTGGCCCCGAAAGCGGCGTTGGCGACCGAGGAGCCAGACGCGCCCGAGAACAGCACGCTCGTGACCAGCGCCGTCTGCGCAAGGCCGGCCCGCAGATGCCCGACCAGGGAGGCTGCGAAGCGCACCAGCCGCTCGGCCAGCCCGCCCGCAGTCAGCAATTCGCCCGCCAGCAGGAAGAACGGGATCGCCAGCAGCAGGAACTTGCTCACGCCCGAGACGGTGTTCTGCACGATCGCAGGCTCAGGCAGCAGACCGCCAAACGCCCCAGTCAGCGAAACGCCCGCCAGCAGCGCGAAGGGCAAGGGCGCGCCGAGGATCAGGCCGAGCCCGGCGAAGAGCGCCGCGACCAGGCTCGGCGTCGAAACGAACAGGCCGGTCGCGCTCTGGGCTGCGAGATAGAAGCCTGCCCCGAGGACGAGCGACGCCAGGGCAGACACCGCCGAGCGATCCAGCGCAGCGCGCCAGAGCACGACCAGCACCGTGAGCGCGCCGCCGACCGCGAAGGCGCCAAAGCGCAGGCTCTCCGGCAGTCCGAGCACCGTCGAGACGCCGCCGACGAGCTGCGCCACCCCTGCCCCGCCGATCGCCAGCACGAGCGCGCCATGCACCGCGACCGCATCCGCCAGAACCGAGGCGACCGCCTGCCCGCGCGCCGGCAGCCATCGCACGATCACATCGAGCCGCATCGCCAGCGCGCTCGTGGCCGCCAGCGGCATCCCGACCGCGACCAGCGCGACGTTCAGCCAGACCGCCAGCTCGTCCGACCAGACCAGGCCGCCACCCAGCACATAGCGCCGCAGCACCGCCGCCATGACCACGAGAAAGAGCGCGGCGAGGATCGCAGCGCCGAGGAGTTCCAGTGTCCGGCGCAACCAGTCGAACGCACGCGCGAAGGCAGAATTGAGAACGCCCCCCACCTCAACCCTCATCCTGAGGAGCCGCGTGCGCGGCGTCTCGAAGGATGCTCCAGCTCGCTCCGGAAACATCTGGAGCATCCTTCGAGACGGCCGCTGGCGCGGCCTCCTCAGGATGAGGGCCGTGAGTTGTCGCGCTGCCGTTGTTCACATCGCTCACGAGCCCGATTGCGCCATCAGCCAGTCGACGAACAGGCGCACGATGCGCCTTTGCCGATGCGCGCTCGGATACACCAGATGGTGGCCGACGTAACGCACATCCTGGCTCAGGCCCGCCAGCGGCGCGACGAGCCGGCCGGCCATGATCTCGCGCTGCGCCAGCAGGGTCGATTCCAGCGCGATCCCGATGCCGTCGCAGGCGGCCGCTATGGCGAGGAAGCTGCGGTCGAAGCGGATGCCGTGCGGCGTTGGCGCGCTGACGCCGTTGACGTCGAACCAGTGGCTCCAGCGCACCTGCTTGTTGTCGCTGTGGATCAGGCTGGCGCGCAGCAGGTCGGCCGGCGTCCCGATCGTCGCCGCGATCTCGGGCGCGCAGAGCGGCGTCACGGTCTCCTCCGGCAGGGGCAACGCGACCAGCCCCTCGCCGCGCACCGGGCCATAGACGATGTCGACGTCGAAATCGTCGGCCGTGAAGCGGGTGTAATCGGTGCCGGCCGCGAGCCTGAGCTCGATGCCCGGATGCTGCCCGAGGAAACCCGGCAGCCGCGGCGTCAGCCAGGCTGCGGCGAAACTCGGCGCGCAATGCACGCGCAGGAGTTGCGGCCCCTGCGTCGAGATCGAGTCGAGCCCACGCCGCAGTTCCTCGAAGGCGTTGCGGACATAATGCATCAGCGTCTCGCCATTGATGGTCAGGCTGACCGTGCGTCCGCTGCGCTCGAACAGCGCCACGCCGAGCGCCTTCTCGAGTTTCATCACGGCATGGCTGACGGCGCTCGGCGACAGATTGAGTTCGGCCGCCGCCGCCCGAAACGAGCCGCGCCGCGCCGCCGCCTCGAAGGCGCGAACCGCCGGCAGGGAGACATGGCTGAGCATTGTCTGAGTGAAGCGAATTCATGCGGGGGTGTAAAGCAGGACCAGGTACTGCCTGCCGGACCAGGCCCCTTGGCCATCGTCCCGGAGAAGCGGCGCAGCCAAGCCGATCCGGGGCCCATTCCTGAACCGTTCCGGAATGAGTCCCGGATTTCCGCTTCGCTGCGTCCGGGACGACGGCGACGTTTCGCGTGAAAGCCGAACCTTGTCGTCGTAGCAGATGAATCGAATTCATCTATTGGTGAGAACAACCCGCTTGTCGTAGCGCCCGCCCGGCGAAACACTCCCGTCCAACAACGAAAAACGTCTCCGGGAGAGAAGCATGCTGCTGAAGGGCAAGGTCGCGGCCATTTCGGGCGCGGCGAGCCGGCGCGGGATCGGGCTGGCGACGGCGCGACTGTTTGCCTCGCATGGCGCGAGTGTCGCGATCCTCGATCTTGACGGTGCGGCTGCGGAAGAAGCGGCAAGGTCGCTGCCGACCGAGCATGCCGGGCAACGCCATGTCGCCGTTGCCTGCAACGTCGTCGAGCGAGCCTCCTGCGAGGCTGCGTCGCAAGCGGTGCTCGCCGCATACGGCCACGCCGACATCCTGATCAACAATGCCGGGATCACCCAGCCGGTGAAGATCATGGAGATCGATGCTGCGAGCTGGGACCGCATTCTCGACGTCAACCTGCGCGGCGTCCTTAACCTCAGCCAGGCCTTTATCCCGCATTTTCGCAGCCGCAAGGCCGGCGCCATCGCCTGCATGTCCTCGGTCTCGGCCCAGCGCGGCGGCGGCATTTTTGGCGGCCCGCATTATTCCGCGGCCAAGGCCGGCGTGCTCGGGCTTGCCAAGGCGATGGCGCGCGAACTCGGGCCTGACGGCATCCGCGTCAACTGCGTCACGCCCGGCCTGATCCAGACCGACATCACCGGCGGCATGCTGACCGAGGAGATGAAGGTCGAGATCGCCAAGGGCATTCCGCTTGGCCGGCTCGGAACCGCCGAGGATGTCGCCGGCATCTATCTCTTCCTGGCCTCGGACCTGTCGCAATATGTCACCGGCGCGGTCATCGACGTGAACGGGGGCATGCTGATCCATGGCTGACGCCCCCGGTCATATCCCCAATGTCTCGCTCGCCGAGCGGGCCTGGCGCATCCGCCGCAATGCCGTGCGCATGGGCGAGGTCCAGGGCCAGGGCTACATCGCCCAGGCGCTCGGCGTCGCCGACGTGCTGGCGGTGTCCTATTTCCACGCCCTCACGTACCGGCCGCACGAGCCCGAATGGGAGGGACGCGACCGCTTCCTGCTTTCGATCGGCCATTACGCCATCGCGCTCTATTCGGCGCTGATCGAAGCCGGCGTGCTGCCCGACGACGAGCTGGAAACCTATGGCGGTGACGATTCGCGCCTGCCGATGTCGGGCATGGCGGCCTATACGCCGGGCATGGAGATCACCGGTGGCTCGCTCGGTCACGGGCTGGGCATCGCGGTCGGCATGGCGCTGGGCCTCAAGCGCAAGCAATCGAAGAGTTTCGTCTACAACCTGTTCTCCGACGGCGAACTCGACGAGGGCTCGACCTGGGAGGCCGCGATGGCGGCGGGTTCATACAGGCTCGACAACCTGATCGGCATCGTCGACGTCAACAACATGCAGGCCGACGGGCCCTCGACGCAGGTGATGAATTTCGAGCCGCTGGTCCCGAAGTTCGAGGCCTTCGGCTGGCATGTCCAGCGCGTGAACGGCAACGACATCGCAGCGCTGGTCGCGGCCTTCGACACCGCCCGGCATTCCACGGTGGCAAAGCCCCGCATCGTCATCTGCGACACGAAGATGGCCAAGGGCGTGCCCTTCCTCGAAGAGCGCGAGCGCAACCACTTCCTGCGCGTCGAGCCCGAGGAATGGGCCAGGGCGCTGGCTGTCCTCGACGAAGGGAGGCCGGCATGAGGCGCTCGAAGTACCTGCGCCCGGCGCATCTCGAAAACGCAGGCGCGGGCGGCGTCCGCCTGAAGACCTCGGCGATGATCGCCTCGATCGCGGGGCCCGACCAGCGCACGAAGCCTGCCCCCTTCGGCCATGCGCTGGTCGAACTCGCCAAGACGCGGCCCGACATCGTCGGCGTCACGGCCGACCTCAGCAAATACACCGATCTTCACGTCTTCGCAAAGGCTTACCCCGATCGTTTCTACCAGATGGGCATGGCCGAGCAGGTCATGATCTCGACGGCGGCCGGGCTTGCACGCGAGGGCTTCACGCCGTTTGCGACGACCTATGCCGTCTTCGCCTCGCGCCGCGCCTACGACTTCATTTTCATGGCGATCGCGGAGGAGAACCTCGACGTCAAGATCGTCTGCGCTTTGCCCGGCCTCACCACCGGCTACGGCCCGAGCCATCAGGCGACCGAGGACATCGCGATCTTCCGCGGCATGCCCAACCTGACCATAGTCGACCCCTGCGACGCCCATGAGATCGAACAGGCCGTGCCGGCGATCGCGGCGCATAAGGGCCCGGTCTACATGCGGCTGTTGCGCGGCAACGTGCCCCTCGTGCTCGACGAGTACGGCTACAGCTTCGAGCTCGGCAAGGCGAAGATCATCCGTGGCGGCAATGACGTGCTGATCGTCTCGTCGGGCCTGATGACCATGCGGGCGCTGGAGGCGGCGAAGCGCCTCGAAGCAGACAGCATCGACGTCGCCGTGCTGCACGTCCCAACGATCAAGCCGCTCGATGTCGAGACGATCCGGCGCGAATGCGCGAAAACCGGTCGCATGGTGATCGTGGCGGAGAACCACAGCATCGTCGGGGGACTCGGCGAGGCGGTCGCGGCCGAGCTGATGCGCTCAGGCATCCATCCGCCGGCCTTCCGCCAGATCGCCCTGCCCGACGCCTTCCTCGACGCCGGCGCGCTGCCGACCCTGCACGACCGCTACGGCATCTCCACCGACGCGATGACGACGAGCATCAAGGGGTGGATGTGATGCACGCTCGTCATTGCGAGCGCAGCGAAGCAATCCAGCGTGTGCGCGGACGCCTGGATTGCTTCGCTGCGCTCGCAATGACGGGGAACAAAGACGCCTGACGCCACCAAACTCAGCCAGCCCGGCCAACGGGCAGCATCAACCCAGGGAGAACGACCATGACCATCAACCGCCGCCACATCCTGCTCGGCACGATCGCCGCGCCCGCCATCCTGAGCCTGCCGCGCGGCGCGAACGCGCAGGCCGCGATCAACATGACGCTCGGCCACAACGCGGCCGCCGGCAATCCGCGCTGGATCGCCGCCGACAAGTTCGGCGAGCTGGTCAAGGACCGCACCAAGGGCCGGATCAGTGTCCGCGTCGCCGGGGCGGAACAGCTCGGCAACGAGCAGTCGCTGCTGACCAGCCTGCGCACCGGCGCGGTCGATATGACCGTCAACAGCCAGGGCTCGACCTCGGCGCTGCTGCCGGAGCTTGCGGCGCTCGGCCTGCCTTTCCTGTTCAACGACTCGGCCGCAGCCTTCAAGGTGCTCGACGGCCCCATCGGCGCGGAACTCGACCAGCGCTTCGCCAAGATTGGCATGGTGCCGCTCGGCTGGTGGGACAACGGCATCCGCCACATCACCAATTCCAAGCGGCCGATCGTAAAGCCCGCCGACCTCAAGGGCCTGAAGATCCGCACCCCGCCCGACCCGATGACGATCGACATCTTCAAGGCGCTGGGCGCGAGCACGGAGCAGATCTCCTTCGGCGAACTCTACATTGCGCTCCAGCAGGGCGTCGTCGACGGGCAGGAGAATCCGCTGGTCAACATCTCCTCGTCGAAGATTTTCGAGGTGAACAAGTACATCTCGCTGTCCGCTCATAAATGGGAGTGCTCGCCCTTCCTGATGTCGCAGATCACCTGGGCGCGTCTGTCGCCGGCCGACCGCGACGTGATCAAAGCCTCCGCCAAGGAAGCCGGCGACCTGCAGCGCAAGCTCTTCCTCGACACCGAGACCAGGCTTGCCGGCGAGTTCAAGGCCAATCCCAAGGTCGAGATCAACCAGGCCGACCAGACCGCCTTCCGCGAGGCCTCCGCTTCGGTCGTCGATGCCTGGAAGGCCAAGCCCTTCGGCGATTTCGTCGATCGCCTGTCGAAGACGGCGCGGGTCTGAGGCCGTGAGCGAACGGGCGCGCGCCGCGCTGCTGAGCTTCAGCGAGCGCGTCGACTGGCTGGTCGCGCGCTTCTGCGAGGCCGTGGTGCTTCTGGTCGGCGGCGCGCTGCTCGCTTTGCTGACGGCGAATGTGCTCGCCCGCTACGCACTCGATTCCGGCGGCTTCCGCTTCGCGCAGGAGCTGCCGGAACGGCTGTTCCCGGTCTTCATCATGGCGGGCGTCGCGCTCGCCGTGCAGAAGGGCGGGCACATGGCGGTCGAGACCGTGCTCGCCATGCTGGGCCGCAGCGGCGCGCGCATCCTGCTGCTGGTCGGCCACGCCATCGTCATCGTGTCCTACGTCGTTCTCGGCTGGGAAATTTTCGGCCTCGCCGAGATCATGGCGATCGATCGTTCCCCCGTGCTCGGGCTGCCCTCGAGCTACGGCTACTACACGCTGGGCGTCGGCACGGTGCTGATCATCGTCACCACGCTGACGCTGGCCATCCGCGTCGCGCTCATCGGACCCGAAGCCATGCCGGTCCCCGGCCCCGAGGAGCTGATCTCGTGAGCCTGATCCTCGTCACCGCCTTCACCGTCCTGATGCTGCTCGCCATTCCCGTCGGCCATGCGCTGATCGTGGCTGCCGGCGTCACGCTCGCCTGGCAGGGGCAGTTGCCGCTGACCATCATCGCCCAGCAGATGTATCAGCAGACCCAGTCCTTCCCGATGCTGGCTTTGCCCTTCTTCATGCTGGCCGGATCGCTGATGCTGGGCGGCCAGCTCGGCAGTGAACTTCTCGCCTTCGCCTCCAAGGCGATGCAGCGCTGGCGCGGCGGGCCGCTCTCGACCACGGTCGTCGCCTCCGTCGTGTTCGGCGGGGTCTCCGGCAGCGCGGTCGCCAATGCGAGCGCGCTCGGCTCGGTGCTGATCCCCTGGCAAAAGAAGCAGGGCTATCCGGCGCCGCTCTGCGCCGCCAACAACGCCACCTCGGCGATCATCGACATCCTGATCCCGCCCTCGATCCCGCTGATCCTCTATTCTCTCGTCTCGAACGTCTCGATCGCCGACCTCTTCACCGCCGGCATCCTGCCAGGCCTGATGATGGCGGGCGGTTTCATCTTCCTGTGCAACTACATCGCCCGCAAGCGCGGCTACGTCTCGGCCGAGGACCCCGTCGGCAAGCGCGAACTGGTGCGGCTGGCCTGGCGCAGCATGCCGGCGCTGCTGATGCCGGTGATCATCCTGCTCGGCCTGCGCTTCGGCATCGCCACCCCGACAGAGATCGCGGTGCTGGCGGTGCTCTACGCGCTGGTGCTCAGCCTCGTGCTCTACCGCGACATGAGCTTCGCCCGCTTCCGCACCTCGATGATCGAGGCCGGCATCGCCACTGGCGTCGTCATGCTGGTGATCATGGGCTCGGCCATCGTCGGCTGGATCCTGACCTTCGACCAGGTGCCGCAGCGCTTCGCCGAATGGGTCTCAGCCACGATCTCGAACCCGCTGCTCGTCATCCTCGCGATGAACGTGCTCCTGCTGCTCGTCGGCATGCCGATCGACCTGCCTCCGGCGATCCTGCTGCTGGGGCCGATCTTCGTGCCGCTGGCGGCGACGATCGGGCTCGATCCGGTCCAGCTCGGCATCATCATGGTGCTCAATCTCGGGATCGGGCTCTACACACCGCCGATCGGCACGACTTTGTTCATCTCGACCTCGATCGCGCGCACGACGCTGGGCGAAACGACCAAGGAGCTCTGGCCCTTCTTCGGCGTGGCGATGATCGTGCTGCTGCTGGTCAGCTACGTCCCGGCGCTGACGATCTATTAAGCGGGTCGGCCTCGGCCTGCCGGGCGGCTGCCAGACTGCCTGCGCTCGTTCGCATGCTGACATTTGCGGGCGCACATCGATGGCACACCTTTGTCGATGGCCCCATATGCGATGGTGTCGAACGCAACCGTCCGGACCATGCCATGACGTCCCCTGCCGTTCGTTCCGCCTCCCGCGACGAGGAAAGCACCGTCTCCGCACTCATCACGCTCGCCTTCGCCTCCGATCCGATGGCGCGCTGGTCGCTGAGAGACCCGCAGACCTATCTCGCCGTGATGCCCGATCTGATCCGCGCCTTTGGCTCCGCGGCCTATGACAGCGACAGCGCCTATGTGAGCGACGGCTTCGGCGGCGCGGCCATGTGGCTGCCGCCCGGCGAGGAGCCCGATGTCGAGATGCTCGATCGCCTCGTCCGGACGCATGCCGACCCGACGATCCTCCCCGATGTCGAGGCGGTGTTCGAGGCGATGGCGGGCTATCATCCCGAGACGCCGCACTGGTATCTGCCGCTGGTCGGCGTCGATCCGGCGCGGCAAGGCCAGGGGATCGGCGGCGCGCTCATGCAACACGCGCTCGCGCACTGTGACCGCGACGGCGTCGCGGCCTATCTGGAATCGTCGAACCCGCGGAACATCCCGCTCTATCGGCGATATGGCTTCGAAATCCTGGGAACCATCCAGTTCGGATCGTCGCCGGTCCTGACGCCGATGTTGCGCCCGCCGCAGCCCGTTGCAGGCTGAGGATGAAGCACCGGCCGCGCTCCGCCGCGTTGACAGCCCGGCCGTCTCGGGCGACGAGCGGAGCATGCCGTCAGAACCCGCTCAGCACCTCATCGACCGCATCCGCGACCGCTCCGCCGTCATCGGCGTCATCGGGCTCGGTTATGTCGGCATCCCGCTCGCGCTGGCAGCCCTGCGCAAGGGCTTCCGTGTCGTCGGCTTCGACATCGACGAACGCCGCGTCGGCGAGATCAACGCCGGGCGCGAGGCGATCAAGCATATCCCTATGGATGCGATCGTGACCGGCGTGGCCGAGGGCCGTTTCGCCGCAACCGCCGATTTCATGCGTCTCGCCGAGCCCGACGCGCTGCTCATCTGCGTGCCGACGCCCCTCTCGCGCCACCGCGAGCCGGACCTGTCCTACGTCCGCAAAACGACGGAGACGATTGCCGGCCACTTGCGGCCGGGCCTGCTCATCGTGCTCGAATCGACCACCTATCCCGGCACCACCGACGAATTGATGCGGCCGATCCTCGAAGCCACGGGTCTGAAAAGCGGAACGGATTTCTTCCTTGCCTATTCGCCCGAGCGCGAGGACCCGGGCAATGGCGAATTCGGCACCGCCGACATTCCCAAGGTCGTCGGCGGCGACGGCCCGGACGCACTCGCCATCACTGAGGCGCTCTACGGCGCGCTGGTGGTGCGCACGGTGCCGGTCTCCTCGACCGCCACCGCCGAGGCGGTGAAGCTGACCGAGAACATTTTTCGCGCCGTCAACATCGCGCTCGTCAATGAGCTGAAGCAGGTCTACGCCGCGATGGGCATCGACGTCTGGGAGGTCATCGAAGCCGCCAAAACCAAGCCCTTCGGCTACATGCCGTTCTATCCGGGCCCCGGACTCGGCGGCCACTGCATCCCGATCGACCCGTTCTACCTGACCTGGAAGGCGCGCGAATTCGACATCGCCACCCGCTTCATCGAGCTGGCCGGCGAGATCAACACGCAGATGCCCCATCGCGTCGTCGACCGGCTCGCCGAACTGCTGGACCGCGAGCGCGGCCGCCCGTTCAGCGGTGCAACAATCCTCGTGCTCGGCCTCGCTTACAAAAAGAACGTCGAGGACATGCGCGAGAGCCCGGCGCTGAAGCTGATCGAGTTGATCGAGGCGCGCGGTGCCAGGGCCGACTTCCACGACCCGCACATCCCGGCGATCCGCCCCTCACGCAAGCACGGCGGCCTCACGGCGCGGGCCAGCGTCGCTCTGATGGCCGAGACCGTCGCTGTTTACGATGCCGTGCTGATCGCAACCGATCATGACGAGGTCGACTACGCGCTGGTCGCGGCCCATGCGAAACTGATCGTCGACACCCGCAATGTCTGCGCCCGGAACGGGCTCGCCGGCCCGACCATCTTCAAGGCCTGAGCGCCGTCACCCCTCCGCGACATACCCATCCGCCAGATCCGCTGCATGCGCCGCCGGGTCGCGCAAGCGCGGATCGCCATGGCCGCCGCCGCCCGGCGTCACCATGCGGACGATGTCGCCGGCCGTGAGCGCAAAGCCGATCGTCTTGGCGGCAAGCTCCGTCTCGACGCCGTCGCGGATCACGCTGAGGCTGCCGCCCTGACCCGGCGCGCCGCCATCGAGCCCATAGGGCCGCGAGGCGAAGGCGTCGAATGAGGCATTCAGCAGGCCGTGTTCGGCGATGAAGCGCCATTCGCGCACGAGGCCGAGGCCACCGCGCATGCGCCCCGCCCCGCCCGAACCGACCGCGAAGCCATAGCGCAGGAAGCGCAGCGGGTAGATCGCCTCGATCATCTCGATCGGCGTGTTCTGCTGGTTGTGGAAGCCGGCCGACAGCCCCGACGGGCCATCGGCCTGCGGATGCGCGCCCCAGCCGCCGATCTCGGAATCGAAATAGACCTGCCGGCGACCGTCGTCATGGCGGATATTGACCGCGTGGTTGAAGGTGACGCCGTAATAGGACGCCGGAATCCGCTCCGGCGCCACGCCGGCGAAAGCCTTCAGCACGGCAGTCGCGATGCGGTGACCGGTCAGCATCCGCATCGAGACCGGGGCCGGGAAGTGCGCATTGACCAGCGACCCCTCGGGCGCGCTGACCGTGATCGGTCGGTAGCAGCCGGCATTGGCCGTGGTCTCGATGCCCGACGCCGCGATCACCGCATAATAGACGGCCGATTTCGTCGTTGCCATCGTCGCGTTGATCGGCCCGCGCGCCTGCGCGGCGGTGCCGGCAAAGTCGACCGCGATGCTGTCGCCCGCGATCGTCAGCCGTACCGCGATGCGCTTCTGGCCCTCATCCATGCCGTCGCCATCGACGAAGTCCTCGGCCTCGTAGACGCCATCCGGCAGGGCCGACAACGCCGCGCGCATCGACTGCTCGGAATGGTCGAGCAGGGCCGCGCCGACCTGCGCCAGCGTCTCGACGCCATAGCGCCCGGCCAGCTCGTGGATCGCGCGAGCGCCGACCTGCAGGGCCGCGATCTGACTCAGAAAATCGCCGCGAAAGGTCTCCGGCTCGCGGACATTGCTCAGCATGGTGGCGAAGAGATCGTCCTGCATCTGCCCGGCGCGCACGATTTTCACGGGCGGCAACCTGAACCCCTCCTGAAAAACCTCCACCGCATGGGCGTTGTAGCCGCCGGCCGCGCCGCCGCCGACATCGACATGGTGGATCAGCACACAGGTGATCGCGATGCGCCGGCCCGCGACGAAAACCGGCCTGAAGGCGAGAAAATCCGGCAGGTGCTGGCCGCCGCTATAGGGGTCGTTGGTGACGACGACGTCGCCCTCCTCCCACCGCTCCAGCGGCAGATGGGTGGCGACGATCTCCTGCAGGCAAAGCTCCATCGAGTTGAGATGCACCGGCATCCGCGCGGCCTGCGCGACGTTGCGCCCATCGCCATCGAAAACGGCAGTCGAATAGTCAAGCAGTTCGCGCACCGTGGTCGAGCGGCTGGTGCGCCACACCGCGATCGACATTTCCTCGGCGACCGCGACCAGCGCATGCGAGACAATTTCGAGCAAGACCGGATCGAATTTGGCCATCATGCCTGCTCCCGATTGGCGACGAGATCGCCCGAGGGCGCGACGGTAAGCCCCCAGCCGCCGGGAACCAGCAGCGTCGTATAGGCCTGCTCGATCACGGCCGGGCCACTCAAGCTGGCCCCAGCCGCCAACCCGTCCTGCTGGAAGACCGGCGTGTCCGCCCAGCGCCCGTTCATGTGGACTGGCCGCAGGCGCTGTGCGGAGGCCTCGATCGGCTCCGGCGCGCGCGTCTGCGCCATACCGCCGAGCCTGCCGATCGCCGAAAGCCGAAGCGTCACCAGTTCGACGGTCTCGTGGCGATCGTCGAAGGAGAAGCGCTGGCGGTGCAGCGCATGGAAGCGGTCGCAAAGCGCGCCGATGCCGGGCTCATCCAGCGCAGCCGCATCGAGCGGAACCAGCAGCTCGAAAGCCTGGCCGCGATAGCGCAGATCGGCCGCCAGTTGCAGTTCGCGCTGCGCCTCGGGCAGTTCGTCGGCCGCCAGCAGCGCCTGCCCCTCCGCCAGCAGGTCTTGCGCCAGCGCCAGAACGGCGGGCGCGCAACCGGACTTCAGCGGCACGATGCGGGTGCGGGCGAGATCATGCACGATGTCCGATTGCAGGATGCCATGGGCCGAGAAGGTCGAGGGGTCTTTCGGAAAAATCACGGTGGTCATGCCGAGTTCCTCAGCGACCTCGACCGCATGCAGCCCGCCCGCGCCGCCGAATGACATCAGCGCGAAATCGCGCGGATCGAGCCCGCGCTCGAACAGCGAAAGTTTTATCGCGCCCGCGAGCTTCGCCACCACGACGGCGAGAATGCCGGACGCCGCACGGTCGGGATCGAGCCCGAGCGGGCCGGCGATCCTCGCCTGCAAGGCCTGGCGCGCGCCATCGAGATCGAGCGTAAACGCGCCGCCGAGAAAGGTCGCGGCATCGAGCCGGCCGAGGATCAGGTTGACGTCGGTCACGGTCGGCTCCGTACCGCCCCGGCCGTAGCAGACCGGGCCGGGCTTGGCGCCCGCGCTGCGCGGGCCGACCAGCAGCCGCCCCGAGGCGTCGAGCGAGGCGATCGAGCCGCCGCCGGCTCCGATCGTGCGCATGTCGACCATCGGCACCCGCACCGGCAGGCCGTCTATGTCGCCCTGTGCGATGACGGCGCGACGGCCCTCGCGGATCACCGCGACATCGTAGCTCGTGCCGCCCATGTCGACGCCGACGACGTCGGGAAAACCCAGCCGGTTCGCCACCGTCTCGGCGGCGAGCACGCCGCCCGACGGCCCCGACAGCAGCAGCTTGGCAGGGGCCTGTGCGGCCGCTTCCGGCCGGGTCGCGCCGCCATTGGATTGGACGAGATAGAGCGGCGCTTCGAGCCCTTCATCCGCGATGCGCCGCCTCAGAGCGGCGATGTAAGCGCGCACGACCGGAATCAGCAGTGCGTTCAGCACGGTCGTCGAGGTGCGCTCGAATTCCCTGATCTCCGGCGAGACCTCGTGCGAGCAGGAGATGGCGATCTCGGGCAGGCGCGCGCGCACCGCGTTGCGGATCGCGATCTCATGGGCCGGATTGGCAAAGCCGTTGATCAGCGCGACGGCGCAAGTGGCGGCCTGCGACGCCGCGACGCGCTCGACCGCCATGGCGACGCTCTCCGTATCGAGCGGCGTCAGCACCTCGCCGCCGGGCCCGATGCGCTCGACGACGCCGAAGCGCCGCCGGCGCGGAACCAGCTCGGAGCGCGGCTCCGGCTTGAGCCGGTAGATGTGGGTCCGCGCATGCCGGCCGATCTCCAGCACGTCCTCGAACCCGGCCGTGGTGATCAGCGCGCCGGCCGGCAGGTCGCGCGTCAGCACCGCATTGGTGGCGATCGTCGTGCCGTGCATCAGAAGGGCGATGTCGCCAAGCACGAAGCCGAAACGCTCGGCCGCCCCGGTGATCGCGTTCATCAACCCGAGCGAGGGGTCGTCCGGCGTCGTCGCGGTCTTGAAGCTGTGCGCCTCGCCCGTCGCCTCGTCGAGACATTCCAGATCGGTGAAGGTGCCGCCGATATCGACGGCGATCCGGATTCTGCGAGGCGGCATTTGGAACTCTGCTGGGCGGCGATCGTCTTGTGTTGAACGCTCGCACGCCATGGCGGAGCGCCGCAAGCGCGGCCCTGGCGCGTTTGGCCTGCTGCCGGTTCTGTGGACGCGTAGTTAAGCTAATCCCACCCTCCGCTCGAACTCGGCCGGGCTGACATAGCCGATGGTCGAGTGCCGGCGGATCGTGTTGTAGAACCTCTCGACGTAGTCGAACACATCGGCCCTGGCTGCGTCGCGCGTGCGGTAGACTTGGCCCCTGATCCGCTCGGTTTTCAGGGATGAGAAGAAGCTCTCCATGGCGGCGTTGTCCCAGACGTTGCCAGACCGGCTCATCGAGCAGGTGACCCCGTTTTCTGCCAGCAGCTCCTGGAAGTGCTGGCTGGTATATTGGCTGCCCTGATCGGAGTGATGAAGCAGCGCATCCGGCTTACCACGACGCCAGATCGCCATGACGAGTGCGTCCGTGACGAGCGCCGCCGTCATCTCGGCCTTCATCGACCAGCCGACGACACGGCGCGAGAACAGGTCGATCACGGCCGCCACATAGAGCCAGCCTTGCGCCGTCCAGACGTAGGTGAAGTCGGTGATCCAGCGCTGGTTCGGACGCGTCGCGGTGAACAGACGGTCGAGCACATTGGGTGCGATAACCGATGTGAGGCGCGCGCCCTCGTCCTTCGGCAGGCCACGCCGCTTGGGGGTTCTCGCAGGGCCTGAGAACGCATCAGACGCTCGATCCTGTGCAAGCCGCACGAGACGCCATCTGCCAGGACATCGCGCCAGACACGGCGGGCACCATCGGTGCGGTCGCTGGCCTTGAAGCTCGCATAGACCTTGGCGCCAACCACCTCGTAATCCCGCGAGCGCTGGCTCGGCAAGCGCCTCAGCCAGGCATGAAACCCGAAAAGAGACACCCAGCGCGTCGCATATCCATGCCACCGGCCAGATCGAACGGTGCCTCGCGATGAAAGCGAACCTCATAGCGCTTCCCTCGCGATCTAGGCTGCGGCCTTTTTTTGGAATGTCGCGCTCCGCCTTGAGTTTGGCGACCTCACGCCGCAAACGCTCGATCTCGAGCTGCTCCGCCTTCATCTGGCTGTGCCCGGGAAAGGCCTGCCCCGGATCGGCAGCAAACTCCTTGACCCATTTTCGCAGGACGTTCTCATGGATGTCGAGGTCCCGCGCCGCCTGTGCGACGCTCACCCCGCGTTCCCCGATCAGGCGAACCGCCTCGATCTTGAACTCACGCGCAAACCGTCGTAGCTGCATACGCCACCCCCGGCCTCATGAAACACCCAATCTCGGTGTCCACGAAACAGGCAGCAGGCCACTCTCTCTCAAGTCCGCGGCACATTATTCGGCTACGATCCCGGCATCTTTGACCACCTTGGCCCAGCGTGGACGATCCTTGGCGATCAAGCCGGCCAATCGCTCCGGCGGGCCGCCTCGCGCCACCAGCCCCTGCTTCTCAAGCGCCGAGCGGACACTGGGCTGTGAAAGGATGTCGTTGATGGTGACGTTGTAGCGGTCGATCAACGCTTGCGGGGTTCCGGCGGGAGCGAGCACCCCGTACCATAAATCGACATCGAACCCTGTGATGCCGAGTTCAGCCAGCGTCGGCGCCTGTGGCGCCAGCGGCGTGCGCGCCGCGCTGCCGATTGCAAGAAGCGTGATCTGGCCTGCCGCGGCGAGTGGAAGCGCCGTATGGACGGGCAGGAACATGGCAGAGACATGTCCGCCTGCGAGATCCTGAATGGCGCCTGCCGAGCCGGGATAGGGCACGTGCTTGAGATCGACCTTGGCGTTCAGCTTGAACAGTTCCATCGCGAGGTGCTGCGGCGTACCGCGCCCCGGCGACGCATAGTTGATGACGCCCGGCCGTGCTTGCGCGGCGGCGACCAGTTCGGCGACGCTCCCGACCTTCAGCGAGGGATGGACCGCCAACGCGAGGGCACCTGTGGCCACCTCCGCGATCGGAATGAAGCTCTTCTCAGGGTCGTATGGAAGCGAGCGAAAAAGGCTCGCATTCATGACGAACGTATTGACCGTGACCAGAAGAGTGTGACCGTCCGGCGCCGCCCGCGAAGCCGCTAATGTGCCGATATTGCCGCTGGCGCCAGGCTTGTTCTCAACCACGACAGGTTGGTTCCAGCGCTGTCTCAACTCTTCGCTCAGGATGCGAGCCAGGGAATCCGGTCCTGTTCCCGCCGTGAAAGGCACGTTGAGAATGATCGGTCGCTCGGACAGCCCCTGCGCGATCGCAGGCATTGCGAGCGTCGCGACTGCACCCGTCAGGAAATTGCGTCTCGCGATGTGCGACACCGCTCGAGCGGTCAAAGTCATGCCTTCTCCCTTTCTCTGCATCCGTGGCGCTGCGTCGAAACGCAGTCTGCAGCGATATGAAGCCGCTTCGCCCGGGCATTTTTCTTGTCATCAGGCTATACTCGCCGATCCTGGCCAGCCAGAAGCAAGTTCGAGCATCAGCGGAAGGAAAAAACTTTGGCTGCAGAGTACGAGGCGGTAAACTGCCTAAAGTCGATCTGGGGCGCCCTGGAATGCTGCTTCGCAAAATCCGCTGCTTTCTCGAGGTCGCGAGGCGTGGAAGTTTCACGGCCGCCGCCCAGTATTTACATATCGCGCAGCCCTCACTGGGTTCGCATATCCGCGAGATCGAAGAGCGGCACGGCATCCTCCTGTTCGACCGCCATGGCCGCGGTGCAACGCTGACTGCCGCCGGTCGGGCGCTCCTGCCGTATGCGGAAGCGCTCGTCGCGGAAGCGGACCGCACCGAGAGCGCGCTCAGGGCGATGCGCGGCGACCAGCCGGGGCGGCTGCTTCTCGGCGTGACTCCTACTGCCCAGGCAACATTGGCTCCAGAACTCCTGCAGCGTTGCGCCACCCAACGGCCGGGAACCGAACTCGTTCTGATTCCAGGGTTAAGCCACGATCTTCGTCGCCAGATCGACGAAGGACAGATCGATGCCGCCCTCTTCTACGGCGCCCCTGAGTCTCCGTCGGGACGCTTGCGGCCGCTTTACTCCGAAGATCTTTATCTTGTCGGAAAGCCAGGTGCTCTTGGCCGGCGCCGCACGGTCGAATTTGCAGATCTGCCGGGATTTCCACTGCTGCTCGAACGGCGCCATCAGGTTTTTCGCAGCCTTCTGGAGACGCTTGCGGACGAGCGCGGCCTTGCGCTCGATGTCCGCCATGAGGTCGAACCGGTTGACGCAAAGCGCGCCCTGATCCGGCGCTATGGCGTTTTCGCAGTCGCTCCCCTGGGTCTTTTCCTCGATGAGATTCGTCGCGGCGAGATCGGCGCATGGCGGATCGTAGCGCCCCATATGCGCTTCACGCTGTATCTCGCAAGAAGGGCCGATATGCCCGAGCCGCTTTCCTCGGCGCTGGTTGCGTGGCTGGACGAAAGTGTTTCCGCGATCATTCAGGCGGGTGAACTGCACTGGCATCAGGTCGCCTGAGCTGAAGGTTTTACCTTCCTCTGATGCTCGAACATGCTTCTGGCTCGGCTTCGGTGCGCCAGAGTAGCGTCCGGCTCGTTTGACGTGCTGAAGCGACAGGCGATCCGTAGCGCCGGGTCCGCATGCTACGCCTCGACAATAGGCGCTTTCGCCATGAGCGGCGCGTCGGCCCGCTTACGCAGTGCAGGACCGTAAATGACCCCTCTCGATACAACGGTTGCAATTTCCGGCGGCGGCCCTGTCGGCATGGGCCTCGCCATCACGCTGGCGCAGCGCGGCGTCCGTTCGATCGTGGTGGAGCGTCATCCGCAACCGCAGCCGATACCGCGCGGCCAGAATCTTACCCAGCGGACGATGGAGCATTTCCATTTCTGGGGCATCGAGACAGCGCTAAGGGCCGCGCGAACCATTCCGCCGGAATACGGAATCGGCGGAATGACGAGCTATGGAACGCTGCTTGGCGACTACCACTACGACTGGCTGAACCGTGCACTGGTGCGGCCGTTCTACTTCACGCAAAACGAGCGACTTCCCCAATACGCCACGGAAGCCGTCCTGCGCAGCCGGGCTGCGAAGTTCGATGCGATCGAGATCCTCTATGGCTGGTCGGTCGAGACCGTGGAGCAGGATGGCGAGGCGGTGCATCTCGCGATCGCCGAACGAAACGGCCCTGGCCGGCGCATCATCCATGCGCGCTATGGCGTCGGCTGCGACGGCAGCCGTTCGATCGCGCGCGAGAGCGCCGGCATCACGCAGACCCGTTCGGATCACGACCGCCTGATGGTCCTGCTCGTCTTCCGCTCGAAGGCGCTCTCCACGCTGCTCGAGCGTTTTCCGGGCAAGTCTTTCTACAATGTCCTGCATCCCCGGCTGAAGGGCTATTGGCAGTTCTTTGGACGCGTCGATCTCGACCACGGCTTTTTCTTCCACGCCCCCGTGCCGGCGGGCACGACAGCGGAGAACGGCGATTTTGCCCAACTCCTGCAGCAAGCCGTCGGTGCTCCGTTCGACATCGAACTCCAGCATGTCGGTTTCTGGGACCTGAGGTTTGCGGTCGCGGACACCTATAGATCGGGCCGGGTTTTCGTTGCGGGCGATGCCGCCCACAGCCATCCGCCCTACGGTGGCTACGGCATCAACACGGGCTTCGAGGACGCGGTCAATCTGGGCTGGAAGATTGCTGCTTTCGAGGGCGGTTGGGGCGGGCCGGCCTTGCTCGACAGCTACGATGCCGAGCGGAGGCCGGTATTTGAATCAACCGCACGCGATTTCATCGCGAAGGCGATTTCGAGTGACCGCGACTTTCTGGAAACCTTCGCCCCAGAGCGCGACATGAACGCTTTCGAAGCCCAGTGGCAGGCAAGGCAGGCCGGAGCGGCGGCGGAAGTCGATGCGTTTGAACCGAATTACGAAGGTTCGCCGATCGTTGATGCCGCAGAGGACAAAAGTCCCAGTGCCGTCGGCCGGCACAGTTTCGCGGCCCGCGCCGGGCATCACCTCGCGCCATTCACCTTGTCGGACGGGCGCAATGTTTACGAGGGGCTCAGGATAGGCTTCACGCTCGTCGCACTTGGGCAGCCCAATGCGGTGACCGCTGCCTGGCAGGCTTGTGCAGACGGGCTTGGGATCCCTCTGCAGGTCGTCCACACGGCGAGAGATGGCAATGCGGCGCGCCTGGATTGCGGGCTGGTGCTTATCCGGCCCGATCAGTTCATCGCTTGGACCGGCGAACACTCACCAGATCCCGCTCTAATCCTCCGGGTCGCCACTGGATTTGATAGCGTTAGGGTCCAGACTCATAACCAGTAGCTGATGGTCGCGGCGATGCAGACGGCTGCGAGGAAGTTGACGGCGTTTCGGTCGTATCGTGTGGCGACGCGTCGGAAGTCCTTGAGGCGGCAGAACATGCGCTCGATTGCGTTGCGGTCGCGGTAGAGCACGGGCGAGAAACAGTTTTTCCAGCGGCGGTTGGCCTTGGGCGGGATGTTCGGCATCGTGCCGTTCTCCTCGACTTGGCGACGAATGGCGTTGCTGTCGTAGCCCTTGTCGCCGTGCAGGATGCGGGCGGCCGGCATCTGCTGCAGCAAGATCGATCCGGCGGTGCAATCGGCGACCTGTCCGCCGGTGAGCAGGAAGGCGATCGGCCGGCAGTCGCGATCGGTCAGCGCGTGGATTTTGGTGGTGCGGCCGCCGCGCGAACGACCGATGGCCTGGTTTCGCTCCCCCCTTTTCCGCCCGAGGCCGAGCGGTGCGCCTTCACGGCGGAGGAATCGATCAGCACCTGGGCCGGGGGACCGCCGGCGCTGGCCAGCGCGTG
>JAIETL010000071.1 GCA_019745195.1 Beijerinckiaceae bacterium
GCTGCTGCGCCGAGGGGCGGCCCGCCGGCTGGCCGTCGGGCTCGCCGAACGCGCCCTCCGTGCCGTCGCCGGGTTCGCCCGGCTGGCCGGGCTGCATCTGCTGGGCGAGATTCTGGCCGCCCTTGCGCAGCGCCTCCAGCGCGCGCCCCTGCGAGCCGAGCGCGCCTTCGCCCTGGCCCTGTCCGAGTTGGCCCTGCGCCTCGCCCATCGCGTCCTCGGCCTCGCCGAGTTCGCCCTGGCCCGGCGCACCCATGCCGCGCATGCGGCGCTGGAGTTCCTGCAGGCGCTCGCGCAGGGCCTGCTGGCGCTCGGCGAGGCTCTGGCCTTGTCCCTGGCCGTTCTGGCCCTGCTGGCCTTCGCCCTCCTCGCCGTCCTCACCCTCCTCGCCGGGCTGCTGTCCCGGCTGCTGGCCGCGCTGGCGCTGACCCTGCTGCCCCTGCTGGCGTTGGCCCTGCTGGCCGGGCCGCGCCTGCTGCTGGCCGGGGCGCTGGCGCTGCGCCCGGTTCTGGCGCTGCTGCTCCTGCTGGAAGGTTTCGTCGCGAAGCTGCTGCTGCTCGCGGGTCATGCGGTCGAGGTCAGACAGCGCCTGGTTCATCTCGCGCTGGCGCGGGTCCTGCTGGCCGGGCCTAGCCATCTGCAGGTTGTTGAGCATCTGGTTGAGCTGCTCCATCAGGCGCTGCGCCTCGGCCATGTCGCCGCGCCGTGACAGCTCCTCGATGCGGTTGAGCATGTTCTGCAGGTCGCGCGGGGTGACGCTCCTGAAGTTCTCGGGAAGTTGCGCCTGGTTCTGCTGATCGCCGTTCTGCTGCTGGCGCTGCATCTGCTCGGCGAGCTGGCGCATGAAATTGTCGAGCGCCTTGCGCATCTCGTCGGTGAGCTTCCTGATCTCGTCTTCCGAGGCGCCGCGCTCCAGCGCCTGCTGCAAATTCTCCTGCGCGGCGCGCAGCGCCTTTTCGGCGTCGGAGAGGTCGCCATCCTCGAGCTGCAGCGCCAGCGCCCACATCAACTCGGCGACCTCGCGGAGCTGATCGTCGGAGGTCGAGCGGCGCAGGCGCTCGTTGATCATGCGCATGCCGAGATAGACGCCGGTCTCCTTCATGAAGAGCTCGGGCTCGATCAGCAGCGCATCCATGGCGAGCTGGACCTTGCGCCGGTCCTCGACATCCATGACCAGCTTGCGGCGCTGCTCGACCAGCGCCTTGGCGAGCGGCTTGGTGAAGGTGCGCTGCGGCAAGGTGACGTCGACGGGCTCGCTGCGGCCTTCCTGCCCGGCCTCGTCGCGCGCGACCAGCGTCATGCGCACCTTGGCGCCGGCCCAGGGATGGGCCGAGAAATCGACGGTGCTTTTCATCTCCTCCTCGCCGGTCGGCGAGGACGGCACGCTGAGCGACTGTTTCGGCGGCTCGACCAGCGAGCGCCCGGTCGAGGGCGGACCGGTGCGCGAGACCAGCACCTCGGCGGCGGCGATGCCGTAATCGTCCTTGCCGGTGTAGCTCAGCGTCAGGCCGCCGGCCTGCGGCCCGGTGACGGGTTTGGGCGGTTCGCTGAAGCTGATCTGGGGCGGCTGGTCGGCGATGGCGGTCAGGGTCAGCGTCTGGCCGGGCGCGCCCGCGCCGGTGATGCGCAGCGTGCCGCTGCCAGCCAGGGTGAAGCGCTTCTCCAGCACGGAGGGCGTGCCGGGCGCGGCGGGCGTCGCCGGCCTGGGGGCATTCGCCGCTGCGCCTGTCGCCTTGTCCTCGGGGGCGACGTACACGTCGAGCCGGCCGGTGGTGGCGACGTCCATCGAGGTCTTGCCGGCGATGCGCACCACGATGGTGGATTTCTCCGGCGCGCTCAGCGTCGGGCTCTGCAGGCGGGCGAAATCGATCAGGATCGGCGGCAGGCGGGTATAGGCCGGCGGGTCGATCCAGGCGTCGATGCGCACGGCAGGCGCGGGCGTCTGCGGCCCGCGCCAGTCGAAGGCGGCCGACAGGCGCGGGCCGGCCTCGTGGCCGGCGACGAAAAACGCCGCGACGGCGGCGAGCACCGGCACGGCGCGCAGCGCGAATCTGTCGCGGCCGGCCATCAGCGGATGAGGGGCCGCGACCTTGAGGCCGGCGACGCGCGCGCCCTGGCGCTCGACATGCAGCTTCCAGAGCGCCTGCGAGACCGGGTCGGCGGAGCCCACCGCAAGGCTGTCCTCCAGCGCGGAGGCCGGGCGGTGCGCGCCTTCGAGCGAGTGGTCGAGCCGGTTCAGCGCGTCGCGCCGCGTCGGCAGGGCCATGCGGGCGATGTGGATGATGCTGGCGGCGAGCGCGGCGGCGAACAGCGCGACGCCGAGCGCGCGGCCCTGCCAGGGAAGCGCGGTCCAGAGACCGAACCATGAGAGAGCGAGGAATGTCAGCGCGATCGCGGCGGGGATCCAGAGCCGGGGCCAGAGCCGCTCCCAGCCGAGCGAGATGCGGGATGCGGCCGCAAGACGACCGAGCCGCCGCCGGATGAGTTCGATCGGATCAAGCGCCCTGGGACGCTGCGCCTCATTCATGCCGTCGCTCCGAGCCGCCCCCGCGCCTTGACCGCCTTTGCCATGATGCACACGCTAACACGCGAATGCGGCAAGACCAGAGCGAAGAGCCTCAGCCCACAGCGCGCTCCGCGTTTCGTGAAGCGGTCTCAGGGCAGCCAGGGCGGAGCACGATCCGTGCCAAGCAGGTCCTCATAGCTCTGCCGCGGCCGGGTCACCGCGAATTGCGAGCCTTTTACAAGCACTTCGGCGACAAGCGGCCGCTGATTGTAGGTCGAGGACATGCTGGCGCCATAAGCGCCGGCCGTCATGAAGGCGATCAGGTCGCCGGGCTTCAGTTCGGCCAGTTCGCGGCCCGTGGCGAAGGTGTCGCCCGATTCGCAGATCGGCCCGACCACGTCATAGCCCGTGGCGCGCGCATCGGCCGCAGGCTCCGCGACCGGCCAGATCTCGTGATAGGCTTCGTACATGGCCGGCCGGACGAGGTCGTTCATCGCCGCGTCGACGACGAGGAACTGCTTGGTCGGGCGCGGATTGAGGTGCAGCACGCGGGTCAGCAGGATGCCGGCATTGCCGACGATCAGCCGGCCGGGTTCGAAGCCGAGCTCGACGTCCAGCCCCGCCGTGAGGCGGGCGACCATGGCGGCATAGGCCTCGACCAGCGAGGTTCCCTGGTCGTGATCGGTGTCGTTGAAGGCTTTCGGGATGTCGTAGGGGATGCCCAGCCCGCCGCCGAGATCGAGTCGGTCGACGCGGTGGCCCTCATGGCGCAAGGAGCCGACCAGCGTCGCCATCTTGGCATAGGCCGCCTCGAACGCCTCGGTCCGGCGGATCTGGCTGCCGATATGCAGCGCCAGCCCCATGATGCGGACGCCCGGCAGATTGGCGGCGCGGGCGTAAAGCCTGCCGACCTCGTCGAAGGAGACGCCAAATTTGTTCTCGGCCGAGCCGGTGGTGATCTTGGCGTGGCCGCCCGCGCCGATGTCGGGGTTGACCCGGAACACGGCCTCCTGCCGCTTGCCGAGCGAAGCCGCGATGCGCGAGAGCGCGTCGAGCTCGCCCTCTGTCTCGATGTTGACCTGGTAGATGCCGGCCTCGACCGCGTAGCGCAGTTCGCTCTCGCTCTTGCCGACGCCGGAGAAGACGATTTTTTCGGGCGGAAAACCGGCCAGCAGCGCCTTGCGGATTTCGCCTTCAGAGACCGTGTCCGCGCCGGCTCCGAGCTGGGCAAGAGTCTTCAGCACGCCGAGATTGCCGTTGGCCTTCATGGCGTAGAAGACATGCGCCTTGCCGCCGGGCGCGGCGGCCGTCACCGCCGCCTCGAACAGCCGGTAATGCCGCTCGATCGTGGCGGCGGAATAGACATAGACCGGCGTGCCGACGGCCTCGGCGATCGCGGTCAGCGGGACGTCCTCGGCGAAGAGGCTCCCGTCGAGATAGCTGAAATGATGCATCGTCGGCTCAGAGCAGCGGGTCGAGCACGAAGCGGCTCTCCGGTATCCTGAACTCGCGGCTCGCCCGGGCCGGGCGGCCAAAGGGCGAGGCCTGCGTCGTCGAGCCGACCTGCTCCTCGACGCCGCCGATCTGGCTGTCGGGCAGTGCGATGGCGTTGGTGGCGTTGGGCGGCGCTTCCAGCGGACCCTTGCGCCCGCAGGCTGCGAGCGACAGGCCAAGCAGGCCGATGACGAGAACGGCGCGACCCAGTTTCAGGCGGTCATACGGCACGAAAGCAAACCCTCGGACGAAGCATGGCGGAGACTGTAGCGAATGGAGGGGAAGGATGCGAGGCTTTGCGAGGCCGTCATTGCGAGGAGCGAAACGACGAAGCAATCCAGAGCCGCGTACTCTACGCCCTCCTGGATTGCTTCGCTTCGCTCGCAATGACGGGAAACCGTCAACCCCGTTCCTTGGCCAGTTGCCGCAGCCAGCGCTTGGCCTGGCGGCGGACATTGGCCGGCGCCGTGCCACCATAGCTGGTGCGGCTCTTGACCGATTGCTCGACGCCGAGCACCGCGAAGACGGCCTCCGTGATCGCCGGCTCGACTGCCTGCATCTGCGCCAGGGACAGTTTTTCCAGCCCGATCTTTTTCTCCGAGGCGACGCCGACGAGCCGGGCCGTGACGTGATGGGCGTCGCGAAACGGCATCTTCAGCACGCGCACCAGCCAGTCGGCGAGATCGGTCGCGGTGGCGTAGCCGAGGCCGGCCGCCTTCTTCATCACCTTGAGGTCGGGCTCCATGTCGCGGACCATGCCGGCCATGGCGGCAAGGCAGAGCGAAAGCGTCTGCAGCGCGTCGAAGGTGCCTTCCTTGTCCTCCTGCATGTCCTTGGAATAGGTCAGCGGCAAGCCTTTCATCATGGTCAGCATCGCCTGCAGCGCGCCGAAAACGCGGCCGGCCTTGCCGCGCACCAGTTCGGCGGCGTCCGGATTGCGCTTCTGCGGCATGATCGAGGAGCCGGTCGAGAATTTGTCGGAGAGCCGCACGAAGCCGAATTGCGGCGTCGCCCAGAGCACGATCTCCTCGGCCAGCCGCGAGAGGTGCATGGCGCAAATGCTGGCCGCCGCCAGCGTCTCCAGCACGAAATCGCGGTCGGAGACGGAATCGAGCGAGTTCGCGGTCGGACGGTCGAAGCCCAGCGCATGCGCCGTCATGTGCCGGTCGATCGGGAAGGAGGTGCCGGCCAGCGCGGCCGCGCCGAGCGGGCATTCGTTCAGGCGCTCGCGCGCGTCGCGAACCCGGCCGCGATCGCGCGAGAGCATCTCGACATAGGCCAGCAGATGGTGGCCGAAGGTGACCGGCTGCGCCGATTGAAGATGGGTGAAGCCCGGCATCACGGAGCCCGCATGGGCGTCAGCCTTCTCAGCCAGCGCCAATTGCAGATCGGCCATCTGGCCGTCGATCTCGTCGAGCGTGTCGCGGACCCAGAGCCGCATATCGGTCGCGACCTGGTCGTTGCGCGAGCGGGCGGTGTGCAGCCGGCCGGCGGCCAGCCCGATTTTGTCCTTCAGATTGCTCTCGACATTCATGTGGACGTCCTCGAGCGCGCGCGAGAACGTGAAGGTTCCGGCCTCGATTTCGCCCTGCACCTGCTTGAGCCCCGCGCTGATCGCGGCCACATCCTCAGGCGTGAGGATGCCGGTCTCGGCGAGCATGGCGGCATGCGCCAGCGAGCCCCGGATGTCCTGCCGCCAGAGGCGCTTGTCGAAATCGATGGAGGCGTTGATCTCCTCCATGATGGCGTCGGGACCCGAGGCAAAACGCCCACCCCACATGCGATTGCTCACGACGATGTTTCCTGCTTTGAGGACGGCGATGGCGTCTTTGACGAAAAAATGGCTGGGTCTCGGCGTGCTGTCGGTCGCCGCATTGGGCGGCGTCGCGGCCTTCTACTCCGTCGCGGGCAATGCCGGCAATTCCGCATCTTGCAGCGCGGCGCGAAAAACCGCGTCCGCCATCGCGCCTCTGGCGCGCGGCGAGGTCGCGGCGGTTCAGGTCAATCAGCAGCCGGCGCTCGCGCCCGATCTCGCCTTCAACGGGCCCGACGGCCAGCCGACGACGCTGGCTTCGTTCAGAGGCCGCATCGTGCTGGTCAATCTTTGGGCAACCTGGTGCGCGCCCTGCCTGAAGGAAATGCCCGCTCTCGACGCGCTGCAGGGCGCGTTCGGCGGGCCGGATTTCGCGGTTGTCGCTGTCAATATCGACACGCGCAATCTCGATAAGCCGAAAGCATGGCTGGCCGCGAACGGGATCGAAAAGCTCGCCTACCATGCCGATCCGCAGGCGAAGGTGTTCCAGCAGTTGCGCGCCGCCCGCAAGGTCGAGGGCATGCCGGTCAGCCTGCTGATCGACCGCGAAGGCTGCGAACTGGCGATCCTGCAAGGCCCGGCCGACTGGGCGAGCGCCGACGCCAAGGCGCTGGTCAGCGCAGCGCTGCGGCCCTGATCGGCCGGCGGCGGCGCGTCAGGTTTCGCGCGCAACCTGAATCCCCCTTTCGCGAAGGCTGGTCTAGGCTCGCCGGCGGGATCGCGGGGGACGCATGAAACGATGGCCACCTTGCTGCGGGCGACGCCGCTCTTTGCCGTGCGCGGGGTCGTGCTCGACACCGAAACGACCGGCCTCGATGTCGGGCGCGCCCGCCTGATCGAGATCGCGGCCCTGCATCTCGACGGCGGCCGGCTCGACCGCGCGAACGCCTTCCAGAGCCTCGTCGCCTGCCCGGTTCCGATCCCGGCGAGCGCCAGCGCCATCCACGGCATCGACGCCGCCATGCTGGCCGGCGCGCCGCCGCTCGCCGCGCTTTATCCGGGGCTGGTCGCCTTTCTCGGCGAGCGGGTCCTGATCGGCCATACGATCGGCTTCGACCTCGCCTTGCTGGCGGCCGAGGCTGGTCGGCTCGGCGAACGCTTTGCCGCGCCGCCGGCGCTCGACGTGCGCCTGCTGGCGCAGATCGCCGAGCCCGGCCTGCCGGCCTATTCGCTCGAAGGTCTCTGCGCCTGGCTGGGCATAGACGGGTTGGAGCGGCACCGCGCCCTTGGCGACGCCACCGCAGCCGGACTGGCGTTCCTGGCGCTCGCGCCGAAACTACGGGCGCGCGGCATCCGCACTGTCGGGGAGGCGATCGCCGCGAGCCGGCGCGTCACGGAGGCGATGGCCGGAGCGCAGCCGGCGGCCTGGGCGCTGGAGGAGGCCGGCGTCGAGGATCCGCTGCCGCGGCTCGACAGCTATCCCTACCGGCACCGGGTCCGCGAGGCGATGCGCGCCGATGCGGCTCAGACCGCGCCGGAGACGCCGCTCTCGGAGCTGCTGGCGCTGATGACGCGCGAGCGGTCGAGCTCGGTCTTCGTCGCCGGAGAGGCCGATGACGGGCCGGGCATCGTGACCGAGCGGGACGCGCTGCGCGCCATCGTGCGCCATGGGCCGGCCGCGCTCGCCATGCCCTGCGCCGATTTTGCGACGCGCCCGTTGGCCACCGTGCCCGAGGACGCCTTCCTTTATCGCGCCATCGGGCGGATGAGCGCGCTCAACATCCGCCATCTCGCCGTCACCGATGCGCACGACCGCATCGTCGGAGTGGTGACGACGCGCGACCTGCTGCGGTTGCGCGCCGGAACGGCGGTGGCGCTCGGCGACGAGATCGACCGGGCGACCGACGTGCCGGCGCTGGCGCAGGCCTGGGCCAGGCTGCCGGTCATGGCCAAGGCGCTCCTCGCCGACGATGTGCCGGCGCGCATGGTCGCCGCCGTGATCGCCCGCGAGATCGGCGCGTTGACCCGGCGGGCCGCGCAACTGGCTGAGGCGAGCCTCGCCGATGTCGGAGCCGGCGGGCCGCCCTGCGCCTATGCGGTTCTCGTGCTCGGATCGGCCGGGCGCGGCGAAAGCCTGCTCGCCATGGACCAGGACAACGCGATCATCTTCGCCAATGGCGAGCCGGGTGGCGAGACCGATTACTGGTTCGCCGCGCTCGGGCGGCGGATGACGGCGATTCTGGACGAGGTCGGCGTGCCGCTCTGCAAAGGCGGCGTGATGGCGTCTGAGCCGGCCTTTCGCGGATCGCTCGCGACCTGGCGCGCGCGCATCGACGAATGGCTGACGCGATCGAACCCGCAGGACCTGCTCAGCGTCGACATCGTTTTCGATTTCCAGGCCGTGCATGGCGACCGCGCCACGGCGAACGGGCTGTGGCGCGAGGCCTGGGCGGCGGCCAGAGGGCAGGGCGTCTTCCTCAAGCTGCTTGCCGAGAATGCCGGCGAGGCCGCTGCCGGCCTGACGCTGTTTGGCCGTCTGAGGACGCAGGAGGACGGGCGGATCGACCTGAAACAGATCGGTCTCAAGGACATCGTCACCACCGCGCGGGTGCTGGCGCTGCATCACGGGGTCGCCGCGCATGGCACGCAGCAGCGGCTCGCCGGCGTCGGCGCGCTGCAGGGCGCCGACGATCTGGCGATGCTCGACGCGGCGCACGCGCTCATTCTCGATGCGATCCTGCGCCAGCAACTGGCCGACATCGCGGCGGGCCGCGCGCCGGGCAACCGGGTCGCCCCCGCCACGCTGTCGAAGCCGGCGCAGGCGGCGTTGCGGCGTGCCTTAAGCGGGCTCTCGATCCTCGAGACGCTGAGGCGCGACCAGCTCGGCGGATGACGCCTGGAGGTTTTATGCTAGGGAGGCCGCCCCGGATGCCCGAGCTGACTGCATGACCTATACGATCGGCCTCGCCACGACCTTCCACGATCCTGCCATCGCCATCGTCGGCCCCGATGGCAAGGTGCTCTTCGCCGAGGCGACGGAGCGCTACCTGCAATACAAGCGCGCGCCCAATTGCGAGCCGGATTCGGCCCCGCGCATGGAAGGGCTGCTGAAGCGCTACATTCCGAAGGGGGCTGAGGTCCGCATCGCCGCGAGCTGGGGGCAGGAGTTCACCGGCTTCCTCGACCAGATGGATCGCGCCGGCTCGTTTACGCTCGACGCGCTGCTGAAACTCTCGCCGGAGCTGAATCGCTCGCTGGTGCCCGAGCGCAGCGAGCGCGCCTTCATCGCCTCGCTGCACCTGTCGCAGCAACGCGCCGGCATCGGCACGCTGCTGGGGCTCGACCGCGCTTTTGGCGCGGCCAATGTCACGGGGCTGACGCGCCATGGCCACCATCTCAGTCACGCGGCCTATGCCTGCTGGTCCTCGCCTTTCAGCGACGCCGCCTGCCTCGTCGTCGACGGCATGGGCGAGACCGGGGCGTCGGCGATCTTTTCGCTGAAGGATGGCGAGATCACCGAGGTGAAGCGCCATCGCGGGCGCGAATCGATCGGCTTTTATTTCGGCCTCGTCACCGATCTCGCCGGCTTCGACCAGGCCAAGGGCGAGGAATGGAAGATCATGGGGCTCGCGCCCTATGGCAAGGCCGACGAGCGGCTGATGGCCCTGCTGCGCAAGCTCTACCGGATCGAGGGGCACAAGCTCTCCTTCGCCAAGGCCGATGTCGTGCAGGCCGCAGCTTCCGACATCCTGGCCTTGCGCCCGGCGGACGCGCTCGACCAGGGCTGGGCCGATCTCGCGCGCTGCGGGCAGGACGTGTTCGCCGAGATGATGGAGGCGCTGCTGGCCGAGACGGCGGCGCTGGTTCCGTCGGAGAACCTCGTGCTCGCCGGCGGCTGCGCGTTGAACTCCTCCTTCAACGGCAGGATCGTCGGCCGGCACGGCTTTTCGCAGGTGTTCGTGCCTTCGGCCCCGGCCGATGACGGCAACGCCATCGGCGCGGCCTGGCTCAGCCACAGCCAAGCCAATCCAGGCTGGCGCGCGCCAAAAGGGCCGATGTCGCCCTATCTGGGCTCGACCGTCTCGACCGAGCCGCTGGAGCGCATGCAGGCATGGGAGCCACGTTTGCGCAGGCTAGCGCCCGGCGAGGTCGCTCCGGTGACCGCGAGACTGCTCACCGAAGGCAAGCTCGTCGGCTGGGTGCAGGGCAAGGCCGAGTTCGGCCCGCGCGCGCTCGGCAACCGCTCGATCCTGGCCGATCCGCGCCCGGCGAACGCCAAGGACATCCTCAACGCCAAGGTGAAATATCGCGAGGCGTTCCGCCCCTTCGCCCCCTCGATCCTGGCCGAGCATGGGCCCGACTGGTTCGAGGCCTATCAGGACGCGCCCTATATGGAGCGCACGCTGGTCTGGAAGGAGGCTGCGCGCCCGCGCGTGCCCGCCGTCGTGCATGAGGACTTCACGGGACGGCTGCAGAGCGTCACGGCGCAGCGCAACCCGCGCTACCACGCGCTGATCTCGGAATTCCACACGCTGACGGGCGTGCCGGTGGTGCTGAACACCTCCTTCAACATCATGGGCAAGCCCATCCTGCACACGGCCGAGGATGCGATCCTGATGTTCTATACCAGCGGGCTGGATGCGCTGGTGGTGGAGGACTGGCTCCTGGTGAAGTGAGGCTCCTGCCAGCGACTGACAGCATTTCAACTAGAATTGGGCCGTTCGGTTCGGGGGGTGCGCGGCATGGGCAGGACGAGGAGCTGGCAGGAGAAGTTCGACGGCGTGAAGACCCCGCATGTCAGCGTTCTCGAAAAGCCTTTCGCGGGCGTGCCGGCCGGCGGACGGCTGTTCATCGCCGCTCCGGCCCTGCTCGACGGCTGGATCGCGTCGATTCCTGCGGGTCGGACGCAGTCCATCGCTGCTTTCCGGCAGGCCATGGCGGCTAGCCATGATGCCGATGCGACCTGTCCGGCCTCGACCGGCATCTTTCTGCGCATCGTCGCCGAGCGCGCCTGCGAGCAGATGGCGCATGGTCGGGCGCCGAGCGAGGTGACGCCGTTCTGGCGCGTCGTCGAGCCCGACAGCGCGCTCGCAGCCAAGCTCTCTTGCGGCGCGGATTTCATCGCGACGCAGCGAGCGGTCGAGGCGGTATCGTCGGTTGCGGCCTGAGCCGGCTCACTCGGGGTCGATCGCGGCGCGGAAAGCGGCGATGTCGGCGTCTATGAGAGCGAGAAAGGTTTCGGCCGCTTCGACCGCGATGGCGGCCTTGCGTTCGCTGAAGCGGTCATAGCTGTGGATCGCGACATGGCGAAAGCGCAGAAGCTCGTCCGCCGGGTCGGTCAACGAAGCGCTGAGAATGGCAGGGCGAAGGCCTTCGAGAGGCTCTGACACCCGCCGTAGAAGGACCGCATGCCAATCGGGGCCCTGCGGCATAGCCTCGTCCAGAAGGGCGAGCAGACGGCGCAGAGCGGATTCGAACGAGGTATAGCCGGCCTGCATCGCGTGCTGAAACGCCATGACTTCGAGATAGCTCTCGGCCAGCGACATCTTGCCAATGTTCCGCCGAAAGAGCGCAACCGCTTCGCCGAAATGCCGTTTGGACGAGGCGAGGTCGTCCGAGACGTCCCGCCAGCGCTCGGCCATCATGGCTCGCCTCCCAGCATGACGCCTTCCTCCAGCGCCCGCGCGACGACCGTGTCCGAGGTCCACTCGAGCGGCCGGCAGTCCGGCTTCAACCCAAGCGCCCAGCAGCGCTCGTCCGCGAAGCTGCAGGCCGGGACCGAACCGCGCTCGGGAAAGTCGGCGATGATGTCGACGTCGCTCTCGTCGTGGGGCGTGCCGCGCGCGGCCGAGCCGAACAGGATGAAGCGCCCGCCATGTGCGAGCGCATAGCGCGCGAGTTCGGGTTTCAGCGCCTCGACGCCGTCGCGATAGCTGGCGAGCTTGCGGTCATGCCGCTCGCGCAAGGTGAGATAGGATGGCATGGCGGAGGCATAGCACGGCGGGGCCGTGCGTGTTAGCCAGACGCATGAACCGCGAGCAGCCGCAATTCTGGATCGTCGCCGGCCCCAACGGCGTCGGCAAGACGACCTACGCCTTCCGACACATCAAGGCAGTCTCAGGCAGTACGCGCTTCGTCAATCTCGACGAGATCGCGCGAGGGCTGTCGCCGCTCGATCCAGCGGCGGAGCAACAGCGTGCGGCCCGCGTTGCATTGGAGATGACGCGCTCACTGATCCACGACAGGAAGCCCTTTTCGATCGAAACGACGCTGTCTGGCAAAACGCATCTCCGCACGATCTCCGCCGCTCGCGAACTCGGCTTCGAGATCAACCTGCTGTTTTTCCTGGTCACGTCGCCCGAGGTCTCGCTGTCGCGCATCGCACGCCGTGTCAGCGAGGGCGGGCACGATGTGGCCGAGACCGATGTGCGCCGTCGCTTCGACCGCGCGATCGGCAATCTCCCGGCCTATATCGATCAGGTCGATCGATGGCGGGTCTTCGACAATGCGACATTGAAGCCGAAGGTTGTCGCTGAAGGGCGACGCGGCTGCGTCGCAATGCTCGAAAAGACGTCGAGCTTGCCGGCGAGTTTATGGACGGCGCTAGAGCGGCTGCCGTCCTGCGCCGAGGTTTGAGCCGCTCAGCTCGCTTGCTTGACCGAGATCCCCTTCTCCACGAAGAGCGCCTGCAACTCGCCGGCCTGGAACATCTCGCGGGTGATGTCGCAGCCGCCGATGAACTCGCCCTTGACGTAGAGCTGCGGGATCGTCGGCCAGTTCGAGTAGGCCTTGATGCCCTCGCGGATCTCCATGTCCTCGAGCACGTTGACGCCCTTCCACGGCACGCCGAGATAGCCGAGGATCTGCGCGACCTGGCCGGAGAAGCCGCACATCGGGAATTGCGGCGTGCCCTTCATGAAGACGACGATGTCGGAGGAGGCCACCTCGGCGTCGATGCGGGCGTTGATGTCTGTCATGATTTGGTTCCTTCGGTCGTGTCTTTGCTCGCCGCCATCACGCTGGTGAGGATCGCGACGCCGCGCTCGTGGTTGAATTCTGAATCGAGAACGTCGTCGAGTCCGAACGGCGGGTGCTCCGGAATGCCCGGAGGGATGCTCACGCCATAAAGCGTCAACGAGTCGGCTGCCTGGCCGAAGGCCTTTTTCCAGATGAGGCTGAAGTCGAGCTGTTGGCGCATCGAGGGAAGGAAATCATCGCGAGCCTCGCGGAGCGACGTCTGTGTTTCGCCACGCCAGGCCACGCGCGACAGAGCCCCGGGATCGCACGCCTCCTTGAGAATATGAGCGAGTGCGTTGCGCAGATGCGACGCCACGCCCTTCAATTCGCTACGTCCCAACGTCTCGATCTCCTCGGCGACGTTCTCCCAGTCGATGACGTTCGACAACTCCGGCCGTGTGCGCGCGAGATCACGGATTGCCCGAGCCTGCTGCTCGGACCAGGTTACGATGTCCTCTTCGTAGAGCGTATCGGCCGGCATGGCAGCCTCCGCGGAAATCATCCCTTAATTCTGGGGAACCGATGTCGTCAGCGCAAGGGCGTGCAGCACGCCGCCCATGTTTCCCTTGAGTGCGGCATAGACCATCTGGTGCTGCTGCACTCTGGACTTGCCGGCGAAGGCGGCGGAGGTCACCGTCGCGGCATAATGGTCGCCATCGCCGGCGAGATCCTTGATCTCGACGACGGCATCGGGCAGCGCCGCCTTGATCATCGTCTCGATATCGCGCGCATCCATCGGCATGGCAAAGCTCCTCAGGCGGCCTTGCCGGACATGTAGTCAGGCAGCCAGGATTCATGGGCGCTCTTCAGCGCCGCGATGGCAAGCGGTGTTTCGCCGGGCAGGGCCAGCGCGGTGCCACCGGTCGTGCCGATCGCGAGCGCCGGGACGCCTGCCGCACGGGCCTCATTCAGAACGCCCTCGGCCGAGGCCGCAGGTACCGTCACGAGATAACGCGCCTGATCCTCGCCGAAGAGCGCGGCGTGGTTTGGGCCGGCGGGCAGGGCGGTGATCGCCGCGCCGATGCCGCGCGCCATCGCCATCTCCGCGAGCGCGACGGCAAGCCCGCCATCCGACAGATCGTGGCAGGCGGTGACGCGGCCGGCCGTGATCAGGCTACGGATGAAATCGCCGTTCCTACGTTCGACCGCGAGATCGACCGGCGGCGGCGCGCCCTCCTCGCGGTCGCAGATGGTCGCGAGATAGGCGCTTTGCCCAAGCCAGCCCTGGGTTTCGCCGATCAGCAGGATTGCCTCGCCTTCGGACTTGAAGGCGATGGTGGCATGCTTCGTCACGTCCGCCAGAACGCCGACGCCGCCGATGGTGGGCGTCGGCAGGATCGAGACGCCGTTGGTCTCGTTGTAGAGCGAGACGTTGCCCGAGACGACGGGGAAATCGAGCGCCCGGCAGGCCTCGCCGATGCCCTTGATGCAGCCGACGAGCTGGCCCATCACCTCGGGGCGCTCGGGATTGCCGAAGTTCAGGTTGTCGGTGACCGCGAGCGGCGTCGCGCCCACGGCGGTGAGGTTGCGATACGCTTCCGCCACGGCCTGCTTGCCGCCTTCGAAGGGATCGGCCTCGCAATAGCGCGGCGTCACGTCGGCGCACATGGCGAGCCCCTTGGGGCCGTCCTCGATGCGGATCAGCCCGGCGTCTCCGCCCGGCATGATCACCGAATTGCCGAGGATCAGCGTGTCGTATTGCTCGGTGATCCAGCGCTTGGAGCAGAGATCGGGCGAGGCGATCAGTTTCAGCAGCGCGTCGGCGTTCGCCATCGGCGGCGCGACGCTCTCGGGCGCGATGCGCTGGCGCTTGGGCGTCTCGACCCAGGGCCGGTCGTATTCGGGCGCCTCGTCACCGAGTTCCTTGATCGGAAGATCGGCCATGGTCTCGCCTTGGTGCTTCACGACGAAGCGCAGCGTGTCGGTGGTGTGGCCGACGACGGCGAAGTCGAGGCCCCATTTGCGGAAGATCGCCTCGGCCGGCTCCTCATGGCCGGGCTTGATCACCATGAGCATGCGCTCCTGGCTTTCCGACAACATCATCTCATAGGCGCTCATGCCGTCCTCGCGGCAGGGCACGGCGTCGAGGTTCAATTCGACGCCGAGGTCGCCCTTGGCGCCCATCTCGACGGCCGAGCAGGTCAGGCCGGCCGCGCCCATGTCCTGGATCGCGTCGACATGGCCCGCCGCCATGATCTCGAGGCAGGCCTCCAGCAGCAGTTTTTCCGCGAAAGGGTCGCCGACCTGCACGGTCGGGCGCTTCTCCTCCGCGCCCTCGCCGAAAGCGGCCGAGGCCATGGTCGCGCCGTGGATGCCGTCGCGCCCGGTCTTGGAGCCGAGATAGACGATCGCTTTCCCGACGCCCGAAGCCTTGGCGTAAAAAATCTCGTCCGTGCGGGCGATGCCGACCGCCATGGCGTTGACCAGGATGTTGCCGTCATAGCGGCTGTGGAAGCCGGTCGCGCCGCCGACATTGGGCACGCCGAAGGAATTGCCGTAGCCGCCGATGCCGGCCACCACGCCCGAGACGAGATGGCGCGTGCGCGGATGGTCGGGCGAGCCGAAGCGCAGCGCGTCGAGCACCGCTATCGGCCGCGCGCCCATGGTGAAGACGTCGCGCAGGATGCCGCCGACGCCGGTGGTCGCGCCCTGATAGGGCTCGATGAAGGAGGGGTGGTTGTGGCTCTCCATCTTGAAGACGATCGCCAGACCGTCGCCGATGTCGATCACGCCGGCGTTCTCGCCCGGCCCCTGGATCACCCAGGGGGCCCTGGTCGGCAGCGTCTTGAGGTGGATCTTCGAAGATTTGTAGGAGCAGTGCTCGTTCCACATCGCCGAGACGATGCCGAGCTCGGTGATCGTCGGCTCGCGGCCGATCAGATGCAGGAAGCGCTGGTACTCGTCGGGCTTGAGGCCGTGCTCGGCGACAAGCTGCGGGGTGATGGCAATGGCGTTGGGGATCACGGCGCGAGGCTTCCTGACGATCCGGCCCTGCGGCCGTCCTGAGAATGGCGGGGCATAGCGCGTGTGGGGCCGCGAGACAACGCATTACGGCTCCCCGATACCGCCTTCCGGCCGCGCTGGCACGCGATCTGCGCGGAACGCCCTGACACGCAGGCGGGTGTGTCAGGGAGATACAGATCATGTCGCTTTTGGCACGTTTCGGCAAAGACCGTTCCGGCAATGTCGCGATGCTGTTCGGGCTTGCGCTCGTTCCCGTGCTGGGCCTCGCAGGCGCGGCGCTCGATTACGCCCGCGCCAGCACGGCCAGGGCGACGCTCGACGCCGCGGTCGATTCAGTCGCGCTGATGGTGGCGCGCGAAGCTTCGCGCCTGAGCGACTCCGAACTGCGACGCCGCGCCGAAGCGCTGATCCGCGCCAATATCGCCGGCAATGCGGATGCGGCTTTCGGCAGCTTCTCGGTCAGCGTCGATCGGCCCGCCCGCCGCGTCAGCGTGTCGGCTCAAGCCGAGGTCCAGACCAGCGTGACCCGCATCCTCGGCGTCGAGACGATGCCGGTGTCGTCCGTGGCGCAGGCCGGCTGGGGCACGAACCGCATCGAACTGGCGCTGGTGCTGGACAACACCGGCTCGATGGGAGACCTCGGCAAAATGGTCGAGCTGAAGAAAGCGACCAAGGCGCTGATCCGGGACATGCAGAAGGCCTCGACCGAGGCTGGCCAGATCCGGGTCTCGATCGTGCCCTTCGCCACGCAGGTGCGGATGGACGAAGGCAACCGCAACGCCGACTGGCTTCGCTTCGACGCCGCCAGCCCCAAGAGGAAGGACTGGAAGGGCTGCATCATGGATCGCGACGAGCCCTACGACACCGGAGACGCCGCCGCGTCCGGCGGGCCCGAGACGCGTTATCCGGCAGTCGTCTGCAAATCCAGCGAGAGCGGCCTCGCCACGATCCGGCCGCTGACCGACACCTGGAAAGATCTGAACGACACAGTCGATGCGATGACGGCGGGCGGCAACACCAATGTCGCGATCGGCGTGGCATGGGGCATGGCCGCGCTCAGCAACGGCGCGCCGCTGACCGAGGCGCAGCCGAACGCCGCCGGGCTGACGCGCTACATGATCGTCCTGACCGACGGCGACAATACGCAGAACCGCTACACCACCAATCAGGCCAGGATCGACGCGAAGACCCGCGACGCCTGCACGGCGGCAAAGGCGACCGGCGCGCAGGTCTACACGGTGAGGGTCGTGGCGGGGAACGCCAACCTGCTGCGCAACTGCGCCACCAAGGCCGACATGTTCTACGACGTGAAGGACGCGGCCGGCATCGGCCCCGTGATCGAGGAGATCGCCCGTCAGATCAGCCAGGTCCGCCTGACGAGCTGAGGGCGCAGAGCGCGGCGCGGATACGATCCGGAATCGGCACGGGCCGCTGGCTTTCGCGCTCGACATAGACATGGGTGAACAGGCCTTGAGCTGCGGCCTGTTCGCTCCCTGTCCGGAAGATGCCAAGGCGGTAGGTCACGGAACTCGTGCCCAGCCGCTCGACAGCCAGTCCAGCCTCGATCGTCTCCGGAAAGGCCGTGCTCTCGAAATAGGTGCAGGTGGTCTCGACCACGAGACCGACGATGTCGCTGCCGGCGATGTCGAGATGGCCGTTCTCGACCAGCCAGGCGCAGACGGCCGTGTCGAACCAGGAGTAATAGACGACATTGTTGACGTGGCCGAAGACGTCATTGTCGTGCCAGCGTGTGGGGATCGGCCGGAACAGCCTGAAGTCGGCGCGGATCAGGCGCGGCTTGCGGTTGCTCATTGCGATCTCCCAGCAGTCATGAACCCGCGCCCCGCTCCGGCACGCCAAGCGCATCCGCCAGCCTTGCCTTGGCCGAGCCCGGCCTGAGCGGCTTCTGCTGGCTCTCATGCGGAGCCCAGCCCGAGAGCCAGACGATCTCGAAGGTGGCGCGCAGGCGGCCGTCCGTGTCGGCGAAGCGTTCGGCGTAGATTTGAGCGGCATGCAGCAGCGTGTCGCGCCGCAAGGCGCCCGGCTTGCGGTCGACCAGTGCATTCGTCCAGCCGAGCGAGCGCAGATCGCGCAAGAGGGCAAGCATATCGCCATAGCGCACGGTGACGAGCTCGCTATCGACGACGGGCAGGGCGAAGCCGGCGCGCTGGAGTAACGTGCCCAGATCGCGCAGGTCGGCGAAGGGGGCGACGCGCGGACTCGCCCCGCCGGTGGTGGCGATTTCGGCTTCAAGCAGCGCCTGCCGCAACTCGGTCAGGCTGCGCCCGCCGAGCAGGCAGCCGATGAAGAGCCCGTCGGGCTTCAGCGCCCGTCTGATCTGGACGAGCGCGCCCGGCAGGTCGTTGACGCCGTGCAACGCCAGCAAAGAGGTTGCGAGGTCGAGCGAGGCCGGGGCCAGCGGCAGCGCTTCGAGATCGCCGACGAAATCCGCGCTCTCTTCCTGCGTCTCGGCCATGCGAATGAGGGTTTCGCTGCGGGCCAGCAGGGCCGCGCGTGCGACCGGCAAGGCCGTGCCGAGATCGGCGGCGCGCTCGAAGCGGCGCAGCACGGCGGCGAGGCGTTCGTCGAGGTCGTCGGCCGTACGCGCCAGCAGGAAGTCCGGATAGCCTGCGGCAAGCGCCCGCTTCAGCCGCAGCCTTGCAAGGCTGCGGTCGAAGACCAGCGGGTTGTCGCTCATATGGTCGGGCCCTATCGGCTCGGCTCAGCTTTCGAGCAGGCGCTCGATTTCGCGGCGCAGCTCCGGGCCGAGATCGCTGCGGTCCAGCGCATAGGCGATGTTGGCGGTGAGGAAGCCGATCTTGGAGCCGCAATCATAGATGTCGCCGTCGAAGCGGACCGCGTGGAAGGGCTCCAGCCGCGACAACGCGATCATCGAATCGGTGAGCTGGATCTCGCCGCCCGCGCCTGGCTCCTGATTGGCGAGCAGGTTGAAGATCGTCGGCTGCAGGATGTAGCGGCCGGTGATGTGGAGATTGGAGGGCGCGGTGCCCCTGGCCGGCTTCTCGACCATCTTCGTCACCTTCGAGACCTTGGCCTCGCGGTTCTCGACGCCGACGATGCCGTATTGATGGGTCTGGTCGTCGGGCACCGGGGCGACCGCGATGTGGTTGCCGCCATGCTTCTCATAGGCGTCGACCATCTGCGCGAGGCAGCCCTTGCCGTGGCTGTGATGCAACATGTCGGGCAGGAGCAGCGCGAAGGGCTCGTCGTCGCCGATCAGGTCGCGGGCGCACCAGACGGCGTGGCCCAGACCCAGCGGAGCCTGCTGGCGGGTGAAGCTGGTCGCGCCGGCGGCCGGCAGGTCGGCCAGCAGGCCTTCGAGTTCCCTGACCTTGTTGCGCTTCCGCAGCGTGTCGTCGAGCTCGTAGGCAAGGTCGAAATGATCCTCGATCACGGCCTTGTTGCGCCCGGTGACGAAAACGAAATGCTCGATGCCGGCGGCGCGCGCCTCATCGACGACATGCTGGACGACCGGCCGGTCGACGATGGTCAGCATCTCCTTGGGAATGGCCTTGGTGGCCGGCAGGAAGCGCGTGCCCAGTCCCGCGACGGGGAGGACGGCCTTGCGGATTTTCTTCAACATGAAAGGTCCATATGGCTCGGCTAGTCCTGGAGCGGTCTGGCCGGTCGGGGCGGGAGGCGGGTTCGGCCGGCCCCTGTCGGAAACGGTCGTTGCGCTGGAATAGCAGAACGAGCTTGATGGCTCGTCAATGTTTTTTCCTTAGAGCGATTGGCTGAACCGAGGCCCAAGGAGAGAGCGATGGCGATACTGGTGTCCGGCGGGGCCGGCTATATCGGCAGCCACATGGTGCTGGAGCTGGTCGACCGCGGCGAAAAGGTCGTGGTCCTCGACGATCTCTCGACGGGATTCTGGTGGGCGGTGCCGCAGGAGGCGGTGTTCGTGCAGGGCGACATGGGCGACCAGAGCCTGGTCGAGCGCGTTATCGCCGAGCATGGCGTGACCGAGATCGCGCATTTCGCCGCCCGCATCGTCGTGCCCGATTCCGTCTCCGATCCGCTCGGCTACTATTTCAACAACACGGTGAAGACGCGCGCGTTGCTGGAAAGCGCCGTGCGCGGCGGGGTGAAGCATGTGATCTTCTCCTCGACGGCGGCGGTCTATGGCGAGCCCGCGATCTCGCCGGTGCCCGAAGACATCGCGCTCAACCCGATCAACCCTTATGGTCGCTCCAAGCTGATGAGCGAGTGGATGCTGGCCGACGTCGCCCGGGCGCATGGGCTGGCCTATGTCGCGCTGCGCTATTTCAACGTGGCGGGGGCCGATCCGCGCGGGCGCTCCGGCCAGTCCTCGCCCAACGCGACCCATCTGATCAAGGTCGCGAGCCAGGCGGCGCTCGGCCAACGCGCCGGTCTGGAGATCTTCGGGACGGATTACGCGACGCAGGACGGCACCTGCGTGCGCGACTACATCCATGTCACCGACCTCGCGCGGGCCCATCTTTCGGCGCTCGACCATCTGCGCGGCGGCGGGGCGAGCCTGACGCTAAACTGCGGCTATGGCCGGGGCTATTCGGTCGCCGAGGTCGTCGAGGTGGTGAAGCAGGTCTCCGGCGTCGATTTCCCGGTCAAGCTCTCGCCGCGCCGCGCCGGCGATCCGGCCTCGCTGGTCGCCAAGGCCGACCGCATCCGGGCGGAACTCGGCTGGACCCCGGAGCATGACGATCTCGAACGGATCGTCCGGCAGGCGCTGGACTGGGAGGAGAAGCTGAGGACGCGCAATGCGGTGTGATTGCGATCCGTTTACCTTTGGTTAAACCTGTTCGGGCTGTCTCTGGGGACATAAGTCCCAACACGCTGCACGAGGTTTCCATGCGCCTGTCCGTCATCGCCGCAGCGGCGCTGTTCAGCCTCGCGCCTGCGTTGGCCCAGACCACCGGCTCGATCAACGCCAGCGCCAAGCCGGCAGCCGCAGCGGCCAAGCCGGCGAATGCCTCCTTCGACGCTTTCCTTAAGAGTCTCTGGCCGCTGGCGCAGCAGCGTGGCGTTTCACGGGCGACCTTCGATCTCGCATTTCGCGGGGTTACGCCCGACCCGTCGATCGTGGCGCTGACGAAGAAGCAGTCTGAATTCACCGCGCCGATCTGGGGCTATCTCAACAGCGCCGTCGGCGGCACGCGGATTCCGCGCGGGCGGGATGCCGCGGCCGACAATGCAGGCGTGCTCAGCCAGATCGAGGCGAAATACGGCGTGCCCAAGGAGATCGTGCTCGGCGTCTGGGGCATGGAGACGAATTACGGCTCGTTCAAGGGCGACAAGGATGTCATCCGGTCACTCGCGACGCTGGCGAGCGTGCGCTATCGCGGCGACTTCTTTCGCGACGAGCTTTTGACCGCGCTGGAGCTGATGGAAAGGGGCCATGTCGAGCGGCGCGAACTGCGCGGCTCCTGGGCGGGCGCGATGGGCCACACCCAGTTCATGCCGTCGAGCTACAAGACATACGCCGTCGACTGGACGGGGGACGGCCATGCCGACATCTGGTCTTCGACCTCGGATGCGCTGGCCTCGACGGCGAACTATCTCAAGGGCTATGGCTGGGTCCCAGGACTGCCGTGGGGGCTGGAGGTTACGCTGCCCGAGGGCTTCGACCACAAGCGCAACAAGGCGAGCTTTTCGGCGTTCTCGTCGGCGGGCGTGCGGCGCGCCGACGGACGGGCGCTGCCCTCCTCCGGGGAAGGGCGGCTGTTCTATCCGGCCGGCCATCGCGGGCCGGTCATGCTGCTCACCGAGAATTTCGACGTGATCAAGAAATACAACTCGTCGGACGCCTATGCGCTGGCGGTCGGTCACCTCGGCGACCGGATCATGAACCGGCCCGCGATCCAGGCCGACTGGCCGGTGCAGGCGCCGCGCCTCGACAAAGCCGGCACGCAGGATCTGCAGCGCCGGCTGAAGGCGCGCGGGCTCTACAATCACGATGCCGACGGGCGCATCGGTACCGGCACGCGCGAGGCGGTGCGGCAGTACCAGCTCGGCGCCGGCGAGATCCCGGATGGCTACCCGACCCCGGCCTTGCTGGCGAGGCTGCGCGGAGAGCGCTGACTTCGCCATATTTGCGCGCTATCATTCTCGTCGAGCGCCGCTGCGGGCGCAGGATCGAGAGCCCGATGCGGTCGCGTTCCGTCTTCATGGTTCTGAGCGCCGCCTGCCTCGTGCTGGTCACGGGCGGGCCGTCTTCGCTCGCGGAAGGCGACGCCTTCCTGACGCGCCCGGTCAATCCTGGCCGAGGCGGCTGGTTCTTTGGCCAGCAGCAGCGACCCGTCGTCGAGCCGCGCCGCCAGCGCGTCGCGCCGGCGCAGCCGCGACGCGCGTCAACGGTGGTGGTGAGGGACGATCCGGTCATCCCCAAGGTCGATGTCAGCCATCATGTCGTCGTGATGGGCGATTCGCTGGGCAGCCTGCTGGCCGACGGGCTGGAGGACGCGCTCAATGACCGGCCCGACGTGGCGGTGATCGCGAAGGCGAAGCCCGATTCGGGGCTGGTCCGCGCCGATTTCCATGACTGGCCCAAGGTGGCAGCCGAGCTGCTGGCGAGCGACCAGAAGATCACCGTCGGCGTGATCCTGCTCGGACTCAACGACCGGCAGGCGTTGCGCGAGGGCGAGATCGTGCATGAGCCGGCAAGCCCGCGCTGGCTCGAACTCTATCGCGACCGCATCGATGCGGTCGCCGCCGCCTTCGCAGCCAGGCGCGTTCCGCTGATTTGGGTCGGCGCACCGCCGGTGCAGAACGGGCGGCTCTCGGTCGATCTCGCGACCTTCAACGAGCTCTATCGCCAGCGGGTCGAGCGCGCCGGCGGGCAGTATGTCGATCTCTGGAACGCCTTCGTCGATGCGGAGAACCGCTACACCGCGATGGGGCCCGACGTCTCGGGCCAGACCATGCGGTTGCGGCTCGGCGACGGCATCCATTTTACCTCGGCGGGCGCGCGGAAGGCGGCGCATTTCGTCGACGTGCTGATCCGCCGCCTGGTCGAGAGCCAGCCGGCGCAGGGCGTGATCGCGCTGCCGGTCTCGCCCGACACCGGCGCGCCGGTCAATCCGGAATTGCAGGCCGGCGGCATCGAGCGGCTGATCGACCTGATGGTCAGCAGCGCTCCCCTGACGCTCGGCCTGCCGAGCGCGCTACAGGTCAAGCCGCTGGCGGGGCCGATCCTGCCGCTGACCGGCCAGCCTCCAGTCGGCGAGCAGGCGCTGCTCGCCTCGATCACCGATGCGCGCGGACGCGGTGAAGCGGCGGCCCAGCTCGAACGCATTTTTGGCGACGGCGTCGTTCCGGAGCCCCGCGCTGGCCGGCTCGACGATGCGAGCTGGCCGAAGCGGAACTAGGCGACAGGGCGAGCGGCTCGGCCAGGTTCAGCTTCCGGCCGGCGCCTGAGTTCTCTCAGAACTCTTCCCACCCGGCGTCGCCGGCGCGGGAATTGGCGACCTTTTTGGCCGGGGCGCGCATGGGTGCGGGCGCGGCCCGGCTCTGGGCGAAGGCGGCCTCGGCGAGTTTTTGCAGGCGGGCGGGCTCGGCGGCGTTGCCAGCGGCAGCGGCCGCATGGTCGGTCGCACGGAGCTTGGG
>JAIETL010000104.1 GCA_019745195.1 Beijerinckiaceae bacterium
GGGGCTTTGCGTCGTGCCATCGGGAACCTCCATCGGGTCCATTATGGCCGCCCGCACACGGAAATCCTGACAGTCCCCGGACAGGAGATAGCCCATCTGCGCCGGCGTGATCGCGACGACGCCATCGGCCGGCGACGGCCACAGAAAGCGGCCCTTCTCCAGTCGGCGCACATAGAGGCTCGCCGCCTGCCCGTCGTGCCAGATCACCTTCAAAAGATCACCGCGACGCCCGCGGAAGCAGAAGATGTGGCCACCGAGCGGATCGCGCTTCAAGACCTCCTGCGCCACCAGCGCCAGCGAGGCGAACCCCTTCCTCATGTCGGTTTGGCCGGTCGCCAGCCAGACCTTCACGCTGACAGGAACCGGGATCATCGAAAAGCCTCAAGGCCCCGCGCAAGCTTCAAGACGGCGTCCATATCGGCGGCGCCCTCGACGATCATCTTCCGACCCGACCGCAGGACGATCTCGATCCGCCCCGGCGTCGGCGCGGCGACCGACAAGGCCGGCGGCGCACCAGCGCCCATCATCCGCGCGTCTTCGCGCTGGTCAGTCTCGGGCGTCACCAGCATCGGAATGAAGCCTGAAGGCGCAGCTCTCGGCTCGACAAGCATCGCACGCCGCCAAGCCAGCAATTGCGAGCGCGCGATCCCGTGCCGCCGCGCCGTCGCGGAGATCTGGCGCGGACCGACCATGCTCTCCAGCACGATCCGCTCCTTCTCGCCGTCGCTCCAGCGGCGACGACGCCCCGTATCGACCACGTCGAGGCGATTCAAGACACTGTCAGTATGGCTGTTCATACTCACAGTACTCAACGATTTGCATCAGACCGCGCAAGGCGGCCTACGCCGGATGCGTACGGAGAACCTGCGCCAGTCGATGGAGCTCGTGGGCACGCCGGAACGCTGCGTGCATGTGGCCGACCGCGAGAGCGACATCTACGAGCTCTTTTGCCTGGCGCAGGATCTCGGCACGCGCTTTCTGGTTGTCAAACGGCGCGCAATATTGGGTCTGACGCAATCTCGCTGCATCTTCGGTCACATTGCACCGATGAGGCGAGCCTGAAGCAGGTCGATCTTTCCACGGCCGTACATCTGACGTTTGACGAGCTTGAGCTTCGTGATTTGGCCTTCGGTCTGCCCGTTCGACCAAGGCGATGTGACGGCGGCGCGAACGGCCGCTTCGTCCTTTCTGACGCCGTTGCAGAACGACGCCACGAGGCTGTCGGCGGCGCGCTCCATCCATAACGGCATGCCAGCGACGGCCCTCGTACGGATCATCTGATGGAAGTCCGAGATGATCTCGCGGGCCTTCACGAGCTGCGGTAGGCCGGTTTCTATGGCTGCGATGAGAACAGTCTCTGCCTTTGAGAGCTTGTCGCGCCCATTCGTCATGAAGCGAGCGATGGTCCGGGCGGAGGGGATGCGGGCAAGGGTGCCGGCATCGGCCTTTTCGGCACGCCGCCGCCGCGTCGCCCACTCGGACACAACTCTCGCACTGCCGCGGAAGCCGCGCACCCGCATCGAGCGCCAAAGCGCTGAGGAATTGCGCTTTCCGGCGTCCCACTGTGCGTCGAGCCAAGTCAGCTGTTCCTCTAGGGAACTCTGCCGTGTCCGGAAGACTTCGGAACGCTGACCGCGGACGATGCGGCGCACCGTATCCCGCGCCAGGCAGGTGCGCTTGACGATCTGCTTGATCGGCACGCCATCGCTAAACATAGCCATGACAGCAGCATTGGTCTCTTCCCGGCGCTGGTACCCTTCATATTGCAGGCGCTCCGCGGAAGTCAGGAGAGCGGGATTGATGACCGTGGCGCCGATAACGGAGCGGATCTGACGCATGGATTTGCGAACCGCCTCCAGAAAGGCACGGCTGGCATTCTCCATCAGATGCCAGCGATCGGCGACCTGCTCTGCGGAGGGCAACGCTTTTGCCGCTGCTTCGCCATATCCGCCGCCGCGGTCGCGAGCGACGACGGTTATCGACGAATGGCGCCGCAGCCACGCCTCCGACGTCGCAGGCTCCCTGTCGGGCAGGAGCGTCACGGTCCGTCGCCGTTCGAGGTCGCAGACGATCGTGCCGTACCGGTGATTGCGCCGCCATGCGAAGTCGTCGATGCCGATCACGGTCAACGTCTCCGATGACACCTGCGCCTTACGCCTGACCACGCGCAACAGCGTATCATTGCTGACCGGGACCATCAGCCGCTTGGCGAAGCCCGCCGCCGGACGACCGCCAAGCGCCAGGCCAAGGTGATGCACGAGCATCTCCAGTCGTCCCGTCCGGCGCGACATCGGAGCCAGCACATCCTCGCCAAATCGCTCGGCGAAGATGCGACGGCCGCAGAGCACGGCATCGCACCAGAAGCGCCGAACCAGAACTTCGAGCTCGACCCGCCGGCCTGCAATCGGGAGGTCAGAGGCCCGACGCGCGTAGTGGCTCTGGACGCGTTCCGAGCGGCCCCCGCAAGACGGACACGCGCCCGAAGACGCTGACGCACGAACCGTGACGATGGCACGATCCCCGTCGATCTCAGACCGGACGACGGCAAAGCAAGGCGGTACGAGGCTGGACGGGCGGACTCCATGCTGCATTGCGCTGATTCCTTCTGGAAAGCAGCGCCAGATCACCGCTTATCTGCAGCGAGATTGAGTCAGACCCAACATTGCAGGCGATCTCACATTCACGCCGGCGACGACGCTGGTCGCGCAACTGGCCAAGGCCCATGGCGAAGGGCGGCTCGAGGAAAAGCTGACCCACTACGCCAAGCCGAAACTGCTGATTGTCGACGAGCTCGGCTATCTGCCGTTCGAACCCGACGCCGCGCATCTGTTCTTCCAGCTCGTCAGCCGCCGCTATGAGCGCGGCGCCATGCTCGTGACCTCCAACCGGGCCGTGGGAGAATGGGGCTCGGTCTTTGGCGATCCCGTCGTCGCGACCGCCATCCTCGATCGACTGCTCCACCACAGCCACGTCATCACCATCCGCGGAGACAGCTATCGGCTCCGCGAAAAGCGTCGCAGCGGCCTTTTGCAAAAGGCCGCTGCGACGCTTCAACCCGCAACCGCCTGAAGGGCAATCGGCATGGGGGTCAGTTCTTCATGACGGAAAGGGGGCAGTTCCGAATGTCGCTGGACACTCCGCACGCCGTCGGCGTGTTGCCCATTCGGAGACGACCCTGAGGCTTCCCCGGAAGCCGCTTTTCCGTATCGATCGCCAGAGGGCGGATGCATTGCGGACGCCAGCGTCCCATTGCGCATCGAGCCAGGGTAGATGAGCTTCCAGAGAACTCTGGCGAGGGCGGAAGACGTCGTTTCTCTCGCCTCTGACTATGCGCCTCACGGTCTGGCGGTGCTGGCCCGTGCGCCTGACGATCTGTTTGATCGGCACGCCTTCCTTGCAGAGGGCAAGAACCGCTGCGTTTGTCTCCTCGCGCCGCAGATACCCTTCGTATTGCAGCCTCTCCGCCGCCGTCAGAAGCGAGGGGTTGACGACCGTGGCGCCGATGGCGCTGCGGATCTGGCGCATCGACTTGCGCACGGCGTCGAGGAACGCACGGCTGGCGTTCTCCATCAGGTGCCAGCGATCGGCGACCTGAACGGCATGCGGCAGGGCTCGCGCCACCGCCTCTCCGTACCCACCGCCGCGGTCCCGGGCGACAGTATGGACAATTGGCTGGTGCCTGAGCCAAGCCTCGGACGTCGCTGGCTCCCGATCCGGAAGCAAAACGACCGGTCGGCGGCGCTCAAGATCGCAGACGATCGTGCCGTAGCGGTGATTGCGCCGCCAGGCGAAATCATCGATGCCGATCACGCGTAGCGGCTCGCTCGGCACCCTTGCGCGCTGCCTTACCACACGCAGCAGCGTATCGTTGCTGACCGGCAGCATCATCCTAGCGGCAAAACTCGCGCCAGGCCGGCCGTCCAGGGCGAGGCCGAGATGCTGGACGATATGATCGAGACGATCGGTTCGGCGTGCTCGTGGCGCGAGGATGCGGTCACCAAAGCGCTCCGCGAAGATCTGGCGGCCGCATAGGACCGCATCGCACCGAAAGCGCCGGACGAGAACGTAGAGTTCGACGCGTCGGCCGCTCAGCGGCAGATCCTTTGCTCGCCGGAAATACCGGCTCTGGATCCGCTGCGAGAACGCCCCGCAGTCAGGACATGGGCAGGCTCTGACGGCGGACCGGGCTCGGACAACAACCCGATCGCCTTCGATCGCGATGCCGTCGACGACAAGACCTGCTGGAACCAAGCTGGCCGGTCGAAATCGCTGCTTCATCATGCTGATTCCTTCTGGAAACCAGCGTCAGAACAGCCCCAACCTGCAGCGAAACTGAGTCAGACCCAAACTTGCACGCCGAAACACAGTCCAATTCAAACCGAGGGCGCTTCAGGGGGCAACGTCACGACGACACTGATCTGCATGGGACGGCTCCTTTTTGAGTTTGACTGCCACGACAGCCACGATGCCACGCTGATGCCGGGTGCAGGGGCCGTCCACCCCATCAACGGTCGCATGCGCGACGAGCTTCTCAATGAGACGCTGTTCTTCGACCTCGACGACGCCCGCGCGAAGATCGCGGTTTGGATTGCCGACTACAATGACCAGCGTCCGCATTCGTCGCTGGGCTACCTGACGCCCGCGGCCTACGCCGCCAACTTCACCGCAACGAACGATCGGCTGCGCAACCCAGACCAGCTCCGCCGATCGCCCGTTGCTAGCCCCGCGCCACACGGCGTAAAACCGGCCGAGGCTCTAATCGCCGCTGGCTGACAAACCAGTGGCAGGTCAATCGCCGTCCATTCGAAATCGCTGAGTTCGTAGCGTCCCATCGCCAAGCTCCTGTTTCGGAGCTTGATGATGTGGACGCCCCCGCCCAACGGCGGCGCTATGGTGCCGATCCGGCTGCCCAACCAGCGAGAGGAGCGTGCGCAATGATGATCAAGACGATTGGACTGGACCTGGCGAAGAGCATCTTTCAAGCGCACGGCGTCGATGAGAGAGGAGCGACGGTGCTGGTGAAGAAGCTGCACCGCAAGCAGATGCTGCCGTTCTTCTCGAAGCTTCCGCCGTGCTTGATCGGCGTGGAAGCGTGCGGAACGGCCCATCACTGGGCCCGAACTCTTTCGGCAATGGGCCACGAGGTTCGCCTGATCCCGCCGTCCTACGTGAAGGCCTTCGTGAAGCGCGGCAAGAGCGACGCCCTTGATGCCCAAGCGATTTGCGAAGCGGTTCAGCGGCCGACGATGCAGTTCGTTCCGGTCAAGACCGTCGCCCAGCAGGGTATCCTCATGACTCATCGTGCGCGGTCCTTGCTGGTTCGTCAGCGCACGTCAGCCGCTAACGCATTGCGAGCCCACCTGGCCGAGCTGGGGCTTGTCGCCAATCCCGGCGTCGCTAATCTGGCAAAGCTCGCCGAGCAGGCATTGGCCGAGGACGCGCTTCCATCGTTTGCTCGCGCTGCGCTTGTTATCATGCACCGCCAGATCGTTGTCCTCGGACAGGAGATCTCGGAGCTGGACCGCCAGATCGCCGCTTGGCATGCCGAGAGCGAAGCGAGCCGCAGGCTCGCTGCGATCCCTGGCCTGGGCGTTGTCACCGCCACCGCCATCGCAGCTACCGTGACTGATCCAGATCAGTTCCGCTCCGGCCGTCAGTTCGCCGCGTGGCTCGGACTGACGCCGCAGCAGCAATCGACCGGCGGCAAGACAAGGTTGGGCGGCATCTCGAAGCAAGGAGATCGCTATCTGCGCCGATTGCTCGTCGTCGGCGCGACTGCCGTTATCCGGCATACGAAGGACAAGCCGACGCCGATGGCGAGTTGGATCAGGACGCTGCTTGAGAAGAAGCCTTTCAGGCTCGTCTCTGTCGCGCTCGCCAACAAACTCGCCCGGATCGCATGGGTGCTGCTGACGCGGAAGGAGACCTACCGACCCCAGCAACTCGCCGCTTGAGAGGACGATCTAGGAGACAACCCGAATTGGTGACGGCAGTCGATGATGAGTGACGATCGAGCCAACGACGAGGCCAACCCGCGTGATTCAATGCGCTCTAGCAGCGCGCCAGTTTGATAGGGACCTCGTCGGCGGATTTCCATCAGGGCCAGCGGCAGACTTCCGCCGCACAAACAGGCCGGACATATGAAAGCAACCGATCAAATCATCCCGACATAAACGCCTTGCCAAAGGGGGCGTCCACATATGAATCACGAAATCGCCGCCGCTGGAACCGGCCGGACGCGCTTATGGGTTTACGGCCTAGGCTTCGTGGACAAAGGGTAGCCAGAGTTTGACTGCGGCGATGGCGACGAATCCGAGGTAAGATTCCTTGCTTTTGTCGTAGCGTGTTGCGACGCGCCGCCAGTTCTTGAGCTTGCTGAACAGTCGCTCGATCAGATTGCGCCACTTGTATTTCTCGGCATCGTGCGGCGCAGGGTTCTTGCGGTTGCGCTTGGCCGGTATGACGGCCTCGATCTCGGCTTTCGCCAACTCCTCGCGAATGGCGTCGGCATCATAGCCCTTGTCGGCCAGCAGCGCTTCGATCTTGTCGGCAACCATCCGCAGCAGCGGCGCGAAGCCCTTGACGTCGTGTGTCTCTCCGCCCGTCAGGACGAAGCCGAGCGGGCGGCCTTTGGCATCGCAGCGGGCATGGAGTTTGGTGGTGAAGCCGCCACGCGATCGACCAAGCGCCTCTGTTTGCTGAGTCCCCTTTTTATGCCGACTGCGCAGTGATGCGCCCGGACGACGGTTGAGTCGATCATGTCGGCGGAGGGGTCTCGCTCGACCATTTCCGCCAGGCTTTCCAGCATGGCGTCGAAGACACCGACCTCCAGCCAGCGCCGGTAGCGGCGGAAGACGCTGTTCCATTTGCCGTAATCGTCGGGGAGATGCCGCCACTGCGCGCCCGTCCGCGCCAACCACATCATGCCCTCAAAGTAGCGGCGGTTGTCCTGCGCCGGTCGGCAACCGCGCCCGTGTTCGGCCGGCAGCAAAGGCCCAATCAACGCCCACTCCTCGTCCGTCAGACCGATCCGCTCGCCCAAGGCTTCCTCCAAAAAGAAGCCTTGAATCAATCCGCGAGTCTCAGGTCAAGCTTTGTCCACGAGGCCTAGTCAGCCAGATTTCAACGTTGCAAGAAATTGGATTCAACATCAGTGTTTTTCGAAAACATGGGTTTGACCGTTCGGGCCGACTACAAGGGTCTCGAATTGCTCTGCCGCGACGCCCGGAACTTCCATGCCCGGTGACCCGACTGGCATGCCGGGTACTGCGAGGCCAAGCACTGTCGGGCGGTCCTTTAAAAGCCTGCGGACATCTGAAGCCGGGACGTGCCCCTCGATAAAATACCCATCGACGATGCCGGTGTGACAGGACTCGACCTTGCTTGAGACCCCAAGAGCCCGTTTTGCTACGGTCATGTCCTGGCTTTCGACGATGCGTGGCGTGAAGCCTGCCTGCTCGAGATGCCGAACCCAAGCCTTGCAGCAACCGCAGATCGGACTGAGATGGACCTCGATTTGCTGCGCGGTTGCCGGAAAAGCAGGGAGGAAGGCGGCGAGGAAAAATAGCGATGCGCGGTTCATCATGATCTCCGACCTATCGGGCGTTTCAAATTGAGGAAGGATTCGCCATTTCGCGCGCAGCGGTTCCGTGGACCGACATCGCGTCTCCGGCAATCGCCTGCGCCAGCATCTGCTCTGGCTGGGCGAGGCGAGGCAGAACGATCGTCACCTGAAGACCGCCTTCTGGACGGTTGGCTAGCGCGATCTCGCCGCCATGAGCGAGTACGACAGCGCGCGCAATGGTCAGGCCGAGGCCGGAGCCGCCGGTCTCGCGACCGCGTGATTCCTCGAGGCGGACGAAGGGTTGGAAGACGCGTTCCATATCGCCGTCGGGAATGCCGGGACCATCATCTTCGACCGTAATCGCGAACCCTGCTGGCGTCTCGTCAACCATAACGGTGACATGGCTTCCGTACTTCACCGCGTTTCCAACGACGTTCCAGAAGGCGCGCTTGAGCGCGAGAAGCCGGCCGAGCACGCGACCATGACCGGCTCCGCTCAGGCTGACGGCATGACCCTGGTCGGCATGATCGTCGACGATGGTCTCGATCACCGAGACGATGTCGATCGGCCTGATCGCCTCACTGGAGACGCCGCCGCGCAGGAACTCCAGTGTCGAATCGATCATGCCCTCCATCTCGGCGAGGTCGGCGTCGACGAGAACGCGCGTCGCCTCGTCCTCCATCAGTTCGGAGCGCAGCCGCAGCCTGGTGATTGGCGTGCGCAAATCGTGCGAGACCGCCGCCAAGGCCTGCATGCGCTCGGAGACGAGACGCTGGATGCGCTCGCGCATGGTGTTGAAGGCCCACGCCGCCCGGCGGACTTCGGCGGGGCCGGTTTCGTCAAGCGGCTTTGGAATCTGGTCGAGGCTGAAGCGTTCGGCTGCGAGCGCGAGTTCTCGCAGAGGCCGCGTCGCCCAGCGCAGCAGCAGCACCGCTACGACGATGATGGCCACGCCAAAGCAGATCGTCACCGCCAGTACGCTCCAGTCGGCGTGCTGGGTTGCCCCAAGCGTGGTCGACGAGAAGTTTACCCAGGAGCCGTCGTCGAGCCTGACCGAAACCAGCATCATGTGGCGGTAGGCATCGGCGTCGCCGGAGCCGAGCGCACCGTCATCGGCGAAGCCGAGCCGGAAGGATTCCGAGGCCAGATCCGGCACAAGCTCCTTGAGCTTGGCTTCCATCGCCGCAGTGCGCTCGGTGGTGGGCGCGGTGCCGAGCACCAGGCTAACCTTGCTCCAGTGGACTTCCAGGCTGGCGCTCGACAGATCGTGCGCAGCACGATCACGCTCCGGCTCCTGCGGGATGCTAGCGATCGCCCGTTTGATGGAAACAATACGCTCGGCCAGGCCTCTGTCGCGCTGCGCGCTCGCCAGGCTTTCCACGCCGACGCGATAGGCCCAATAGCCGACGAGATGGAAGGCGAGCAGCGCGGCGACGAGGATCAGGATTGCGCGGCCCGCCACGGTATCGGGAAACCCTTTATGAAGCATGCGACTCATGCCGGCTGACCCTCACGCGTCTGAACGGCGGGGGTGAACATGTAACCGGCGCCGCGGATCGTCTTGATCAGTTGGCCGCCATGGGCGTCAGCTTCCAGCTTGCGCCGCAGGCGGCTGATCTGGACATCGATCGCCCGATCGAAGGGATCGCTGTTTCTGGTTTTGGCGAACTGCATCAAGGCATCGCGCGACAACACCCGATTGGCGTGCTCGATAAACGCGACCATCAGGTCGAACTCGCCCGTCGATAGATCGACCAGCGTACCTGATGGCGAAACCAGTTCCCGCCGGCGCAAATCCATCCGCCACCCGTCGAAAACAACGCACTCGCTGGCGCGTCCGCCTCCTGCTCTGCGCAGGGTGCGCGAACGTCTGAGCACGGCGCGCACGCGCGCCAGCAGTTCTCGGGGGCTGAATGGCTTGGTGACGTAGTCGTCGGCACCGGCCTCCAGCCCGATGATGCGATCGCTTTCCTCGCTGCGCGCCGTCAGCATCACGATCGGCACCTGCGACGTCGCGCGCACATCGCCGCACAAATCGAAACCGGACCGTCCCGGCAGCATCAGGTCGAGAATGATGAGGTCAATCTCGGTCTGTTTCAAAACGTCGAGCATGGCGCGTCCGTCGGGCGCGCCCGTTACCTTGTAACCGTGGCGCTGCAGGAAGCGGGCGACCAGCAGGCGGATCTGCGGGTCGTCATCTACCACGAGCACATGGCCGTGATCGTCGGCTTGGGGTGTGGTCGGGATGTTCGTCACGAGCATCTTTCAAACGGCGTAGGTGGCATTTTGCACCGAATGGTCGGCCGGCTGATCAACAATATAGCGCTGTATCGCGGGCCAGGCGCGATCCGCTTTGATACAATTTGTAACGGACAGGACTGACCCGCCGCTGCTACCAAACTGCATCGAGGCTTTGGGGGTCGAACGAATCGCGATGGCCGTTAAACTTTATTTTGCCGCTCTCATAGCGCTTGCGCTCGGCGCGTGCTCCGTCACGCCCGTGCCAGTCCATCTGGCGCGGCCCTCCGATCCAAGCGCGCGCGTTCCAGCCGTTGGATATCAGAGCGTCACCGCCGGGCTTACCTCGATACGCCCAACCGACCCGAAAAATTGGCGCGAGCTGAACCGTAGAGTAGGGCCTCAACAGTGACTGCTATCGCTTCCTCTTTTGGTTCCAACCAACAATCGTCGATTGGATTTATCCGCCGCTTTGCCCTCCTGGCTGGCGTTTCCATGCTTCTTGGTGGTTGCGCGACTTTTTCGGCAGATGGCGGTGTCGGCACGGCGCAGGCCATCGCTTACACAGAGTTGAACAAGGACGTCGTCCGGATCACGGATGACGCCGTCGCAGGCAGCGCCAAGGCGCGGGTTGACCAGCTTCTCAAGAAGCCTCTCACCGCCGATAGCGCTGTCCAGATTGCGTTGCTCAACAACCGCGGCCTGCAGGCGGCCTTCAACGAGCTCGGTATCGCCGAAGCGCAGATGGTCGCGGCCAGCCTGCCGCCCAACCCGCGCTTCGGAATCTCCAAGCTGTCAGGTCGGTTCGAGGTCGAGATCGAGCGGCAGATCGTCGGCAGCTTGTTTGCTTTGGCGACTTGGCCAGCACGCGCCGAGGTTGCCCGCGACCGCTTCCAGAACGCACAGCTTCGCGCGGCGGAGGCTGTGCTGAAGCTCGCTGCCGACACGCGCAAACAGTATTATCGCTCCGTAGCAGCCAATGCCCAAGCGTCATTCTACCAGGAAGCCAAGGCTTCCACCGACGCTGCGACCGAGCTGTTCAAACGCCTTGGCGAGTCGGGCGGCATCAACAAGCTCGATCAGGCGCGGGAGTTCGCCTTCGACGCCGAGCTCGGCGCGCAGCTGGCGCAGGCCCGGCTGCAGCAACGCCAGGAGCGCGAGCGACTGGTCAGACAGCTTGGGCTTTGGGGCGACGACCTCAAATTCCGCATGCCGGCCTCGTTGCCCCCGCTGCCGCGCCTGCAGTCGGCCAAGGCGATCGAAGCGGAGGCGCTTCGCAAGCGCGTCGACATACAGATCGCGCGGGGGGAACTTGCCCTTCTTGCCAAGTCGCTGGGGCTGACGCAGGCGACCCGCTTCGTCAACGACATCGATCTGCTGGGCCGGCGGACCTATGATCGCGGACGCAGCGTCCTGCCCGATGGTGATGTCGAGCGTACGACGAGGCGTACTCGTACCTTGGACCTCGAGATCGAGATCCCGATTTACGATTTCGGGCAGAGCAAGGTGGCCTTGGCTGAGCAGACTTACATGCAGGCCGCCAACAAGCTGGCCGAAAAGGCCGTCAACGTTCGCTCGGAAGCGCGAGAGGCCTATACGAGCTATCGTGGTACCTATGACATCGCTCGGCAGTACAGTGCTAACGTCCTGCCGCTGCGCAAGATCATCCAGGACGAAGCTCAGCTGCAGTACAACGGCATGCTGATCGACGTGACGCAGCTCATCACAGACGCGCGCAGCCGCATCCTGTCCAATGTCGCGGGCATTAATGCCCGCCGCGACGCCTGGATTGCCCATACCGATTTCAAGCACGCGCTGATCGGCGGCGGTTCGGTCGGCGGCGGCACCGCTGTCGCGGCCGCTGGCGGCGGCGGCGATGCGCCGGCCCATTGAACCCATCAGGAGCAAGACGCCATGACGGATCTGTCACGTAGAGGTTTCATCGGAACGTCGGGGCTTGTGATCGCGGGCGCCGCAGCTGTCTCCGGTCGCACCGCCTTCGCCGCCGTGCCCGAAGCGCCGACAATGGCGAGCGCGGCCACCCAGGCCCCGCTAGTCCCGACTTCGGGCCCGGACTACCAGCCGGTGGCCACGCTGAACGGCTGGACCTTGCCCTGGCGCATGAACGGCGACTGGAAGGAGTTCCATCTCGTCGCCGAGCCGGTCGAGCGCGAGCTTGCGCCGGGCATGATCGCCTATCTCTGGGGTTATAACGGCCAGTCGCCCGGCCCGACGATCGAGGCTGTCGAGGGCGATAAGGTCCGCATCTATGTGACCAACAAGCTGCCCGAAAACACGACGATCCACTGGCACGGCCAACGCCTGCCCAACGGCATGGACGGCGTCGGTGGGCTGAACCAGCCGCATATCCCGTCAGGAAAGACCTTCGTCTACGAGTTCCAGCTCAGGCGCTCGGGCACCTACATGTATCATCCGCATTCCGACGAGATGGTGCAGATGGCGATGGGCATGATGGGTATGTTCATCGTCCATCCCAAGGACCCGGCCTTCCGCCGCGTTGATCGCGACTTCGTGTTCCTGCTCAACGCCTTCGACATCGAAGCCGGCTCATATGTGCCGAAGGTCAACACCATGCTCGACTTCAATCTGTGGGCCTGGAATAGCCGTGTTTTCCCTGGGATCGACCCGTTCGTTGTGGCCAAGAACGACAAGGTCCGCATTCGCTTCGGCAACCTGACCATGACCAACCACCCGATCCACATGCATGGCTACGAGTTCAAGGTCTCCTGCACCGATGGCGGCTGGGTCGATCCGGCCAGCGCCTGGGACGAGGTCTCGATCGACGTCGCGGTCGGCCAGATGCGCGCCTTCGACTTCGTCGCCGACGAGCCTGGCGACTGGGCGATCCACTGCCACAAGTCGCATCACACGATGAACGCCATGGGCCACTCGGTGAAGACCTATATCGGCGTCACCAAGAAGGATCTGGTCAGCCGCATCCGCAAGGCCGTGCCAGGCTACATGCCGATGGGCTCGAACGGCATGGGCGAGATGGGCTCGATGGAAATGGAGCTGCCCAAGAATACGCTGCCGATGATGACCGGCTACGCGCAGTTCGGCCCCGTCGAGATGGGCGGCATGTTCTCGGTCGTTAAGGTGCGCGAGGGGCTGGCCAAGAATGATTACAAGGATCCGGGCTGGTTCAAGCATCCGGAAGGGACGGTCGCGTTCGAATATAAGGGACAGAAGCTGGCCGAAGCGCCTCGTGTCGAGGGGCCGAAAGTTAGTCCTGAGCTTGCCACATGGCAGGTGAAAGACCCGCGCAAGCCGCGCCTCGGTCCCGATGGCAAGCCGCTACCCGCTGCCAAGGCGGGCGGCCATTCCAACCATTGACGCCGACGACAAACCCCGGAGCGACCGCATGACGATCACCCCCTTCAGACTGACAGTGGCAACCTTAATCCTACTGGCTTCGGCAGGCCTGGCCTCGGCAGGGCCGGGCGGCGCTGGACATGGCCATGACGATGAGACCGCCTATGGCAAGCCCGGCGATCCGAAAAAGCCGTCAAGACTGGTTCAGGTTGTCATGAGCGAGCGTGATGGCAAGATGCTGTTCATTCCCGATCGGATCGAGGTTCGCCGCGGCGAGCAGATCAAGTTCGCGCTGCGTAACAATGGGGAGTTGGATCACGAGATCGTGGTGGCCACGCTTGAGGACAATCTCAAGCATGCCATCGCGATGCAGAAGAACCCCGACATGGAGCATGACGATCCGAACGCCAAGCGCCTCGCGCCGAAAAAGACCGGCGAGATCGTCTGGGCGTTCACGAAGTCGGGCGAGTTCGACTTCTCCTGCCTGATCCCCGGCCATCGTGAAGCCGGAATGACCGGCAAGGTTATCGTCAAGTAGGCGCCTGCCTACTCAACAAGGAGAACAGCATGCTGAAGATCATTACCACCGTCGCTTTTGTGGCGTTCGCACTGCCGGCCCTTGCCCAGCAGGTCAATGGCACCGTCAAGAAGGTTGACGAGGCGGCAGGCAAGCTGACCATCGATCATGGAGCGATCAAGAACCTCGACATGGACGCCATGTCGATGGTCTTCCGCGCCGGCGACCCAGCCATGCTGAAGGGCCTGAAGGCCGGCGACAAGATCAAGTTCGACGCCGACCGGGTGAACGGTCAGCTCACCGTCACAAAGTTGCAGAAGACTAAGTAGTCGTATTCGAACGGTTATATAACTGTCGACCGCGGCATCTTAATGCCGCGGTCGAATATAACGCTCCTGGGCTCCTTATATCTCACAAGATGAGAGAGCGCTTACCCAAACCTCATGGGAGGGTGGTGTATCATGTTTACATTGATACTGATCATCCTACTCTCGCTCGCTCCGACGCTATCGCACGCTGATGATGGTGATTTGCAGCGCGCCTTGTTGGAGGCTGCCTGTGTGAACGCGAAAGTCACGCGCCTGTCGGGAGTTGGTAAGAGCGAACTCTACGAGGCGAACTGCTTGGGCACGACGCACAGGCGTATCAAGATCGTCTGTACTGCTGGGCATTGTAGTGCTGACCATCCCCTCTCGGGACGAGATGAGTCTGACGATTAGGTCAGAGATTATGCCGATATAACCATGACGATAAATCAGACAAAGTCGAATAAATCTAATTGAGCAATCAAAATCAAACAAGGCAAATAATGGACCTTATTGCTCAGGTTGCTCGCTTTATATTGGTCGGCGGTTCAGCAACCGTTGTCAATTGGCTGGCTAGGTTCCCTCTTTCTTTAGTAATGCCATTTCTTGAGGCGGTTTTTGTCGCCTATATGATCGGCATGGTGGTCGGATTTATACTGTACCGGGCCTTCGTTTTCACAACTTCTTCACAGCCTCTCGCTGCCCAAATCGCTCTATTTATCGGCGTGAACGTCGTTGGAGTGGCGACCGTGATCGCGGCCTCTCACGTCCTGCTCCGGCTGGTCTTTCCCGCGATCGGTTTCACGTTTGAGCCAGAAGCGACCGCACACGCTGGCGCGCTCGCGCTGGGGGCGGCCGCCAACTTCATCGGTCATAAATTCGTGACGTTCAGAGCTGGTGGACCGCCACGGTCCCCTGAGCTTGGAAGCTGATCTAACAGGTGAACCTGTTAGGTGTCCAGTTTCTCGGTCCAACAGGTTGTGGTGGTCGGTCGAGGTCAGCGGTGAATTTTCACGTCGAAGCGCCGATAAACTATGCTGGAGGCCATCGTGAACGTTGCCATCAGGAGAGCTGCACCCGAAGACGCTGCAGCGCTTGTCGAACTGATGCATCAGGCTGCGGGCGAAACGCTGCAATTCATTCTCGATGAACTGGATCCTCGCTTCAGCCCTGCCGATGTTTTTCGGCATATGATTTCATCGAACGATAGCGAATGTTCTTACCGCCGTTGCTGGGTCGCGGTTGCGCAGTCTGGGGCTCATGCCCCCGTCGTCGGCATGGTGAACGCCTTCCCGGCCTCGCTGCTCTGCGACCAAACAATGCCGACGAATTTGTCAGCGCGAGAGCTCCATCTCTGGCCCAGAACGACGCTCCAGGACGCGAACAGCTATTGCATCAACAGCCTTGCAGTCTTTCCTCTGTACCGGCGCTGCGGGATCGGCTCCCGACTGATCGATCAGGCTGCCGAGCAAGCCGTCGCCGAAGGCTTCGCCAGCTTGAGTCTGCATGTGTGGGCGGATAATGCGTCTGCTGTCCGACTCTATCGTTCGAAGGGGTTCAAGGAACTCGATCGGGCTTCGATTCCTTGGCACCCTCGACTCCCGCATTCCGGAGGAAGCCTACTCATGCGGTTGAGCGGACTTGCCGAGGGCTTCGTCTCGCCAGTTTCCCACAAAGCGGCGAACCCGGATTTTGGTAATGGTGTAGATGATCAGGGCGCGGCGCCCCCGTGTTGTCGCCTTACTGCACGGGATGAGCATCAATGAGCACTGTCATCGAGCCGCCAGCGACAATGGAAAGTCAGAAGAGCAAACTCTTTTCGCCGGTTTGTGTTTTTGCCTTCGTCTTGATTGGCGTCTGTATTTTATTGACACTACCTCTTAAGTTGCCGGTCGGTCCTATGTATTGGGATTTGATCGTCTATATCGACGGGGCTTATCGGGTTTCGATCGGTCAAGTTCCATCGGTTGATTTTTTTGCGCCTGTCGGTCCACTTGCCTACTGGCTCGTTGCGCCATTGCTGTCGACGTTCAGTAGCGCACAGCCACTTCTCCTGGTCCAATGGTCGCTGCTGCTCGTCAGCGCGCCACCCATGTTCGCCATTGTCGCCTATGTTGGGCGCCGATCAAGATCGACCGCGTTAGCTCTTCTTCTTCCATTTCTATTTTTTCAGCTCTTGCCAATGAATGTCGAACAGTATTCGAGCTATCCTAGCATCGATGGATATGGGATTTACAACAGGCATACGAGCGTTTTGCTATATGTTTTGGTATCGGGTCTCATCTTCATGCGTAAACGGCGGCTGCTATTGTTCGTTGTTGCCTGGACGTGTCTGGCACTCTTTCTTTTGAAAGTTACGGGCTTTATCGCTGCGGGGCTCATCTGCTTCTTCGCCTTTGTTGCCGGACGCATTAGCCTGCGTGCCGCCCTTGCGAGTGTAGCCCTCTTCCTGCTGGCGCTGCTGACGCTCGACGTCACCCTGGGCATCGTTCGCGCCTATGTGTTCGACATATGGCTGCTCGTGCGCCTCAACGAGGGCAATCTGCTATCACGCTTCCTCCAGGCCAGCTCACTCCACTTTGGCATCCTCGCTCCGGCTGCGGGGTTGGCTGTCGCGCTCTATTTGCTCAAGGCTGGGGATGCCCCCCCTACACGCGGATTTTCGACTGCCCCGGTCTTCAATGCCTTTGGGACGAAGCTCGACCGCCACAGTCTCTGGCTCGCCGTTACCGTTTTTGCCGGCCTGTTTTTCGAGACGCAGAATACGGGCGGGCAAGCACTCATTCTCATTTGGCCTGTCCTGCTCTCGGTCTTGCTGGAAGCAAACCGGCTCCGCGGCGGTTCGCTGCTCCTTGTCCTGTCTCTCATAGGCGCAGCGGCGCTGCCGCCCTTCATAAACGTGGCTCACCGCGCGGCACGCGCGCTTATCGTGCAGGCTAAATTCGTAGACGTTCCGAACCAGGGGCTCAAAACGCTCGGACAGGTCACTCAACGTCTCGAGATCGTCGAGCGGGCGGCGAAGATGCGGGAGGTGTACGCACGCTTCCCCGAAACATTCCAATTTTTGGCTGATAGCAATCTGCTCCCGGCGTTCACGCTTTACTCCGAGTTGGATTTTCAGGTTGGTTGGTTACTCGCTACCGATGAAGCAGTTAAAGCAATTCATGAATATGAAATGGCTAACAAAATACAGTTTAAGACGATAATGAGTTTAAATTTTACGAACCCGTTCCCTTTTCTATTAAATCGTGACGCAACGCGACACATCGCGATCGGCGCAGATCCGTCCCGTGCGGTTCCGACGCCTGACGCCGAAACCCTGGCCGCAGTTTCAAAGACAGATCTTATCCTATATCCAACATGCCCAATTACAGACGCTAACGATTCATTATTGTCCCTTCATCGATCTGCTATGGCGGCACACAGATCCGTCGTTCTTTCGCCGTGCTGGCGGGGATATATACGTCAATGAACATAATATTGTGTAGTTCGATTTCTGTCTATAACGATGCTGAAGCAGCACGCGTTTTCTCGTTCAAATACATGTGTCTTTTTTATATCGGTTATTTTATTGGAAACTTACTTCAATGAATTCGGCAAATATATTTAATAGCCTCAACGAATACATACATCAGATCATCCATAGGTTTGCTGGCCTCGATTATCCCCACGGCCATTGGATTCTGTCTGCCGCAGCGATTGTCGTTTTTGTTGTCGCTCCTGTATGGACCATCGGACTCTTGGGGAGAGCGCTGTTTCGCGGGGCATCCGTCGCTCGAAGGCGCCGAGCCCGGGTCGCTGCCGTGATCGGGAGGCCGGTCACGGCACCGGATGACGTACGCGTTGGACCACAGCCAAGTTTGGAGACGGCTAATTCGCCCATCGCGAGCAGCGTGGCTATGCCTGTCGCCCATAACCCATGGAAGTTAGCCCTCTTTGTCGCAAGGGCGACGTCGCGTTATCAGGTTTTGCTGATCGTGTTGTCCCTGCTCACGCTGCCCGCAGGCTGGTTCCTGCTCGATATCCCCAAGCACATCATCAACCACGCGCTCGCAAGTCCAGAAGCTCACGATGGGATGACATTTCTTGGCTTCCATCTGCCCCGTCTGGAATTGTTGATCGCGCTCTGCGGAAGTTATCTTGCAGTCTTGACCGCCAGCGGACTTGTGAAGTTCGCGGCGACTCGAATCCGAGGACGAGTGAGTGAGCGGCTCGTCCGGCGACTGCGGCTGCAAATCTTGCGCCGATCGAGAAAAACTGCGCCCGAAGCGAGAGCGCGCCTGGCGGCTGTCGCCGTTCAGGAGGTCGAACCTATTGGGTACTTTGGCGCCAGCTTGTTCGTTGTTCCGCTGATTTACGGGGGAACGCTACTCACCAGCCTTGTATTCTTGTTCGTTCAGAACCCCGCGCTTGCTCTGTCAGCCTTGATCATGTTGCCCGTTCAACTGATTTTGCTGCCTCGCATTCAAAACATGTTGAACGCTAAAGTGCGCGAAAGAGTTTATGCGACGCGAGAGCTTACTCAGCTTCTGACCTCCGGTGAAGGAGGCGCCAAGCCAGAACTAAAAAGAAATTCCGATGATCCATCCCTACAAAAACAGACGCGCCAAATTGCCGCCCTCGAACGGGTGCGTGTGGAGATAAGTGATATAAAGGGACGACTGCGGGGTTTATATAACTATACATCGAATTTGACTCCCTTTTTCTTTTTCGCCATTGGCGGATATCTTGTTGTGCAGCAGCGCCTTTCGCTTGGAGCATTGGTGGCGGCGATAGCCGCCTACAGAGAAATAGCACCTGCGATGAGAGAATTGTTCGACTTCGTGCAGAATTGGTCTGATGCAGAAGCTCGATTTGAAGAGGTCACACGTGTTCTGGAAAATATTGAAACAAAAACGTACGTTTAGAGGCCAGTACCAAACGACGTGAAACTGGCATTTTTACTCCGAGTTTCGCGCAAGAATCTATCCGAACGAATTTGAGGGAGTTCGAAGGTATGGCATCGACAGGGTCGGGACAGGATCGGATTGGATCGCAAATCGCAGTGCCGTTTGCTTCTGAAATTGACCGCGAGCCGCTCACTGGCAACGGGTCGCGTCCGTTCGACTGCCTTGTGATCGGCGGCGGCCCGGCCGGTCTGACGGCTGCGATTTATCTGGCCAGGTTTCATCTGTCGGTTTTGGTCGTGGACGGCGGCGAAAGTCGCGCGGGTTGGATCCCCGTCAGCCACAACCATGCCGGTTTCCCGGACGGCATAGGAGGATTGGAACTTCTGGCGCGCACGAAGGCTCAGGCCACGCGATATGGCTCCCGCCATATAGCCGCCGAGGTGACCTCGTTGGTGAGAGACGGCGATCTGTTCGTGGCGCTAGCCGGGGACTTGATCCTGCGAGCCCGTACGGTTCTGCTGGCGACTGGCGTTGTGAACCGCCGTCCCGCCATGCCAGATGATATGCACGCCCAGGCACTGTCGCGCGGCTTGCTACGCTATTGTCCGATCTGCGATGGGTTCGAGGTAACGGATCGCCGCGTCGGCGTCATCGGCACCGCGGCGAACGGGCTCAATGAAGCCGAGTTCCTGCGCGGCTTCACGGCAGATGTAACACTGATTTCGCCTTACGGCCTGCATGATCTCGATGTATCTCAGCGACGACGCATCCACAATGCTGGCATCAAACTGCTTGCGGGGCCCTGCCTTGCCTTTGATCTCCGGGAAAGGACGATCGCGGTCGCCTTGCCCAACAGAAATATGGAATTTGACGCTGTCTACCCGGCCTTGGGCAGCGAGGTCCGATGCAATCTTGCGGTTGGCATGGGGGCTATAGTTTCGAGAGGGGGTTGCGTAATCGTCGACGAAAAGCAAAGGACCAATGTGCCAGGCCTGTATGCCGCAGGTGACGTGGTCGAGGGGCTCGACCAGATTAGCTACGCCATGGGGCAGGCTGCCGTGGCCGCCACAGCTATTCGAAACGATTTGAGCGACCGCCAACCTCTGCATCGGTAGCTTTGGTCGGCACCGGCTGCGTAATGCAGAAAATTGATAGGGGCTGGCTAATGCCTGCCGATGGCCATCCATACTGCCATGGCGACCATCATCAGGTTCTCCGTCAGGGATATAAAGCCGAGCGGCACCTTGCTGCTGCCGCCGACGCAGGCGCATTTGATGTCTCGGCGATCGATATAGACAGCCTTGATAACCGAGACAGCACCGATCGTCCCGATGAAGCCGGCGACGGGGATCGACACCCATATCAGCGCGCCTGCGACCATTAGAACGCCCGCCAGAAGCTCGGCATAGGGGTAGATGTAGGAATACGGTACCCAACGTTGAGCCAGGAGATCGTACCCGAGGAACATGCTCGAGAAGCTCTCGACGTCCTGAAGCTTCAGCAGCGCCAGAATGCACATGCTGAAGGCAGTGAACCACTCGATCGAGCGAAGGTCGACCAAGTCGCCCGAGGTCGCCCAATTGGCCGCAAGCGCCATCAGCGCCGCGACCCCAAAGACCCAGAGGACCGGCTGGTAGCTCGTCGCGCCGGGATCGGCCACACGCATCCCGAAGAAGCGGCGGAGGTCGTCATAGCCGCCGATGCGTTTTCCGTCGATGAAGGTCTGCGGCGTGGTCTTGACGTCGTGCTCGACCTTGAAGGCGTCGGTTTCGGCTCGCGTCGTGAGCCAGTGGTCATCGACGGCATAGCCACGACGACGCAGGAGGTCGCGTGCCTTCAGTCCAAACGGGCAGGTATGCCCCGGCATCACCATCCGGTAGATGGTCGCGGTCGGCTTTTTGATGGTTGTCAAAGCTCTCTCCGAAGGCACGGATCTCGTGCCAATCACTGACGCGCCAAAATGGCTTCCATCTGTGCGATTTCTTTCTTCTGCGCCGCAACGATCTCGCTGCACAGAGACTTGATTTCGGCATCTGTGAGTGAAGCTTTCTCGCACATCAGGATCGCGCCCGAGTGGTGCGGGATCATCGATCGGAGGAACTCTGCATTCCCGACGCCAGCCTGCGTCCGCATTCCAGCGAAGCTAAGTGCGAAGACAACGACCGCGCCCGCGCCGATAGCCATGTTAAGCCGCGGCGACGCGAACATGGAACGCATCGAGACGAGCATGATAACGGTCATCGGTGCGACCATCATCAACGTCATATAGACGTTGTTGAGGTTGAAGTGAAAATGCGCCAGCGTCGCGATCATCGTGTACATCACGAGGTACATCACGATGAAATCCAGCGCCAGCTCCATGCCAAGGCGCAGGTAGCTACCCTGCTTCATCCGGTTGTGCTCTTCCATGGCGGATCACTCCACGATATCGGCGACAGCCATCTGTCGGAACTGGCGTCGAACAAGGGATAGGGCGCTATTTGCCTTTCGATTTCAGCCAAGTGTCGATCATGGCGATTTCCTTTTCCTGAGCCGCGACGATATCCTGCGCCAGCTTCTTGGCCTCCGAATCCTTGCCGTTGGCGAGTTCGACCTTGGCCATGTCGATGGCGGCCTGATGATGGCCCTTCATCTGTTTCATGAAATCGACGTCGGCATCGCCGGTATAGGCCGGCATTCCGCTCATCATGGTCATCATTGATGCCTTATAACCCTTGGTCGCCGCTGAGTCCCACGCCATCGGCTGCATCATCTTCATATGCATGGCGGGGTCCATCGCCGGTTTGGACGCTGGCTGCTGGGCGACGGCGGCCGAGATGGCAAGCGCGGACGAGATGACGATGAGGTTGAGACGCATCATGGCGGTGGTTCCTTCGTATCAAGGGTAGGTAGGCTGCGGCGGCGCACGGCGCCCCTTGGGGAGGAGGCTACGCTGCCATTTCGCGACAGCTCTCGGCACAGGTGCGACAGGCCCGGACACATTCATCCATGTCGCCGACGCGCTCGCATTCGCTGGCGCAGTCCTCGCAGATGTCGGCACACTCCGCGCAGAGATGTTTGTGATGGCGCGAGCCGATGACCATGACATGGGCGGCGGCGCGGCATGTCTCGGAACAGTCGAGCATGAGCTTGACGTGGTCGGGCCGTGCATGCTCGCCGCCAAGTTCGAGACAATAGCTCGTGCTCATGCCGAGGCATGTCTGGTAACAGCGCAGGCAGGCGTCGATGCAGGCCTGCATTTTCGGATCTGTGTGGTGCATGGGTTGCTCCGGTCTGCTGGACAGGGTTGGTTCATGCAGCAAAGACGCGTCCGGAAGGCGCCATGTTCCAGTCCGTTACAATCTGTAACATCCATGCAGAACGTGGTTCGTTTAGGTGCGGTTCATCCTTAAAGATCCACAGTCTCGTCCTGACGTTTGAAGGAGGGACCGATGCTCACGAGACGAAATGGGTTCTTGGCGATCATCGGGCTTGTGCTCGGTGGTAGCGTATTGGCTCCAGGCCAAGCTCGGGCTTGGCATCATGGTGTTCCTCATGGCGGAGATCATGACGGCGAGGACAGACGTCACCGTGGTGGACGCGGCGAATTTATGCGGGAAGAACACGAACGCCCGCATCACCGTCGCCGCCATTGCCGGGAAGTAGAGCAATACGACCACCACGGTCGAATCCACATCCGTACAGTCTGCGACTGATCCATGTGATGAGTTAGTGCAGAATTTGGTTGGGATCAGTGTGGTCATGAGCAAATTCATAAGGCTATGCGTACAATTTTGATACACAAAATTTTTTTGTTGATTAACGAGTCTCGATAGTGCGCCGTAGATCGGCGTGGCTGATAACCGGTATATCTATCCCGATTATAATAGTATTACGGTTTTGGTACGCTGATTAGGCGAGAGAATGGCGCGTCCTTCGGACCTCGCTCTACTCCGCCGGCGATGCCGGCTCCACGGAACCCCGCAAGCGGGTTTCCGCCTTCGGTCACGATTCCTCGCGCTGGCCGGCGCCCGGCGCCGGCGGTTGCCGCGCTGCTGGCGCGACGATGTTGCGCTGAGCGGGAAGAGAGGCGCGCGGCCCTCTCTCCCCAGCAAGAGCCAATTCGGGTCTCCCCATCCTTCCGCGCCGCAGGTGGCTTGTGCAGGACCGGGCCGAGGATCCGCCTGCCGCGGCCCCTCGCCCGGCGCGTGCCGCGTGGGCGATCCCCCTCCCGATTTGGCTCTTGCCCCCCTCTCTCCCCGCTGCTCGCCGCGAAGGCAGAGGTG
>JAIETL010000096.1 GCA_019745195.1 Beijerinckiaceae bacterium
TTGCGTTCGCAACCCAAACCTAACCGGCAATCGCCGATGACCACCCCTCAGCTACACCACGCTATGGGACACGACCGCCGCCAGCAAGTTCTCAACCTTCGCCACGTGCCGCACGATGCGCCGAACGCGTCGGCGCTGACGTCATCGTCACGAACGACCAGTCGGTCTCGCTCGCGGCCATGTCGATGAAGGCCCTGACCTTCGCCGAGAGCAGGCGCGCGGTCGGATAGACAAGCTGGATCGGCGAGGGCTCGCGTTCGAAGTCGGGCAGCAGGATCCGAAGCGCTCCGCTTCTGACGGCGGCGGCCGCCTGATAGGCGAGGACCAACGTCAGCCCGCCGCCGTCGATTGCGTGCTGGACCGCGCTTTCGGCGGCGTTGGTGACGAAGCTCGGGACGAAGCCGACCCGCGAGCGCGATCCCTCCCGCTCGAACACCCATTCCTGCGTCGCGTTGAAGCCGGCGAAATGGATGCAGCGATGCCCGGCGATGTCGGCAGGCGTCATGGGCTCGCCGTGTCGGGCGAGATAGCCGGGCGAGGCGACGAGCACGCGGCGGGTTTCGCCGACGCGCCGCGACTTCAGGCTCGAATCGGCGAGATGGCCGATGCGGACCGCGACATCGACGCTCTCGTCGACGAGGTTGATGACGCGGTCGCCGAGAAGCAACTCGCCCTGCACCGCCGGGAACCGCGACAGATAGGCCGAGAAGAGCGGGCCGACATGAAAGCGCCCGAAGGCCAGCGGGGCCGACACCACCAGCCGGCCGGCCGGCGCCGCGCGCGCCGCCTGCATCGACGCGTCGGCCTCGTCGAGTTCGGCCAGGATGCGGCGCGCCTGCAGCAGATAGCGCTCGCCGTCGTCGGTCAGCGTGACGGAGCGGGTGGTGCGCTGCATCAGGCGCACGTCGAGATGCGCTTCGAGCGCCGCCACGAGCCGCGTCACCGCCGATGGCGACAGGCCAAGGCGACGGGCTGCCGGCGCGAAGCCGCGCATCTCCGCCACTTTGACGAAGGCCGAGAGGGTGGCGAAACGGTCCATGAGATTACGCCGCCTGACGCAATGATGAAGTGTGAACTGAGATGATTATCATCATCGGGGGACATTGTCATGGTGTTGCTCACGCGGCGGCCATTCCGGCGCACCGCGAGGGAGAGCGTCATGTCCACAATCGCAACACCAGCCTCGGTTGAGGCCGCACCCGAGGCCGCCAGGCCTCTGCTGGCGGCGGTCGAGAAGCTGCTCGGCTCCGTCCCCAATCTGTTCCGCGTGGTCGCCAATTCGCCCGCCGCGCTGGAGGGCTATCTCGGGCTCAGCGCCGCGCTCGGAAAAGGCGCGCTCGACGCCAGAACGCGCGAGCGGATCGCGCTCGCCGTCGCGCAGGTCAATGGCTGCGGCTATTGCCTCGCCGCCCACAGCTATCTCGGCCGGAACCTCGCAAAACTGGACGACGCCGAAATCCTCGCCAATCGCAAGGGCGGGTCGAACGACGCGAAGGCCGATGCGGCGGTGCGCTTCGCCGCGGCTGTCGCGACGCAGCGCGGTCATGTCGGGGCCGATGCCGTAGAGACCGTCAGGGCCGCCGGCTATAGCGACGGCGAACTCGTCGAGATCGTCGCTCATGTCGCGCTCAACACGCTGACGAACTACGTCAACGAGGTGGCCGGAACAGTGATCGACTTCCCGGCGGTCGATTTGCGCCTCGCATCCTGAGCCGCCTCGCGGCCCCGCTCATCCGATCCCCACATGGCGAGGCCGTCCGGACCCGAGAGGACCGGGCGGCAACTCGCGGAGAGCACTCCAATGACAGATCATCGAAGGATATCGAGCGACGTCGCCTTCACGCCGGCCGTGAAGGCGATCCAGACACGCAAGGGCTCGCGTGGCGGCTACCGCAAGATGGAGGAGCGTGGCGGCTGGCAGACGACGGTGACGCCGGAACTGGCCGCCTTCATCGGCGCGCGCGACAGCTTTTTCCTCGCGACCGCCAGCGCCGACGGCCAGCCCTACATCCAGCATCGAGGCGGCGCCGCGGGCTTTCTGCGCGTCATCGACGAGCATACGCTGGGCTTCGCCGATTTTCGCGGCAACCGGCAATATGTCAGCCTCGGCAACCTGTCCGAGAATCCCAAGGCCTATCTCTTCCTGATCGATTACGCCCGCCGCCAGCGCATCAAGATCTGGGGCACGGCCAAGGTCGTCGATGACGATCCGGCGCTGCTGGAGCGCCTGCGGCCGCAGGGCTATGCCGGCACGCCGGAACAGGCGATCCTGTTCAGGATCGAGGCCTGGGACGCCAATTGCCCGCAGCATATCCCGCAACTGATCGCGGCTTCGGACGTCGCCGACATCCTTGTGGAACGGGACAGGCGGATTCTGGCGCTGGAGGCGGAACTGGCGCGGGCGAGGGCGGGCTGACGGCTCTGGCTCAGTCCTCCCGCGTCAAAGCCACCGCCAGCCGCCGGATGAACGGCGCGGCGAAGATCACGACGGGCAGCATCACGCACCAGGCCAGAAGCCAGGACGCGAGCCAGCGCAATGGCAGGCCGGGGCTGCCGTCGCCCGGAAACAGCGCGATGCCGGCCGCGATTGCCGAGGTCAGCCCCGATTGCAGGATCCCGAAGACATAGTGGCTGTAGCGCCTTGGAATCCCGAGCATCCGTCACCGTCCCTGTCGTCGTCGCGCGGCGCATCGCGCCGGAGCGGCCGACCTGCATCCCCATCCGTGGCCGGCGGCATGTGATTTGCCTCGATCGGGCAAGTCGTCCCGCCCAGCAAGAACGAGACCGCCATGAATTCGACCTATGCCTTCATCGCCGGCACGAGCGGAGAATGGCGCATCCGCTCGATCGCCGGCTATCTTGGAGAAAGCCTCGACCCCGCGCAAAGGCTGGCCGTGCGTCCCTACGAGATTGGCGGCGGCGAGCAGGAGCCAGGCTGGCGACTTCTCGGAACCGTCAGCAATGTCCGCTATGCGACCCGCATGGAGGTCGCGAGCCTGCGGCAGCGTCAGGAGCCGTTGCGACGGCCGCAGGCGAGCCGCGCGGTCCTGATCCCGATCCGGAAATCGGCGGCATGGTGGGATCTGGCGCAGGACGAGCGGCGCGCGATCTTCGAGGAGACCTCGCAACACACCCGCATCGGCCTCGACTATCTGCCTGCGATCGCGCGGCGGCTGCATCACAGCCGCGATCTCGGCGAACCGTTCGACTTCCTGACCTGGTTCGAATTCGCGCCCGAGCACGAATCGGCCTTCGACGACCTGCTGGCGCGGCTGCGCGCCACCCGCGAATGGGATTTTGTCGAGCGCGAGGTCGATGTGCGGCTCGAGCGGGATGGTCCCGCCTGATTCGGGCGCGCTCAAACCCGGCCCGAGACCGGGATGAACGCCCCGGTGACGCCGCTGGCGTCCTCCGCCAGCAGGAAGGCGATGGCGTCGGCGATCTCGCGCGGCTGCACCCAGGCCTTGTGATCCGCGTCCGGCATGGCGGCGCGGTTCTGCGGCGTATCGATGATGCTCGGCAGGATGGCGTTGACCCGGACGCCGACCGCCTTCATTTCGTCGGCAAAGCTTTCGACGAGCCGGTGGACCGCGCTCTTGGCCGCCGCGTAGGCCGAAAGGCCGGAAGGGGCTTTGAGCGCCGCGCCCGCGCCGATGGCGACGAGGCTGCCGCGCCCGGCCGCCTGCATCGGTGTCAGCGCAGCGCGAAACATGTTGAGCGTTGTCAGCACATTGAGCCGGTACATCTGCTCCCAGAGCTCCGGCCCGCCCTCAGTCGCGCCCGCCGAGGCGAAGCCGCCGACCGTATGGGCGACGCCGTCGATGCGGCCGTAACGTGCGAGGCCTGCCTGAACCGCCCGGTCGCAGGCCGCCGGATCGAACAGGTCGAGGTCGGCCAGGATGAGGTGGCGATCCTTGCCGCCGAAGGGCTTCAGGATGTCGTCCATCGCGGACGCCTGGCGATCGACCGCGATGATGCGGTCGCCGCGTCCGGCCAGCGTCGTCAGCAGGGCGCGGCCGACATTGCCGGCCGCGCCGGTGACGATCACGATGGGAGATGTATCGGTCATGGAGGGTCCATTCGCTGTCTTGTGTCAGGGATGAGGAGCAAAGCGGGCGAGAAGTCTGCCGGCGAGCGCATCAGCCAGCCCAAGCGCGACGAGGGTCAGGCCGAGCCTGACCAGCAATTGCAGTTCGCCGACCCCGATCATGCCGGCGACAGGGGTTGTCGTGACGAAGACGCCATAGGCCAGGGCGCAGGCGAGAAGCGTCGCCGCCATGCGGGCCGGCCGCGCCATCACAGCCGCCTGATCCGCTGCGCGTCGAGACGCAGCACGAGCACGTTGCCGATCCGCTCGACCTCGCCCTCGAGTTCGACCGGGATGGCGACCGCATCCCGGATCAGGGCGGGCGGCGCGCCGCCATCGGGGCCGGCCAGCAGCAGATAATGGCTTCCGGCGACCGGGTCCTTCGTCACCAGCACCGCCGGCAGATCCCCGATCAGGCAGAGATTGGCGCAGGCTCTGTGCGCGACGCCCGAGCCGGGGCGCATCGCGCCCGCATAGCATTTGCCGTCGCAGATCTCGCCGGCGATGCGCCAGCGCCCGAGCGGCTCGCGACCGGCGGGCGACAGGCCCGTGGCGTCGTCGAGCGACTTGGCCGGCCCATCGACGACCAGCATCTCGATCGCGCCACGACGAAGCACGCTGCCGCGCAGTTCGACTGGCCCGGCCTGGCCCGACCATTCGGGCGCGCGCTTGCCGTCGCCCGAGAGCAGCATCACGCGCCCGCGCGGGTGAGCCGCGCTGGGTGGAAGGTGCAGCACCGGATAGCCGATCCGCGAAAGATGACCGCGCAGGATCTGCTCGCCGCCCCAGTCGTCGGGCCGCACCGGCCCGCCAGCGGCGTCGCGCTCTCCGAGCCGGAGCAGCCCGGCGGCCGGATCGTCGGTCCGACTTCCGAGGCCAAAGCCGACCAGCGCCATGCCGGCGACGCAGACCATCGCGACCAGGCCGAGGAACCGGGCGAGGCGCGGGCCGGCCTTGCCGCTCCAGCCGATGAAGAACTCGTCCTGTCCGGTCTCGCGCATCACCGCGTCTCCCGGGGAATGGCAAGCGGTTGCGTCGCCGTTCCGAGCGGGTTCGGGCGCGGATCGAGCAGGATCGTGCGGCCGTCGAGCCTGATCGCGTAGGTCGCGACGCGCTCGGTGAAGGGGGCCGGCGCGCAGCCGTCGCGCAGGCGGTATTCGTAGCCGTGCCAGGGGCAAACGACGCAGCCATCGCGCAGCCGGCCCTCGCCGAGCGGGCCGTTCTGATGGGCGCAGAGATTGCTGATCGCCGAGAGCGCGCCGTCCTCGCGGAAGATCGCGACCGAGGAGCCGTCAGCGAGCGGAACGATCAGGCCGCGCCCGGCCGGAACGTCCCCGACCGTACCGGCTACGATCCAGTCCGGTTCCGCAGCCGAGGCCGGCGCTGGCCGGTCGCGCCGGCGCTCCCGCCATGCGGCAGCCAGATGCAAGCCCAGCAGCATGCCGCTGCCGCCGACGACGAGCGCTGGCAGGCCGGCATTGCGCGCATCCTGCAGCGCGCCGAAGGCGACATGACCCACTGCCAGCGCATAGGCCGCGTAAATCGACATATGGAGCGATTTCCAGACCGGCGGCGTCAGAAAATTCAGCCAGAAATCATGGCTGGTCGCGGCCAGTACGAGCAGGATGAGGAAGGCCGCCAGACCCAATGGAATGAAAGGGAAGCCGCGCAGATCGCCATAGGCCGCGTCGGTGGCGAACAGCGCCACCCAGGGCGAAAGCGGGCTGTAGGCGTAGTACCAGTCGAAGACCGCGATCAGGTGACTGGCGGCGACGATGCAGGTGATCACGCCGAAATGCCGGCGGTTGTAGAGCAGCGGCAGGAAGCGGGCGTCGAGCCGGGCGAGCGGGCCGATCATCAGCACCAGCGTCAACAGCAGAAAGGCGCAGGTGCCATAGGCGCGGATCGCCAGAGACTGGTCGTCGAGCAGGGTGCCGGGCAGGCGGGTGCGCGGCGCAAACCGCATGAAGCCGATCAGATACAGGGCGACGCCCGCGAGCAGGACCGCGTCATAGACGATCTTGCTGCGCGTCCAGCCGACGGGGCGATAGGTGACGCTCATTCGTCGGCATCCGACGGCGCTGGGCCGATCCGCACCGAGGAGGATGCGGGAACGTCATGCTGGCGCAGCATCAGGCCTGTGCCGAGGATCAGGGTCAGCCCCAGTGCGAGCCCGCTCCAGATCGCGGCATGGGCACGCTTGTGGCGCCTCTTCAGCGAGGGCTGCGTGTCGGCCGGCGTAGCCTCCAGCCAGCGCCAGATCACCAGCGGCCAGAGCAGGACGAGCCCCGGCAGCAACAGCGGCCTGAAGCCATAAGCACCGCGCGCCGAGGCATCGACCCTGTCGAGCCCGAAGAGCAGGAAGGCCACGCCCACGCCAAGGCCGGCGACAAGCCAGGCCTGCCCCAGCATGACGGTGATGGCGGCCCCCGTCATCGTCCGCCTCAGGCCGCGTCGGTCATGGCGGGCCGGCTCTGCGCCAGCAGGCTCGTCTGCGCCGGGCCATTGGTCGCCCAGCCGCCGTCGAACACCCGCGCGCCGAGCTCGTCCGGCATCGGCGTGAGCCAGGGACTTTCCGACAGCGCCGCGCGCGCATCGAGCAGTCCCTGCGCCCAGCGCGCCGCCATGGTCTCGGCGCTGAACTCGTAGTCCTTCGACTGGCCCTGTGGCTCGGACGGGCGATAGCTCAGCCTGACGATGTCCATTCGGGTGACGCAGCCGAACTCGTAGAGGAACTGCGCCTCCTTGGTCGCGCGCAATTCCTCGGGCAGCAGATCGATCAGGCTGTTGATGTTGTGGCGAACGTCATGGATGACGCGCGCCATGTCGGTCGCGGTGCGCGTCCGGCTGGAATAGCGGATGTCCTTCTCGCGCTCCATCGCACTCTCCAGATCGACCGGGAGCGGGCCTTCCGCGTTGAAGACGTCGACCTGAAAGGTCAGCCGGCTGCGCCGCGGCACGTAGTCGAGCACATATTGCAGCGGCGTGTTGGAGACGAGGCCGCCGTCCCAGTAGTGCTCGCCGTCGATCTCGACCGGCGGGAAACCCGGCGGCAGCGCCCCGCTCGCCATGACGTGCTCCGGCCTGATCCTGATCTCGCGGCTGTCGAAATAGGCGAAATCGCCGCTGCGGACATTGGCCGCGCCGACGCTGAAGCGGGTTTCGCCGGAGTTGAGCCGATCGAAGTCGATGAAGGCTTCGAGTGTGCTCCGCAGCGCGCTCGTGTCGTAGAAGCTGACGGGCGAACCGAACCAGTCGGTCAGCGGCCTTGGGGCGAAGAAGCCCGACTGCCCGAACATCAGCGCGCTGGCGGCATGCCAGCGCCGGCTTGCGGCCGCCGAGAACGGCAGGAACGGAAACCTGGTCGCAGGCGCGGTGATCGCCTCCCAGAAGCCGCGCAGCCGCCCGATCCGCTCGGAGGGCGCGTTGCCCGCGATGATGGCCGCGTTGATCGCGCCGATCGAGATGCCAGCGACCCAGTCGGGATGGTAGTCCGCCTCGGCCAGCGCCTCGTAGACGCCGGCCTGATAGCTCCCGAGCGCGCCGCCGCCCTGCAGCACGAGCCCGAGCTTCTTGTCGAAATCCGCCGGTCTGGTCCGCACCGCTTGCGTCATGACGATGGGTCTCCGGTGACGTTGCCGCGGGTGATGCTGACGATCGCGATATGGTCGCTCATCGTCCCGGCCCGCGCGCCTCGAGGCGCTCGAAGAGCCAGACGGCGACCGCGCCGTAGATGACATGGCCGACGAAGCTCATATAGGAGAGCTCGCCGCCCTCCCCGAGCAGGTAGAAGGACAGCCCGCCGACCGGGGCCATCAGGCCCAGCGCGTTGAACCAGGTGAAATTGCCCCAGGTGATGGCGTCGGCGATCAGCGTGTCCCGGTTGATCCAGCGCGTCGCGATCAGTCCGACCGCCGCCGTCCAGAAGATGAAATGGATCGGCGCGAACTTGCCTGCCGCGATCAGGGCGGCGACGCCCGCGCTGAAGGTCACGAAGACGATCGCGTCGAGCACGACCGGCCAGCGCGGAACGAGGCGCGAGATGACGAAATAGGCGACGGGATAGCCGACGATGCCGACTCCGTAATGCAGCGCCTCCCGGACCAGATACGGCACCGACAGACCGAAGCGATGCTGGGCGATGGCGTCGATCAGGCCTGCGGGCTCCAGCGGATAGCCCAGCACGGCCTTGGTCAGGACGCGGGCCCAGACCTCCCAGATGAGCAGGCCCGCCAGGCCGCCTGCGAACAGATTCATCAGGGTTCGCATGGCGGGAATGGCGGGTTTGGCGTCGGCCGTCATTGTCATCGTCGTTCTCCGTCAGTTCGTTCGTGCGGCGAGCTGGACGGGGCTCGTCGTTGTCGATGCGGGGAGGTTCGCCACGAAGCTGTCGTCAGCCTTGTTGCGCCGCCGCACCGCCAGAACCTGCCGCAGCCCGGCGCTGTCGCCGGCGTCGCGCGCAATCAGCGCCAGCGACCTCAGAAAGACGTCGCGCTGGGCGTGGCTGCCGCCGAGGCGATGCAGGCGACGCGCCAGGAAGCCGACCGACGCCTGCTGACCGCCGCCGAGCGCCGACTGCAGCAGGGCATGCGCCAGTTCCGAGCCGACATTGCGCGCGACATTCGCCTGATCGGTCGTCGCGCGGCTCTTGTCGTGGATGAGTTCGGCCATATCCGAGGCTTCGTCGCGCCGTCCGGCCGCGATCTGCGCGATCAGGACATGGAGCTGCGCGAAGACGAGCGTCGCGCTTCGGGCATGGGCGGCCGCGACGTCGGCGAGCGCGTCCCAGCGGCCGGGGCCGGGGTCGACGCCGAGCTGCCGCAGCCGCCAGAGGATCGACGCCGCATTGGCGAAATCGCGAAAGTCGCCGGAGAGATCGTCGGCGATGTCCCGGTCGTAGATCGCCAGCACCGAGTCGTGGTCGCCCGCTTCGAGCGCGAACAGCGCCAGATGCCAGGCGACGTGCCGCGAGAAATTGTTGCATTGCGACCAGACGGGACGGTTGCCCTCGAGCCACGCGATGCCGTCGGCGGTCTGGCCGCGCATCTCGTAGACATGGGCCACCGCATGCAGGCCCCAGGCGTCGTCGGGACAGAGGTCGAGCGCCCGCCGGCCCACTCTTTCGGCCTCGTGCAGCCGTCCGACCTCCTCCAGCCCGAAGGCATGGCAGCCGAGAAGATAGCCGTAGCCGGCATGGCCCGGATCGCAGTCGGCGCTCAGGCGGGCGGTCAGGCTGACCATGCCGTCGGCATCGCCGATCATGAACCGGAACGCATGCGAGAGCTTGGCCGCCACGAAGGCATTGGGGTCGCCGTACAGGTAGTCGTCGAGACTGTCGCCCGCCGCCCGCAGCCGCCCTTCGACGGCATGGTCGAGCGCGGTGACCAGCGCCCGCTCGAAGCCAGTCCCCCCGTCCCTTGCCGCGAGCGTCGCGCGGCCGCGGCCGAGCTTGACCCGGGCGCTGGCGAGATGGTCCTCGCTCGCCAGAATGACATCGGCGAGGCCCGACAGCGCATGGGCGGCGGTCAGTCCCGGATCGGCGTTCAGCGCGGCTTCGAGATGCATCATAGCATTGGGCCTATGGCTGGCGAGCGCCTTGACCGCGGTTGCGAACTGCGCGACCGCGACGGTGTGTCCGGTCGCATGCTCCGATCCGAACATGTCGATCATACCGCGCCCTCGCGCGGCGAAATCGCCGAAATGAACACGGCTGGGGCACCAAACATCACGTCTGCGTTCCTCGTGGGCCTTTTGCACTTGCGAGAGGCTAGCGGAACGCAAATCATCTTTCGATGACGCAACGTCGGCGTCTTGCGGGGAAAGCGGACGGCGGACCAGCAAGATCGCGCCCGATGACGGCGGAGCACTTCTGTGCGCGCGGGGCGCGTCGCTATGATCGGTGGGAAGGAGAGATCGATGCAGCCGCAGCCCAGCATGCCATCGTGCCGTGAGTCCCGGTCATTCGCCGAGTTCTATCGGTCCTCGGCCTATTCCCGCTTTCCGCAGGAGCACCGCTCCCATGCCTGGAGCGGCTTCAAGGCGTTCATCGTCGATCAGAAACCGCACGACTTCACCGACATCGCGTCGTCCGAGTGGGTGCTCGGCCTTCCCCTCAGGGCCGCCTGCCCGACCCGCTTCGACTATGGCGACGGCTGGAAGCAGCGCCAGCGCGGGCGCGGCGATTTCCTGCTGGTCCCTCCCGGCACGGAGGTGCGTTACGAGATCGCCGGGCCGACGCGCCTGCTGGTGCTGACCTGGGCCGGCGGCACGCTGACCGATCTCGACGACGAGCTCTTCGCCGATGAGGAGGCTGCGCTCAGGCCCCTGATCGGGCGCTACTTCAAGAACAACGTCGTCGAACAGGTTTGCCGGACGCTCTGGATCGAGATGGCGCGCAACGACGCCGCGTCGCGCCTGTTCCTCGACAGCGCCCTGTCGCAATTGGGCGGCAGCCTGCTGCGATGCGCCGCCCGGCAGACCGAGAAGACCACCTATCGCCGGATCGAGGTCAGGCGGGTGCTGGCGTATATCGAAGGCAATCTCGAGCGCGACCTGTCGCTCAAGGAGCTTTCGGCGGTGGCCGGCCTGAGCCTGTTCCATTTCGTGCGCGAGTTCCATGCCCAGATGGGGGACTCCCCCTATCGCTTCATCCAGAAGCGGCGCGCCGAGCGCTCCCTGCGCCTGATGGAGCGGAAGGACATGCCGGCCGACGAGATCGCCCGGCAATCGGGTTTCTCGAGCGTCCGTGCGATGCGTGCCATGATGCGGCGGCACGGCCCCGCTCAGGGCGGATCATGAGCGCCGTCCAGCCGGCGGGAGTACAACGACCATGACCTACTGCCTCGGCATCTGGCTGCCGGCCGGCCTCGTGCTGGCGTCCGATTCCAGAACCAGCGCCGGCGTCGATCAGATCGCGACGGTCAAGAAGCTGGCGGTGTTCGAGCAGCAAGGCGAGCGCATGATCGCGATCCTCTCGGCCGGAAATCTTGCGACGACGCAGGCCGTCATCAGCACGATCCGCCAGAACGCCGGGCAGGCGGCGGGGAGGCCTGGCGTCCAGGGCGGCGCCGTCGACTGGTCCTCCGCCGACATCATGACCGCGCGCAGCCTGTTCGACGTCGCCCAGATCGTCGGCGCGATCCTGCGCGAGGTGATGCGCGCCAACCGCAGCTTCGTCGAACCCTACGGCGATCCCGGCGCGACCTTCCTCGTCGGCGGGCAGATCGCCGGAGACACGCACCGTCTGTTCCAGATCTATACGGCGGGAAATTTCGTCGAGGCGTCGAGCCGGAACGCCTTTCTGCAGCTTGGCGAGACCAAATACGGCAAGCCGATCCTCGACCGGGCGCTGACGACGAAGAGCGGGCTCGACGAGGCGGCTAAGCTCGCCCTCCTGTCCTTCGACGCCACGATCCGCAGCAACCTCTCGGTCGCGCCGCCGATCGACCTGCTGCGCTACGAGACCGGCAGCCTCGCAGCCCGGCAGATCGCCAAATTCACCGCACAGCACCCCTACTGGGCCGATCTGCGCGATCGCTACAGCACCGGCCTCGGCCGGCTCGTCGAGAGTCTGCCGGAGCCGACCTTCTCGTGAGGCAGGCGCAAGAAGCGGCTTGTTCTCGGGTTCGCTCCCGGCGACAGGCCACCTCCTGGAGCAGGCCGCAGCCGATGCTATGATCCGGCAAGCCGCTGCGAGGAGCGGCGGACCACCAGTTCGACGGGCAGGAGCCGTTCCCTGTCGACCGGCTGACGCGCGATCATGGCCATCAGGGTCTGCGCCGCGAGATTGCCGATCCGGCCGGTGGGGACATGAACGGTCGTCAGCCCCGGCGAGACATGCGCCGACATGTCCAGCCCGTCGATCCCCACGACGCTAAGATCATCGGGCACCGTCATGCCGCGCGCATGTGCCTCTTCGAGACAGCCTATGGCGAACAGGTCGATGCCGCCGATCAGCGCGGTTGGCGGGACGTCCAGCTCCAGCAGCATCGCGCAGCCGGCGCGTCCACCGGCGAGCGTCAGCGCCTGCTCGACGACCAGCGAGTCGGGCAGCGACAATCCGGCATCCGACAGCGCTCCTCTCGCGCCCTCGAGCCGCGCCCTCTGGCGGTCGTTGAACTGGAGATGGCCTGCGATCATGCCGATGCGGCGATGACCCAGTCCGATCAGGTGCTCTGCCGCGAGGCGGCCGGCGAGCGCGTTGTCGATCGTCACGGCGGTGAAGTGTCCGTCCCCGCACCATGTCAGCACGACGGGCAGGCCGGACGCCTTCAGCAGGGCGGTGGTTTCCGGCGCGCGCTCCGCCCCCACCAGCATCAGCCCGTCGACCCCGCGCCCGAGCAGCGCCCGGACAGCCTGTGTTTCGGCGGCAGAGCTCGCCTCGTGCGAGGCGACCAGCAGCAGGTAGCCCGACTGCGCCAGCGTCGCCTGCATCGACTGGAGCGCGCGCGCGAAGATGGCGCTGTCCAGCGTGGGCACGATCGCGCCGATCGTCATCGAACGGCCCGATGCGAGTGCGCGCGCCGCGCCGTCGGGCAGATAGCCGAGGCGCAGCGCGCTCGCCCGGACCCTCGCCAGCGTCTCCGCGGAGAGCAATTCGGGCTGGGCGATGGCGCGTGACACCGTTGCAGGCGACACGCCGGCGTCCCTGGCGACATCGCTCAGCTTGACGCGGCCTCCGCTCAAGATCGCTCTCCATGAAATTTCTTTCATACGGTCTAGCCGCGAAATCTCGAATCAACAAGCTGATCGAGCGGATCGAGGAGAGTTCTGGGAAGAGATTGACATCGGTGCGACGATCTGGAACGTTTGCTGAAAGCGCTTTCATCAGAAGAGCGCATTGGGAAACGCCATGATCGGACGACGGGGATGGGTCGGCCTGGGCTCGGTGGCGGCGGTGCTGCTGCTCTGGTTCGGCCTGACCACGGCAACGGGCCTCGTCTCGCCCGGCCGTTTTCCGTCGCCCGCGGATTTCTGGCTCTCGCTGAACCAGATCGCCTCGCGCGGCTATGCCGGCGGCGGGCTCGCCGCCCATGCGTTCCAGAGCGTGAAACTCGTGGTGATGGGCTTTCTCGTGGCGATCGCAACCGGCGTGCCGCTCGGTCTCTGGATGGGCTGGGACCGGCGGGCCGAGGCCGCGATCAACCCGATTTTCCTGATCATCCGCCCGATCCCGCCATTGGCCTGGATCCCGCTCGCCATCCTCTGGCTCGGCCTCGGCGACGGCGCCAAGATCATGGTGATCTGGTTCGCTGCCTTTGTCCCGTCGGTGATCAATTCTTTCGCCGGCGTCCGCAACATCGACCGGCCGATCATCGAGGCCGCGCAGATGCTGGGCACGCCGCGCTGGCGGATGGTCACGGAGATCATCGCGCCGGCCGCCGCGCCGATGATCTTCACCGGCCTGCGCCTGTCGCTGCAGGCCTCCTGGACCACGCTGGTGGCGGCCGAGCTGGTGGGGGCGCTGGCCGGCATCGGCTTCGTCCTCAACATGGCCCAGCAGGACATCTATCCCGGCATGATCCTGGTCGGGATGGTGACCGTCGGCGTGCTCGGCTGGGCGACGACCTATGCGCTGGGCCTGGCGGAGCGCCGCGCGCTCGCCTGGAACGTGGCGGGGAGGGACTAGGCCGATGCAGCCGATCCCCCTGCGCATCAGCGAAAAATGGGCCTGGGGCGCGCTCGGCCTGTGCGGATTCATCGGAGTTTGGGCTGCGTTGTCGGCCTTCGGCATCGTGCCGCGCCAGTTCCTGCCCTCGCCGCTCGACGTGCTCGGGCGCTTCGTCCATCTGCTGAGCAATCCCTTCGCGGGCGCGACGCTGCCGCAGCATCTGGCCTCGAGTTTCCAGCGCTACGCCTATGGCGTCCTGCTCGCTGCCTTCATCGGCGTGCCGCTCGGCCTGCTGATGGGCTGGTTCCGCTGGCTCGACGACGTCGTCACGCCGCTCTTCGACGGCTTGCGTTTCATCGCGCCGATCGCATGGGTGCCTTTCGCGGCGCTGTGGTTCGGCGTCGGCATCGGCGGGCCGATCCTGATCATTTTCGCGGGTGCCTTTCCGCCCTGCCTGATCAACGCCTATCGCGGCGCGCGCTTCGTCGAGCCGCGCCTGATCGAGGCGGCGCGCATGCTCGGCACGGGCAATACCCGCATGATCCTCGAAATCCTGCTGCCGGCCGCGACGCCCTCGATCGTGTCTGGCCTGCGCGTCTCGGCGGGGCTGGGCTGGCAGTCGCTGGTCGGCGCGGAGCTGATCGTGGCGGCGGCCGGGGTCGGGTTCATGATGGTGCAGGCCCAGGCCAATGTGGCGACGCCGACCGTGATGGCCGGCATGGTCGCGATCGGTCTCGTCGGCATGGCGATCGACGTGATGCTGCGGCAGGGCGAGGCCTGGCTTCGCCGCCGTCGCGGCCTTCAGGCGTAAGGGGACCAGGACGATGGGATCGATCCGCTTCGACAAGGTCGACAAAATCTTCGGCCCCGCCTCGGGAGGCGTGAAGGCGCTCGACGACATCAATCTGGAGATCGCCGACAAGGAGTTCGTCGCGATCGTCGGCCCGTCCGGCTGCGGCAAGACCACCTGCCTGCGCATGGTCGCAGGCTTCGAGCCGCCCAGCGCCGGCATCGTGAGCGTCAACGGCAAGGCCGTGACCGAGCCGGGGCCGGACCGCGCCGTGGTCTTCCAGCAATTCGCGCTGTTTCCGTGGAAGACGGTGCGCGAGAACATCGAACTGGGCCTGCGCAACAAGAACCTGCCGAAGAGCGAGCGCGATGGGCTGGTTGCCGGTGCGCTCGGGCTGATGAACCTCGAAAGCCATGCAGAGGCCTTCCCGCATCAGCTCTCGGGCGGCATGCAGCAGCGCGTCGCGATCGCCCGCGCCTATGTGCTCGACCCCGAGGTGCTGCTGATGGACGAGCCGTTCGGGGCGCTCGACGCGCAGACGCGCGTCGTCATGCAGGAGGAACTGGTGCGGCTGGCGCGGGTCAACCCGCGCACCGTGCTCTTCATTACGCATGCCGTCGAGGAGGCGGTCTATCTCGCCGATCGCGTCGCGATCATGACCCGGCGACCGGGCCGCATCAAGGAGGTGCTCGACATCCGCTCGGTCAGGCAGGCCGAAAACTGGGACCGCCACGAGCGCATCGAGGATGTGATGGACCTCGAATCCTTCGTGCATCTGCGCACCCAGATCTGGAAGTCGCTGCGCGAGGAGAAGGGCGCCCATGGGGTCTGACCTCGCCTCGATGCCGCGCCTGACGCGCGACCTGACCGAGCCGGAGCCGATCCCGGAGGCCGGCATCGCGCGCGCTGTCGAGCTTATGCGCTCGGGCCGGCTCTTCCGCTATGGCGAGATGGGCGCAGACCAGAACGACGTCGCGCTGCTGGAGCAGGAATTCGCCGCCTTCGTCGGCCGGCGCTACTGCGTCGCGGTCAATTCCGGCGGCGCGGCCCTGTGCCTGGCGCTCAAGGTGCTGGATGTACGACCGGGCGATCCGGTGCTGGTCAACGGCTTCACGCTGGCTCCCGTGCCGGGCGCGATCCTCCATGCCGGCGCGCTGCCGGTTCTGGTCGAGATCGGCGCGGATTACGTCATCGACTGCGACGATCTGCGCCGGAAGGCCCGCGCCTCGGGTGCGCGCATCCTGCTGCTCTCGCATATGCGCGGCCATATCGCCGACATGGATGCGGTGATGGCGGCCTGCGACGAACTGGGGCTGCTGCTGGTCGAGGACTGCGCCCATGCGCTTTGCGCCTCATGGGGTGGCCGGACCATCGGCACGTTCGGCGCGGCGGCGGCCTTCAGCGCCCAGACCTACAAGCATCTCAACGCCGGAGAAGGCGGCTTTCTCGTCCTCGACGATCCTGATCGCGCCGCACGCGCCATCCTTCATTCGGGCAGCTACATGCTGCACGGGCAGCATCTCAGCGCTCCGGCTCCGGAAGTTATCGCAGCCTGGGAGGAGGAGACGCCGAACTTCAGCATGCGCATGACGGCGCTCGCCGCAGCGCTGCTGCGCCCGCAACTGCGGGACCTGCCGCGCCGGGCCGCACGCTGGAACGCGATCCACGACCGCATCGGCCGCGCCATCGCACGCTCGCAGCATGTCCGCCTGCCGCCGCGCTCGCCCCGGGAGCGCTACTCGGCGACATCGGTCCAGTTCTCGCTGCTGGGCTTCGCGGATGACGAGATCGCCGCCGTGCTCGATCTCTGCGCCGCCCGCGGCCTGCCGATCAAATGGTTCGGCGCCGGCCGGCAGCGCGGCTTCACCAGCGCGCCGCGCCATTGGCGCTATGCGGGCGAGCAGGGGCCGATGCGCCAGACCCACGCCGTTCTGGCCGGGCTCTGCGACATCCGCACGCCGCTCTCGCTGACCGATGAGGACTGCGACCTCGCCGCCGAAGTCCTGCGCGAGGCCATCGAGACCGTCGTCTCCGCGCGGGCGGGGACAGGGGAAACCGGGCGAGCCGCGACAGGCTGAGACCGGGCTAACGACAACAGGGAGAAACGAAGATGAAACGCATCATTGCCGGACTGGGTATCGCCGCCGCGCTGACCTGCGCCACGATCTCGCCGACGCAGGCTCAGACCGCCATCGGGGTCAGCTACCAGCCCTCGCTCTACTGGGCGCTGCCCTTTCACTACGCGACTGTGAAGGGCTGGTGGAAGGATGTCGGCCTGGCTCCGAATTTCTCGACCTTCCCGGCCGGCGCGCCGCAGATCGCGGCTTCGGCGGCCAAATCATGGGATGTCGGCGGCACGGGCTCGGTGCCGGCGGTGCTGGGCGCGGTGCGCTTCAACATCCTCACGATCGGCATCACCAACGACGAGTCGAAGACCAATGCGATGATGGTTCGCGGCGACAAGTTCGACGCGATCAAGGCCGACCCGAAGCTGCTCAAGGGCCAGAAGCTGCTGCTCACCACCAACTCCACGGTGGACTACGCCGCGCGCAAATGCCTGAACAAGTTCGGACTGCAGAACAACGACATGCAGTTCGTCAATCTCGGCCAGGCCCAGATCATCACCGCGATCACCTCCAACAACGGCGACGTCGCGGGCGTCTGGGCGCCCAACACCTACACGCTCGAGGAGCGCGCCAACGCGAAGTATCTCTGCTCGGGGGCGGATGCGAACGCGATCGTGCCCGGCGCGCTGATCGTGCGCGGCGACTTCGCCAAGGAGAAGCCCGACGATGTGGCGAAGTTCCTCGCCGTCTTCCTGCGCGGCTGGTCCTGGGCCAAGGCCAACCCGGCCGAGGCGCGCACGCTCGCGCTCGACTTCTACAAGCAGGGCGGGCTCGAGGTGACGCCCAAGGCGATGGATCAGGAGTTCGCGCTGCGGCCGACCTTCGGCCTCGACGAGCAGCTCAAGCTGATGGCGCGGGCGTCGGGCGCATCCACCGTCGACGGCTGGTTCTCCGAGATCGGCAAGTTCATCACCGAGGTCGGCACGATTCCGGCGAACCCGGACGCCAAGAGCTACGTCACGGACGACTTCCTCAAGCGCGTCGCGGCCGATCCCAAGCTCAAGGCCTTCGCGACCGAGTTCGACAAGAAGTGACCTGACACGGTGACATGACGAGCGGCGGCGGCTGACCGGCCGCCGCCGCATCCCTCCATCTGATTTCAAGCGGACAGCGCCATGGCCATCACGCATCTGAAGACCGCCACCAAGACGCCCGAGACCGAAACCGATGCGGCGCGCGAGGTGGTCACGGCCATGCTGGCCGCGATCGAGGCCGGCGGCGAGCAGGCGGTGCGCGATTATGCGCTCAAGCTCGACAGATGGGATGGCGAGATCGTGCTCGACAAGGCGGCGATCGCGGCGCGCGTCCGCGACATCCCCCAGAGCATCAGGGACGACATAAGCTTCGCGGCGGGGCAGGTCAGGCGCTTTGCGGAGGCGCAGCGCGAGTCCTGCCGCGATTTCTCGATCGAAATCTCGCCCGGCCTGCATCTCGGCCAGAAGCTCGTGCCGGTGAACACGGCTGGATGCTATGTGCCGACCGGCCGCTATGCCCATATCGCCTCGGCCTACATGTCGGTCGCCACCGCCAAGGCCGCCGGCGTGAAGACCGTCGTCGCCTGCTCGGCGCCCTTTCGTGGCCAGGGCATCCATCCCCACGTGCTCTATGCGCTGACGGTGGCCGGGGCCGACATCGTCATGTGCCTGGGCGGCGTGCAGGCCATCGCCGCCATGGCCAATGGTCTGTTCACCGGCAAACCCGCCGACATCATCGTCGGGCCGGGCAACAAATTCGTCGCCGAGGCCAAGCGCATGCTGTTCGGCAAGGTCGGGATCGACGTCTTCGCCGGACCCTCCGAAGTCGCTGTACTGGCCGACGACAGCGCCGATCCGCTGATCGTCGCGACCGATCTGGTAGGCCAGGCCGAGCATGGTCATGAAAGCCCGGCCTGGCTGATCACCTCGTCGCGCCGCATCGCCGGCGAGGTCGCGAGGCTTATGCCGGAGCTGATCGCGACCCTGCCGCCGACGGCGCGCGACGCGGCCGGAGCCGCCTGGCGCGACTATGGCGAGATCGTGCTCTGCGACACGCGCGAGGAGATGGTCGAGGTCTCGGACCGTTACGCCTGCGAGCATCTCGAGGTGCATTGCGCCGAGCTCGACTGGTGGCACGCGCATCTGAGCAATTACGGCTCGCTCTTCCTCGGCGAGGAAACCAATGTCGCCTTCGGCGACAAGGTTTCGGGCCCAAACCACATCCTCCCGACCAAGTTCGCGGCCCGCTATTCGGCCGGGCTCTCCGTCCACAAATTCCTGAAACCGTTGACCTGGCAGCGCATGGACCGCGAGGCCTGCAAGCGCGTCGCGCCGGTCTCCGCCCGTATCTCCCGGCTGGAGGGCATGGAGGCGCATGCCCGCACCAGCGACGCCCGCATGGCGAAATATGCGCCCGGCTCCAACGTCGATCTCGGCGCCCCGGTCGAGGTCTGAGCCATGTTCAGGCTGACCCCGCTCTTCGACCTCACCGGCAGGACGGCGCTGGTCACCGGCGGCAACAGCGGCATCGGGCTGGCCATGGCGCGTGCGCTTGGTCTGGCGGGGGCGCGCGTCGTCCTCGTCGCGCGGCGCGAAGCCGAACTAGCGAGCGCCGCGGCCGGGCTCGAAGCCGACAACGTCGCGGCATATTGGACGGCGGCCGATCTGTCCGCGCCGGATGTCGGTGTCGGACTGCTCGCCCATTGCGACCGCGCCGGGCTCGGCATCGACATCCTCGTCAACGTCGCCGGGCTGAACCTGCGCCAGCCCTTCATGCAGGTCACGGCCGAGGGCTTCGACCTGCATATGGCGGTGCATCTGCGCGCGCCCTTCCTGCTGACCCAGGCCTTCGCGCCGGGGATGGCGCGGCGCGGCTATGGCCGCATCGTCAACATCGCCTCGCTGCAGAGCTACCGGGCCTTTCCCGATTGCGCGCCCTATGGCGCGGCCAAGGGCGGCGTGGTGCAGTTGACGCGCGCGATCGCGGAAGAATGGTCGCGCCACGGCGTCACCTGCAACGCCATCGCGCCCGGCTTCTTCCCGACGCCGCTGACGGCGGCCGTCTTCGCCGACCCCGCCCGCGCCGCCAAAAATGCGGCGCAGACTGCCATCGGCCGTAATGGCGAACTCGACGATCTCGCTGGCGCGACCGTGTTCCTGGCGTCGCCCGCCTCGGCCTATGTCACCGGCCAGACCCTGACGGTCGATGGCGGCTTCACCGCGAAATGAGGGCAAGGCTTCGATGAAGAGGCGGGCGGCATGAAAGCGCTGGTCTATACCGGCCCCAACAGCCTCGTTGTCCGCGACGAGCCGGCCCCCGTGCCGCTGGCCGACGAGGTTCTTGTCCGGGTCGAGGCGGTCGGCATCTGCGGCTCCGACATGCACGCCTATCACGGCTTCGACGCCCGCCGCCCGCCGCCGTTGATCCTCGGCCATGAGGCGGCAGGGCGCATCGCTACCGGGCCGCGCGCCGGCGAGCGCGTGACGATCAACCCGCTGGTGGTCGATCCGTCCTGTCCCTACGCGGTCGAGGGACGCTGGCATCTCTCGCCGACCCGCCAGATCATCTCGATGCCGCCGCGACCGGGCGCGTTCGCCGAACTGGTCCGCATCCCGCTGCGCAATGTCGTGGCGATCCCCGATGCGATGCCGGTCGCCCATGCCGCGCTCGCCGAGCCGGTCGCCGTCGCCTGGCATGCGGTGAAGGTCGGGATGCAGCGTCTGCACCAGCCTCTGCCGGCCTGCCGCGTCGTCGTGCTCGGCGGGGGCGCAATCGGTCTGGCGGCCGGGCTCGTCGCCCGCCTGTTCGGCGCGCGCGATCTTCTGCTCGGCGAAACCAATCCGCTCAGGCGCGAGACGGTGCTGGCGGAAGGGCTTGCCGTCTATCGGCCCGGTCACGACGAGCCGCCCGACGACAGCATCGACCTCGTCATCGACGCCGTGGGCGCCGACGCCACGCGCGCCACTGCCTGTCGCATGGTGCGGCCCGGCGGCGTGATCGTGCATGTCGGCCTGCTGCCCGGCCAGGGCGGCCTCGACATTCGCAAGATCACCTTGCAGGAAATCACGCTGGCGGGCGTCTATTGCTATACGCCCGCCGACTTCGCCCAGACCGTCGAAGCCCTCGCCAGGGGGCGTCTCGGCGCGCTCGGCTGGATCGAGCAGCGCCCTCTCGTCGAGGGGAGCCGTGCCTTTGCCGACATCGACGCAGGTTTGGTGGGCGCGGCCAAGATCATCCTCGAGACCTGAGGGCGTGTCCGCAACGGGTCGGAGCTTTGCTCAAGGCGCGCCCGGTCTACTCGCGCAGCACGCGGAAGCCCGCGACCTGGTCGCGGATCGCGGGCGGGCTGACGATCCTGGCGTCGAGCAGGCGCATCGAGGGCGCATCCGCAAACGAGCCGCCGCGCAGGATGCGCGCGGCCGACGCCGCGCAGCTCGGCGCAGGAAAGACGGCGTCGGGCCGCGGCTCGGGCGCGCAGGTCGAGACCCATTCCCAGGCGTTGCCGTTGAGGTCGTGCAGGCCCCACAGGCTCTTCGCGAAGCGGCCGACCGGCGCGGTGCCGACATAGCCGTCGCGGCAGGCGGTGCCGCTCCATTGCGGGTTCGCCTCCATGGCGCTGCGGTCCGCCCCGTTGCCGATGACGCAGAGCTGGTCCGCCCCGGCCCGGTCCCAGTCTTCCGAGGCCGCCAGATAATGCCACTCCGCATCGGTCGGCAGGCGGTAGCGCTGGCCGGTCTTGCGGGAGAGCCAGGCGGCGTAGGCCTGCGCATCCTCCAGGCTGACGCAGACGACCGGATGCTCGTCTGTCTGCGCGAAGCCGGGGTTCTGCCAGCTCAGCGAAGGATCGAGCCGCCAGGCCGGCGCGCGCAGATGGCAGCCGGGCTCGATCCGTCGCCTGGAATCCGCGATGAAGGCCGCAAACTGGCCGCGCGTCACTTCGTAGCGGCCGATCGTGAAGGCCTTCGGCAGGTCGATCGCGAAGTCGCGCTGGGCGTTGGCGATGGTCAGCTTCATGCTGACCCGCCCGGCCGGAACCAGCACCAGCTCCGGGCAGTCCGAGCAGTCGCGCAGGGCTTCCCCGTCGCCGGGCTTGCGGAAAACCTTGGCCGATCCGGCCGCCAGCCCGACATAGCCCAGCGCGGCGAAGCGCTCCTCGACGCGGGCGCGGTCGGCCCCGATCCCGGCCAGCGCCAGCAGGGTCTCGCGCGTCCCGGCCGCATCGACCTGGGCTGCGAGTTCGGCCGCCGGGTCGGGCGGCGGCGTCGCCGGCGACAGCGAGAGCGACGGCGACAGGGCAGGAGCTGCGACGGGTGGCGGGGCGACGGGCG
>JAIETL010000057.1 GCA_019745195.1 Beijerinckiaceae bacterium
AATGGTGGCCGGAGAATTATCGGAATCCCGGCCGGTCAATTATCGGAATGATGGCCGGTCGGAATCGGAATCCGCACATAAGGAGAGCTCGACTGCTTTGTACGGTTCGACCCCATTCCAACGTTGGCAGCGTCTTCATTCGGGTCGTTCAGTCAGCAGTGGCCGTGAGGCCTCACAGCCCATCGTTCGACAGATTGCCTCTGCAATAGCCGTGCTGTGGAACGGGTGGGGTTCCGGAGAGGTGAACGGCGGCTCTATCGCGTTCGCCTGGGCAGAAAGGGTAAGCATCCGGCGAGGGCCGTGGGACCTCAGCTTTCGGCCGTGCGCTGATCGGCGATCAGATCCCTGAGGGTTTCGAGGCCGAAGGAGGTGAAGGCCATGGTCTGGCGTTGGTCCGTGTCGTGGATCCAGACGACGCCGTCCTGCGGGTCCATCTGATCGGCGAGCGCCCAGAGCCGATCTTCGTTTTCGCCCAGCATCTGGGCTGCGAGCGCGATGGTGAAGACGTTGGCGTCGGCGGCCATGCCGTCAGGCGGCTTGGCGGTGATCAGCGCGGCCCGTTTGCCAGTTCCACGGCAGCAGTTCCGCGAGCCGGCTCTGGGGCAACCCCGCGATGCGGGCGAGCACGTCGGCAAGCCAAGCCTGCGGGTCGACGTCGTTGAGCTTCGCCGTGGTGATCAGCGTCGCCATGGCGGCGGCGCGCTCGGCGCCCCGGTCGGAGCCGACGAAGAGCCATGCCTTCCTGCCCAGGGCAAAGCCGCGCAGGCTGCGTTCGGCGGCGTTGTTTGTCAGGCAGATGCGCCCGTCGTCGAGGAAGAGGGCGAAGCGGCCCCAGCGCTTGAGCATGTAGTCGACGGGCTTGGCGACTGACGACGAGCGGGACAGCTTGAGGCGCTGCTCGTCGAGCCAGGCGTGCAGATCTTCGACCAGCGGCCGGCTCTGCTCCTGCCGGATGCGGCGACGCTCCTCTGCGCTCAAGCCGTTGATCCCGCGTTCTATGTCGAAGAGAGCGTCAATGCGTTTCACCGTCTCCAAGGCGATCGGCGACACGGGCGCGGCGCCGGGCCCGCGCCGCGCGCTTGCGGCGATGTCGGCGAGTTCGAAGAAGCCTCTCCTGGCATGTGACCAGCAAAGTGCCGACGTGACCGCCCCGCCCGGACGCGCGGGATCGTACAGTCCGTTGTAGCCGCCGTAGGCGTCGGCCTGGAGGATGCCTCGCCAGCCTGCCAGATGATCGTTCGGGTGCTCCTGCCGCCGGTCGCGCGACGCGAAGTACAGCGCCGCCGGCGGATCGGCGCCGCCGAAGGGCCGGTCGTCGCGCACATAGGTCCAGATCCGGCCCGTGTCGGTCTTGCCCTTGGCCAGGATCGGCACGGTGGTGTCGTCGGCATGCAGGCGCTGCGCCATCATGACGTGCCGGGCGATCAGCTCAAGCAGCGGCTTCAGCGCCGCGGTCGCCGCGCCGACTTGGTCGGCCAGCGTCGAGACGGAGAGGTCGATACCCTCGCGAGCGTATCTCTCGCTCTGGCGGTTCAAGGGCTGATGCTGCCCGAACTTCTCGAAGAGGATTGTCGCCAGCAGGTTCGGCCCCACGAAGCCACGCGGCGTCACATGGAAGAGCGCGGGCGGCTGCGTGATCGCCTCGCACGCGCGGCAGCTGAACTTCTCGCGGACGGTCTGGATCACCTTCCAGGATCGCGGAACCACCTCCAGCGTCTCGGTCACGTCCTCGCCGAGCTTCGACAGCTTCAGCGAGCCGCAGCATGGGCACGAGGTCGGGGCTGGCACAACGACGCGCTCGCGCGGCAGATGCTCGGGGAAGGGCTTACGGACGGGACGGCGGCGCAGGGTGGGTGCGGGCAGCGACGCCTGGCGCGCCGTCGCCTCCGCCGCGATCTCATCTTCCGTGGCGGTCGCCTCAAGCTCCGCGAGCTGGAGCTCCATCTGGTCGATCAACCGCGCCGTGCGTTCGGAGCGCCGGCCGTAGAGCTCTCGCTTCAGCTTCTCGATCATCAGCTTGAGATGGGCGATGAAGGCCTGCGTGCCCGAGGCTGCGGCCTCCGCCTCGATCCGCTTCGCGCGCTCCGCCAGGATCATCGCATGCGCCGCGGCCAGATCGGTCGGCAGCGATGGCGAAGTCGTCGATGCGGCGGTGTTGCTCACCACCAGGATGGAATCACATCCCTCGGAGAACACAAGCAAAAAGCTCTCATCCGACCGAGGTCGGCCGCCACGTCTCTACTGGATTGCGCCAGTCGATGCCGGAGAGAAGATAGCCCATCTGCGCGGGCGTGATCGCCACGACGCCATCCGCCGGCGAGGGCCATAGGAAGCGGCCGCGCTCCAGCCGGCGAACGTAGAGGTTCGCCGCCTGCCCGTCGTGCCAGATGATCTTCACCAGGTCGCCGCGCCGGCCACGGAAGCAAAACAGATGCCCGCCCAACGGATCGCGCTTCAGCACCTCCTGCGCCAATAGCGCCAGGGAGGCAAAGCCCTTCCTCATGTCGGTGTGGCCCGTCGCCAGCCACACCTTCATGCCGACCGGAACCGGGATCACCTGAACGCCTCGAGGCCCCGCGCCAGCTTGAGCACCGCGTCGACATCGACGCCGCCTTCGATAACGATCCGCCGGCCGGAGGACAGGACGATCTCGACCCGCGGCGAGCGGTCCAGCAGCGATGCTGGACCGCGATCCCGGCAGTCCTCATCCAGCACCGGTGCGGGACATGCCGTCGTAGCTTCTGACGCAACCGATAGGGCCAGAAAGGTCGCAGGGCCCTGCTGCTCGTCGAGCCGCTCCCGCCAGCGATAAATCTGTTGGGCCTGGATGCCGTGGCGCTTCGCTGTCCCAATCACGTTACCGCTCGTCAGCGCCTCCTCCACGACAGCGCGCTTCTCCTCCGAGTTCCAGCGGCGGCGGCGGACATAGGTCTCATCATCCACTCCGGCTTCTCCAACACGGCTGCCGGCACCGATGCCGGATCAGAAGAGCGAAAAGCTGGACGTCAAAATGCCCGTCAGCAAGGCGGCCTACCCCGGATGCGTACCAGAAAGGCGGCTGCCCCTCAGGAAAAGAGGGGCCGCTGCGCGGATATTGTCAGATGTTCCTGCCATGCCATGCCATGCCATGCCGCGCCGCACGCGTCATGGTCGAGCCAACCGAACGGCACAAGTTTGCGATCAACGTGTCCGTGGCCGAAATGTCCGCCGGCACTCACGCAAAAGCGTTATCGGACGGTTGGTATATCACCCGTCATTCAAAGATCTAATTCGGCAGTCAAGGCGCCGCCACCGCGTGGGCCGCTGTCGTCCATGCCGCGCCGTCATAGATCAACCGCGCATCGCCGGCGGATGACGCAGTACCAACGACAGGCGCGAATAGAGCTCTGAAGTCCTTCACCTTTTCCGGCAAGGGCCTGGAGGTGAATATCAGCTGGATGTCGTCTCCGTCCTTGCGGGCCTTCTCTATAAACTTTGCAAACACGGTCGACGGCCGGTGCCTGTCGTCCGTACCGTGTGAGAGCAATAGGTAAGAAGGCATCGTCTGAGATTGGTAGTGCGCCTCGAGGAGGCAACGATAGAAGTGGGCATTGTGCCCGCCGTGATGCGCTACCTGGATTACGTGAAGGGGAGAGAGCGCTTCGATCAGCAGCCGATGGTATGCAGCCCGCGGAGACGGCTTGAAATCGACGCAGCCCGCATCGCCGGCAATCAAAATGCGCGCCTCGCCAGCGTCTATCCGCATGATGTAGCTGAGCTGATTGCTTGGAGTAATCGACTTCAGCGGCAACGCCGACACCGCGAGCTGAGCAACGTAATCTTCGATTGGAAGCCGGGCCCAATGCTTTCTGATGAGGCCATCGGAGGGCCCGAGTAGCAGGAGTTCAGGACCGTCTGAGGGGATCTGTGCGCCGGGCAAGAAGCGCCGGTCGTTCTCAGACCAGACGAAGCGCCGGGGTTTCCCGTCTTCGATCGTTCGGCAAGCTATTGGAATGTGCCTGGCCTTCAATGCATCGACCAGAGCCTTGAGAGAGGTGGCGTTGATGGCGTCGTGGGCCGCTGATTCGCGGATTAGCGCCAACGCTGGCGCCTCAACCTCCGCCCGACCGCTGAATTCTGACCAAGAGTCTGCCATGGCCTCCGGGCTGTCGCGCCACCAACGCCTGGAGTATGGGATGGAAGCCCCCTCTTCGTCTCCCAAATCATCATCATAGACGGCATCGGCATGGTGGCTTGCGTCGCGTCCCAACGTTCGTGCGGCATCAGCTATGTGCCATTCGAAGAAAGCGGTGTCAGGGGTCGGGCCGCCTGCTGGCCCAGCTGCACTCAAGACGAACTTCTCGGCCATCTGTTCGTCGCCGCCTCGGAAGAGCCGCCGGAATTCATCACCTTTTCGCTCTGCCGCAGCGAGGCGTCCGCAGGTACGAGCCTTGCTATCCAGATACTGCCGTAAGACCCGATCGCCGTCTTCTCCGGCGAATTGCAGTGCCAGCAGTTGCGCATCACCGGGAAAGCTTAGCCCCACATTAGGCTCGGTATCGTTCGCGACTGGCGGCAGCCATGCCTCACCGATGGATACCTTATTACTTTTGACGATATCGACGAGCCCCGCCAGATGGTCGGCGTCGTAGTGCGTACCGATCATCAGATCGATATGCGCCTGCGAGCCATCGCCATCTGGCATGAATGAGGTTAGGGCCCCCTGGAGCTTTTGGTCCACGTGATGGCGGGCTTCCCCACCGTCTGCCAACACACGGACGATGCCATCAGGTGTTTGAAACTGCAGTAGAATAGCGGCTCCGAGTTCGACCGCGAACATATCCAGCTGGATCCGCATCCGATTCCTCAACTCGTTTTGACTGCAAGTGACCTGAGACCGTAATTTTCGTCCAGGTTTAGGTAAAGTCCGCTTTCGAGTGATCCGAAACCATTTGCTGGAGCGCGGAGCTCGCGCTCCAGCATATCGCGGTCCGTTTTCTCGGGAAAGCCGACCGCGCGGCGCCGGGAGAAGACGTTGAGCGGGCGCCCGAAAGTGGACACTGCGATCCCTGAGCCGCCGTTCACGGAAGTGGAGTGAGGAAACTGGCCTTCATCTAGCAGGAATGCGCTTCCTACGGCACGGTCGATGCGAGGAGGCTAGACGTCCCCTCAAACCGCATTTCATTCCATCCGAACAAAATTCGGAAATCCTTCTGGCCGCAAATCGTCATTCCAAACGGTTGTCCAGTTGGGGCCAGATGCCGGGCCAGGTAGGCAAAGACGTTGCGATCGTCGCCACTCGGCATCGTCGACGCGCCCCTCGGATGGCTATGCCATTCGCCCAAGTACTGCAGGTTATTGACCGTTCGCGCGGCGATCCCCTCGACAGCCGGCAGAAGGTCCTTCTTCCCTCGAACGAAATACGTTGGGCGCTGCTCGCTGTCAGGAGGGGCTGCCAGCACGTCAACCACATGAACGATCTGACGACTAGTGTCGAAGCTCCCGATCAGGATTCCGCCAGTCTCGTTCGGAAGGCCCTGTTCGCGGAGCCTAGTCATGCTGCCAACGGCAAGCTCAGAGAATGAGATACGAAACTCGCCTCCGTCGAAACGGCGGGATTGGCTGACCGGCAATTGGAATGCCTGAATAGAACCAGAATCGGGGTCGAGGCGCCATATCCTGGCGCTAGCAGACTTATCGGAGGTGAGATCGAGGAGTCGCTTCGCGCCGATCGCCGAGAGCGCTTGGATCTGCCAAGGCGGCAGCGGGCGGGAGAGGTCCTGGCAGGCATTTGCGTATCTGAGGAAGCCGAGCCGACCATCGTCGAAATGGCTGGAGAGTTCGGGAGAAACCGCAACAGCCCAATAATATTGAGCTTCGATCTCGTCCAAACGCGCATACCTCTTCTCATCTTCGGCGAGCGCGACGAGTTGGTCGCCAGCGGGATTGAAGAACATGCTCGCCAGCCGACGAGGCTCTGCTCGGTCTGCGAGATTCCCTAGCACTGCGGGCGAGGCACTGAAATCAATCGTGAGATCTGCAGCGCTCAACGAGTCCGCAATTGCCTTGGCTTTGTCCCCTTCATCCAACAGGTCTGCGACTATGAATTTCGCTGACGGTTCTTGGAGGAGAAAGTTGACTTCGGCACTTGTGACAGCGGCCTTCGGGTGACCAACACCATCATTGCCAAGGTGCTGCCGAACAGTGTTGTGCGGAAGCGCAACATCGTTGTCGATTACCGTCCAAGTCGCAAACCCAGTGTGAGCACTGTCCACGATGACGTTTGAACCAATTGCGCCGGCGCCTATCGCCACCAAACGCGTTTCCGGCCTCTGGAAACCGGACATCCGCCTCGCTTCTGCTCGCGTGAGCCGTTTCACGAGGCGCATCGGATCTAGTTTTATTTCGTTAGAATCAACCGTCGCGCCAGGTATGCGCTGAAATATGCTTCCGTTTGGCTCCACATAGATCTGGCCGAGATCGTCAGCGAGGTCGGTTATCGTCCCCCGCGTTGTGAATGCCCAATATTCCCATTCTTCTGCCTCGTCGCCCTCCTCGGCGACCTTGGGAACCGAAACGACGATGAGCGGTATCGACTTCGCGCTCGTACCAATTGCGCCCGCGCGTGCCCAATCAGACAATCGGGGTTGCAAGTCTTCCCCCATCTTCGTCAAGCGAGTGGTCAATTCGGCGACGTTGTCGGGGGTCGATCCGAGCGCGCCATGAGTCTGCGGCTGGCGGACGCGGATTTCGAGGAGGTCAAGGTCGGCCGGCTTTTCCTTGGTAAGACCCGCCGGCCCCAAAGAAAGAAACATCTGTCCGTCGCGTTTGAAGCTGCCCGCAATTTCCAGTCGCTCGGGGCATTCGCCCCCGGGGACTATGAGCGTGTGGGAAGCGGCCGGGATCAATGGTTCTAGCGGTTGCCCTACTTGGTGGAGACTGCCCTCGGCAAGGCGCGAGAACCAGCTTCGCAGACGTTCCACGAGAGCCTGGGGGGTGAGCTGCCGCTTGAGGTCGGGCCAGCTCTCCTCCCACACGCACAGAGCAACGCTTCTCAGCACTCCAGTTGCCGCGGTTGTGTGGACCGCGTCGATAGGGAAATCGGCACGCGTCGCCCAGACATGCGGAACGGCATCGCCGTGACTAAAGAAAATCTCGATCGGCTCCTGGTCGAGGATCCGCACGACTCGCTTTTGCGAAAGCTGTGGCTCCAACATGATCTCAAGGAGATCGAAGCCATCGTGTGATTTGGCTCCGACCAACTTGGCGTGCGGATAATCTGCAGCGTTCAGAAGGTAGGTAGCGACACCCTTCGCGAGCGCCGATCGGAGAGCTGAGATGTCCATCATCAGCCCGCGCGCGGAGCGGCAGCCGCGACGACGCTAGCCTGTCCCCCAGTCAGCTTTTTAACCGAAGCCCCGTTCGTACCGATGTTTATGACCAGCGGCTTGGGCGCGATCTGCGTCGGGTGCTCCATGGTGACGACGTATTGGCCGGAATGCTTCTTCGCCACTGACCGATAGTAATTGGCAGCCTGTCGATGCGGAGGCTGGACCGTGTCGTCGGAAGGGACAGGATCGCTGGTCGACACCAAGATTGAAAACGACTTTCCTTGCTCTTCATAGAGCCATTTCAGGCGGTCGCCTGGAACAGTCTCGTCCTCTCCCTTCTCGCCATCAATCGACAGGGATTTGTAGCTGGAATGATGGGGAACGTTGTTGACGTCCCATTCCAGTCTCGCATCATTTTTATAGTGTCGGGTGATCCGCACGATTTCGTCGATCGTCTGGGCTCCAAGGTCTGCAGAAAGGATCAGCTTGGTGTCCTGTCCGCTGACCCTAAAGGTTGCATGCATGAAGATCGCATCGTCATTTCGAACCTTAACGCCGTCGTCCGTTCGCTCAGCAAATGGCGAGTGAACGAAGAATTCAACCCCGTCATGATCGATATTGAACTCGGGGCAAATTGTGCCCGCATCGCTGATGCGGTTACGACGCTTCGCCGGGTCAATCTCGCGGTCTTTGAGGAATTGATCAAGGCTATCTGGTCTCGAAAAGACCCGAACTCCTTCGCCTTCGAGAAACCTGTGCCGAGCTTCCGCCCTGAGGGTTCGCGCTTGCCCCTTAACGCCCTTCTCAAGGACAGCGTTGGCTGGCACCCAAAGCGTCTTGATCTTGATCCGGTCATCCGATTGATATTTATCGGCGTACTCCAGATAGAAAACCTCTTTCGCGCGATGACAATGGTCGCGATCGAAGTGCGTGAAGGCGACAACGTCGATCTCCTTTCGATCGCCAAGGCAGGCCTTGAGCTCCTTCAGCAGGTCGCACCTTGGATCTTCATCGTCGTTTGGATCGCGTAGGTCTGCATAATCGAAAAGGATTGTTCGCCCGTTCTCCAATTCGATGAAGCAACAGTCGCCATTTCCTATCGGGAAAAATCGAACAACGTGCATAGTTCCCCCCAAACGTATGGAAGCGTGCCAGAAGCTGAGGGCCGCGATGAAGGCCTCAGCTGCCGAGGCGATTGAGATACCGATCCACGATCAAATGCGTCAGTTGCTCGCCACGTCTGGTCAGCAATGCGAGGTTTTGATCGGACATCGGCGCAAAGTCAGTCGGATAGTCCTTGACCTGGTCGCGGCGGACGAGATCGGCCGGCAGTGACGGCAGCTTATTGTCCTGCTGACCCAAGTATATCATGCCAAATGCCGCTAGCTCACCGAGTTCGGCGTGCTTGTGCAGGCGCTGATAGATCGCGTCCTGCGATTTGCGATGAACCGCATTGAAGGATTGGGCAACACGACCCGCCCACCAGAAATGGCGATCATCCGATCCCGCATACTGTCCTCCTCCGGCATTCAGGCTGATCAGATGCGTTACGGGGTATCGAAGGATGGAATCGTCGAATCGCCCGGGTTCCAAAACGGCCACGCCGAGATTGTCGTAAACGCCACCATCCGTCAGAGAGACGGTTTCGCGGCGGCGCTGGCCTCGATCATCGAAATCGAAGGTCTCTACGAGCGGAGGAAGCAAGATGGGGAAGGCTGCCGACGCTGCGACCGCTTTAGCCACGGACGTCGGTTGGCCAACGATCGAGCCGTAGCGCCACCCACCGGAGCCGTCCGATCCGAAACGGAACGCTGTGCCGGTTTTTAGCTCGCATGCATTGATGATGGCACTCAAACCTGACCGCTGGACCTGATCGACAGTACGCTTTGCAAACAGGTCACGGTCGAGCGCCGCTTCAAAAGCAGTGGTTAGACTTCCCCATATCGGAAGCCGCGATGCCAGGCTTGAAAGCAACGTCTCGATACTGCCGGTCGGGATACCAAGCCAGCGCCGTCCGCGAGATAGAACAAATGTCAGCGCGCCGATTATGAGCGATAGCGTCCCGGTGACTGCAAGCGTGGCCAAGATTTTTGGGCCTTCCGAGGTCAGAAAGACCCCTCGCACAATATGCCACTGCAAACCACGCCGAAGAATTCCGACGATGTGGCTATCGAACTCCTCGAAGCTCTCGCCTCTATATGCCCAACAGGCACCGATGACGCTACCGCCAGAGACCGTCGAAACGACCTTCACCTTTTCGAGGATGCCCCGCTCGTTCAGCGCACGCATGCAGCCAAGGTGAAACGCCATCGCGCGCGCGCCGCCGCCAGACAATGCGAGGCCGACAAATGGGGCGTCTACAGGCGCGGGCATCTTCGAGCTCACCTCCAGCTTTGGTTCAGGCGCGGATGTCGGCAAGCGAGCTTGTAATGGAACCGACAGCCTGGAGCAGTCGCCTAAACGGCAGCTAAGTTGTCCTCGTTTGCCTAGTCCCTCAAGCTGCAGACCCGCTCTTCAACACGTTGCCCACACGAACTTTGAGCCTGCCGACCACGCTCAGGGACAATGCTGCCGTGGTTGGCGCGCAATGTTGTCTCAGACATCAAGCATGCGAGGCAAACTTAGTGGCTCGCCTACGGAGCTCATCGCACCGCCCGTAAGCGGACGTCCTGAGCGTCGGCATAGGGCCACATTTTCGCATTGGTCGGCGACCAGGCGACCATGCTCCGCGACAAAGCAGGCAAGCCTCGGAACCCTATCCTGGGAACCCCCGCGAGCCTGAGCCGACGAGCCGTTCCGGGAGAGACGAACCGGAGCGGGTATGAGGATGAATAACAACACGGAGGGCGGCGACAGCGCCCGGGACGAGGCGCGCCCGACGGCCGCGCATCTGTCGCGCTACCAGCGCAGCTACCAGATGACGACCGATCAGCCGGAGCGGTTCTTCTGGCTGTGGCAGGAGGCCTTGGCGCACGCGCTGCTGCTCGAGCATCAGTTGGAGCGGTCGTTTCCGGAGCACGGCAACCTGACCGCCTTGCAGATGGCGGAGGGCGCTCGCGCCTATGCGCGCTTCTATGCCTTCATGCTGGCAGAGGTGCCGGCGCGCACGACGGAGCATTTCGAACGTAAGATCATGGTCTGCGAGGCCATGGCCTTCGACGAGGAGGAGATCAAACGGACGCGGACCGCGGTTATGGTCGAGGCTGCGATGCAGCAGGATGCGCGCGCGCTCGGCATCACCCTTCGCAAGGCGCCGATGCCGCCCGGCTCGCCGAGCCGACACTGAGGACTTGGAGCCGATGTCCTTCGTGATCTACGACCTCGAGACGAGTGGTCTCGAACCGCAATGGAACGTGCCACTGCAGGCAGCCCTGATCCATGCCGATGAGAACCTCCAGCCTTTGGGCGAGCTGTCGCTGCGCTGCCGCCTGCCGGCCCATATCGTGCCGTCGCCCGGTGCTCTGCTGACGACGGGCATCCGGCCGGAGCAGCTCGAACAGGCGCCGCTGTCCTCTTCGGAGATGCTGAATGTCATCGCGAAAGCGCTGGCGTCCTGGGCGCCCGCGACCGTGGTCGGCTACAACGCTCTCCGATTCGACGAGGAGATGCTCAGAATTGCTCACTTCACCCATCTCCTTCCGCCCTATGCGACACAATTGAACGGCAATCGGCGCGCCGACCTGCTGATCACGGTCAGGGCGGTGGCGCTGCTGGAGCCTTCCGCTCTGACCATACCGCTTGGCGCGACGGGCAAGCCGAGCTTCAAGCTCGGCGACATCTGCCGGGCCAATGGCATCGCGCTCTCAGAAGACGAGGCGCATGACGCGCTGGCCGACACCAGGGCGACGCTGGCGCTGTTCCGGCACCTGCGCGAGGTCGCGCCAGTGACCGTGGCGACCATGCTCGGATTGGCCAACAAGGCCGTGCCGAACCGGATGCTGGCCGGCGGCGAGGTCCTTCTGCTCGGCGGCGTGTCCCGACTGACACCCGTCATCGGTGTGACGCCGAACCCGACCGTTGCGACCTCATGGGCGGCGGTCGACCTGACAGTCGATCCGGCAAGCTATCTCGACCTGCCCGCCGAGGAGATCATCGGGCTGTTCTCGCAGCGAGGCGTTCATCCGATCCGCACGATCAAGACCAACGCCCAGCCGATCCTCATCGCCTACGAGCAGGGCTGCCCTGTCCTGCAGCCTGACCAGCGGGATTTCGCGCTCTACAACAAGCGCGCCGCCCATATCCGGGAGCACGCTGGCTTTAGGGCGAACCTCGCGACGGCCTTGGCCAACCGCTTCGCAGATCGCGAACCCTCGCCCTACCCCGAGGCGACGCTCTACAGCGGCGGTTTCCTTTCAAACGACGATACCAGGGCCTGCGCCCGCTGGCATGCCTCGCCTTGGGAGGACCGGGCCGCGATCGCGGCCGGGTTCGGTGACGAGCGGCTGAAAGCCTTCTCCAACCGACTGGCGCTGCTGGAGGCGCCACAGACGTTGTCGCCGGCGGGCTGGCAGAAGGGCCAGGCCTGGCTGCGCGAGCGGCTGACGACGCAGGCCGACGTGCCCTGGCTGACCTTGCCGAAAGCGCTCAGTGAGGTCGCGATCCTGCGCCAGACGCTTTTCCCAGGTGATGCCGCCCAGCATGCGCATCTCGACGCGATCGAGCGCTGGCTGAGCGAGCAGAACCGGTTCATCCAGCTCGCGGCCTGAACGCAACAGCTTGGGACGAATGACGAAGGAGAAGGCGCCGGCGACGGCGCCTTTGTCGATTCCGGGAGGACGGAGGGACGCGCAGCCGATGGGGCTGTGACCCACAGGACTTTAAACGACCATGACGAACAATAACCAGGACCGCGACCTCACGCCCGTGGCGACCGATGACGAAAGCGGCGGTAACCGGCCGCTCGGGCCGATTCACGACCCGCTCGCCGAGGCGACCCGCAGCATCGGCGACGACCCCTCGCTCGCCGAGCTGATCGCGGTGCGCGATCACGCCCCCGAGTTGAAGCTGTTCGCGCGCGAGGCGAAGCGCTGCAACGACGAGGCGGACCGACTGCCGCTCGGCCTCGAACGGACCTACGAGGAGCGGATGGCAGAGGTCGGCCTGCAGATCGTCGGCTTAAGCTGCGCGGCCATCGTGGCGATCTGGCCGACGGACTCGATCGATGATGCCGACGCCAAGCGAGCGCTGGCCCGGGAGACGCAGCCACAGTACGAAGACACCGACTTCGGGATGGCGCCGATGCTCTCGGTCGAGGACGCGGCTCGCATCAGGCTCCACCGCGCCGCCTTCGACGTCGGCGCGCTCGTCGTGCCTCCAGGTCCTCCCGGACCGGCGCCCTCCGACCGGGGGCTCGCGACCTGGCCGCTGTCGCGGTTCGATCTCGTCGACGCGGTGCCTCTCGCCGGCGGGCCGGCCACGCTGGATGCGCGCGGCATCGCCCGGTGGAAGGCCTTCGTCGACGCCTATCCCGACCTGACCGCGCTGGTCGACCGCGTCAGCGCGATGATTGCGATCGCCGATCGCCTGACCGTGATCGCCCTTCGCAACGAGCCCGACAGCGCGGCGATGCGCCGGGCTGCGGAGGGCGCTCGCATCCTCGCCTACCTCGCCGCGGCCCGGGCCGCAATCTGGCCTGCCCTGCTCCACTCAGCGGACGCCGAGGCCAAGCTCAGGCTGGTGGCGCTGATCAACGACCGCGCCTGCCGGCACGATCCTCTGCATCAGCAGGCCGCCATTCGGCATCTGGTCAACGAGGCGAACTTAATCGCCCGGCGGTTCCGGTTCGGGGCAACGCTCGAGCTTAATCCGCAGTGGCTCCCGGTTGTGTAACGGGATCGCCGGAGAGACAGGACATGGCGATGGCGTCCCCGCGAGGACGCCATCTGCGATTCTCATGAGCGGAAGGGAGACGTGCGGCCAGATGGTCGCGACCCCATAGGAAAGTTTGACATGACCAAGAAGACTGAGGATGGCGGGCGCTCGCTCGCCAAGCGCGGCGAAGGCCTCGCAGAGGAGCCCGGCAACCGGGAGCTGCGCGATCCGATCGCGATGGCGGTCGAGATCATCAACAGCGATGACCCGAGCGTCGCGGAGCTGGTGGCGTTCCGACGCCAGCCGATCGATCTGAAGGCGGCGGCGCGCAACGCCAAAAGCCTGTCGAACGAGGAGTTTCGGCTCAGCCTCGCCAAGGAACTCGGCGAGCGCGAATACGACCTCGCCTGCGCCGGGCTTCAGATCATGAGCCTGAGCCTGGTTGCGCTGACCGCGATCTGGCCGGCGGACAACCTCGACCAGGCCGAGGCCAAGCTCGCCCTCGCCGAGGCAACCGGCGCGCTGCACCATCGCCGTGACCGGAGCTTCGTCTCGACGATGGACGCGACGCTGGCGCGCCGCCTGCGCTGGAAGCGCACTGCCTTCAGCGTGCCGGCGTTGATGTTGCCTCCAGCGCAGACGGCGCCGGCAAGCGACAGCCGCGGACTGGCCACCTGGGCGCTCGAGCGATGGGAACTGTCCGCCGGCCTCGAGCTGCGCGGCGGTCCGCCCGCCTTCGCGCATCAGGAGATCGCAAACTGGGTCGGCTACGCGAGCGCCGCCCCCGATCTCGACCTCCTCCTGCAGCGCGCTCAGACCTTGTTCGAAACCTGCGATCGCCTGATCGCGCTGGCCCAGCGTGGTCCGGAGAATGCGAGCGAGCTGATGGTCGCGGCCGAAGGCGCGCGCATCGCCGGCTGCCTCGCGGCGGCGCAGGTCATGATCTGGCCGGTACACAACCGCGCCGCGCTGGCGACCAAGAAGGAGGTCGTCGCGCTGATCAATCTGCGCGGCGAGATCGGCGATCCCGCGCACATGCAGGCGGCGATCCGGCACGTCACCGCCGACGCCGCCTGGGTCAAATCGCTGCCGCCGGACAGTCGCGACCGGCTCGTCTTTGAGTGGTCCAAGCTGGTCTAATAGGCGCGCAGAACAGCCCATCTGACGACATGAAAGGAGGCGTCCGCGCGGGCGCCTCCTTTTTGATTCCGGGAACGGACGGGACAGCGCAGCCGCGTGGCTGTGACCCCCAACGAACCTGAGACGACAACATGAACACTCTTCTTCCGCTGTCGCTCGCCGACATCGAGCTCGACGTGCCGCTTCGACCTGTCACCGACGATCTCGCCGGCTTCAGCAACGAGCTCTCCCTCAAGGCCGGGCTGGAGCAGGGTTATGCCGCCTTCGCTGCGAAGACCTTCTCGCTGGGCGACATCAGCTCCCGGGCCATCGGCTACGCCGACGAGGTGACGCGCTTCGTCGGGCTGGCCGGCACCTCCGAACGCCAGCAGGTCGCCTACATCTTCGACGTGCTGGTCGCGCTCTCGCTGCTCGACGCCGCCGCGACCGTCACGGTCGCGCTCGCACCGCCGCGCTCGCAGTGCGACTTCGCGGCCCGCCGGCGCGTTCTCGACGACGTCGTCGCGGCTGTCGGCGGCGACCACACGTTCGCAGCGCTCGCCCGCAAGGCCTTCGCCTACCCGGGCATGGCCGACACCGGCCCTGCCCACCTGAGCTTCGACGCTGCGACGGTGCCCGGCCTCGACGAGGTCCGGGAGGGTCAGCCCGCGATGGTCGGGCTCGAGCAAGGGCTGAGCCTCATGAGCTTCCTGCGCAACCTCGCGCCGGCGGGCACACTGATCGAGCGCGCCAGCCTGCAGCTCGACGATGCCGATCGCTTCGCGGTTGCCAGCGAGGCCGATGAACTCGATCGCGAGCACCTCGATCGGCTCCAGGGCGCCTGCCACGGAGCCAGGCTGCTGGCTGCGGCTGATCTGGCGCGGGGCTACCTGATCGCCGCCGCCACCAAGGACGACCAGACGGTTCGAGACCGCATCAACGCGATCGCCATTCGGCTGCAGGATGAGCGGCTGCGCGACGTCGTCCTGTTCGCGCAGGCCGCCGCCGAGCGGCTGAAGGAGCTTCGGCTCATGCAGCACCGGATCGCGGACCGCGAGCGTCAGCGCTGACCAGCGCGCTCTGCGCAAACGCCGCCCATCGCGATGGAGGGCGCCGCTGCTGGCGGCGTCCTTCTTCGATTCCAGGGATGACGGGGAGCAGCGTAGCCGACCGGCTAGGACCCCATTGAGAAGCAACTATGAATATCGACATTCAACAGCCGACCCGACCGCACAGCGACGGCCCGGACAAAGATGAGCGCCAGCGGGATGCTGCGGGGACGACCTGCGGACGCAATCCGCTCGTGCCTGTCGTCGACGAACTCGAGGCGCTGGAGCGTCTCATCGATGATGACGCACCGGCGCTGCGGCGCCTCGCTGCGGTCTGGCAGAACCGGCCTTCGCTGGTGGCCATCCGCGCCCGCGCCCGCTTCCATACCGATGAGCTTGGCCGCCTGCTCGATCAGGTGCGCGAGGGGCAGATCATGGCCTCTACCGAGGTCCTCAGCTGCGCCTGGGCGTTGGCGCTGCTGATCGACAGCGCCAATGTCGCCACGATCCTGATCGCGCCTCGCGATGATGAGGATCATCGGGCGCTTGCAAGCTTCCGTCGTGCGTTTCGCGCGCAGGCGAGACGCTCGCGCGATGCTGCGTTCCGCCACCAGACGGACGCTATCTGCGGCGGCCCGCTCGTTCAAATGAGCGAACAGAATGTTCGATCGCCGCGGTTGCCGCAGGCGTCGCCCGAGGGGCTCGCCGCACAGCCAGGCGCGGCAGCGGCCTACCCGCTCGCGCTGGCCCCGTCGCTGCAGCTGTGGCTGGAGACGGGGATCGATCCCGGCGATGGGCTCGCCGGCGCGCGCGCCGTGCTGGCGCAGGTCGATCTCTGGCGGCGGGTGCAGCCAAGCGTGAGCGAGCCAGCGCTGTTGGATGCAGCGATCCGAGGCGCGATGCTGTTGGCCTATGCAAGGCTTGCGCGCCTGGTCCTGTGGCCAGCTCGCGACGCTGAAGAGGTCACGATCCAGCTCGCCGCCCTCGATTTGATCGCGCCGCGCCATCGCGATCCCGATCATCTCCGTGCCGCCATCGAATGGGCAGCCGCCCGTAGCGGCCACGGCATCGGGCGCTGAACGCGTCAGGCTTCGTAGCAGTCCCAAACAAGCTTCTGAAGGCGCGGCGGTCTCCGTCGCGCCTTTGATCGTGACGGCTGGGGCGAGGGGGCAGCTCGACCGAGCCGACCCCCCGGGACCTGGACCATGACCGACATCAACACCGCAACGCTTCGTGACCTCAATCTCTCGACGGAGACAGTAACCGTCATCGATGAGCTCGCCGCTTTTGAGACGCTTCTGCCCGATGACCATGACGAACTGGTGCGTCATGCCGAGCTGTTTGAACGCCTGCCGTCGATCCTGACGCTGCGTGGGCGTGCCCTCCAGCACTCAAGGCAGTACGAGCGGTTCCTCACACTCGCAGAGGCAGACCCGTCTGCGCTAGACCAGCGCATTGACACCGCCAACGCCTTAGCGGTCCTCGCCCATGCTGGCGAAATCGCCATGCTGCTGGTGCCCCCGATTTCGTCAGAGGATCGCTTCGCCCGAACGCTGCTGTCGCAGGAGCGTTCGCTGCAGTACGCCGACGGCGGCGGCGTTCATGCCACTGAGCTGATGATGCGTGCTCTGCGTGGCCTCGGTTCGTCTCACAAGGTGGGGCTCATCCGCGACGGGCGCATTCCGCCTGAGCTTGCCGAATTGGCGAGACGGTTTGAAGGCCACGCGATCCGCGGCGATGCCGGGGAGAGCGACGGTAGCTTGCACGGCGCCTACCGGCTCGAGGACGCTCCTGCGCTCGAAGCGTGGTTTAACGACCCGCACGATCTAATCTCACTTCTCGACGAGGCGAAAGCCAATCTGGCTTCAGTCGACGCCTGGTCGGAGCAGGAGGACATCGGCCCGCATTGGTATGGCGCGATCGGCGGCGCGCGCGTTCTCGCTTATGCAAAACTCTGCCGCGTCGGGCTCTGGCCCGCGCGTAGCCGCGACGACCTCGTCGTGAAGATGGAGGTCGAGCGGCTCATCTGCGAACGCGCCGCCGATCCCGATCACATGCGGGCGCTGGTGGAGATAGCAATCGGCGTCGGGCGGCGCATCGCTCGGCAGGGTGCGCCCTTCGTCACGCGCCTCAGTGGCGTCGAGTTGTGAGGCCGGTCATGAGCACCGAGACCTCCGCAGCTTCCGATGGCGCCGAGGCCGGGTTCGCCCAGCTTTGGCGTGACGATGAGAACCAGGCGCTGCTGAGTCATCTGCGCCGGCAACGTCCCGATGGCGGGGCGTTCGAACCGAAGGCAAATCACGGCGATCACGATGACGGAGCGAACGTGCCACCGCGCGGAGCCTCGCTCGCGATTTTCGACAAGCCAGCGCTGTTGAGGCAACTCGGGTTGGCACAACCCGGCAGCGACGTCTTCGACGAGACCGCGACGCCCTTCGTTGCCGCCTCCAGCGACGAGCAGACCCGGCTCGAACGGCTACGCGCGCTCGCCGGCGAGGAGCCGCTACGCCACCTCGTGGTGGCGGATGAGTACGCGCCAAAGCGTCTTGCGATGCTCCGCGAGGAATGCCCTGGCTTCGTGACGATCATCGCGCTGATCGAGCGGGCCGTGGCGCTGTCGGCCGTGGCCGGTACGGCGATCGCCTTCCCACCGCTCCTGCTCGTCGGCCCGCCCGGGCTGGGCAAGACCCACTTCTCCCGCCGGCTCGCCTCGGCGCTCGCCGTCGAGCAGCATGCCTTCAGCTGCGCCACCAACTCCGATGCGCAACAGCTGCTGATCGGTCACCCGCCGACCTGGCGTGGTGCGCGTATGGGCGTGCTGACGGAAGCTTTGCTCGGTGGCGACACCGCCAATCCGCTGATCCTGCTCGACGAGGTCGACAAGTTCGTCACCCACTCGACCGAGAAGCCCTACAACAGTCTTCTTGGACTGCTCGAGCCGGAGAACGCCTGCGCCCTCGTCGACGAGTATCTGCGCGTCCCGTTCGACCTTTCGCGCTGCCTGATCGTCGCAACCGCGAACGATCTCGAGGCGCTGCCCGGCTTTATCCAGGACAGGTTCCTGCTCGTTGCGATCACGCCGCCGGACGGCGCCATGCTGCGCGCGATCGCGGGCCGTATCGCCGGCGAGATCATCACGGCTCACGGTGATGCGTTCGCCTTGCCGAACGAAGCCGTCCTGGCGCGGCTCGCCAGCACCAACCCGCGCGGCATCCGCAGGCTCGTCGCGCTGGCGCTCGGCTTCGCCGCGCAGGCCGGGCGGCGCCATCTCACCGTCGCCGATGTCGCAGCCGCCGAGGACATCTGCGACGTGAAGGGCACGAGGGAGCCGATCGGGTTCATGCGGCCGAGGTCAAAGGAGGGGTGGTCAAGCGGGTGAGGGTAAGAACGGGAATGCCCCCGGGGAGCCTCGCACGGAGACCAAGAACAATGACGACGATCGATCACATCAAGAGTGCCGCGGACCCGACTAAGCGCGCCGTCGGGAGCCGGCTGCTGCCGGAGGGAAGCGCCGGTGCGGTCACCGAATGGTACCCGACGAGATGGCCGCGCGTCGGCGGCAAAGCCGTGGTCAAGCTGCCCGACGACGCCTTCGTCATGCCGCGCTTCCAGGCTGACTACAGGCCCGGCAAGCTCGTGTTCGTGTACTGCGCCGGCTGCGGGGAGGACAACCGGCTGCCGGTCGCGACCGGCCTGCTCGGCCTCGCGCGTCGCCTCAGGATGGCCGTGCACAAGGTCTCGGTCACCGCGCAGGTCAACCTGCGCGACCGCATGCGCGAGCTCAACGCCGACCGCTATGGCGCGCTCACCACGAGCGCTGACGGCCTTCCCTGCAGCGACCTCGGCTACGACAACTGGATGCTGCAGCACATCCTGCCGGAGAGCGCCCCGCTGCCGGGCTCGCCGGTCATCCTCGCGGAGCGCTCGCTCGCGATCCGCCTTCCGGACGACCTTTCGGTGCGCGAGTTCGACAAGCGCCTGCACACCCGAATGCGCAACGCCGCGCTCAATCCCTGGCTCACGAGCCCGGCCGGGCAGGCGCACTGTTCCCTGCTCAGCGTCGAGCCGGCCGAGTTCATGCGGGCGACCGGCTACGGGTTCGGCGAGACCAAGCGTGCGAGCGCTGCGCAGGAGTTCTACTTCTTCCGCCCCAAGAGCCGCGACGCCGAGCGCCTCCTGCGCATCGTCGAGGCCATCATCCACGACCACGTCGTCAATCCGCGGCGCCGGGCCGCCGCGAGCTGGAAGTCCAGGGGACAAGGCTATGGGATCGGCCTGAGCCAGTCCCACTGACCAAAGTCCAAACGGACTTCGGTCAGGGGCATCCGCGCACCCTTGCAGGCAACTGGTCGGGACGCCAACGCGTCATTCTGTACGATCGGGAATCTCCAAATCGCGCTCCGCGTCCGCCTCCAGCGGCGAGGTCGCGCCCGATTTGAGATCGAGATCGTAACGCGGGTAGCGGTCGATGATCTTCTTCAGCTCCGTGGGACTCGGCGCATAGTAGCCGTCGCTGGCGTCTTTCTTCGTGTTGTGACCCGTAATCGCATTGCTCTGCCGTTTGACGATCCCGGCATCCTCCGCCCGCGTGATGAAGGTGTGACGCCACCCATGGTTCGGGCTGAGGCTCGGATCCAGAGTTACCTGCTCGCGAATCCATTCCGAAAGTTCGCTCGCGCGCTGCTCCTGCTGGGTGCGAGTTGCGCCGGCCTTTTGGGGCACGTCGCCGCAAAATAGGTAACCTGACGGAGCTTTGGCGTGGAAGTCTAGCAAGCCCTCTTCGATCAGCGCGGGGTGAAGCGGAACGCGCCGGGCGATGTCGATCTTGGTCTTCGGGAAGTTGATCAGCCAGACATCGCCGTCACGGTAGATGTCGTCCTTCGTAACCCAACACGTCTCTTGGATCCGGCAGCCCGTGTAGGCGCAGATCCAGGGAGCCCAGCGCCTCGATGCCGACGCGCGTGGCATCTTGGCGTTGAAACGCGCCTGCCGCGCGGCGAGCAAGATGGCAGCGATCTCGCTGTCACGGAACCGCTTCTCGCGGGTGACCGTCTTCCTGTCTTCGGGAAGCCTGATCCTGTAGGCCGGGTTTGATGCCAGAAGCCTCCCGGCCAGAGGAGTCGTGGCCCATCCCAGGATCGACGAGACGGCAACGAGATCGTTCTTGTTGACGGTTGCAACTGGAATGGTCTTCTTGCGCTCTTTGGCGAAGGCCAAGACATCCTCAGACGTCATCAGCCTGACGTCCTTCTCGCCCCAGAAGGCAATCAACGCATCGATCGAGAAGCCGTAGCGGCGAAACGTCGAGGGCGAGCGCGAGGTGGTATGCTCTTCTTTCCATTTGGCGAAGAGCGTCTCCACGGTCAGGACGCCGCGCGGCGCAGCAACAGGACCAGGCATCGCAGACGTCGGCGCGTTCCAGGCCGGCAGCCCCGCGCCGAACGGGTCGCTGAAATCCAGGCTGGTCAGCCGGCGTGTCGCCATCTCCCCGAAAGCGTCCGCAGCCTGATCCATGATCTCCAGCGTTTTGCCGCGGGACGTCTCGTCGACGAGGATCTGCTTGCGGGCGATTTCGCCGTCGACGAGCGGGCCGTAAAGCTGTTCGAGCGCGACCGCGCGCTTGGCGGGATTGGTTTCGTATTTCAGGGCCCAGGCGGCGAGGGCCTTCGGATCGTACAAATCGATCGCGGCCAGGAGTTCGGCCGTCTTCTCGTCGGCCGGTCGCGCGGGGATCCCGTCCAACGATTCGTCGACAGGCGTCGATCCGAGGTGGTGCGCAACATTGGCGTCGAACTCTGTGGTCGTCGCCTCGATGGCATCCAGAAAACTGTCGTCGGTCTCGAGATCGCGCACCGCCTCCCGGTAGATGTCGCCAACGAGCGCGGTCCGCTGGGTGCGCGTCAGCGGCTGTGGCCCTTTCTCGAGAGCCTCGAAGTATTGACCGAGCGCGTGGGACGCCAGGCGAAAGCGCGTCTTTGCCGTCTCCGGGTCCTTGGTCCTCAGCGACAGGACGACCTTTTCGCCGATCATCACGCTGTGCTGCTCTCCCGCCACGGGGAGGCTGACGCGTCGGCCTTTGGCCTGCGCGCGAAGGGCTTTGGGCACCTTCACATTGAGATAGTAGGAACCCTGCTTGGTAGTGAAGGGTCGGGACATTGCAAGAGCCATGGTGTCAAACCGCGGTGTCAAAGCGGATACCATGTAACTCGTTATCAATGCTTAACTCTTTGACGCAGAAAGCGAAAAAGAGTGGTGCCCAGGAGAGGACTCGAACCTCCACGCCCTTGCGAGCGCCAGCACCTGAAGCTGGTGCGTCTACCAATTCCGCCACCTGGGCAACGGCGGTTCGTTTACGGGGGCGGGACGGGGCTGTCAACGCCGTCGCGCGCATTCGATGACGTTTCGACGAAATCATCCGCGCCGCCCGGGCGGCGGCGCGGATCAACGGCTCAGAACTCTTCCCACCCGGCGTCGCCGGCGCGGGAATTGGCGACCTTTTTGGCCGGGGCGCGCATGGGTGCGGGC
>JAIETL010000093.1 GCA_019745195.1 Beijerinckiaceae bacterium
TGGCCGCCTGACCAGCCCGGCCAAAGCCGGCATCGGGGTGGCTCCGCGAAGCTACACCACCATCAGGGACACGACCCGCGCCGATCGGAAGCCGGAATCAATAAGAAGACAGCCAGAATGCATGGTTCGACCTCGAAATGGCAAGATTTTAGCTTGCGGCAAGCACAAGCCGTACTGTATTCTCTACAACTGACCGGGAGATAATTCGCTGAGCTTCGGCGATTCCAATTCTGCCCGCCGAGCGCCATCGTCTTCATCATGTCCTGGAGTCCTCATGTCTGAGAACAATATCGAACTGGTCGAACTTTCGGCCATGATCGTTGCGGCCTATGTCGGCCACAACAATGTCACCCGCGCCGATCTTCCTGCGCTGATCGAGAACACCCATGCGGCGCTGGTCGGGCTCGGCAACGAACCGGCCGCGGCACCCGCCGCCCCGCTTGTGCCGGCGGTGTCGATCAAGAAGTCGATTACGCCCGACTATCTGATCTGCCTGGAGGACGGGCTGAAGTTCAAATCGCTGAAGCGCCACCTCAACACCAAGTTCGGCCTCTCGGCCGATCAGTATCGCGCCAAATGGGGCCTGCCCTCCGACTATCCGATGGTCGCGCCGGCCTATGCCGAGCGCCGCTCGGCGATGGCGAAGTCGATCGGCCTCGGTCGCAAGCCGGCAGCGCCGACCGCCGGGGAAGAGCCTTCTGCAGCTCCCAAGAAGCGTGGGCCCAAGCCCAAGACGGCGGCCTGAAGCCGCGCGCCCCGACAGGCGCGTCTCGCGACCGCATGAACGGCAGTGAACTATTCGGTTCATGCCACGTTGGTAAGCGCTCAGGCTCTGATGGGCCTGCAAAAACCAACGGGAGAACACCATGCGCAACTTTCTGATGGCTGCCGTCTTCGCCATCGGTGCGGCCTCGGCAGCGCCGGCGATGGCCGCGCCATCTCTGGCCGGTCTCGACGCGATGACGACTGCGGCGACGTCGACGGAGACCACCGGCGTCGAGCAGGCTCAGTATCGCGAGCGCCGCTACGACGGCCGCCGCCGCTTCGGCCGCTCCTACGGCCCTCGCGGCTATGCCTATGGCCGTCGCTTCGGCGGCCCGCCGCCGCATGCGCGCGCCTATGGCCGCCGGGGCTATGACAGGGGCTATGGCCGCCGGTTCTGATCTGATCGAGAATTCCTGATCGTTGCCGAACGGGCCGTCGCGCTGACAAGCGCGGCGGCCTTTTCTTTGCCGCCGGTGCGGCAGCGGAACACCGCTCGTCCAGCGCCGTTCTCTCCGCAACGACAACAGGAGGACATCATGGCGACGACACCCAAAAGCGCAGGCCAGCCCGAAGCGCTGGCGACCTTCGCGGCTACGGCGCGCAATGCAGGCCACAAGCCCCAGAACATCGGACTTGAGGCGACGGCCGCGACGAAGCCGCTCGCAACCTCGCCTGCGGCCAAGCACGACGCCGCGACCCGCGTGCTGCAGGAGGGCGTCACCGGCAAGGACCATGGTGCGGACGAGGCGGTCGACACACTGCCCGACCGCGCTGCCGGCAAGCCGACGGGCAAGGCGTAACGCCTGCGCCAGACCGCTGGTCAGCGAGCCGGACGCGCTCTAGCTAGGAGTGCATGACCGCATCGCTTTTCTGGTTCCGCGACGACCTCAGGCTCGCCGACAATCCCGCCCTGATCTCGGCGCTGGCGCATGGCCCGACGCTATGCCTCTACATCCTCGATGAGGGCGGCGATCGCCGGCCGCTCGGTGGCGCCGCGCGCTGGTGGCTGTCGCGCTCTCTGGCGGCGCTTTCGGCCGACATCGAGACGCGCGGAGGCGAACTCGTCCTGATGCGCGGCGACCCGGCGACGCTCGTCCCCGCGATCGTCGAGGTCGCCGGGATCGACCACGTCGCCTGGAACCGGCGCTACGAGGCGGCGACGATCGCACTCGACAAGCAATTGAAGGAAACGCTTGGCGCTGGCGGCGTGACCGTCGAGAGCTTCAACGCCGCGCTGCTGAACGAGCCCTGGCAGGTCAAGGGCAAATCCGGCGACTGGATGAAGGTGTTTACGCCCTATTGGCGTGCGGCCCGCGCGCTCGGCGAGCCGGCAGCGCCAAAACCCGCGCCGAAAACGATCGCATCGCTGCCCCTGCCGAAGACACTGGGCAGGCAGGCGCTCTCGCTCTCCGATCTCGACCTGGAGCCGAGCAAGCCCGATTGGGCGGGCGGCATGCGGGCCGAGTGGACGCCAGGCGAAGCGGGGGCGCGTGCGCGCCTCACCGATTTTTTGGGCGGCGTACTCAAGGGTTATGCCGACGGCCGCAACCGGCCTGATTATCTCTCGACCTCAAGGCTCTCGCCCCATTTGCGCTTCGGCGAAATCGGCCCGCGCCAGATCTGGCATGCGACCCATTCCGCGCTCGCCAGCGGCGAGGCGGCGGGCACGGAATCAGACGCCGAGAAATTCCTGTCCGAGGTCGGCTGGCGCGAATTCGCCTATCACCTGCTGTTCTATAATCCCGGCTTGGCGACAGAGAATTACAACCGCCGCTTCGACGACTTCCCGTGGAAGCCGAACGCGAAGGCCCTGCAAGCCTGGCAACGCGGCAGGACCGGATACCCCATCGTCGATGCGGGCCTGCGCGAACTCTGGACCACGGGCTGGATGCACAACCGCGTGCGCATGATCGTCGCGTCCTTCCTGATCAAGCATCTGCTGATCGACTGGCGCGAGGGCGAAAACTGGTTCTGGGACACCCTCGTCGATGCCGACCCAGCCAACAACGCCGCGAGCTGGCAGTGGGTCGCAGGCTCGGGCGCGGATGCTGCGCCCTATTACCGCATCTTCAACCCGGTCACGCAGGGCGGGAAGTTCGACCCAAGGGGCGATTATGTCAGGCGCTGGTGCCCGGAACTCGCCAAACTCGACGATGCGCTGATCCACGAGCCCTGGGCCGCCTCCGCCCCGGAGCTGCGCGATGCCGGAATCGTGTTGGGGCAGACCTATCCGAAACCGCTGATCGGGCTCGACGTCGGCCGTCAACGGGCGCTCGACGCGCTGGCGACGTTGAAACCAGTTTGATTTTCTCGACGTAATACATCGAGAGACAAAACTGCTGAGGACTTCGCCCCGCATGCGCATCGCCGTCATCGGCTCCGGCATTGCCGGAAATGCCGCAGCCTGGGCTTTGACCACGGGCTCGCCGCACGAGATCGTCCTGTACGAGAAGGACAACCGGCTGGGCGGTCATTCGGCGACCGTCGAGATCGACCATGGCGGAACGACGATCCCGGTCGATACCGGGTTCATCGTCTACAACGAGCTCAATTACCCCAATCTGGTCGCGCTCTTTGCGCATCTCGGTGTACCGACGCAAGCCTCCGATATGGGCTTTTCCGTTTCGGCGGATGACGGCAGGCGCGAATGGGCCGGGCGCGGGCAGCGCATGGTCGACGGGCTGTTCGCCAGGCGGCGGAATATCGTCTCGCTGTCGCACTACAAGATGATCGCGGAGATGTTCCGCTTCAACAAGGCGGCGATCGCCGACCGTCACGCCAACCGGCTGGGCGATAGGACGATCGGCGAGTATCTCGCCGCGGGGAACTACTCGGCGACCTTCCGCGACGACTATCTCGTGCCGATGGGCGCGGCGATCTGGTCGATGCCTCAGTCGAAGCTGCTCGGCTTCCCGGCGGCGAGCTTCATCGCGTTCTTCGAGAACCACCGCCTTCTGCATTGGGACCGGCCGAGTTGGCGCACCGTGACCGGCGGTTCCCGCGTCTATGTCGAGAAACTGACCGCGCCCTTCCGCGACCGTATCCGGCTGGGCTGCGAGGTCACAGCGGTCAGCCGCGATGCCGGCGGCGTCAGCGTGACCGATGCGAGCGGCACGGAGCGCTTCGACGAGGTCGTGATCGCGGCCCATTCCGACCAGGCGCTCAGCCTTCTGGCCGACGCCTCGACGGAGGAGCGCGCCGTGCTCGGCGATATCGGTTATCGCCCCAACGATGTCTGGCTGCATCGGGATGAGCGCCTGATGCCGCGCCGCAAGGCGGCCTGGGCGGCCTGGAATGTGCTGGCCGGCGACGACCCCGACGCCGAGTTGACGCTGACCTACTGGATGAACGCGCTGCAGGGTATCGACAAGACGAAACCTGTCTTCGTCACGCTCAACCCGCCCGTACCGCCGAAGCCGGAGCTGACCTTCGGACGCTTCAACTACAGCCATCCGCAATACGACCGGGCCGCCATCGCGGCGCAAGCGCGGCTCGCCGGCATCCAGGGTCGCAACCGGGTCTGGTTCGCCGGCGCGTGGGCGGGCCATGGCTTCCATGAGGACGGGCTGAAGGCCGGGCTGAACGCCGCCGAGGCGCTGGGTGCGACTGTCCCGTGGCGCCATCCGGCCCGACCGCTGGCGGAGGCCGCTGAATGATGCGCGCCGGCGACATCGCCGCATGGTTTCCTGCTCCGACGAGCGCGGTTTCGCTCGTTCCGGGCACGGTGATGCATGCGCGCATGAAGCCGAAGCCGCACCGCTTCACCTATCGCGTCTTCAACCTGCTGATCGATCTCGACCGGCTTCCGCAAGCCGGGCGCGCCAGCCGCCTGTTCCGCATCGGGCCGGGCCTTGCGCTCGCCTCCTTCCGCGAGAGCGACCATGGCGACGGACAGACGCCGCTGCGCGCATATGTCGAGCGCCTGCTCCAGCCTGCCGGCGTCGATATGGCGGGCGGGCGCGTGCTGCTGCTCTGCTATCCGCGCATCCTCGGCTTCGTCTTCAATCCGATCTCGGTTTATCACTGCTATGATGCAGGCGGCGCGCTCGCGGCGGTGATCTACGAGGTCCGTAACACCTTCGGCGAGATGCATTCCTATGTCGCCCCGGTGCAGCCGGGCGAGTTGAGCGAAGCGGGGCTGCGACAGGAACGCGACAAGCTGTTCTACGTCTCGCCCTTCCTCGACATGCCATTGCGTTACCATTTCCGTCTGCTGCCGCCGACGGACAAGGTGCAGTTGCGCATCCTCGAGACCGATGCGGACGGGCCGATCCTGGCCGCGACCTTCATCGGCGCGCGGCAGGACCTGACCAGCGCCGCATTGCTGAAAGCCTGCGCCGCCATACCCTTCATGACGCTGAAGGTCGTGGCCGGCATTCACTGGGAAGCGCTGAAACTCTGGCTCAAGGGCGTCCGGCTGGTCAGCCGCCCTGCCCCACCCGCGCCGGTCAGCTACGCAGCCCCGAACCCGCAACCACCCGCCGCCTGGACGCAACACAGGCCCTTGACCGCTGTCGACAGCAGATGAGAGCCACCATGAACGCTATAATCGCCGACCCGACGATCGCAGGCCCGGCCACGCTGCTGGTCACCACGGCAAACGTCGCGGAGGTTTCGAAGGGCCTGTCCTTCGCCACCCGTCAGGCGCTGAAGCTCGCCGCCAGACTCACGCGCGGCGAGCTGACGGTGACGCTGCCCGACGGCCGCGTGCTCCTGTTCCAGGGCACGGAGCCCGGCCCGCATGCGCAGATCGAGGTGCATGATTTCCGCTTCGCCGCGCGCCTGTCCGATGGCGGCGATCTCGGTTTCGCCGAGGCCTATCTGCGCCGCGAATGGGATACGCCCGACCTCGCGAAATTCCTCGAACTCTTCGCCGCGAACTACCCGGTGATTCAGACCCTGCTCGCCGGCAAGCCGCTGGTCCGGCTCTGGCAGATGTTCCAGCATTTCCGCCGCCGCAACACCAAGTCGCAGGCGCGCAAGAACATTCACGCCCATTACGATCTCGGCAACAAGTTCTACGGCGCCTGGCTCGACGGGACGATGACCTATTCCTCGGGCATCTTCTCGCCGGGCTGCACCGATCTCGCGGCCGCCCAGACCCGGAAATACAAGGCCCTGGCCGACCAGACCGGCATCAGGGCGGGCGACCATGTGCTGGAGATCGGCTGCGGCTGGGGTGGCTTCGCCGAGTACGCGGCCCGCGAGATCGGCTGCAAGGTGACCGGACTGACCATCAGCCAGGAGCAGTTCGACTTCGCACAGGAGCGGATTGCCAAGGCCGGTCTCTCCGACCGCGTCACCTTCAAACTGCAGGACTATCGCGACGAAAAGGGCACCTATGACCGGATCGCCTCGATCGAGATGTTCGAGGCCGTCGGCGAAGCCTTCTGGCCGGCCTATTTCGAACAGTTGCACGACCGGCTCAGGCCCGGCGGCACGGCCGGCTTGCAGGTCATCACCATCCGCGACGAGAGCTTCAAGGTCTATCGCAGCGAACTCGACTTCATCCGCGCCTACATCTTCCCCGGCGGCATGCTGCCGACGCCCTCGATCATGAAGGGGCTGGGCGCAAAATTCGGCGTGCCGATGACGCATGAGCACATCTTCGGCCTCGACTACGCCAACACGCTGGCGAGCTGGCGCGACCGCTTCCGCGCCGCCTGGCCGCAGCTCGTCCCGATGGGTTTTGACGAGCGCTTCCGGCGGATGTGGGAATACTATCTCGCCTATTGCGAGGCCGGCTTCCGCACCGGCAATATCGACGTCCGCCAGATGGTTTTCGCGAAGGCGTCGTGACGGAGACCACGATCTCGCCGAAGGCAGGACCGGCCGAACAGCGCTGGCCCGTCTTGCTCGCCTATGCGCTGCCGGCGCTGCCGCTGGCGGCGCTTAGCCTGCCCTTCTACGTCATGGTGCCGGAATTCTACGCCCGCGACATCGGCCTGCCGATCGCGACCGTCGGCTATGTCCTGCTGCTGGTGCGCCTGCTCGACGCCGTCAGCGACCCGCTCGCCGGCTGGCTTGCCGACCGCTACCGGCCGGCATTCGGCCGCCGCAGGCTCTGGGTCGCAGGCTCCGCGCCGCTGGTGACGCTCAGCGCCTGGTTCGTGCTCGCGCCGCCGGCGAACGCGACCGCCGGCTATCTCCTGCTTTGGGCGAGCCTGCTCTCGCTCGCCTGGACGGCGGCGCAGGTGCCCTATCAGGCCTGGGGCGCGGAGCTTTCCCGCAGCTACGCCGGCCGCACCCGCGTCGCAGCCTTTCGTGAAAGCGCCACCGTGGTCGGCACGCTTTTGGCGCTGGTGTTGCCCGCCGTGATCCAGAGCCAGGGCGGCGACGCCCGCGCCGGCCTGCTGGCGATTGCCATGCTGATCGGTCTGTCGCTGCCGCTGTTCGCGCTCGTGGCGGTCTGGCGCACGCCCGAGCCGGTCGAGCGCTCGCGGACGGCGCTGCTCTGGCGCGCGGGGCTCGACGGCATCCTGGCCAACCGCCCCTTCCGCCGCTTGCTCGCGGCCTTCTTCATCAACAGCTTCGCCAATGGACTTCCCGCCACGCTCTTTCTGTTCTTCGTCGCCGAACGGCTGGGCGCCCGCGACGCGGCCGGGCCGCTGCTGGTGCTGTACTTCCTTTGCGGCGTGCTCGGCGTGCCGTTCTGGCTCTGGCTCGCCGGCCGCAGTTCGAAACACCGCGCCTGGGCGTTCGGCATGCTGCTCGCCGTCGTCAGCTTCGCCGGGGCGGTCTTCCTGCGCGAGGGCGACGTCGTCGCATTCGGCATCGTTTGTGTGCTGACGGGGCTTGCACTCGGCGCGGATGTGGTGCTGCCGGCCTCGATTCAGGCCGACGTCATCGACATCGACACGGCGACGACCGGCTCCGAGCGCGCCGGTCTGTATCTCGGGCTCTGGGCGCTGGCGACCAAGCTCGCCTTCGCGGGCGCGGTCGGGCTTGCCTTTCCGCTGCTGGGCTGGGCCGGCTTCGATCCGGCCGCTGGCGCCAGGACCGAAGGCGGCCTGCTGATGCTCGGCCTGCTCTATGCCGGCCTGCCCTGCTTGCTCAAGCTCGGCGCGATCGCGCTGGTCTGGAATTTCCCGCTGGACCGGGCTGCGATGGGCGAGGTCGAGGCGAGGATCGCCATGCGAGGGAGCAGCAAGGCGGGCTAGCCGTCGTCGGCGACGATGGCCTTCGCCTCGGCCTTGATCGGTCTGTATTTGAACGAGGCGCAGATGATGCCGTGGTCGTTCGTGCCGTCGGCCTTGTGGTCGTCGAAGTTCAGATGATCGTTGCTGACGACCATGCCGTCGAACATCCAGATCCGCTTCTTGCTGTTGTCGTAGAATTCCTGGCTGACCAGGATATGGTCCAGCGACTCCATGATGTCCTGGTGGATGTGCGTATAGTAGACGTCCCGCGTGTTGCGGTACTCCTGCAGGGTCTGCGCAGTGTAGAGGCTGGTGTCGCCGCCACCGACGGAATCGCCAACAAGATAGCGTGGCTGCTCGGTCAGGATATTGACGGTGTTGCTGTGCTGGCCGTCATTGACGTCGCCCAGCACGATCACCGGCTTGTCCGAGCCCTTCATCTCTTCCGACAGGATGAAGCGCAGCGCGGCCGCTTCGGCGGTCCGGCGGATGGTCGAAACCGCTGCGCCGATCCCGGTGCTGTGCTTGGCGTAGAGCGCCCGGTCGGCCTTGAACCAATCCTCCTGGAAGACTTTCGTCGGCCCTTTCGACTTGAAATGGCAGACATAGACATGCGCCTCGTCGAGCTTGGCGCGCGGCTTGATCGTGAAATGCAGCACCGGCCGCGAAAACTTCTTGATGTTGACGCTGATCGCGGGCGTCTGTGGATCGTCGCCCGAGCTCTTGAGCACGAACTTGTCCGGAAATTCGACGATCCATTCCGGCTGCCCGGTCAGGAGGCCCTTGCGGACGATCGCGGCGCAGACGATCCGCTTGCCGTCGGCATCGGGCGGCGCGACCAGATCGTACTCGGCATCGAGCCCCGAAGCCTCCAGCGCCCTGGCCAGCGAATTGGCGTGCCACAGTTCCTGAAAGCCGAAGACATCGGGCTTGAGCGTGGCGATGACACGCGAGGTCCAGACGATCTTGCGATCGTACTCGGCTTGAGACCAGCCGTCCTTGTCGGTGTAGACCGGCAGGCCGGGCTCGTTGAGATTGTAGAGATTGAAGGTTCCGATCCGAAGGCTGGCAAGGTTCATCGTCGTCCTCCATCAGGCTGGTAGAGCTTGGCGGAGCAGCATGACAGAAGATGCACGCAAGGCGACGACCTCACACTGAATTCACGTTTCGCGACGCGTCAATCCTTCCGCTTGTCCCAGCCGGTCGCCTTTGCAATCAGCCAGAAATAGGCTGGATAGGGCAGCAGGTTGATCGCCTTGATAATCCACGACAGGCGCCGCGGGAAGGTGATCTCGAAGCCGCCGCGCTCGAAGCCGTCGACCGTGCGCCGCGCCGCATCGTCCATCGACATCAGGAACGGCATCGGAAAATCGTTCTTGCGCGTCAGCGGCGTGTCGATGAAGCCCGGATTGACGACCTGCAGCCTGATGCCGAGCCTGTCGCAATCGAATTTCAGCGCCTGACACATATGGATCGCGGCGGCTTTCGATGCGCCATAGGCTGCGGCCTTGGGCAATCCGCCATAGCCGGCGGTCGAGGCGTTGACGGCGATCTGTCCGCGCCTGCGCTGCGTCATCCGCTCCAGCACCGCCGCCATGCCCCTGGCGACGCCCAACGTATTGACCGCGAAAGCCTTCTCGAAAGCCTCGACATCGAGGGCACCGGCCCGTGTGTAGGGCGCGACGCCGGCGTTGAGGAAAGCCAGCGCGATCGGCCCATGGACGGTCTCGATGCCCTCCACCACCTGCCGCATCGAGGCCGAGTCTGTAACGTCGCCGGCATGGGCGACGATCCGACCGGGCAGGCCCTCAGTACGTCTGGCGATCTCCTCGAGCTGTTCCAGCCGCCGCGCGGTGACCGCCACCGTCCAGCCGCGCCGCGCCAGTTCGAGCGCGACCGCCTCGCCGATGCCCGAACTCGCGCCCGTGACCCAGGCGACGCCGTCCTTCGGCTGCATGCGTGGCAAAGACATGGGAACTCCGGGCGCGAGGCTGTCGGGATGCGACAGGCGCAATCTAGGTCCGGCGCCCTAATGACGGAAGACCTTGCGCAGGAGGCGCATCACCGGGCCGGTCAATTGCAGCGGCGCATCGGTGACGGCGAAGCAGATACAGTCCTCATCGGAATCGGCGACAGGGTTATGGTCAAGCTCCGCATCGGCGATGGCGATGTCGCCCCGGCGATAATGGCCGAGCGGATCGGTGAAGCCGCCCTTCAGCAGCAGCGTCACCTCGTCGCCTTCATGGGTGTGCTGCGGCAGCCGCCGCCCGGCCTTGACCCAATAGAGCACGGCCTCGCCGGCCTCTGTTTCGGCGATGCGGTATTCCTTGATCCCCGGCAGCTTGAAACGCCAAGCGATGTCCTGCGAACCACGTCCGACCAGTCGCTGCAACGGCGGGGGAAACACGCTGTCCGCAAGGCGGGCCGCAGGAACGACGACAGACTCTGACTCCCTGGTGGACAGGATCGCATCCAGCATGCGTCCGCGATCCGTCAGCGGCTTCTGGACCGAATCGGTCAGGTCCAGCGCCGCCAGATCCTCCATGGCTGCGACGAAGCGTCTGTTCTCCAGCGACAGCGCCAGATGCGAGCCGACCAGTGCATGCAGCGGCGCGTTCAGGCTCCCTGCGGCATAGGACGCCAGAAGAGCGTCGATCGGGCGCGCTTGCGGGGTTTCGACCTGATGCGGGTTCAAGGTGTGTCGTCCTCGTCGGCCGGCCATACGGAACATGGCCTTTTGTTCCAGCACAGGGTCTACGCAGCGGGATTTCATCTGGATCAAAATTGCGCGAGGCCGATCGGGGCTTCAAGCCCGACCCGCGCCTCCGGCTGTGGCGCACCGTCCACGATCCGTGCAATCTCCGCATCGGCAAAGACGCGTGGTCTATGCCACGCCTGATATCCCACGATTGCACGAGACCGATGCCGATGCCGACGCAACTGCTGTTCCGCGACGACGCGTATCTGCGACAGACCGCCGCGACTGTCGAGGCCGTGACTGAGCGCGGCGCGATCATCCTCGACAGGACGGTATTCTACGCCACCGGCGGGGGGCAGCCGGGCGACGCCGGCGCGCTCGTCACGAGCGATGGCAGTGAGATCGGTATCGGCTTCGCGATCTACGATCCGGAGGACAAGAGCCGCGTGCTGCACGTCCCGCTCGAAGGGCAGGCCCCGCCGCGACCCGGCGAAACGGTCACGGTGCGTCTCGATTGGGAGAAGCGCCTGAAGCGCATGCGCATCCACACCGCCCTGCATCTTCTCAGCGTCGTGCTGTCCTATCCGGTGACCGGCGGCGCGATCGGCGATGGCGACGGCCGACTCGATTTCGACATTCCCGAAGGCGGGCTCGACAGGAACGAGATCGCCGGCGCGCTGAACGCGCTCGTGGCCAGCAATGCCGACGTGACCGAGCGCTGGATCACCGACGCGGAACTCGACGCCAATCCCGGCCTCGTCAAGACGATGCGGGTCGCCCCGCCGCGCGGCTCGGGCCGCGTCCGGCTGGTGGCGATCGGCGAGATCGACCTGCAGCCCTGCGGCGGCACGCATGTCCGCAACACCGCCGAGATCGGCCTTGTCGCGGTCACGGATATCGAGAAGAAAGGCAAGCAGAACCGGCGCGTTCGCATTGCGCTCGTGTGAGACTGCATCAGACCGCCGCCAGAGCGGGCTTCAACCACCGAGGAAATGCCGACATGCCCAAGGACACCGTCTTCGTCTCGACCGACTGGCTCAGCGAGCGCCTCGACGCGCCCGATGTCGTGGTCGTCGACGGCTCCTGGTATCTGCCCGTTCACGGCAAGGATCCCCATGCCGAATACGCCGCACGCCGCATCCCCGGCGCGGTGCATTTCGACATCGACACGGTCAAGGACGCGAACTCCAGCCTGCCGCACATGCTGCCGCGGCCGGAGGTCTTCGCGGCGGCCGTGGGCGCGATGGGCATCGGCGACGGCATGCGCATCGTCGTCTATGACGGGCTAGGACTGTTCTCTGCTCCGCGCGTGCGCTGGACCTTCCGGACCTTCGGCGCACGCGATGTCGTGATCCTGGAAGGCGGCTTCCCGAAATGGCAGGACGAAGGTCGCGCCATCGAAGAAGGCCCGCCCCGCGCCCGCGCCGCCCGAACCTTCACGGCAAGGCTCGATCATTCGGCCGTCGCCGACGCCGACGATGTCGCGAAGGCGCTGGCTGGCGGCTCCGTGCAGGTCGTCGATGCGCGCCCGGCCGACCGCTTTCGCGGCGAGGCGCCCGAGCCCCGCGCCGGCGTGCGCTCGGGCCATATTCCCGGCTCGCTCAACCTGCCCTTCCCGGCGATCATGCAGGACGGCCAACTGAAATCGCCCGAAGAGATCGCGGCCGCGTTCAGGGAAGCCGGCGTCGATCTCGACAAGCCGATGATCACGAGCTGCGGCTCGGGCGTGTCGGCCGCGATCCTCTCGGCCGCGCTGGAGACGATCGGCAAGCCGCCGCGCGCGATCTATGACGGCTCCTGGGCCGAATGGGGCACGAGCGATAGGCCGCTGGCGACGGGGCCGGCGACAAAGGGCTGACGCGCCATGTCCGACCATGATCACGACCACCCGCACCCCCATGACCACGACCACGAGCCGCGCTGGAAGCATGACGGCGTCCGCGTCGTCACAGGCGACAAGCTCGACCCCAACACGGCGCAGACGCCGGGCATGTTCCGGCAGGCGGCGATCAACCATGCACGCGTCGGTGCGCAGAAGATCTGGGCCGGCACGGTCTCGATCGAAGCCAACGCCAAAACCGGCGTGCATCACCATGGCGAACTCGAGAGCGTGATCTACGTGGTCCGCGGCAAGGCCCGCATGCGCTGGGGCGAGAAGCTCGAATTCGTGGCGGAAGCCGGGCCGGGCGACTTCATCTATGTGCCGCCCTTCGTGCCGCATCAGGAGATCAACGCGAGCCCGCACGAGTCGGTGGAATGCGTGCTGGTGCGCTCCGACAACGAGGCGGTGGTGGTCAACATCACCGATGTCGACCCGGTCGAGCAGCCGGAGGCGGTCTACTGGGTCGATCCGATCCACAAGCATCCGTGAGGGGCCGACGGCACATCCTCAGCCCTCATCCTGAGGAGCGGACGTCAGTCCGCGTCTCGAAGGATGCTCCAGAGCGCGCTGGAACATCCTTCGAGACGCCGCTTCGCGGCTCCTCAGGATGAGGGCTGAGTAAAGTGTCGCCCCATTACGCAGCGCCCATTGGCACCCGCCATTCGCCGGCCAACTGGACGTCGTCGCCGCGCCCGTCTCATATGGGACGACAGCAGCAGCACCGAAGAGCCATCATGGACAACCGAAACGACCTTTGGCGTCATGTCGACGCCAGCAAGCAGCGCTTCATCGAGCTGAGCGACCGCGTCTGGGCCATGCCCGAGGTCTGCTACACCGAGGAGCGTTCCTGCGCTCAGCACGTCGCCGAACTGGAGCACCAGGGCTTCCGGGTGACGCGGAACATCGCCGACATCCCCACCGCCGTGATCGGCGAGGCCGGCGAAGGCGGACCCGTGATCGCGTTCCTTGGCGAATACGACGCCTTGCCTGGTCTAAGCCAGGAAGCCGGCAAGGCGCAGCATGCGCCGGTCGAGGCCGGCGGCCACGGCCATGGCTGCGGCCACAATCTGCTGGGCTCCGCCGCCCTGCTCGCCGCCACCGCGATGAAGGACTGGCTCGCCGAGAACAAGATTCCGGGCCGCGTGCGCTATTACGGCTGCCCGGCCGAGGAAGGCGGCGCGGCCAAGGCCTTCATGGTCCGGGCCGGCGCGTTCGACGACGCCGATGTCGCGATCTCCTGGCACCCGTCGAGCTTCTGGGAAGTGACGCCGCCGCTCTCGCTCGCCAATACCCGCGCCGACTTCATCTTCACCGGCCGCGCGGCCCACGCCGCAGCCTCGCCGGAACTGGGCCGCAGCGCGCTCGACGCCGTCGAACTGATGAGCGTCGGCGTCAACTACATGCGCGAGCACATGCCGAGCGACGCGCGCGTGCATTACGCTTTGCTCGACACCGGCGGCATAGCCCCCAACGTCGTGCAGGCCCATGCCCGCGTGCGCTATTCGATCCGCGCCCGCGACCTGCCCGGCATGCTCGAACTCGTCCAGCGAGTGCGCAAGATCGCCGAGGGCGCGGCGCTGATGACCGAGACCGCGATGCAGATGAAGATCGTCTCCGCCGTCTCCAACGTCGTCGGCAACGGCCCGCTGGAGAAGGCGCTGCAGAACATCATGGAAGATCTCGGCCCGCCGCATTTCGACGAGGCGGACAAGGCTTTCGCTGAAGACATCCGCAAGACCCTCTCGCCACAGGAGATCGCCGCCGTCTGGCGTTCGATCGGATTGCCTGAGACGGACGCGGCCCTGGCCGATTTCACCGTACCGCTCGACGCACCGCGCAACCCCGCCATCGGCTCGACCGATGTCGGCGATGTCTCCTGGGCGGTGCCGACCGTGCAGGCGCACGCGCCGACGGTCGCGATCGGCACGCCGTTTCATACATGGCAAATCGTGGCGCAGGGCAAGCAACCGGCCGCCCACAAGGCCATGGTCCAGGTCGCCAAGGCGATGGCAGCCGCCGGCGCGGCCGTGCTCGGCGATCCGGCGCTGATGGCCGCCGCCAAGGCCGACCACAAGGCGAAGCTCGGCAAGGCCGGCTACGTCTCTCCGCTGCCGCCCGAGGTCAAGCCGCCGCTGACGATGTCGCTTGGCGGCTGAGCATGGAGATCAGGACGGGCGCCGCTTCGACGGCGTCGGCCCGGCATCCATGACGAGGCTGGCGTAATAGATCTCCTCGCCAGCGGCGTCGCGGACTGTGACCCGAAAACCGATATGATCGCCATTGGGCAGGTGATCGCGCGCCATGTCGGTGAGGGCAGCCTTGGCTTCCGCCAAAGCGCGCGCCTCGCTGGGGAGATCGACACCTTCGGTGTCGCGCTCCGTCCTGTCGCCAACATTGGTGTCGAAGTAGAAGCGCGTCATGCTCGGGTAATCCGTCGCGCGCGCTTCGGTTCCCCGAAGATGAAGAAATCGTCAGAATCTAAATAAGCAGAACGGGTCACGGCCAAGCAGAAATAGCTTAGCCGCGCCTATTTGCGCAGATGCAGATAGGTTGGGTCGAACTCCCCGAGCTCGCACAGCCCGTTCCAGTCGAGCACCTTGAGCCGGCGGCCGCGCAGCTCGATCAGCCTGGCGGCGCGCAACTCCCGCAGCTTCTTGTTGGTGTGGACGGTCGAGAGCCCGAGCGCATCGCCGATCTCGGTCTGGGTCATCGGCAGTTCGCAAATCACGCCATTGGACAGTCCGACCGCTTCCATCTTGGTGACGAATTCGCACAGGAAATGCGCCAGCCGGCTCGGCGCGGAGCGTCGGCCGATGCCGACCATCCATTCGCGGAAGATCGCGGCGTCGATCAGAGCCTCGCGCCAGAAGGCCTCCGAGACCTTGTAGGAAGACCGCGTCATGCGCCGGACGGCCTCGTGCGGGATGAAACCGACCAGCGCCGGCGTCAGCGTGCCGAGGCTGTGGTCCATCTTCTCGATATGGAGCGAATGCAGATCGGGCACGTCGCCGGGGATATGCAGCGACATGATCTGCCGCTCGCCGCTGTTGACCAGCTTGTAGCGACAGACGAGCCCCTCCAGCACGAGGCAGCACTGCAGCGTGATCTCGCCTTCGCTGACGATATCGACATTGGCCTCGAAGCGTTTCAGGCTGACCGGGAGGTCCAGCAAAGCCTGTCGTTCCGGGGCGGACAATTCGGTTATGCTCTCCAGCTTTCTGAGAAAGGCGGCGAGATAGTCGCTCTTGTTCATGATGCTGGCTGGTTTGCGAGCCGGGCACAGGCGGGAACGGCGCCCTGGCGGACGGGTGCGGGGGTCAACATTGAGATGCGACACTCAGCTTGCCGCCGCTGCGCGTCAAGCGCTACCGCAGCCCGTCCTCGCCCTTGATCTGGTCCTTCGTCAGCCCGCCGATGCGCGGCAGCGGCCGGCCTGAATCGGTGATCGCGATCGCGACCAGGATTTCGCCGGCGCGCGGCGCATCCGTGACCCGGACCTCGACCGCGTCGAAATGCGAGCGCACGAAGGCTGCATCCTTGTGGCCGAGCGGCACGTCGATCGGGGTGCCCAAGCCGCCGCGCTTTTTGGCCGAGGGGATCAGCGCCGGTCCCTTGCCGAGCGCGGCGCGCACGGGCGTACCCATCTTGGGATGCAGGATTGCGGCCGCATGTTCGAGTTCGCCGCCCTCGCCCACGATCGCGGCTTTTCCGAAACTCTCGGCGCTTTCGGGGCCGATGCCGAGCGCCGCGAGGCACCGCTTCGTCAGCAGGTCGCCGAGTTCGACGCCGATCTCGGTGAGGTCCGACAGGTCGTCCTGGTAGCGCCCGGCGAAGGGATTGGCGATGACGGCGACGGCGACGGCACGGCGGGTCGGCGGGGTGACAGCCCTTCCCGATTCAACAAGGGTTTCATCGACTTGCGTGAGAATCTTGCGGATATTCGCGGGCATGGCGGAGGGCTCCGGCGCTAGATGGCGAGGCGCGGGGAACCCCTCTCCTTACAGGAGAGGGGCAGGGGTGAGGTGAAGGACGTTGGACCGGTGGAGCACGAAGTGAATCGGCACTGCGGTGAGGTCACGGCAGCAGTGTCAAAGGGCCGACCCCTCACCCCTGCCCCTCTCCCTCCGGAAGAGGGGTTCCTCGCACTCAATCTTGCCAGGTTAGTGGACAGACTCATCACCGTTGCCCGTCCCAGACGCTGATCTGGTCCGCTCGCAGTCCCCCGACCCGCTCGTGGATGCGCGCGCCGGTCGTCATCACCAGCACAAAAACGAGTTCGTCGGCCTGGGGTGAGCCGGGAATGCCGATCTCGACCGCACCGAAATGGCTGCGGACATAGGCCGCGTTGATATGGGTAACGGGAATGTCGATGCGCGCGCCCGGTCCCGCGACCTTCTTGGTCGAAGGCACGATGGCTTTCGCATTGCCGAGGATTTCGCGCATGGCGTAGCCGCCCGGCACATGCCAGAGCGCGCCATGCTCGAGCTCGCCGGCCGAGCCGACGATCGCACCCTTGCCATAGCCCTCGACCGTCTTCGGATCGCCGCCGAGAGCAGCGAGACAGCGCGTCGCCATGTCGAGGCCGGCGGGCTTCAGCGCCTCCATCATCGGCAGAATGCCGGGCTCGTAGCGCCCGGCATAGGGGTTCGTCAGCACGGCGCAGACCGACGCGATGCGCTCGGTGCGGCCGGGCAGCGGCCCGAATTCGTGGAAGATCTCTTCCACGCTGGTCTGGACGCGGCGGATGTCGATGAGGTCGGTCATGATGCGCCTCAATGCCCGACGATCAAGGGAGCGGTGTGGGAGGGCGGCGTGTTGCGCGAACGGCCGGTGCGCACGATGCCGTCGATCATCACCATGCCGATGCCGGGAATGTCGCCGAGCGAGACCGCGTCGAGCAGGTGCCTGCCGGCCGAATGCTGCGGCTTGTCGAGGAAGACGAGATCGGCCGGCTGGCCGACCGCGATGAAGCCGCCGTCGAGCTTTCGCACGCGCGCCGTGTTGCCGGTCGCCATGCAGAAGGCGACTTCGGGCGGCACACCGCCGAGGCTCGACAGGAACGCGATCATCCGGAGTATCCCGAGCGGTTGCACGCCCGAGCCCGCCGGCGCGTCCGTTCCCAGTATCACCTTGTAGGTCAGGTTGAGCTCGGCTGCGGTCTTCACGGCTTCCAGAGCGGCGCGCTCATTGCCGTTATGGACGATCTCGATCGCCCCCCTCGCCTGCTCGCAGAGCCGGCAGATTCCAGAGAAGCGAATGGACGTGTGGCCGCCATTGATGTGGCTGATCACGTCGGGCTGGGCCTCCAGCACGATATCCTCGCTTATCAGGCTGGAGCCCGCGATCGAGGGGCCGCCGGTATGGATGATCGTCTCCAACCCGTATTTGCGGGCCCAGTCGACATGCTTCTTCGCCTCCGGACCGGTGTTGACGGTGCCGAGCCCGATCTCGCCGATCATCTTCACGCCGGCGCGGGCCATCTCGGCATAGTCTTCCTCGACCATGCTGGTCTCGGCGATCGGCGCGCCGGCATGGATCTTCGCCCCGGTCGGCCGGAAATTGGCGAAGGTGCGCTGCGCCGTGATCGCCAGCGCCTTGACGCCGACCGGGTCTTTCGGCCGGCCGGGCAGATGCACCTCGCCGGCCGAGACAAATGTGGTGACGCCGCCATTCACGCAGGAATCGATCCAGCCCATCTGGCCCTGCCGCGGCGTCCAGTCGCCGAAGACAGGATGGCAATGGCTGTCGATCAGGCCGGGCGCGACCGGCGACCCCTGCGCGTCGATGATCTGGTCGGCTTGGCTGCAATCGAGATCGGCCGCCTTGCCGATAGCGCTGATCCGGCCGTCGATGGCGAGGATCGTGTCGGCATCGAGGATCGGCTGGTTGAGATCGCCGGACAGCACGAGGCCAAGATTGCGGATGACGAGCTTGCCCCTGGCCGGGCCGGACGCCGCCTCGACTGCCATGTCGTTCTCCGCAAAGCATTGCTGCCGGATCACAGCCTGCGAGACAGGCCGCGATTGAATGTGTAATAACAATCATGGACAGGCTGAAGGGCGCTGGCAAGAGGCCAGCGGCCCGGCGGGAGGCGGGACCTTGGCGGCGGCACAGGACGAGACGGCAACGGTGTCGGGCGGCGTAGACGAGATCGCGCGGCCGACGGGACGCGGACGCAAAGGCGCGACTGTGGCGACCGCAGCCGGCGATTATGTTCTCGATGAGCAGGTCGGCTTCCTGATGCGCCGCGCGCAACAACGCCATATCGCGATCTTCCAGCGCATCATGGGCGATGACGGGCCGACGCCGACGCAATTCGCCGCCATGGCCAAGCTCGCGGCCGGCGAGGAGATTTCGCAGAATCTGCTCGGCCGGATGACGGCGATGGACCCTGCGACCATCAAGGGCGTGATCGCACGGTTGGAGGAGCGCGGCCTGGCCGAGCGGCTGCCGGACCCCGACGATCAGCGCCGCGTCCGGGTGCGGCTCAGCGCCAAGGGCCGGGATGCGATGCCGGCGCTGCTCGACAAGGCCAAGGCGATCTCGGCCGCGACGCTGGCGCCACTCTCCAGGGAAGAAGCCGAGCGCCTGCTCGGCCTGCTGGCGCGACTCGATTGAGCACGCTTTGCCCGCAAAATCCGCTTGCGCAAACTTGTTTGTATACTAACAATAATCGACGAGAGGTTTGGCCGCACATCCCGCCCGTCAAATGGCCGGGAGCGCGGCGACGGATCGGGAAGGCCTGACGGCGATGACGAACGACAACATCATCGAGTGCGACGTCGTGATTATCGGGGCGGGTCCGTGCGGGCTGTTTGCCGTGTTCGAGCTCGGGCTGCTCGACATCAAGGCCCATCTCGTCGACATCCTGCCCAAGGTCGGCGGGCAATGCGCCGA
>JAIETL010000047.1 GCA_019745195.1 Beijerinckiaceae bacterium
TCCTTCGGAACCGAACCGCCGATGACCTTCGACTCGAACTCGAAGCCCTTGCCCGTCTCGTTGGGCTCGACCACCAGTTTGACGCGGGCGAACTGGCCCGTGCCGCCGGTCTGCTTCTTGTGGGTGTAATCGATGTCGACCTTCTTGGTCAGCGTCTCGCGATAGGCCACCTGCGGCGCGCCGATATTGGCGTCCACCTTGTAGGTCCGGCGCAGGATGTCGACCTTGATGTCGAGATGCAGTTCGCCCATTCCCTTGAGAATGGTCTGGCCGCTCTCCTGGTCGGTCGAAACGCGGAAGGACGGATCCTCGTTGGCGAGCTTGGCCAGCGCCAGACCCAGCTTCTCCTGGTCGGCCTTGGACTTCGGCTCGATCGCGATCGTGATGACCGGCTCGGGGAATTCCATACGCTCGAGGATGACGGGCTTGAGCGGATCGCACAGGGTATCACCCGTGCGGACATCCTTCAGGCCGGCCAGCGCGACGATGTCGCCGGCATAGGCTTCCTTGATGTCCTCGCGGTTGTTGGCGTGCATCAGCAGCATGCGGCCGACGCGTTCTTTCTTGTCGCGGGTCGAGTTGATCACGCCCGCGCCGCTCTCGACCTTGCCCGAATAGACGCGGCAGAAGGTGATCGTGCCGACGAAGGGGTCGTCCATGATCTTGAAGGCGAGCATGGAGAAGGGATCCTCGTCCGTCGGATGACGAACCGTCTCTTCCTCGGTCTTGAAGTCGATACCCTTGATCTCGCCGCGATCGGTCGGCGAAGGCAGGAAATCGACGACGGCGTCGAGCAGGGGCTGAACGCCCTTGTTCTTGAAGGCCGAGCCGCAGAGCACGGGATGGAAGGCGCGGCGCTGCACCGCGGTGCGGATCAGCTTGCGCAGCGTCGCCGCGTCGGGCTCGGTGCCCTCGAGATAGGCCTCCATCGCCACATCGTCCATGTCGACGGCGGCTTCGACCAGCTTGCTGCGGTACTCGGCGGCCTTCTCAGTGAGGTCGGCCGGAATGTCCTTCTCCTCGAAGGACGCGCCGAGCGCCTCGCCGTTCCAGACGATCGCCTTCATCTTGATCAGGTCGACGACGCCGACGAAATCAGATTCCGAACCGATCGGGATCTGGAGGCAGACCGGCTTGCCGGCGACGCGGTCGATGATGTCCTGGACGCAGCGATAGAAATCGGCGCCGATCTTGTCCATCTTGTTGACGAAGACGATGCGCGGCACGTCGTATTTGTCGGCCTGACGCCAGACGGTCTCGGTCTGGGGCTCGACGCCCTGGTTGCCGTCGAGCACGCAGACGGCGCCGTCGAGCACGCGCAGCGAACGCTCGACTTCGATGGTGAAGTCGACGTGGCCGGGGGTGTCGATGATGTTCAGGCGGTGCTCGCGCCACAGGCAGGTGGTGGCGGCGGAGGTAATCGTGATGCCACGCTCCTGCTCCTGCTCCATCCAGTCCATGGTGGCTGCGCCGTCATGGACTTCGCCGATCTTGTGCGACTTGCCCGTGTAGAACAGCACGCGCTCGGTGGTCGTGGTCTTGCCGGCGTCGATATGCGCCATGATGCCGAAATTGCGGTATCGGTCGATGGGATGAGTGCGGGCCATGGGAGCGCTCTGTCTTTCCAGAATTCCGACGAACGGTTACCAGCGATAATGCGAGAAGGCGCGGTTGGCTTCCGCCATCCGGTGCGTGTCTTCGCGCTTCTTGACGGCGTTGCCACGGTTGTTGGCGGCGTCCATCAGCTCGGCCGAAAGACGCTCGACCATAGTCTTGTCGTTGCGGCCGCGGGCGGCCGTGATCAGCCAGCGGATCGCCAGCGCCTGGCGCCGTTCGGTGCGAACCTCGACCGGAACCTGATAGGTGGCGCCGCCGACGCGACGCGAACGGACCTCGATCGCCGGAGCGACGTTTTCAAGCGCGCTCTTGAAGACGGCGAGCGGGTCGCTCTTCATCTTGCCCTCGATGATGTCGAAAGCGCCATAGACGATCCGCTCGGCGGTCGACTTCTTGCCTTCGTACATCACCGAATTCATGAACTTCGTCACGATGATGTCGTGGAACTTCGGATCGGGAATGATCTCGCGCTTTTCGGCGCTATGGCGGCGGGACATCGTCTAGTCTCCGGTCAAATCTTGAAACGCTGCGAACGGGCCTTGAGGCTTATCGCCCTGCCCGTCTGGCAGAACTTACTTCGGACGCTTGGTGCCGTACTTCGAACGGCGCTGCTTGCGGTTCTTGACGCCCTGGGTGTCGAGCACGCCGCGCAGGATGTGGTAGCGCACGCCGGGAAGGTCCTTGACGCGACCGCCGCGGATCATGACCACGGAATGTTCCTGAAGGTTGTGGCCTTCACCGGGAATGTAGCCGATCACCTCGAAGCCGTTGGTCAGGCGAACCTTGGCGACCTTGCGGAGCGCCGAGTTCGGCTTCTTCGGGGTCGTCGTGTAGACGCGCGTGCAGACGCCGCGCTTCTGCGGGCAGTTCTCGAGCGCCGGCGCGGTGTTGCGCGCCTTGACGGGCGTGCGCGGCTTGCGGATCAACTGGCTGATTGTCGGCATTGAACAGGCCTCTCGCTCCGTTGAGCGTTTGGAAATCTCTAAAAGTCCGGCCAGTCCGAGCGATGCCATGACACAAACGAAGCCGCGCCATCGGCTCCCGGCAAGGAGGCCTCAGGCGCGTTCGCCAAGCAGAGGACCACGGATCGATCCGCGGTCATGCGTCATACCATGTCGTCGTTCGACGCTGGAGTTCCGAAGGCGTTTCGGCCGCGACATTCGCTCGCAACGCAGGCAAGCGACAAACGTGTCCGACAACCTTCGACAGTGGCGCGCTTATGACTCGGCAGGGGATTCGCGTCAACCCCGGAAATGACCGGAAAACGGCATCGAACGCGGTCCGGCGCGTAATTCGAAGCCGTTTGGTCGGCCAAGCCGTCCATGCCTCACAATGTTGCCCACTAACCCGCTCGCGCGCAACGACGTGCCGAGCGATCCACAAAAAAGGGGCCGCCCGAAGGCGGCCCCTCTTGTCTTGATGCGACAGGCCTCACTCGGCCGCGGGCAATGCCGCGGCGGCCGCGTCGTTGGCCGCCTTGGCCGCTCTCGCCGCCGATTCCGCCTTCTGGCCGACGATGAGGTCGTCGCGGCGCGTCGCCACCTGCTTGATGCGGGCGACCTGCGCGCCGGTGCCGGCCGGGATCAGCGAGCCGACGATGACGTTCTCCTTCAGGCCTTCCAGCATGTCGGACTTGCCGTTGACCGCCGCCTCGGTGAGGACGCGGGTGGTTTCCTGGAACGAGGCCGCCGAGATGAAGGAGCGCGTCTGCAGGCTCGCCTTGGTGATGCCGAGCAGCACGGGGACGCCGGATGCGGGCTTCTTGCCCTCCTCCGCCATCTTCGCGTTGATCTCCTGCAGCTCGATGCGGTCGACCTGGTCGCCGGTCAGGATGTCGGTGTCGCCCGACTCCGTGATCTCGACCTTCTGCAGCATCTGCCGGACGATGACCTCGATGTGCTTGTCGTTGATGCCGACGCCCTGGAGGCGATAGACCTCCTGGATCTCGTTCACGAGGTAAGCTGCCAGTTCCTCGACGCCCTTGATCGCCAGGATGTCGTGCGGGGCCGGGTTGCCGTCGAGGATGTAGTCGCCCATCTCGACGACGTCGCCGTCCTGGAGATGGATGTGCTTGCCCTTGGGGATCAGATATTCGAGCCCCTCGGAACCGTCATGCGGCGTCAGCGTGACGCGACGCTTGTTCTTGTAGTCCTTGCCGAAGCCGATGACGCCGGCCTTCTCGGCGATGATCGCCGCGTCCTTGGGACGACGCGCCTCGAACAGCTCCGCCACGCGCGGCAGACCGCCCGTGATGTCGCGGGTCTTGGCCGAGTCGGTCGAGACGCGGGCGAGCACGTCGCCGGCCTTGATCGAGGCGCCGGGCTCCATCGAGATGATGCCTTCGACGGGCAGGATGTAGCGCGCCTCGCCGCCGCGCGGCAGCTTGGCGATCTTGCCGTCGGGGCCCATCACGGTCAGAGCCGGGCGCAGATCCGAGGTCCGGGCCGAGCCGCGCCAGTCGATGACGACGCGCTTGGAGATGCCCGTCGCCTCGTCTGTCGTCTCGGTGATAGACATGCCGTCCACGAGGTCCTCGTAGCCGACGGTGCCGTCCACTTCGGCCAGGATCGGGCGGGAATAGGGATCCCACTCGATCAGGCGCTGGCCGCGCTTGACCTTGTCGCCCTCGTCGACCCGGAGCTTCGAGCCGAACTGGACGCGATGGACGGCGCGCTCGGCCCCGTCGGGACCGACGATGACGATCGCGATATTGCGCGCCATGGCGATGAGGTCGCCATCGGAGTTCCGCGCGACATTGCGGTTGCGCATCTTGACCACGCCTTCGAAGTTCGACTCGACGAAAGATTGGTCGGCGATGGTGGCCGCACCGCCGATATGGAAGGTGCGCATGGTGAGCTGCGTGCCCGGCTCGCCGATCGACTGCGCCGCGATGACGCCGACAGCCTCGCCCATGTTGACGGGCGTGCCGCGGGCGAGATCGCGCCCGTAGCAGGTCGCGCAGACGCCGTTCTTGGTGGCGCAGGTCAGCACCGAACGGATCTTCACCTCCTGCACGCCGGCGGCGTTGATGGCCTCGATGTGATGCTCGTCGATCATCGTGCCCTTGGCGACGAGGACCTTGCCGTCGATATCGACGACATCCTCCGCGGCCGAGCGGCCGAGGATGCGGATGCCGAGCGAAGCGACGACCTGGCCCGCATCGATGATGGCGCGCATCTTGATGCCGCTCTCCGAGCCGCAATCGACCTCGGAGATGATGGCGTCCTGCGCCACATCGACGAGACGACGCGTCAGATAGCCCGAGTTGGCCGTCTTCAGCGCGGTGTCGGCGAGGCCCTTGCGGGCGCCGTGGGTCGAGTTGAAGTACTCGAGAACGTCGAGGCCTTCCTTGAAGTTCGAGATGATCGGCGACTCGATGATCTCACCTGACGGCTTGGCCATCAGGCCGCGCATGGCGGCAAGCTGCTTCATCTGGGCCGGCGAACCGCGCGCACCCGAATGGCTCATCATGTAGATCGAGTTGATCGGCAGATCGCGGCCGTTCTTGTCCTTCTTAACGGTCGAGATGCGTTCCATCATCTCCTTGGCGAGACGATCCGAGCACTTGGCCCAGGCGTCGACGACCTTGTTGTACTTCTCGCCCTGGGTGATCAGGCCGTCCTGGTACTGCTGCTCGTAATCCTTGGCGAGCACGCGGGTTGTATCGACGATCTCCCACTTGTTCTCGGGGATCACCATGTCGTCCTTGCCGAACGAGATGCCGGCCTTGAAGGCGTGGGTGAAGCCCAGCGACATGATGCGGTCGCAGAAGATCACCGACTCCTTCTGACCGCAGCCGCGATAGACGGCGTCGATCATCCCGGAGATTTCCTTCTTCGTCATCAGGCGGTTGCTGACGTCGAAGGTCATGTTCGGGTGCTGCGGCAGCGCGGTCGAGAGGATGACGCGGCCCGGCGTGGTGTCATAGATCTTCGTATACGGCTTGCCGTCCTGGCCGACGCCGGTCCAGCGGTATTTGATCTTCGAATGCAGCGTCACGACCTTCTCGTGCAGCGCATATTCGAGTTCGCCGAAATCGCCGAAGATCTTGCCCTGGCCCGGCTCGCCGTCCGAGACGATCGAGAGGTAGTACAGGCCCAGCACGATGTCCTGCGACGGCACGATGATCGGCAGGCCGTTCGCCGGATGCAGGATGTTGTTGGTCGACATCATCAGGACGCGCGCTTCGAGCTGCGCCTCCAGCGACAGCGGCACGTGAACCGCCATCTGGTCGCCGTCGAAGTCGGCGTTGAAGGCGGCGCAGACCAGCGGGTGGAGCTGGATCGCCTTGCCCTCGATCAGCACGGGCTCGAAGGCCTGGATGCCGAGGCGGTGCAGCGTCGGCGCGCGGTTGAGCAGCACCGGATGCTCGCGGATGACCTCGTCCAGGATATCCCAGACCTCGGGCTTCTCCTTCTCGACCAGCTTCTTGGCCTGCTTGACCGTGGTCGAATAGCCCTTGGCGTCGAGGCGCGCATAGATGAAGGGCTTGAACAGTTCGAGCGCCATTTTCTTGGGCAGCCCGCACTGGTGCAGCTTCATCTCCGGGCCGACCACGATGACCGAGCGGCCGGAATAATCGACGCGCTTGCCGAGCAGGTTCTGGCGGAAACGGCCCTGCTTGCCCTTAAGCATGTCGGCGAGCGACTTCAGCGGGCGCTTGTTGGCGCCCGTGATGACGCGGCCGCGACGGCCATTGTCGAACAGCGCATCGACCGACTCCTGCAGCATCCGCTTCTCGTTGCGGATGATGATGTCGGGCGCACGCAGCTCGATCAGCCGCTTCAGGCGGTTGTTGCGGTTGATGACGCGGCGGTAGAGGTCGTTCAGGTCGGACGTCGCGAAGCGGCCGCCGTCGAGCGGCACCAGCGGGCGCAGATCGGGCGGGATCACCGGTACGATGGTCATGACCATCCACTCCGGCTTGTTGCCCGACTGCTGGAACGCCTCGATGATCTTGAGGCGCTTCATCAGCTTCTTGGGCTTCAGCTCCGACGTCGTCGTCGCGATCTCATGCTTGAGATCGGCGTTGATCTGGTCGAGGTCGAGCGCGCGCAGCATCTCGCGGATGGCTTCCGCGCCGATCATGGCGGTGAAGGTGTCGGCGCCATACTCTTCCTGGCAGCGGACATACTCTTCTTCCGAAAGAAGCTGACGGTCCTTGAGCGGGGTCAGGCCTGGCTCGATGACGACATAGCTCTCGAAATAGAGGATGCGCTCCAGATCCTTGAGCGGCATGTCCATCAGGAGACCGATGCGCGAGGGCAGCGACTTCAGGAACCAGATATGCGCGACGGGGGCGGCGAGTTCGATATGGCCCATGCGCTCGCGCCGGACGCGTGCGAGCGTGACTTCCACGCCGCACTTCTCGCAGATCACGCCCTTGAACTTCATGCGCTTGTACTTGCCGCACAGGCACTCGTAGTCCTTGATCGGCCCGAAGATGCGGGCGCAGAACAGGCCGTCGCGCTCCGGCTTGAAGGTCCGGTAGTTGATGGTCTCGGGCTTCTTGATCTCGCCATAGGACCAGGACAGGATTTTCTCCGGGCTGGCGATCGAGATGCGGATCGCATCGAACGCCTGCTGCACCGGCTGCTGCCCAAAGAGATTCATGACCTCTTGCTTCATCGCCTGCTCTCCTGCCGCCGGCGGGGGTTCCTGGAACCGCCCTGCCCGGCCTTCATGCGATCAACCGGCGGCGTGAGTGTCGCCGGCATGATGTCGTCTTCCGCGTATTGCCCGGGCTGATCCCGGACGCCGCGCTTATTCGGCCGCTTCGGCCGGCGGCAATTCGCCGGGCTTGGGCTTGTTGTTGATCAGTTCGACGTTGAGGCCGAGCGAACGCATCTCCTTGACGAGCACGTTGAAGCTCTCGGGGATGCCCGCCTCGAAATTGTCCTCGCCGCGCACGATCGACTCGTAGACCTTGGTGCGGCCCGCGACGTCGTCCGACTTCACCGTCAGCATTTCCTGCAGGGTGTAGGCGGCGCCGTAGGCTTCGAGCGCCCAGACCTCCATCTCGCCGAAGCGCTGTCCACCGAACTGCGCCTTGCCGCCCAGCGGCTGCTGGGTGACGAGCGAATAGGGGCCGATCGAACGAGCGTGGATCTTGTCGTCGACCAGATGGTGCAGCTTCAGCATGTAGATGTAGCCCATCGTGACCTTACGGTCGAAGGGCTCGCCCGTCCTGCCGTCATACAGCGTGGACTGGCCGGACGAGTGGAGGCCCGCCTGCTCCAGAAGCCGCTCGATATCGGCCTCCTTGGCGCCGTTGAACACCGGCGTCGCGATCGGAACGCCGCGGCGCAGGTTCTGGCCCATCTCGACGAGTTCGTTCTCGTCCATCGAGGCGATGATCTCGTTGTCCTCGTAGACGGCGTCGAACGAGGCGCGCAGCGCCTTGACGTCATGGCCCTTCCGGTAGGCGTCGAGCGCCTTGCCGATCTGCTTGCCGAGGCCTGCAGCCGCCCAGCCCAGATGGGTCTCGAGAATCTGCCCGACATTCATGCGCGAGGGCACGCCGAGCGGATTGAGCACGATGTCGGCATGGGTGCCGTCCTCGAGGAACGGCATGTCCTCGGCCGGCACGATGCGCGACACGACGCCCTTGTTGCCGTGACGACCGGCCATCTTGTCGCCGGGCTGGATCTTGCGCTTCACCGCGACGAAGACCTTGACCATCTTCATCACGCCGGGCGGCAATTCGTCGCCACGCTGCAGCTTCTCGACCTTGTCGAGGAAGCGCTGCTCGAGGCGCTTCTTCGATTCGTCGTACTGCTTCCGCATCGCCTCGATTTCGGTCATCAGGGCGTCGTCGCCGGTGGCGAACAACCACCATTGCGAGCGCGGGAACTCGGTCATGCCCTCGCGGGTGATCACCGTGTCCTTCTTGAAGCCCTTGGGACCAGCGAGACCGACCTTCCCGGTCAGGATGTCCGCCAGACGCGCGAAGGTGTTGCGGTCGAGGATCGCCTGCTCGTCGTCGCGGTCCTTGGCGAGCCGCTCGATCTCCTCGCGCTCGATCGCCTGGGCGCGCTCGTCCTTGTCGACGCCATGGCGGTTGAACACGCGCACTTCGACGATCGTGCCCTGCACGCCGGGCGGAACCCGCAAGCTCGTGTCGCGGACGTCGGAAGCTTTCTCGCCGAAGATGGCGCGCAGCAGCTTCTCTTCCGGCGTCATCGGGCTTTCGCCCTTGGGCGTGATCTTGCCGACGAGGATGTCGCCGGCCGCCACTTCCGCGCCGATATAGACGATGCCTGCCTCGTCGAGATTCTTCAGCGCCTCTTCCGAGACGTTGGGAATGTCGCGCGTGATTTCCTCAGGCCCGAGCTTGGTGTCGCGGGCCATGACCTCGAATTCCTCGATATGGATCGAGGTGAAGATGTCTTCCGAGACAATCTTCTCAGAGAGCAGGATCGAGTCCTCGAAGTTGTAGCCGTTCCACGGCATGAACGCGACGAGCACGTTGCGGCCGAGCGCGAGCTCGCCGAACTCGGTCGACGGCCCGTCGGCGACGATGTCGCCCTTTTTGACGACGTCGCCGACGCGCACCAGCGGACGCTGCGTGATGCAGGTCGACTGGTTGGAGCGCTGGAACTTCTGCAGGCGATAGATGTCGACGCCGGGCTTGGTCGGGTCCATCTCGTCCGAGGCGCGGATGACGATACGGGTCGCGTCGACCTGATCGACCACGCCGCCGCGACGGGCCGCGATCGCTGCACCGGAATCGCGGGCGACGACGGCCTCCATGCCGGTGCCGACGAAGGGCGCGTCGGCGCGAACCAGCGGCACCGCCTGGCGCTGCATATTCGAGCCCATCAGCGCGCGGTTCGCGTCGTCATTCTCGAGGAACGGGATCAGCGCGGCGGCGACCGAGACGAGCTGCTTGGGCGAGACGTCCTGGAAATCGACCTTGTCGACCGGCGTGACGATGACCTCGCCCGCGCGGCGGCAGACGATCAGGTCGTCGGTCAGACGGCCTTCCTTGTCGACGGCCGCGTTTGCCTGGGCGACGTTGTACTTCGCCTCCTCCATCGCCGAGAGATAGATGATCTCGTCGGTCTGCTTGCCGTCGCGGATGCGGCGATAGGGGCTCTCGATGAAGCCGTATTTGTTCACCCGCGCAAACGTGGCGAGCGAGTTGATCAGGCCGATATTCGGGCCTTCCGGCGTCTCGATCGGGCAGATGCGGCCGTAATGCGTCGGATGCACGTCGCGCACCTCGAAACCGGCGCGCTCGCGGGTCAGACCACCGGGGCCAAGCGCCGAAAGACGACGCTTATGCGTGACTTCCGAGAGCGGGTTCGTCTGGTCCATGAACTGCGAGAGCTGCGACGAGCCGAAGAACTCGCGCACGGCGGCGGCCGCGGGCTTCGCGTTGATCAGGTCCTGCGGCATCACCGTGTCGATATCGACCGAGGACATGCGCTCCTTGATGGCGCGCTCCATGCGCAGCAGTCCCAGCCGATACTGGTTCTCCATCAGCTCGCCGACCGAGCGCACGCGGCGGTTGCCGAGATGATCGATGTCGTCGATCTCGCCCTTGCCGTCGCGCAGGTCGACCAGCGCCTTGACGACCGCGAAGATGTCCTCCTTGCGCAGGATGCGCACGGTGTCCTCGGCGTCGAGGTCGAGCCGCATGTTCATCTTCACGCGGCCGACGGCCGAGAGGTCGTAGCGCTCCGAGTCGAAGAACAGCGACTGGAACATGTTCTCGGCGGTCTCGAGCGTCGGCGGCTCGCCGGGGCGCATCACGCGGTAGATGTCGAACAGCGCCTCCTCGCGGCGCGAGTTCTTGTCCACGTTCAGCGTGTTGCGGATATAGGGGCCGACCGTGATGTGGTCGATGTCGAGCACCGGGATCTCGTCGAAGCCGGCGTCGGTCAGGAGCTTGAGCGACTTCTCGGTGATCTCCTCGCCGGCCTCGGCGAAGACCTCGCCCGTGGTCGGGTTGACCAGGTCCTCGGCGATATACTGGGTATAGAGGTCCTCATCCGTGGCGCGCAGGAACTTGAGACCCTTCTCGGCGAGTTGCCGCGCCGTGCGCGCGACGAGCTTGCGGCCGGCCTCGACCACGACCTCGCCGGTGTCGGCGTCGATCATGTCGTTGGTGGCCTTGAAGCCCTTCATGCGCTCGGCGTCGTAGGGCACGCGCCAGCCCTTGGGGTCGCGGGTATAGGTGATGTGGTTGTAGAAGCGGCTGAGGATTTCCTCGCCGTCCATGCCGAGCGCAAACAGCAGCGAGGTGACGGGGATCTTCCGCTTCCGGTCGATGCGCGCATAGACGATGTCCTTGGCGTCGAACTCGATGTCGAGCCAGGAGCCGCGATAGGGGATGATGCGCGCCGCGAAGAGCAGCTTGCCCGAGGAGTGCGTCTTGCCTTTGTCGTGGTCGAAGAACACGCCCGGCGAACGGTGCATCTGCGAGACGATGACGCGCTCGGTGCCGTTGACGATGAAGGTGCCGTTATCGGTCATGAGCGGCATGTCGCCCATGTAGACATCCTGCTCCTTGATGTCCTTGACCGACTTCGCCTGGGTGTCGGGATCGATATCGAACACGATCAGGCGGAGCGTCACCTTGAGCGGCGCCGAGAAGGTCATGCCGCGCTGGCGGCACTCGTCGACGTCGAACTTCGGCGGCTCGAACGTGTACTTGACGAACTCCAGAAGCGAGGCGCCGGAAAAGTCGCCGATCGGAAAGACCGAACGGAAGACCGACTGCAGGCCCTCATCGCCGCGGCCGCCCTTGGGCTCCTCGACCATCAGGAACTGGTCGTAGGACGCCTTCTGAACCTCGATGAGGTTCGGCATCTGCGCGACTTCCTTGAGCTTGCCGAAGAACTTGCGGACGCGCCTGCGGCCCTGGAGCGAATTGACCATTGTAGTTCCTCGCAATCTCCGGGCGCGGCGCCGAAAAGTGCGATGCACTCGTCGGAAGGCGCGTTGCCCTACCTCTAGCCTAAGGACGGCTCACCCGGCGGTCCGCCGGATCATGGACGGCCAGGCCGCCGGGTGAGCCGTTCGGCGCGTCATCGCGCCGACATCATCTGAAACCGGCCCTGCAACGAAAAGCTGCATCGAAGGCCCTTGCAACCTCTCCGCACGCGGGTGCGGAAACGACGCAACAGCCCCGGAGGCGGAAAGCCGCCCCGGGACTGTGTTTAGCGGGTCAGAACTGGACCGGCATGGAGCCGGCCCCGCTCACTTGAGCTCGACCTTGGCGCCGACGGCCTCGAGCTGCTTCTTGAGCTTCTCGGCCTCGTCCTTGGCGACGCCTTCCTTGACGGCCTTCGGAGCGGCCTCGACCAGATCCTTGGCTTCCTTGAGGCCGAGACCGGTAATGGCGCGGACTTCCTTGATCACCTCGATCTTCTTGTCGCCGATGGCGGCAAGCATCACGGTGAATTCGGTCTGCTCCTCGACGGCGGCGGCAGCGGCGCCGCCGCCGGCGGCCGGGCCGGCAACCGCGACGGCGGCAGCGGCGGAGACGCCCCACTTCTCTTCGAGAAGCTTGGCGAGGTCGGCGGCCTCGAGGACCGTGAGGGACGACAGCTCGTCGACGAGCTTGGCGAGATCAGCCATGTTAGGCTCCTATATGGTAAGAGGTTCGAACGTTTTCAGGGGGTGACAGGCTTCGATCGGTAACGGGCCTGGATCAGGCCGCATCCTTGTCGGCATATGCCTGGAACACCCGCGCGAGCTTGGCGGCCGGCGCGTTCGTGAGCTGGGCGAGCTTGGTTGCCGGAGCCTGGATGAGGCCGACAATCTTGGCGCGCAGTTCATCGAGCGAGGGCATCGTGGCCAGGGCCTTGACGCCGTCGGGGTTCAGGGCGGTCTTGCCCATCGCGCCGCCGAGGATGACGAGCTTGTCGTTTTCCTTGGCGAAAGCGGTGGCGACCTTCGGCGCCGCGACCGGATCGCTGGAATAGGCGATCAGGGTGGGACCCGTCAGCAGCTTGCTGATGGACGCGACGTCGGTGCCTTCAAGAGCGATCTTGGCCAGCCGGTTCTTTGCGACCTTCACGGTGGCGCCATTGGCCTTCATCTCGCGACGAAGCTTCTGGAACTGGGCCACCGTCAAACCCGCATAGTGGGCCACGACGACGACCGAAGTGTTCGAAAACACGTCGTTCAGCGTCGCGACGGCATCAGTCTTTGCCGTTCTATCCACTGGGCTCTCTCCGGTAGACGGCAGGCCTTGAGGGCTTGCCGCCGGTTGCACGTGCCATCCAGATCGAAGCCGGCGAGCCAGCCCCGGAATGGATGACGCTCAGTGCCCTGTCCCCTCTCCGCCTCGCTGGGAGGCCGCGATCGGGCGAGATGGTTCGAACCGTCTTTGGGTCTTGCGACCCCAATTGAGCTCTTGCACCGTCTATGCAGGCCTCTTGGCGAAATTATGCCCTCGGGCGAACCCTCGGAGCACCTGCAGTCTCAGACAGGACTTCGGGACGATTCGGTGCAGGAAAACGTTTCCCGCACCCGAAAAACCCCGTTCTCGGCGGCAAACCGCCGAAAAACGCGAAACGGACCCCCTCGTGCGGAGCACGCGGCGGTCCCTGACACTCATGGAAACATGGGAGCCTCTTAACGGCTTCCCGCGTCCCTGCCAAGCGGAGTCTTTTCAAAAAAGGACGCCGGGCCGAGCGGCGTCCTGCCCCGCGAGGCAGGACGCAAGGGATGAGCGGCTTTCAGCCGCCCATCACCGTATTGGGCTCGATCTTGACGCCCGGACCCATCGTCGAGGAGATCGCGACGCGCTGGATATAGGTGCCCTTGGCGCCGGCGGGCTTGGCCTTGGCGACCGAGTCGGCGAACGCCTTGATGTTCTCGGCGAGTTTCTCGGCCGAAAACGAGACCTTGCCGACGGCGGCATGCACGATGCCGGCCTTCTCGACGCGGAACTCGACCGACCCGCCCTTGGAGGCGGCGACCGCGTTGGTCAGGTCCATGGTGACGGTGCCGACCTTCGGGTTCGGCATCAGGCCGCGCGGGCCCAGCACCTTACCGAGACGGCCGACCAGCGGCATCATGTCCGGCGTCGCGATGCAGCGGTCGAAATTGATCTCGCCCTTCTGCACGGACTCGACCAGATCCTCGGCGCCGACGATGTCGGCCCCGGCCTTCTTGGCCTCTTCAGCCTTCGCGCCACGGGCGAACACGGCGACGCGCAGCACGCGGCCGGTGCCGTTCGGCAGGTTGCAGACGCCGCGGACCATCTGGTCGGCGTGGCGCGGATCGACGCCGAGGTTCATCGAGACCTCGACAGTCTCGTCGAACTTGGCGGTGGCGCGCTCCTTGACAAAGGCGACGGCGTCGCTGAGCGGGTAGAGCTTGGTGCGGTCAATGCCTTCACGGCCCTTGACGACGCGCTTTCCGATATGTGCCATGATCGCTCCCCTCAGCCCACGACTTCCAGGCCCATGGACCGGGCGGAGCCCTTGATCATGGACGAGGCGGATTCGACCGAATCGCAGTTGAGATCGGCCATCTTCTTCTCGGCGATCTCGTTGATCTGGGCGACCGTGACCTTGCCGACATTGCCGCCGCGACCGGGCGTCTTCGAGCCGGAGGTCAGGCCGGCGGCCTTCTTCAGCCAGTAGGACACCGGCGGCTGCTTCATCTCGAAGGTGAAGGAGCGGTCCTGATACGCGGTGATGATCACCGGGATCGGCATACCCTTCTCCATCTGCGCGGTCTTCGCGTTGAAGGCCTTGCAGAATTCCATGATGTTGAGGCCGCGCTGACCGAGCGCCGGGCCGATCGGCGGCGACGGATTTGCCGCGCCCGCCGGAACCTGAAGCTTCACGTAGCCCGTGATCTTCTTTGCCATGATGGCTGCTCCTGCCGTCCGCCCCGATGCCTATCGGAACGACGACAACCCCACCCATGAACGACTTCGTTCCGGGCCGGGATGGTTGCAGAGCGTGGTGCGGCAGGGTGATCCGGTTGGCGACCGGCCGGCCTCCCACGCATGTGAGGGCCGGGCTATGGCATATCGCAGCCGGCAGGGAAAGCGCTTTTCGCTGCGGCGCATGCAGTTTCGCACGCTACAGGCGCTGAGCCCCGCGCTGGATGTAGTCGTTGAGCGCGATGCCGATATGAACGGCGACGAGCGCGATCAGCCCGAAGGCGAGCCAGGCATGGGCCGAGAACAGCAGGGCGGCATAACCCGCTCCCTCGGGCCAGATCGCAGGCAGCGAAAGCCCGAAATGGACCGCGCGCGCGCCGTAATCCGAGATGCCGGCCCAGCCGAGCAGAGGCACGACGATCAGCCCGGCATAGAGCACGCCATGGACGACGTGACCGCCCGCGCCCCGCCGCCAGCGGCCTGCGACATGCATGGCGAGACGATAGGCGAGGCGCAGCAGCACCAGCACGAGCAGGCCAAAGCCGGCCATCTTGTGCAGCGTGTAGAGTTCGTTGGCCAGCGGCCCGTCGCCGAGTTGCTTCATCATGACGCCAGTCATGAACATCCCCAGCACGAGCAAGGCCGTCAGCCAGTGCAGCAGGATCGACAGACGCGGGAAGATGCGCGCGGGACCGGCCTGTTGGCCGTGGCCGAAATCGGCGATCTCGGCGCGGGACAAGGGCAGCGTCATGCGGCGGCCTCATGGGTCTGGGCAACCTCTCGGGTCTGGGCGATGAAGCCGTCGACGGCCTGGCGCAGTTCGGCGGCCTGACGCTCGAGATCGGCCGAGGCCAGCGTCACCGTCTCGCCGGTGCGGCGCCAGTCCTCGACCATGCCGGCAAGCTGCCCGACCTGCTCGGCCGCCAGCCGGACATCGCCTGCGGTCTTGGCCGTGCTGCTGCTGATCGCCCGCGAACTGGTCTCCTGACGCTGGGCCAGGTCGGAAATGGTCGCGGCCGCCCCGTCGACCTGATCGACCGACACGACGAGCGCGCCGACGCGCTGCGACAGCCCGGCGGCGGCGGTGCGGACCGCGGAAAGGCCGTGCCGGACCTCGTTGGTCGCCTCGGCGGTGCGGCTGGCGAGTTGCTTGACCTCTGATGCGACCACCGCGAAGCCCCGCCCCGCCTCGCCGGCATGGGCGGCCTCGATCGTGGCGTTGAGCGCCAGCAGATTCGTCTTGCTGGCGACGGACGCGATGATGTCGATGACCTGGTCGATGCTCACGACCGCCTGTGCGAGCGCATCATTGTCGATGGCCGCGGCCGCGACCAGCGACTTCGCGCCATCCGCGACCCCGGAGGTCGCGCGCGCTTCGCCTGCCGTATTGGTCAGGAGGCGCGACACGTCCGCGATCGCTCCCGCGACATCGTCGACATGCGCAGACGCGCGCTGGGTCGATTGCGCTGCGGCCGAGGCCCGCTCGTCGACGAAGCTCGACAGCCTCGCAAGTTCGCCCGAAGCGCCCGACATCCGCGCCGCATGCTGGTCGATGGCCGCGGCGATCATGGCGATCCGCTGCTGGAAAAGCTGGCTTTGCGCCTGCAGCCGCTCCTGCCGCGCGATCTCGCCCGACAAGGTCGAGAGCCTGGTCGTCGCCGCGTCCTGCACGGCGCGCTGCTCGCGCAGATGGGCCGTGAGCGCCCGGCCGAGCATGCCGATCTCGTCTCGCCGCATCGCCAGCTTGCCGAGCCAGCGCTGGTCGGGATCGCCCGCGCCGAGCGCGCCGGCCATGCCGATGATCGGCCTGACCAGCCAGCGATACTCCAGCGTCACGATCAGGGCGATCAGGAACAATGCCAGCAATGAGAGCAGGATCTTGTTCTGGCGCGAGTTGTCGAGGTGGTAGGCAAGCCGGCCGCTGACGCTGGAAACGCCTTGGTTGAGCGCGATGCGCAATTCGTTGCGCTTGATCGTCGAGCGGCGAAGAACCTCGGCAGCAGCCGCCCGGTCGCTGGCGGCCAACCGGCTCACCTCCGACAACAGCCCGAGCGCCTCCTGGGCGCGGGCATGGATGTCGCCATGCGTCCGGATCGCGATCTCGGCGACCGTCCTGCCGACCGTGTCGAAATCCGCCTTGTCGGGAAGCGCGCCGCGCTCGGACAGCAGGCCATTCACCAGCCGCTGATAGGCCGGCGTCGTCGTCGCCATCTCGTCGAGTGCAACGGTATGGCTGACGAGCGCGCGCGAGAACTCGGACAGCCTCCGCGCGCCGACGACTTCGGTGACCGCATAGAGGCAGGCCAGAATGCCCAGCAACGCGCCCCATAACGCCAGACGCTGATCGACCGTCGCCTTGAATCGTCTGGGGAACATCGGTCCACGCCGGAAGGAGTGGACAGACCTTGCGTCACCGGCCTTAAAGAGACGTTAACCAGACTTGACCGGCGGCCTGCCCGGCGCCGGCTCACAGGCCTGTGATCAGAGCTTTTCGACCTGGCCGTATTCCAGCTCGACAGGCGTGGCGCGGCCGAAGATCGAGACCGCGACCTTGAGGCGGGCGCGGCCGTGATCGACGTCCTCGACGACGCCGTTGAACGAGGCGAACGGGCCGTCGGCGACCTTCACCTGCTCGCCGATCTCGAACACGATCGTGGGCTTGGGCCGCTCGATGCCCTCGGCGACCTGGCCCTTGATCCGCATCGCCTCGGTCTCGGGAATCGGCATGGGCTTGGCCTTGTCGGCGCCCAGGAAGCCCGTGACCTTCGGCGTATTCTTGATCAGGTGATAGACCTCGTCGGTCATCTCGCACTTCACCAGCACGTAACCGGGGAAGAACTTGCGCTCGGCGTCGACCTTGCGGCCGCGGCGGACCTCGACGACCTTCTCGGTCGGCACCAGCACCTCGTCGAACTTGTCGGCGAGATTGCGCTGCGCCGCCTGATCGCGGATCGATTGCGCGACCTTGTTCTCGAAATTCGAATAGGCGTGGACGATGTACCAGCGGGTGTTCACGTGTCTGATTCCGTTCAGCGGGCGCCGAGGATGAGGCCGAGGGACCACCGGATCACGGTGTCGGTGAAGAGAAAGAACAGGCTCGAGACCACGACCATGGCGAGCACGAGGCCCGTCGTGATCAGCGTCTCGCGCCGCGACGGCCAGGTCACCTTGGACGCTTCGGTGCGGACGTCCTGCAGGAAGCTGAAGGGATTGCTCTTGGCCATCGTGCTCACCTTGGGAGTTCCGGTTCGACCGCGCATACCTGTCGCCACGCACCCGAATCGGCCGTCCTGAAAGATTCGCGGCGCGGGGCCCAGGGGACCGCGCGCCGTCGTGAAAAGCCTCTTACAACGGGCGCAGGCGTTAGCCAAGCGGCATTTGCGCGCCGATCCCGATGCTGCTCGGGCCCGGACCGACGGCGCGGCGTTCAGGCGGGTCTTTCACCATCGTCAGCCCAGGCGCGGCTTTCAGCGCGCGGCGGGACTGGCAGGGGCGGTAGGGCTCGAACCTACGACAACCGGTTTTGGAGACCGGTACTCTACCAACTGAGCTACACCCCTGTAGTCGCGGGTTGTTTGCCCCAACGGCCCGGCGTTTTCAAGTCGAAATCACGGGCCCGGCCGATTTCGGCCTGAGCGTGCCGAGCCAGCACAGCGCGACCAGCATAAGCCCGATCAGGATGTAAGGGCCGGACTGGACGGCTGCGAGCGCGCCAAGCCCGCCAAGGGCGACCGTCAGCAGGATGAGCACAGCGCAGCGCAATCGCGGACGCGGTTCCAGCGCCGCACTGGTGAAGACGAGCCGCAGCGCCACGCCCACGAACGCAATCACCGCGCAGCCATAAAAAGCGAGTGAAGTCGCCAGCGCCGCCAGTTCGCCCGGCCGCGCCACACCCGTAACGATCCCGACAACCAGCCCCATCAAGGCCAGCCCGCCATGGACCGCGGCGGCAAAACTGAAGGCGGCCAGCGGCAGGCCCGGCACGATCGCGACGGCGATCCGAAAGGCGGGCTTGTCGCAGAGCCGGCGCGCGACATCAGCTGAAGAGCGGAACCGGCTCTCGACCAGCATCGCGTTCAGGCCGCGACCGTCACCTTGACGCCGAGCGCCTGGGCGATCGCTGTCAGAGCCTGTTCGCGCGGCCCGCCGCCGGACGCTCCGATCGCCTCATAGAGAGCCTCGCGAGAGATGCCGGCCTCCTGCGCGATCTGCGTCATGCCCCGCGCGCGGGCGACGGTGCTGAGTGCATGGACGAGATAGCCGGCGTCACCGCTCTCGATCGCGTCGCGCAAGAGGTCGATCTGACTTTCAGGCGTTTCCAGATATTCGGTCGTATCGAACGGGAAAGTCTCGAGCGGCATATCAGACCTCCTTTGCCAATCCTTTAGCACGGACGATATCACGATCCTGGCTGCCTTTGGTGCCTGCACAGAGCAGAACCACAATTTCGCGACCTCTACGGACGAAATAAAGGCGGTAGCCAGGCCCATGATCGATCCGCAATTCGCCGATGCCGTCGAAATATTTGGCATCGCCGAATACGCCGGCTTCAAGCCGAGCGACACGCCGGCTGATGATCTCGGCGGTTCGTGGGTCGTCAAGCCTTTTGAGCCAACGACTGAAGACGGACGTCTGCCTGACGACGAGCATGTTTTAACGGTATCGAACACCGATCCGAAAATCGATTCCGGCCAGAAACAAAAGGGCGGCGTTTCCGCCGCCCCTTCAAAGCTTTGCATTCGATGCTTGAATCAGGCGATGATGCTGGCGACGACGCCTGCGCCGACGGTGCGGCCGCCTTCGCGGATGGCGAAGCGCAGCTTCTCCTCCATGGCGATCGGCACGATCAGGTGGACCTCCATGGTGATGTT
>JAIETL010000028.1 GCA_019745195.1 Beijerinckiaceae bacterium
AAGGGTGGCCGGCTTCAAATCGGAAGACCCGGCCGGCTTGAGATTGGAATGCATGGCCGGCTTCGTCGGTATCCGCAGGCACAATTATTGACGGAGCGACGCGAGGCACCAGGACACCGCTCTATCCATCGAACTCTCACCTTCATCTTGAAATGGATGAGGATGTCTATCCGCGGCACTCGAACCTCCCTAACCAAAGGGCGGTTGCCGAAAAGCTTTGCGCCCTGGAGCACGGGGAGATGGCGTTGATGTTCAGCTCCGGAATGGCCGCAATCTCTACCGCTCTCCTCTCACATTTGCGCGCCGGCGATCACCTCGTGGTCCAGACAGGTATCTATTCCGGCGCCGCCAACTTCGTGCGGCGTCATCTCCCACCGGCGGGCATTGAAGTATCGTTCACGTCGGGGACGACGCGAATCGACGTCGCCAACTCTGTTCGTCCGAACACCAAGGCCATCTACATCGAATCGCCGACAAACCCCCTTTTGGGGATTGTAGACATCGGCATGGTTGCGGCCCTCGCGGTGGAACGCGGCCTCCTCACATTCATCGACAATACCGTCGCCACTCCCATCAACCAAAATCCGCTTCGCGCGGGCATTGATGTAGTTCTGCACAGCGCGACGAAATATCTCGGCGGATACGGCGACATTACCGCAGGCGTAGCCGTCGGTTCGCAGAAGATCCTGTCTCCCATGGTTGAATACATCAACGACTATGGCGGGTGTCTAAACCCCCAGGCCTGTCACCTTCTTGAACGGAGCCTCCTGACTCTCGCGCTGCGGATCGACCGAATTAACTATAACGCTAGCAAGCTGGCGGATATGCTCGTCCAACATCCCTGTGTATCTTCGGTTCGTTATCCCGGTTTGGCAGACCATGTGGGGCATGAGACGGCAAAGAGGCAGATGACCGGCTTCGGTGGCCTATTGACCTTCGAGGTCAAGGACCACGTGGATCTCCGTACATTCCAGAGGGCCCTCCAGCTAGTCATGCCTGCAAACAGCATGGGTGAGGTCGCCACAACTCTCAATTCGCCGTTCGAGGCTTCCACCTCGTTCAGGAATCTGACGGAGGAGCAGCAAAGGGCGTTCGGTGTATCCCGGAACATGATCCGGATGTCGGTCGGCATTGAGAGTATCGATGACCTGTCAGCTGACCTGGATCAAGCCTTAAAAAAGTCGGGGACGGACTGATGCTGCAAGACCAGTGCATCGAGGGTATTTCGCGCCAGGCTGGATCGATCTACGCTATCGCGATCGTGGAAGCGCGGTTGGTGGGACGAGGTTCGGGCAACTGGAACTATTTCCTGGAGACCGATGGCGATGCTTTCGTTCTCTCTGTTATTGAGGAGCAGTCGGCCGAAGAGGTCGAAGTGATGGCTCGGACTCTCAATTGGCTTGAGCTCTATGAATACCCGACCACGACACTTCAAAAGACCGCCGAAAAGGCTCTCACTGCTGTCATCGACGAGAAACCAGCGTTGTTACGCCGGTTCATCCGTGGGAATGTCTGCTGGGCACCGGACGAAGAGCAGGTTCGGCAGGTCGGCGCATCAATCGCATCCTTGCATGCGGTCCCCTGCCCGTCATTCCTACCGCAGGACATCTACTACACGCAGGATCGTTTCCGGCAGGCCCTGGAATCGGGGCATGACCGCCAATACGAGGAGTGGGTCGTCCGATCGCTTGATCGCATAGATATCGGATCATACGCGAGCCTTCCAAAAGGCCTTATCCATGCCGACGTTTTTCCCGACAATGTTTTGTTCAATGGAGGTGATCTTACCGCGATCATCGATTTTGAACTGGCGTGCAACTACGTGCTGGCCTTCGATGTGGCGATGGCCATTGTCGGAATGTGCGTCACGGACGGGATACCTTGCTCCCGCAGGATCGACAGTCTCGTCGCGGGCTACGAGTCGGTCAGGGTGCTGAGCAATGAGGAGAAGGCTTCAATCAAGCCACTGGCCGAGTACGCCGCGATCATGACGTCCCTCTGGCGCTACTGGAGGTATCGCTGCCACGAACCTGGCCACTTCAAACAGCATGCTTATCAGGAGATGGCGGCTGTGGCCCAACGATTCGCTTCTATTGAATTGAATCCAACGCCTGATGCTCTCGCATTGCTGCGGCGATGATGTCATCGGGGTCAGCTTTCCGGCGGAACGGCTTCCGATCGACTTTGTGCCCGGCGAGGTATTGGTCGATGGCGGCCTGGAGGCCGACGAAGCCGAGGAAGGCGCCTCGCCAGAGCCTTCGATTGATCAAAGCGGCGAAGTAGCCTTCTCGTTTAAACCAACCTCACGCGATTTGGGACAAAGCGCTAATCGAAAAGACGGTATGGTCCTGGGGATCCTATGTGGAACGGCTTCAGACCGGGTTCTTCACCTCGGCCGACGCGGCTGCGGCGATACAAGGAACAACCACACAATGGGCCGAGGAGAGCTATGCCGTTGCCGCTCGGCTCATTAGCGCTGTCTCGGCCAATGGCGTTCTGGATGATGCCGATCGCGCGAGCATCCTTCCCGGCCAGCTCTCCGTGGGCGGTTTGCCCCTCGCCAAGGTCCTCAACGACGCCTTCTCCGTGTCCTTAATCCATCGCGGATCGCCGCCGAGCGTGCGCGTAGTTCAGCGGGGAAAGCGTGACAGACGGAGTGTTGCCGGCGAATCCGTTGCGCCAGAGCCCTGCGCGGTGACAGGATATCGAGCGCCGACCCCGGCCGTCATCGTGCCAAAGACCGCGGATCGATCATCGACAGAGCCAGGCCGACGCATCATACCGGGAGGGGGGAATGACCGACCAGGATGAACCCAATTTGAATGAGTTCAATGCCGATCACGCGGCGGCAACGCCAAGGCCAGTCAAGCGCAGGGCCGTCCTGGTAATCCACGGCATCGGCGAGCAACGACCGATGGAGACGCTGCGCGGCTTTGTCGACGCGGTCCTAGGAGAAAAACCAGCGAGCCCATCCGGGAGCGCGCGGCCGAGATTCTACAGCAAGCCGGACAGCCTCGCCGAAGGGTTTGAGTTGCGCCGCCTCGTGGCGGCCGACAACAAAAGGCGCACTGACTTCTACGAGCTCTATTGGGCCCATCTCATGCCGATCGCCGCGACCGACCGGCTCACGGCATGGTTCTGGATGCTCCTCGCCCGTTGGCCGGGCGATGTTCCCCCACGGTTCCGGCCGATCTGGTGGATCAGCTGGATCGGCGTTGCCCTCGCGGTGCTGCTCGCGCTTGCCTCAATCTTCGCGTTCGCGACGACCGGAATCGCCGAGGGCTCGATCGCCCCGAAGCTGCCCTGGGGCCTCGCAATCGTGCTGGCCGCCCTCTCGATAACGATCCGGGCCTACGCTGGCGACGCGGCGGTCTATCTGAGCCCGCACCCCCGCACCGTCGAGTCGCGCAACCGCATCCGCTCAGCCGCGCTGAGCCTGCTGGACAAGTTGCATGCCAGCGGACGCTACGAACGGATCGTGGTCATCGGGCACAGTCTCGGCAGCGTCATCGGCTACGACATGCTCACCTATGCATGGCAGCGCGCCAGCGACCGGCAGCGCGAGGCCGTTGCGGGACGCGCGCCCGGTAAGCCGCTCCCGGCAGGAGAGGCGTTTCAACACGCCGAAAGCGTGGCCCGGAACATGGTCAAAACCGATGCTGGGAAGCCGAGGCCCGGGATCGAGCAATGGGAACAAGCCACCGCCGCGCTCCAGGAGGAGCAGCAAGCCGAAGGCCTCAACTGGCTGGTGACCGATTTCGTCACCCTTGGCAGCCCGCTCGCGCATGGCGATCTTCTGCTCGCCCGCAATCGTCCGGATTTTGACCGACGCGTCGCCGAGAGCGAACTGCCCATCGCCCCTCCCCTGCTCGAATTCGGACGGTACTTCTCCTTTGCCGTCTATCCGAAAGCAGGCGGCGTTGAACCAAACGGCAGGGTGCTCCATCATGCAGCCTGTTTCGCGCTCACCCGCTGGACCAACCTCTATTTTCCGTGCCGTTGGCTGGTCTGGGGCGATGCCGTCGGTGGGGCGGCGCAGCCATTATTCGGGCCTGGCGTCCGCGACGTCCCTGTCGCGACGCGACGGTGGAACGGCTTGCTCGCGCATACGCATTATTGGACCATGGACAAGCGGGACGAGGGAAAGCCGGGCGACCCGGTGGCGGCACTGAGGTCCACGCTCGCCTGGCCATGAGATGTGGGTCGGGCTGCCATCTGCCTCTCGCAGCTCTAGTACCAGACTTGGCATCGGAGAGACGCCATGACCGGAATCACGGCATCGGCACGAGCCTATGAGCGCTGGTTAAAAGCGAAGATCGGCCCGGACTTCGTCGATGCCGATCTCGACGAGAAGCATCGCAAGATGCGCCGGGATCCGTTCAACTTCCTGCGCGCCACCTATTGGCGCTGGGCCGAGACGATCCTGGAGATCTGCCGGGAATTTGGCGATGCTCCGCAGGTTCTCGCCATCGGCGACACGCATCTTGAAAATTTCGGCACATGGCGCGACGCGGAGGGCCGCCTCGTCTGGGGCGCCAACGACTTCGACGACGCCGCCGTCATGCCCTACCCGCTCGATCTCATCCGGCTCGCCACCAGCGCGCTCCTTGCCCGCAGCGGCGACGGCCCATCTGCGGACGACATTTGCGTCGCGATTCTTGCCGGCTACACCGCCGGTCTTTCCGATCCAGCTCCGCTGGTACTCGAGCGCGATCACAAATGGCTGCGCAAAGCCGTCCTGTTGCCCGAGTCGGAGCGCGCGGAGTTCTGGAAGAAATTCGACCTGATCGAGGAGGTCATCCCGCGGCGCTACCATGGGGCGCTCCGCGCCGCGATGCCCGATCCGGACGCTTCCCTCGTCATGGCCCCACGCACCGCTGGCACCGGCAGTCTCGGACGTCCCCGCTTCGTCGCGCGCACCGAATGGAACGGCGGGCCGGTGTTGCGGGAAGCGAAGGCGCTTGTCATCTCGGCATGGTCGCTCCACTTCGCACCTGACACCGCCGCAATCCATGCCAGTAAAATCGCCACAGGCCGATTCCGCGCGCCGGATCCGCACTATCGTGTGGCCAACGGGATTGTCGTTCGCCGGCTGTCGCCGAACAGCCGCAAGATCGAGGTGGAGGATGCCGCCGCGGAGCTGCTGTCGCCCGACATGCTGGACCTGATGGGACGTGAGATTGCGAACTGCCACGCCGATGATCCGGCTCGGCTGTCCGCGCTACGAGGCGATCTTTCCTGTCGCGATGGAAATTGGCTACGCGGAGCTGCCAAAGCGGCAGCTCGGACCATCGCTCGCGAGCATGCGGAGTTCGCCTGAATTGCTTGCTGGAGAGGGAGTTCCGCAAGATGATGCGGATCTGCATGTCGCGGGGGCGAACGGTGATGAATTCAGAGACGGAGGCAAACGAGCCTGAAAAGGACATTGTATCAACCCAGTCCGAAGCGCTCTCGCGAGAAGTGGAAAAGATCGCTCGCGCGGATTCCGGTTACGTCACGCCTGCCGGTCGAACCAAGCGATGCGCCCGCGCACGGTCGGACAAGCGGTTCGACGTTCGCAAAGATTTCCTTGAATCACCACGCAGTGACCCAAACGGGTTCGAGCGCATCATCGGCGACAGCGACCTCATGTCGGTCAACTTTCTTGCTCGCGGTCAAAGAGCGGCCGCAGCGGTCTGTCGGATTAAGGTCCCGAGCGATGGCGGCGCCTGGTACGGCACCGGCTTTCTCGTCGGCCCGCGTCTGCTCCTCACTAACCATCACGTGATCGGAAATGCCGACGAGGCAAGCCAGAGCGAATCCGAATTCGGCTATGAACACGATATCGATGGCGTGGTGCGCGAGCCGGTGCGCTTCAACCTGCGCCCGCACGAGATTTTCTACACCAATGCCGAACTCGACATCACCTTTGTTGCAGTCACGCCTCTCTCGGATGAGTGCGTGCCGCTTGATCGCTACGGGCGACTCCCGCTCATTCCTCTCTCGGGCAAGGCGATCAATGGGGAATGGGTAACGATCATCCAGCACCCCGGCAGCGAACCCAAGCAGATCGCGATCCGCGCCAGCCAGATCATAGCGCTCGACCCGCAGATTGCGCTCGGCATCGATCTCGACAAGTTCATTCATTATTCGACCGACACCGAACCCGGCTCATCGGGAGCGCCGGTCTTCAATGATCAGTGGCAAGTTCTGGCTCTGCACCACAAGGCGGTGCCCGCACCAGAGAAACCGGGGACGATCGCCAAAAAGCCCGTGAAGCCGGTCTGGATCGCAAATGAGGGCGTCAGGATCAGTGCAATCTTCAATCTGCTTGAGCGAAAGCGGTTCGCCGACCCACAGGCTGGGCTGGTGCTCGACCGGCTGGATACATCGCTTGGTCTAACGCCTTTGTCGCAGGGCGCCATGGCAGGAGAAACACTGCTCGAGGCGGATCGCCGTCCGCTTCCCGTATCGCGTTGGTCTAGTGTCAGCGGCTATGACGCCACGTTCCTGAGCACCCGGATCGATCTCGCCGCCATCTATGCGCCGGCGCTCGCTGACGGCAAGGTCGCTCCCTTGCTGGATGGCTCGGGCCATGAACTCGCCTATCACCACTTTACGACCGTCATCCGCGCCGATCGGAAATTCCCGCTGATCACAGCGGTGAATATCGACGGCGATAGGCTGGTCCATCCGGGGAAGCGCAAGGATACCTGGCGACGCGATGCACGGATCGCCGACGAATTTCAGCCTGACGGAGATTTCTACGAAAAGGGCAAGGGATCGGACCCCGTTCAGTTCAGCCGCGGCCATCAGGTGCGATTGCTCGATCCTTGCTGGAGCTCTTCGGGCAACGCGGCACAGGCACTGGCAGAATCTCAGCTCGGTGCCGAAGATACCTTCCACTACACCAATGCGGCACCGCAGGTTCAGACCTATAACGACATCGACTGGGGCAATCTTGAAGACTATCTGCTCGACAAATCGCAAGCGACGCATAAGCGCCTCACGGTATTTACCGGCCCTATCTATCGAAAGGACGACCCGGTTTACGGCAAGAGCCGCAAAGGCGGCCCCTGGACGATTCCACTTTCCTTCTGGAAAGTGGCCGTGCTTCAGAAGACGCCCACCAAAGTCGCCGCCGCGGCCTTCATCGTTGGGCAAACGCAATATGTCCAAGCACTCTACGAAGCCAAGGTGTTCTCCGGTCTGAAGCCGTACACCGTCGATGAAATGCGCAAGCGCCGGATCCAGACCACCATCGCTGCGATCGAAGCCGAAACCGGCCTCGATTTTTCGGCAGTGCGGCCGTTCGATGCCCAAGGAACACTCGAATCGACGCGGCAGACCCGATGGATTAGCGACATCAACGACGTCGTGATTTGAGCTGGAAAGCACACCTTTTATGGGGGCTGAGGCAATCTTGCGGGTTGCGGGCGGCGGTCCGTTTTGCTCGCCGTGCCGAAAGGCATGCGCCAGCTTTACGGCAACTTCCGACGTAGCGCCGAGAGGACGGGGTTTTTTATGTACCTCGATTTGTCTACCCGCAGCTTACAAACTGAGGCTGATCTGGATAATCGATTGGCCATGAGTGACATCCCGCGTTCCGGGACATTGGGCTCCCCGACAGATATAGAGGCGATAAGCAGCGAAGCCGATCTCGCGGCGATGGACCCCTAACGTTTAAATGGCCTGAACGTGCGGGCAATGGAGCTGGGCGGAGAAACGAACAGCCCGGGCGCATCGACCCACAGTTTCGCGACTTGTACGAGCTGTTCTACTTCCGTCCCGGGGAATTGATGCTTCTTCAAGATTTCGGTGCTGAAACGCTTGCTCGAGGGCTGCCGCCCATCCCCGCCGGCAATCGGATCGATATCGACGTAAAGTCGCTCTGGTCCCTTTCTTCCCTTCAACATCTGCGCATGATTCGTATCGTCATCGATCCAAGTGGCGATCTTGTAGCCATTGTATTCCATAGTGACGCGGGACTCCGTACCGAAGCGCTCTGAGCGCTGGCCTATTGCTGAACACCCGCGGTCAACTGATGCACCATTGTTCCGGGGCAAACCCGTCTCGCAATCTCGCAGAGATGCGGGTGGTGCGTGAGGTAGATCACCTGCCCGACCTGCGCCATCTCGCCGAAGAGCCGGAACGCCTCCTCGGCCCGGAAATCGTCAAAAGTCTCCATGATGTCGTCGGCGATGAACGGCACAGGCTGCCGGGACGCGACGAATTCGTAATACCCGGCGACGCGCAGCGCGAGATAGAGCTGAAAGCGCGTGCCCTTCGACAGCTCCGCAGCCTCTTTCGAGCCGCCGCCCGCCGCCAGCGCGATCAAGATCTCGCCATCTTTCTCCGGCTGAGCGGCGAGCCCGGCATAGGCGCCACGGCTGATCGTCGCGAAGGCCTGGGAAGCACGCGCCATCATCGAACTGCGATGCCGGTCGCGATAGGCGCGCAGCGCCTGCTCGGCCGCGGCGGCGCCCAGCTTTAGCCTGAGATAGCGCAGCGCGCGATCCTCAATATCGAGCAGCAGCGTGCGCTTCTCCTCCTCGATCTTCGCCACCGCGCCATCGCCGCCGACGGCCTCGACCCGGTCGAGCGCCTTGCTGTGGACGGAGAACATGTCGCGGCTGCGCTCGTCCTGATCATCGAAGCGGGCCTTTTTCTCGACAAGCTCGGCCTCCAGGGCAGTGTGATCGGCACGATCGAGGGCGGCTTCCGCCTGGTCGATCGTGGGCAGCCGAAGAGCCGCGAGGATGTCACGCTCGGCAACCTCGGCCTGCGCCACCAACTCCGCCCTCTTCTCGATGGCCAACAGCGTGCCCGCGACCTCCGTCAAGGTCGCGACGCCGAAGAACGCGGTCAATTCCATCTTGCGGTGATCGTGAACCGCCAAGGTCTCGGACAGCGTGCGTTGCCGGGTTCGGGCAGCCTCCAGGTTTTGGGTCGCGGCGACCCGCCGCGTGCGTTCGGCGTGGGCTTCCTGAATCTGAGCGCTGACCGCCTGCGCCAGATCCAGGATGTCGCCCGACGGCGCGGCGATCCCCAGCTCATTGGCGAGCGCTTCAGCCTCATCGCGGAAGGCGGCCTGATCCTTCTCCATCTTGCCGATCCGGTCGACGAGGCCAGCCTTCTTCTCCAGCACGGGACCCAGTTCAGTGATGGCGGCGAGGATTTCGCGAACTGTGGCAAGCGTCGGCACTGTGCCGCCCTCCCCCAGCCAACAGGCCGCGCAGGTCTTGGCCCATGAGGCGTTCCAGTCGCGATCGGCCTCCGTGGCCTTTTCGAGCTCGCGTTCGCGGTTCGCCAGGTCACGCTGCCTTTCATCAACGCTGGCCCGCAACGCCTTCAGCTCGACCTCCCGATCGATTGCCCCCTGCCCTGCTACCAGCAGCGCCTCGAAGCCGGCATCCGTGCCCTGCGGCAGACCGGCCGCGGTAAGTGCCGTCGCCAGCCGATCCCGCACAGCCTCGGCGTCGGCTGCCGCCTCCCGGAGATCGCTTTCCGCCGCACGGACGAGCGCCCGCGCCTCCAAAGCCTTGTCTCGACGGCCGAGCCAAGCTTCGAACTGAGGCAGCGGCATGCTGTCCGACAGCGCCGGGCAGGTCGTGGCTACGGCTGCCGCGATCTCGCGCTGGAGGCCATGTAGAGCCGTTGTTGCGACATCCCGAAGTTCGATGGCGCGATGGCACTCTGCCTTCACGATGGCCAGCGCCTGGCTCGCCTGGTGGAGTTTTGCGACATCCGCCATATGACCGAGCCGTCCGTTCGTGACGATGTCGTCACGCCGAAGTGCCGCCTCGAAGCCATCGGCTGAAGCAGTGTCGAGCTTGCCGCGATGCGCGGCCCAGGCCTGCTCCCGGATTGCACGGATGCTCGCGGCTTCCTGATCAGAAACGAGACCTGAGATCCCACTGAGCGCGTCCAGCTCAGCCGTCAGGCGGACCTGCTCCGTCGTCAGGCGCTCGACCTCGCCGGCATGCTGATCGATCCGCTTCTGTGTCTCGGCGGTCGCCAGCGTCCAGCGCTCGATCTCCTTCGCGTCGGGAGCTGGAAGGTCGACGAGCTCCTCGATGTCACCGTTCCAGGGCCGCAGCTCGCGCATGCGATCCGCCAACGCTGTGCCGGCGGCATCACGAGCCCGTTCGGCCAGCCGGCGACGCGCCGCATGGGCGTTCGCCCGCGCGGCCACAACGGTCGCAGCGAGCGATGACATCCGTGTCTCTCGTCCCTGCGCGGCTTCCGGATCGCCGCCGACCTCGCGCAGTTTCGCCTGCGCCTCGTCCAATCGCCGGCGAGCCTCGGACAACTCGTCGGCAGCCGATTTCAGCGCGGCGTCGATGCCGGAGCGCGTCTCGATCAGCGCGCGAAGAGCGCCCACGACAGAAGCTCCCAAAACAAGGCGATCGGGTTTTGTCTCTCCCGTGCGCTCGATCCGGCCCAAGATCGTGGAGATCGCGAATTCGGCTTCGCGCAATTGCAGGCGGCGCTCGGGGATATCCTTCTCGGCCGTGACATGGCGGGCACGCAGGTCAGCGAGCCGCTCGACCTTGTCGGCCAGCCCCAGTGCGGTCTCATCCACCAGGATCGCCTCGAGTTGCCCCGACAGGTCCGCGATCTCCTTAGCGAGGCCTTGTGCGCGAATACCGAGCTCGATCTCGTCTTTCTGCAATTGCGGCAACTCCTCGGCCCAGCCGCGCGGAGCATCGGGAAGGTCGGCCAAGGGCGCGATGCGCTGACGCAGCGCGCGCAGATCCGCCAGACGCGGCAAAGCGTTCAGATGGCGCTGGATCTCGTCCATGCGCGCCTGGATCTTGCCGCGGCTGACGATCGCCTCTTCGTACTGGATGGCAGCACGATCGCGAGCCTCGATCAGCTGGGCATACTCGGACGCCAGGGTATCAACTCGCTCCCGCTCCGCCTTGAGCTCCGCGAGACGAGCCTTGAGATCCGACAACTCGCCGCTGCGGGCCCGGTATTTGTAGAAGCCCTCGGCCTCGGCCTTGAGATCGACGAGACCCTTGCTGAGGTCCGCCAGGCCCGCGCTTGCGGAAAACAGCAGCTGGCCGAGATCGCCCTTGCTCGACAGGATGCTTTCGCCGCCTGCCTCCAGCGTCGCATCGTCGAGCGAGAACATCGTGCGATAGGATTCACGATCGATGCCGCCGAGTTCTCCCAGGAGGACGCCTTCAGCAATCGGCTGGTCGCGCATATCGAGCAGGCTGTTCTGTGGCCGCTTGATCCGGACGAGTTCTTGGCGACCTCCGGCGAGCTCCAAGGTCCCGCCGACACGCATCGTCGGATAGGGGTGGATGAAGTTGAAGCGGCTGCGCGTCTCGATCCCGAAAAGAAGATCGAGAAAGCCGGCCAGAGCCGTCGATTTGCCGGCCTCGTTGGGTCCATAGACGATGTGGAGATCGGGTTGGCCCTCCACCCGCTCGCCAAACTCGATGCGATGATCGGTGAACTTGCCGTAGCGTGTGAGATCAAGGCACTTCAGGCGCATCAGGAAACGACGCCTTCCGTGCCTGCGTGAAGCTTGGCAAGCACGTCTTCGGACCCATCCTTCGCCAGCGCCGCGATCGTGGCCTTGAACGCTTCCTCGTCTGAGCCGAGCAGGCCGCGGCATTCCTGCGGAAGTTGCGTCCTGAGCTCCTCGGCAATTGCCGCGACCTCGGCCTGGTAGGCGTCGGAGCAGATGACCTCCTCGTCGATCAGGCGGCGCAGTTCGGTGAGCGGATCAGCCGATGCGCCGGCCGTCGCGCCGGGCGCCCGACAGTCGACCTCGAGCTTCTCGACCCAGCAGCTGCTGATCACCGATGCCCGATCGTCAGCTTCCGTCTTGAGCAGATCGAGATCGCGCCGGATGCGCCAGGCCAGGGGCGTCGCTCCCGTCACCCGCAAACGGGCGACAAGGTGCTCCGAGGCGACATCGCCGCGGGTCTGCTCAAGCGCCCGTGTCAGCGAAGCGACGAGATCGCGCCAATCGTCGACCCCTGTCGCATCGACGGCAACCCTCTCGAACTGGGCGATGCTGGTGACGCGCTCTTCGATCCGGACCGAACGATCGTCGCCGATCGTGACCAGGCTTACGGATTTGGCGCCGGCCTCGTTGATGTCGCGGCCCTGCGGCATGCCGGGCATCACGATCGCGCAGCCGCCCTCGACGACCGAGCGCTTGTGGACGTGGCCGAGTGCCCAGTAGCGGAAGCCGGCACCCTGCAGATCAGCGAGACTGCACGGCGCATAAAGATCATGTCCGGGGGCGCCGGCGAGACTGGTGTGCATCAAGCCGATATTCACGGCGCCCTCAATCGGTGGCCTGTACTTGCCGAGCAAGCTTTCAGGGGCATGGGGCTGCGCGAAGCTGAGACCGTGGATTGCAACGGGAAACTGGCCGCTCCCTCTCTCGATCGCAATCGCCTCGGCGCGGCCGCCGAACAGCTTTACTGACTCCGGCAGGGTCAGCTCCTTGGTGATCCGCGACAGCGCGTCGTGGTTGCCGCGGATGACGAAGACGCGGATGCCGGCCTCGTGCAGCCGGCGCAGCTGCTCGGCCAGGAACCGCGCCGTCTTCATCGAGGTCTGGTCACCATCATAGAGATCCCCGGCCAGCAGCAGCGCATCGACCTGCTCGTCGAGGCACAGATCGACGACCCGCACGAAGGCGCGCCGGGTCGCGTTTCCAATCAGGTCGGCGAGGCTCGGATCGCGCAGTGCGAGTGACCGCAGCGGTGAATCCAAATGAATGTCCGCAGCGTGAACGAAGCGATATGTCACGTTCTACCCCTGTCCGTGATTCGATACGCCCACCGATACGCGGCAACCCTACATCACTTGCTATCTTGGGCATCCGACAACTTCAGATCCCGAGCCTAGCGCGATAATTGCCGTTCGTTTCCAGAACGCAGTCCGGTCAGTTTAAAAAATTTGAATTTTGCCTTGACAAGGCCAGTTGACAGCGCTATCTACATTTGGCCAAGTCACCAATGTCAAATGTCCTGAGGACATTTGACATTGGTGACTGGTAAAAATCGTCATTTCCAGTAATTTCAATGGCTTACCTGCTGAGAATGATTCATTGACATCCAGTGTGCCAACCGCTAATGTCCTAAGGACATTAGCGGTTGGCACACGTGATTGGAATTGATGCAGCTCTGAGAAAAGCGCTTGTCGCGAACCAGCGACCGGTAGTTACGGAGTATGCCTTATTCTTGATTCTCCGCCAATTGATCAGCGACAAGGCCGTGGACGGGGTACCGATCCGGCGGGTCAAAAGCTCCAGCGTCGCCAATCGAGACACCCTGCGAAGCCGCATCCGATCGTTGCTCAAAGGCCGGTACGCGCGGCCAGACGAGGACTTCTACCCGGGCGTCAATGACGGTGAGCCTCGCGATCCCAGTTCCGGCGGTCAGCATTACAAAGTGCTGCGCATAGCCGATGTGCCGGATGCCAGCGCCGAAGAGATCAGCGCCTTGGTCGACCCGTTCTGCTACTTGTCCCATTTGTCTGCCATGCAGCGCTATGGACTGACCAACCGGAGCCCGGCCGGCTTGGTCATATCCACCCCCGAGGTGAAGCTCTGGCGTGAGCAGCGCGATGCCAAAATCGCCAAAGACTATGCGCATGTGCAGATCGACGAGCGCTTCGAGCTGAGCGCGCCGACCCGCATGCCGCTGGAAAAGATCGATTTGCCCGAAACGTTGCGTGGGCGGGCGCTCGACAGGCACACGACCAAACATCGAACCGAACTGAGGCCGATCCGGGGATCCTTCGCCCGGATACCGGCGATCGGCGAAGTGTTTGTCCAGATGATCGACCGGCCGGAACTCTGCGGCGGCATCAACCACGTGCTCGAGGTGTGGGCAGGGGAAGCCAAGACCTACCTGGACGAAATCATCAAAGCGGTCGACGGCCACGATCAGAGCATCATCAAGGTGCGGGCTGGGTATCTTCTTGAGACCCTGGCGGAAGCCCGCGACCACCGGATCGACGCCTGGCAGAAATTTGCCCAAAGAGGCGGCTCCCGCAAGCTCGACTCTGGCGCGCCCTACTTGGCAATCTTCTCGGAGAAGTGGATGCTCTCCTTGAATGTCGAATCCGAATTCCTCCCCACCGCCGGCTGATCTTGATGCCTGGGTCGATGCCGTCACGGCCGATCCCGTGCGTCATCGTCAGCGTCAGGTGACCCACATCCTTCTGCATGCGGTGGCCCGCACACCGGAGCTGCGCGACGCCCTTTATCTGAAGGGCGGCATTCTGATGTCGGCGTTCTACGGTAGCAGCCGTCAGACCGGCGACGTCGATTTCACGGCGGCGGTCCCGCCGGAGCCGTTCGCCAGCGAGATCAGGGACAATCTCGACAAGGCAATGACGTCCGCCGCGGTCGATCTGGGCTATCTGGACCTGCTTATGCGGGTCCAGAAGATTTCCCGCGAACCCGGCAAGACCTTTGAAACTGCCCAGGGGTCAGCACTGCAGATGACCATCGGCATCGCCGAGAAGGGCACCGGCGCCGCCAAAGGGTTCGACAGGGGCCAGGCGACCGAAGTGCTGGGCGTCGACATCTCGTTCAAGGAGCCGGTGATCAACGTCCAGGTTCTCGAGGTGGGACACACCGAAGGAACCGTTCACGCCTACAGCCTCGAGGAGCTGATCGCCGAGAAGCTGCGGGCCCTAGTCCAACAGGTGATCCGGAAGCGCCAGCGGCGCCAGGACGTTTACGATATCGCCTGGTTGATTCAGCACATTGCGCTTGATGGTACTGCCAAGGCCCGCGTCCTCGACGCGTTTCTGCAGAAATCCGGGGCGCGCGACGTCGCTGTGGACCGCGACACGTTCGAGGATCCGGAGATCAAGCGCCTGGCCCAAGCCAACTGGCACACCATGGAGGTCGAGATCGGCGCCCTGCCGGACTTCGACGAGATGTACGTCCTAGTCCAGGAATTCTATCGGAGCCTGCCGTGGGCATGAGTGTGGGAGGGCAACGGGCGGATAAGCCACCTCACGGCGGCTTGCTGTCGATGGGACTCGCAACGACCTTTAACAATAGCGATCCCGTTCACATGATGTGACACTGAAAACGGCCCTCCTCAGCCATCATCGCAGCATCATGCCGCACAAGCATAAAGGATCGGATGGCGCCACCGCTGGTCGACATGTCAACGGTGCAGGGAGCTCTCGACGACCCAGCCCCCCGCAAGTCTCCGATCGCTCCAAAAAGCCTACCAGGCCAGCACGTTTCCACACAGCCTCCACCCATCACAGGCATATTTGCGAGATTGCGGAACAGGTCGTGCCCGGCATCCACGTGCACAAGATTTCTGTTTAGCGCCACGTTTCAGACGCCGCCAGACCTCGCGCTCGCCGGTTGCGTCGTATAGCCTTCTCCCAAATCAAACAGGGGGATGTAAATGGAAAAGCTCGCCGTCGACCTTGAGCATTGTTACGGTATCAAGAAGCTTGCCAATAATTTTGATTTCAAAAAGGCAAAAGCATACGCAATTTACGCGCCGAATGGTGCGATGAAGTCCTCACTCGCTCGCACCTTTCACGACGTTGCTAAAGGAACCGCCTCCAGCGATACCATATTTCCTGCGCGAGTGACAAAGCGCTCGATCGCCGACGAGACTGGAGCACAGCTGACGCCCGAGACTATTCTCGTTGTGCAGCCATACGATGAAGTTTTCGGACACAGCGAGCGCACGTCCACTCTTCTGGTCAACGCGCAGCTAAGGCTTGAATATGAAAAGCTGCATGAAGAGTCCGAAGCTGCGAAGGAGCTGCTTTTAAAAGCATTGAAGGCGCAGTCCGGATCCAAGCGAAATCTCGAAAAAGAAGTGTCAGCGACCTTCACCAAAGGCGATGATCAATTCTACAAAGCGCTACTGCGAGTGGACGATGAGTTGGCAGCTCAAAAAGACGCCCCGTTTGCCGATGTCACATATGATGTCCTTTTCGACGAAAAGGTGGTCTCTTTCCTCGGCGGCAAAGACGTCAAGGTGCTCATCCAAGAGTACATCCAAAAATATAATGAACTCCTCGCAGCGTCCGTCTACTTCAAAAAAGGGATATTCACCTATTATAACGCTGGAACCATCGCTAAAAACCTCGCCGACAATGGTTTCTTCCAGGCAAAACATTCTATTCGACTTAACTCTGACTCACCGAAAGAAATCACCACGAAAGAGCAGTTGGAAGAGCTGATCACCAAAGAAAAGGAAACCATCAGCACCGATGCCGTACTCCGAAAGAAATTTGACGCCGTCGAGAAAGCCATTACAAAAAATACCAATGTTCGCGACTTTGAGGCCTACCTTTCAAATCATGAGGAACTCCTACCGCATCTCGAAAATCTAGACGCATTTCGAGAAGAGGTTTGGAAGTCGTATCTGAAGAAGTATTACGACTTGTACCGCGACGTCGTCGAAAAATACAAATCTGCAGAGAAACGTCGAAGCGAGATTGAAGCTGAGGCAGCGAAGGAAAGGACACAGTGGGAAGAGGTCATTGAGATCTTTAACGACCGATTTTTTGTCCCCTTCAAGCTTGTGCCCAAGAACCGCACCGAGGTGATCCTCGGCCAGGAACCAATGCTGAGCCTTGGGTTCACATTCGAAGATGGCGCTGAGTCCGCAGCAGTCGATCGGACAGCATTGATAGCGGCACTCAGCACCGGCGAGAAAAAGGCTCTTTATGTCCTCAACATTATTTTTGAGATCCAGGCGCGACTGAAGGCCGGGACACCGACGCTGATGGTGGTCGACGACATCGCGGACTCGTTCGATTACAAGAATAAATATGCCATCATTCAGTACCTGAAGGACATTTCCGACGGAGACACGTTCCGCCAAGTTATTCTGACCCATAATTTTGATTTTTTTCGCACGATAAAAAGTCGTTTCGTCGGTTATGCGAACTGTCTGATGGTTTCCAAAGGAACCACAGGTATCACGCTGACCAAAGCTACCGGGATCGACAATGTTTTCGTCAATGACTGGAAGAAGGCATTCTATACCGATCCCAAGAAGCGTATCGCCTCAATACCCTTTATGCGGAATCTCCTGGAGTTTACGAAAGGCGAGCAGGATCCAGACTATCTTCGGCTCACATCGCTGCTCCACTGGAAGGCCGATACGGCCACGATCACACAGAATGATCTATGCGCCATATACAATAGCCTTTTTGGCACCACGACGGCGCCGTCGGACGCGGCTGATCTCGTTTCGGCAGCAATCTACAAACTGGCGACCGAATGCCTTGCAGCTGGCGATGGAATGAATTTTGAAAACAAGATCCTTCTTTCCATCGCCATTCGGCTGAGGGCGGAGGAGTACATGGTCAAAAAGATCGCAGACCAAGCATTTCTAAATACCATCCAATATAATCAGACGCCGCAACTTTTGAAACGGTTCCGTGATGACAATCCCGGGCATGGAAGCATGAAGACGCTTGAGAAAGTGATGCTGATGACACCAGAGAACATCCATCTCAACGCTTTTATGTATGAACCCATCCTCGACATGTCAGATGAGCACCTTCGAAAGCTCTACACAGAGGTAACCGGGCTGGCCTAGTCGTATCCCAGGCAAAACTGCCGCGACTGCCGGCCCCTTCCCGAGCATGAAAAACAATAGTATGGATTCTAGGCTCTTTGGCAGGAGCGCGCTGCCCGTCGTTGCGAAGCTGTTGACAGCACTGCCGTTGCGAACTCTCCCGTCCATGTCATGTTCGGGCTCGCGAGGTGGTTGACGGGCGACGCTTCAGAACGAGCCAGGAGAACTGGCATGTCCACGATAGACATTCGACCGTCCTCAATTGAGGGCATCAAGCGCCTCGCCAAGACGATTTCCAAGCGCGACAACATCAAGCACGCCAAGGCGCTTGACGAAGCATCCCGGGTTTCAGGGTTTGCAAACTTTCAACATGCACGCCGATCCTTGGCTGATGAGCCGCTCGAGATCCAAGCCCTGAAATACCCCATTTACGTTTCGACCTACTGGCGGGATGGCAAAACAAGGGCCGCCGGCCGCGAAACCATCCGCGTGTTGGTATCGAAGCCTCTCGACGAACTGGTAAAGCCTACGCAGTACAGGCATGCCCACAAGCTCGGTCGCTTCAGACGCTACGCTTCAGATCATGTCGTAGAAGACTATCGGCCAGATTCCGCCGGAACCGCCTTGGCTCGGACATGCGGCGCCGCAAGAGTGCTGCAGTTCATGGATATTACCGGCTTGCGCCCGTCAGGCGCCCGCGTCGAACCTCGTCGAGGACGCGACAGTCGCTTGCCGGGGCGAGACCATGGCAGCGCCTGGTACGATCCAAGTGCGAAACATCATGTCGCAGCGGACGAGCCCTATGCTGCCAGCATGCCCTCCAAGATTGAGGAGCGGGAGGCTTGGGCGCGCCAGAACAACTGGTCCTTGGCCAAGCCTCTGTGGAAGGGAATGTACTATCCCGAAGGAGGAAGCGAGCTCTACCTTCTCGCCGATACCGTCAAAGGATATTCGCTCGACGGGATCATTCGGGCACTCGCGACAGCGCCTCCTCCGACCGTGCCGGATAATTGTGAGCGGGTGGTCTTCGATAGTAACGGCTCGTTCGCGACGCCAGGCGAACGCGCCGACGATGCAAGGAAAGTGGCCGCTGGAGCTCGATCCGCCGATCTCCCGGCCAATGGCGCAGCTCTCCGTGATGATGCGGATCCGCTGCCTGACCTTTGCCAGGCAGCGCATCCTGGCCCTGGCCAAGTCGCCGTCGCCAAGGCCGTCCGTTTCGCCGGAAGCGAATCTGCATAGCCTGCTGGCGGCCTATGCCGCGGTCGCGAGCCGGCCGCCTGCTCAGTCGGCGGGCAAGCGATCGGGCGCATCAAAAGCCTGATCGCGGATGTCGTC
>JAIETL010000089.1 GCA_019745195.1 Beijerinckiaceae bacterium
GGGCAAGCCGGCGCCCGCGCGGCCGCTTCTGGCGAAGCCGAAGGCCAGGACAGAGCCCGCGAAGATTGAGACCACCAAGACCGCCGCGCCGCAGGCCAAGGCCAAGACCAAACCCAAGACAAAGCCCGACGCCTGAGCATGAGCGCGTGATCGCCGGACGCAGTGCTGCCGCGACGCGGCAGGGCCTTTTGCTGGCGCTCGCCTCGGCCGCCGCCTATGGCACGAACATCGTCAGCGCCCAGATCGCCGGCCAGGCCGGGCTCGCCGGCCCGCTGCTGGTGTTCTACCGCGTCTTCATCATGCTGGCGCTGGTTCTGGCGGCCACGCTGATCTGGCGCGCCTCGCTGAAGGTTCCGGCGCGCGAACGCCGCGCGCTGGCGCTGTTTGGCCTGATGAGCGCGCTGGTCGGCTGCGCCTATCTCTCCTCGGTCGCCTTCCTGCCGGTCACGGTCGCGGCGGTGGTGTTCTACACCTTTCCGATCCTGATCGTGCTGGCCGAGCCGCTGGTGACCAGGGCCCGCTTCAGCGCCGACCGGCTCGTCGTGGCGCTGATCGCCTTTTGCGGCGTCGCCATGGTCGTCGGACCGGATTTCCACGGGCTCGATCCGCGCGGGCTGGCGCTGGCCATGGCCGCAAGCGTTTTCGCGGCGACGCAGTTCTTCGCCGCTTCGGCGAGCGCGACCACGGGATTGCTGCCCAAGCTGTTCTGGTCTCACCTGCTGATCCTGCCGGTGACGCTGGCGATCGTGCAGGCGACCAGCGGTCTGCTGCCGCCCCAAAGCCTTGCGCTCGCGCCGCTGGCGGTCGCGGTCACGATCGGCGGTTATCTCGCCGGCTTCCTGCTGCAGGTTCTCGCGCTGGCCCGCGTCGCGCCCGGCCCGGCCGGCCTCGCCTTCTGCGCCGAACCGGTCTTCGCGGTCGCGGTGGCGGCGGTCGTGCTCGGAGAACGGGTCGGCCTGCTGCAATATGCCGGCGGCGGCCTTGTCGTCGCCGCGATCATGGCCAATGTAATACTGGAACAAAAGCTCCGCCGGCCGGCAGCGGCCTGACGCCTCCCGGACCGCCGCGATGCAAGATCCCAGACACGACGCAAGACGCCCGACGCCCGTTCCCCTGACCCTGCTGACCGGCTTTCTGGGAGCGGGCAAGACGACGCTGCTCAACCGCCTGCTGAAAGACGAAGCCCTTTCGGAGACGGTCGTGATCGTCAACGAGTTCGGCGAGATCGGGCTCGATCACCTGATGATCGAGGGCGTTGAGGAGAGCATGATCCTGCTCGCTTCGGGCTGCCTGTGCTGCACCATCCGCGACGACCTGATCGTGACGCTGGAAGACCTGCTGCGACGCCACGACAATGGCAGGATCACGCCGTTCAAGCGCGTCGTCATCGAGACGACGGGGCTCGCCGATCCCGCGCCGATCCTCAACGTGCTGATCAACCACCCCTATCTCGCTTTGCGCTTCCGGCTCGACGGCGTCGTGACGCTGGTCGACGCCGTCAACGGCATGGCCACGCTCGACGAGCACGAGGAAGCCCGCAGGCAGGTCGTAGCGGCCGACCGCATCGTCTTGACCAAGCGAGACCTCGCCATTGACGCGCCAGCCGTCGATGCGCTGTGCCAGCGGCTCATGACGCTCAACCCCGGCATCGCACTGCTGGAGACCGATGCTCCTGCGGCCGATCTGATCGGCGCAGGCCTCTATGATCTGGCCAGGCGGCCGCTCGATCTGACACGCTGGCTGGCCCATGAGACGCTGGCCGCGCCGCATGACCATCACCATCACCACGACCATCATCATCATCACGACCATGGTCACGACCACGGCCATCACCACGCTCACCCCCACCGCCATGATGTGAACCGTCACGATGAGACGATCCGCGCCTTCACGCTGACGGCGGAACAGCCGGTCGCGCAGGCGACCTTCGACCTGTTCTGGACCCTGCTGCGCTCGACCCACGGCTCGAAGCTGCTGCGCTTCAAGGGGCTGGTCGGGCTGAAGGAGCAGCCAGGCCGGCCGCTGCTGGTGCATGCCGTGCAGCAGATCATGCATCCGCCCGTCCTGCTCGACGCCTGGCCCGACACTGAGCGGCGCTCGCGCCTCGTGCTGATCGTCAAGGACATCGAGCCGGCCCTGGTCGAGCGGCTCTGGGCGGCGTTCCTCGGCCAGACCGGGAAGCAATCCACGCCGGCCTGACCCCCGGCCCCGCTGGCCCTGATCTTGAAGCCTGTCGGGCGATCGGTCGTTGCGCGCGCAAAACCTTGTCATTTTGGCACAGGCCGGCGCCGGAACGATGCAGCGGAACCGCAGGCAGGGCCAGATGAACGCAATCGTCGCCTTCAAGGGCAGCTCCCCGGGGGTCGCCGCCTCAGCCACACCGCAGGCCGCGCGCCATCGCTCCGATGCTCCGATCCGGATCGAGATCAGGCCGCTGCAGGCCTGCGCCGGCATCCGTGACGCCTGGACCGATCTCGCCGGCCGCGCGATCGCGTCCAACCTGTTCTTCGAGCCGGATTTCGCGCTCGCCGCCGCGCAGCACCTCGTCGCCTTCCGGGACGCCGTCGCGATCCTCGCCTGGCAGGGGGAAGCCGACGAGCCGCAGCGCCGGCTGATCGGGCTCGTCCCCTGTTTCCCGCGCGACCGCCTGTTCGTGCCGGACGAACTGATCGGCTTCTCCGACAGGCGGATCTTCGATGGCGCACCGCTACTCGACCGCCTGCGGGCGCAGGCTGTGATCGAGGCCGTGCTCAGTCTGCGCGCGGACTGGCGGCTCGAAGGCCATGGCCTCATCCTGCGCCAGGTCTCGCTCGAAGGTCCGCTGACGACGGCGGTCCTGCGAGCCGCCGAGGGGCTCGGCCTTTCCGCGACCCTGCAGCCCGCGAGCAGGCCCGCGCGGTCGCGGCTGGCCATGGCGAGCCCCAACAAGGCGGCGGCGCTCAGCGAGGCGCTTGCGCGGCAGGGCAAGGTCACGCTGCTGGAAAGCGGGTCGCGCATCAAGCTGCGCGACGCGGTCGAAATCCTGCTGGCCATGGAGGCATCGGGCAGCCGCGCCCGCGCGGGCGCGGCGATGCTGCAGGACACGCGCGAGGCCGGCTTCGTGCGCGCCATGACGCGCGGGCTCGCCCGCACAAGGCAATGCCGCGTCGCTTTGCTGATGCTCGGCGAGCGGCCGATCGCCGGGGTGATCCTGCTCGGACGGGGCGAGAAGCGCTGGCTTTTCGCCTCCGTTCAGGACGACGCATTCGCGCCCTTCGAGCCCGAACTGGTTCTGCTCGCGATGCTGGGGCAGACCGCGCCCGCCCGCGCGATCCTGCTGCCGGGCGGCGCGCCGGTGTTCGGAACGGCAGCCGCCAGCCATGGCGAGATCCGGCTTGCCCCCCAGGGCGCGCTGAAGCCGCGCGATCTCGCCGCGCGCGCCCGCGACGCGCTGAAGCGCTCGTTCTTCAGGCTTCCCCGCGCGAGGCTTCCGCGCGCAGGAGCCGCCTGATGATCTTGCCGGTCGTGGTCAGCGGCAGCTCGTCGCGAAAGGCGATCTCGCGCGGATATTCATGCGCCGAGAGCCGCCGCCGCACGAAAGCCTGAAGCTCGGCGGCCAACGCATCCGACGGCGTGCGCCCGGGCTTCAGCACGACGAAGGCCTTGACGATCTCGGTCCGCAGCGCGTCGGGCTTTCCGACGACGGCCGCCAGCGACACCGCCTCGTGCTTCAGCAGGCAGTCCTCGATCTCGCCGGGCCCGATCCGGTAGCCCGACGAGGTGATGACGTCGTCGTCACGGCCGATGAAGCGCACATAGCCGTCGCTGTCCTGCACGCCCTGATCGCCGGTCGTCATCCAGTCACCGACGAATTTCTCCGCCGTGGCCTTCGGATTGTTCCAGTAGCCGAGAAACATCACAGGGTCGGGCCGGCGCACCGCGATCTGGCCCTCCTCGCCGTCGGCGCAGACCGTGCCGTCGGCCCTGACGATCGCGACCTCGTGGCCCGGCACCGCCTTGCCGATGGCGCCCGGCCGGCTGACGCCGATGGCGGCGCAGGAGGCCAACACCAGATTGCACTCGGTCTGGCCATAGGCTTCATTGATGGTGAGCCCGAGCGCCTCGCGGCCCCAATGCAGCGTCTCCGCGCCCAGCGCCTCGCCCGCGGCCGCGACCGTGCGCAGATCGAAGCCGAAGCGCTCGCGCGGCCTGTCGACGCTGCGCAGCATCCTGAGCGCGGTCGGCGGCACGAAGGCGTTGCGGATGCCCTGCTCCGCCATCAGCCGGAACGCCTCTTCCGGCTCGAACCGCGTCACCGGCCGCGCGACGACAGGCACGCCGAAATGCAGGGCCGGCAGCAGCATGTTGAGCAGACCCCCCGCCCAGGCCCAGTCGGCCGGCGTCCAGGCGATGTCGCCGGGTCGGGGCAGGAACTCATGCGGCATCTGCACACCCGGCAGATGGCCGGGCAGCACGCGATGGCCATGCAGCGCGCCCTTGGGGTTCCCGGTCGTGCCCGAGGTGTAGATCATCAGCGCCGGATCGTCGGGCCCTGTGTCCACCGGCTCGAAATCCGGACTGGCCGACGCCAGCAGGCTGTCCCAGCCGAGCGCGGCTCCCTGCGCGCCATCGGTCGAGATCGTCAGCGCCAGCTCCGGCAAAGGCTCAGCGATCTGGCCGACCTTGGCGAGCCCGGCCGCATCCGTCACCAGAACTTTCGCGCCGGCGTCGCCAAGCCGATAGGCCAGCGCATCGACGCCGAACAAGGCCGCCAGCGGCACGGCGATGGCCCCGAGCTTGTAGGCCGCGATATGAGCGGTCAGCACCGCCCTGCCCTGCGGCAGCAGGATCGCAACCCGGTCGCCGCGCGCGACGCCGCGAGACCGCAGCGCATTCGCCAGCCGGTTGGAGGCTTCGCGCAGATAACCGAACGAGACGGCGCTGGCGCGCCAGTCCTGCGACACCTCGATGATCGCGGTTCGGTCAGGATCGAGCGCGGCCCAGCGGTCGCAGATGTCGACGGCGATGTTGTAACGCGCGGGGATGGCCCAGCGGAAGGCGGCGCGAAGCGCGTCGTAGTCGCGGAGATCGGGAAGGAGCAAGCTGTCGGGTCCGGCGGAAAGGCGCGGCACGATAGGCAGGGTGCCTTGGCCTGTCACCTCTTCGTCATTGCGAGCGCAGCGAAGCAATCCAGCGTCTCCCTCTACGCCCTCCTGGATTGCTTCGCTGCGCTCGCAATGACGGGAAAGTCACGCATTCCCCATCTGCGAGCGCTTGGCCCAGCCGGTCATCCGGTTCTCGACGATGTCGACGATCGCCACGAGAAACACGCCGAGGATCGCCAGCACGATCAGCGCGGCAAAGATCAGCGGCACGTTGAAATCGGCCGAGGCGCGGGTGATCAGGTTGCCGAGGCCGAGATTCGATGCGTTCTGCTCGCCGATCACCGAGCCGACATAGGCCAGCGTGATCGAGACCTTCAGCGCGCCGAACAGATAGGGCAGCGAGCGCGGAATCCCGACCTTGGTCATGATGTCGAGCCGGCTCGCGCCCAGCGCCTTCATCACGTCCTCGGTCTCGGGCTCGATGGTGGCCAAGCCCGTTGCGACGTTGACCACGATCGGGAAGAACGAGATCACGAAGGCGGTCAACACCGGCGGCAGCCAGCCGACGCCGAACCAGATCACCAGGATCGGCACCACCGCGACCTTCGGGATCGAGTTGAAACCCACGAGCAGCGGGTTCAGCCCGGCATAGATCAGCTTGGACGAGCCGACGAGCAGTCCGAGCGCCAGGCCGAACACGATCGACAGCCCGAAGCCGAAGGACGTCATCCAGAGCGTGTGGAAGGCGTTGGTGTAGAGCGGCTTCTGGTACTGCAACAGCGCCGCCCAGATCGCGGTCGGCGGCGGCAGGATGAAGCCCGAAATCTTGAAAACACGGCAAGCCGCTTCCCAGAGCAGGAAAAAGGCGATGGTGAAGAGATAGGGCGCAAGCTTGAGCCAGGTGGAGCGCGTCATGCCGCCTGCCTCGCCGCGCTGATATGGCCGCGCAGCTCATGCACGATCGCCGCGAACTCCGGCGTGTAGGTCACTTCCAGATCGCGAGGGCGCGCAAACGTCACCTCCCGCTCGGCGATGATGCGGCCGGGCCGGGCCGACATGCAGAACACCCGGTCGGCGAGGAACACCGCTTCGCGCAGATCGTGCGTGACGAGGATCACCGTGACGCCGCGCTGCGCATGCAGATCGCGGATCACGCACCAGAGCTCTTCCCGCGTAAAGGCGTCGAGCGCGCCGAACGGCTCGTCGAGCATCAGAAGCTTGGGCTCGTGGATCAGCGAGCGGCAGAGCGAGGCGCGCTGCTGCATGCCGCCCGAGAGCTGCCACGGGAACTTCGAGCCCATGCCCTTGAGACCGACCGTCTCCAGCAGACCCTCGGCGCGGGCTACATACTCCGCCTTGTGGCTGCGCAGGCGCGAGCGGTGCGGCTGGACGATCTCCAGCGGCAGCAAAAGGTTCTCCAGCGTCGTGCGCCAGGGCAGCATCACCGGGTTCTGGAAGGCCATGCCGGTGATCTTGATCGGCTCGACCACCTGCTTGCCGGCGACGATGACCGTGCCGGATTTCGGCCGCTGCAAGCCGGTGGCGAGCTTCATCATCGTCGATTTGCCGCAGCCCGACGGGCCGACGATCGCGGCGAACTCGCCCTCGCGAACCTTCAGCGACAGTGCCTCGACGGCCGGCGGACCATCGCCGCCGCCATAGACATGGGTGACATCATGAAGTTCGACGAAGGCGGTCAAGCGGGCTCCGGGCTATGGGAGGACTCCCCTCCCCCTTGTGGGGAGGGGGTTGGGGGTGGGGGGGCGCAAAGTCGAAGCGAGCGATTTAGGTTCGGCACGAGCCGCCGATACCAGCGCCCGGCAAGCCTTCGCTCGCCCGGTCGTTCGCCCCCCATCCCCATACCCTTCCCCACAAGGGGGAAGGGAGGAACCGGGTCCGGCAACCGTGGCGTCAGAACACGCGCTCCGCCGAAGCCGGAAGGAACGTATCCACGAACGCGTCCGCCGCCTTCGCCTTGTCCTTGAAGGTGAAGGTCAGGCCAATCTGCTCGACGGCGCGCTCCCAGCGGGCCTTGTCGATGCCGCCGAAACCGTTCGCCTTGACCCAGGGCGTCATGACGTTCTGCTCCAGCGTCATCTTGAGGCGCTCAAGCTCGACCTCGACCTTGGCGACGTCGTTGCGCTTGATCACGAGCTGCGCCCCGAGATCGGGATTCGCTACCGTTTCCTTCACGCTTTTGGTGATGGCGCGCAGCAGGCCGCGCACGGCCTCGGGCTTCTCGGCCATGAACTTCGGCGAGACCATGATGACGTTGCCGTAGAGCTCGACGCCATAATCGGCCATCAGCATCACGACGATGTCGTCGACCGGCACGCCGCGCGATTTCAGATTGATGAAGGAGGAGTTGGCGAAGCCGAACACGGCGTCGACCTCGCCGGAGGCCAGCATCGGCTCGCGCACGGGGAAGCCGACATTCTCCAGCCGCATCTTGCTGTCGTCGAGCTTGTTGACCGTCTTGAAGATCGGCCATTGCGCGAAGGCGGCGTCGGCGGCGGGCGCACCGAACTTCTTGCCTTCAAGCGACTTCACATCCGCCGTGACGCCGCGGCTCTTGCGGCCCACGATCGAGAAGGGCGGCTTGTCGTAGACCATCATCACGGCCTTGAGATCGACCGAGGGGTTCTCGTCGCGGAAGCGGATCAGCGAGTTCACGTCGCCGAAGCCGACATCATAGGTGCCGGACGCGACGCGCGGGATCGCCTCGCGCGAGCCGTTGCCGGTGTCGATGGTGACGTCGAGCCCCTCGGCTTTGAAATAGCCCTTCTCCTGCGCCATCAGGAACAAAGCGGCGGGCCCCTCGAAACGCCAGTCCAGCGTGAAGCGGACGGCGGTCTGGGCGCTCGCGGCGGGCGCGAAAGCAGCGAGGCCCGCCGCGACGAGGCTCGCGACGAGTGCGGGCCGTCCGATCAGGCGATGCAGGCGTCCGAAGAGGGTCGGGCTTGTCGGCGCGGGCATCTTGGTCTCCTTGGCGAACATGACAGGCATTGGCCGTCTCGCGAGCAAGGTTCGTGCCGCGCGGCCGCCTCACACTGACCGAGAGGCAGCGCCGGTCAAGCCGCAAAACGGCGGTCGCGGTTCGATTCAGAGATTTTTGGCGAGACCGCCAGTGCTGCCCTTGCGACAGGCGCTTCTGCGTCCCATCTCGGCCGCAGGCAGTGCCGGGCCCCTCTGGTGGCGTGCGTCTGGATGACGCGGCCGCGATGTCGGAACCGCCTTCGACGTCAACGCAACCAAAGGCGCCCGGACATGGATATTCTGCTTGCCGACTGGCTCGGCAAGCCGCTCTGGATGTGGAGCGGCTTCCTCGCCATCGTGTTCCTTCTTCTCGCTTTCGATCTCGGACTGCTCAATCGCGGCGAACGCGAGATCGGCATCGCCCGCAGTCTCAGGCTTTCCGCCTTCTATATCGGCTTTGCCTGTCTCTATGGCGTCGCCGTCTGGTGGGCCTTCGAGGCCGGCCATCTCACAACGACTGACGGCGCTCATGCCGGCGTCACCTATTTCACCGGTTTCTTCATCGAGAAGGCGCTGTCGATCGACAACGTCTTCGTCATATCCCTGATCTTCGGCTTCTTCGCGATACCGCCGCGCTACCAGTACCGCGCGCTGGTCTGGGGCATCCTGGCGGTCATCGTGCTGCGCGGATTGATGATCGGCGTCGGCGCGGCGCTCCTAAAGGAATATGGCTGGGTCCTCTACGTTTTCGGCGCGTTCCTGATCGCGACCGGCGTGAAAATGCTGATCGTGCCGGAGGCCAACCCCGACGTCGCGAAGAACCCGCTGGTTCGCTTCCTGAAAACGCGCATGAGCGTGACCGACGCACTGCATGGCGAGCGCTTCTTCGTTCGCCTGCCTGATCCCGCGACCGGAAAGACGCTGCTTCACGCCACGCCGCTCTTTCTGGCTCTGATCGTCATCAATGTCGCTGACGTCGTCTTCGCGGTCGATTCGGTGCCGGCGATCTTCGCCATCACTACAGACCCGTTCATCGTCTTCACCGCCAACATCATGGCGATCCTGGGCCTGCGCGCGCTCTACTTCGCCCTCGCCGCCATGGTCCATCGCTTTGAGCATCTCAAGACGGCGCTCGCCCTCGTGCTCGTCTTCATCGGCGCCAAGATCTTCTGGAACCAGCTTGTCGGGAAGCTCGATCCCGCGATCTCGCTCGGCGTGACGCTCGCGCTGATCCTCGGCGGCGTGGCGGTCTCGCTGTGGAAAACGCGCGGCGGGCCGACGACCGCCGACGATGCCGGAGCGCGGCCCGAAGCGGCGGACCGCCCCTGCTGATGAGCGGACGGCGCGCTGCTTATAGCGGCAGCGCGCCGTCGGTCTTGACCTCCTCCATCACGGCGTAGGTGCGCGTCTCGCGCACCGCCGGCAGGGCGAGCAGCACCTCGCCGAGAAAACGACGATAGGCGTTCATGTCCGCGACGCGGGTCTTGACCAGATAGTCGAAGCCGCCCGCGACCATATGGCACTCCAGCACCTCGGGAGCGCGCTTCACCGCTGCGGCGAAACGCTCGAACGCGTCGGGCGTCGTCTTGTCGAGATAGACCTCGACGAAGACCAGCAGGTTCAGGCCGAGCTTGAGCGGATCGAGCGTGGCGCGATAGCCGGTGACGAAGCCCTCCCGCGTCAGCCGCTTCAGCCGCTCGCCGACGGCCGTGGGCGAGAGCCCGACCTTGTCGGCAAGCTCGACGCCGGCGATGCGTCCGTCGGATTGCAGGAGGGAAAGGATACGGCGGTCGGTTCGGTCGAGCATTATCCATCTCCCGTCATTGCGAGCGCAGCGAAGCAATCCAGCGTCTCGCTCTACGCTTTCTGGATTGCTTCGCTGCGCTCGCAATGACGCGCTTCATCAACCACTAGGAAAATGAGATTTAGCAGGAAATCATAAGGCATTCATCTCTGAATGGCGAGTTGAAATCCGGTGTCAAAAACTTGATGCTTCAGATCATCCCGCCGCCGCTCATCCGGAAGCACGCCATGGCCGCCCCTGCCCCGCGCCTCGTCGAAACCACGCCCGTCCCGCTCTTTCGCGCACCCTATGCCGAAGACGACGGCGCGATCGCGGCGCGGCTCTTGGCGCAGAGCAAGCGCGAGCCCGCCGCCAAGGCCCGCATCGACGCGCGCGCGACCTCGCTGATCGAGGCGATCCGCACCCGCAAGGTCGGCCTCGGCGGCATCGAGGAATTGCTGCGCGAGTATTCGCTTTCGACCAAGGAGGGGCTGGCGCTGATGGTGCTGGCCGAAGCGCTGCTGCGCGTGCCCGATGCCGCCACCGCCGACCGGCTGATCGAGGACAAGCTCGGCCAGGGCGATTTCGCCCATCACGAATCGAAGTCGGACGCCTTTCTCGTCTCGGCCTCGGCCTGGGCGCTCGGCATCACGGCCCGCGTCATCCAGCCCGGCGAGACGCCGACCGGCATCATCGGCAGCCTCGCCAAGCGTCTGGGCGTGCCGACCGTCCGCACCGCGACCCGTCAGGCGATGCGCGTCATGGGCAGCCACTTCGTCCTCGGCCAGACGATCGAGGAAGCGCTGAAGCGCGCCGGATCGAAAACCGGAAAGCTCTACCGCTACTCCTTCGACATGCTGGGCGAAGGCGCACGCACGCAAGCCGACGCCGACCGCTACCTCGCCTCCTATAGCGCTGCGATCGATGCCATCGGCGCATCGGCCGGCAACGAGCCGTTGCCGAACCGGCCGGGCATCTCGGTCAAGCTCTCGGCGCTGCATCCGCGCTACGATGCGACCAACCGCGAACGCGTGCTGGCCGAGTTGACGCCAAAGGTGATCGCTCTGGCGCAGCAGGCCAAGCGCTACGATCTCAACTTTACCGTCGATGCCGAGGAGGCCGACCGGCTCGAACTCTCGCTCGACGTTGTCGCCGCAGTGATGGCCGACGACTCCCTTTCGGGTTGGGACGGCTTCGGCCTCGCCATCCAGGCCTATCAGAAGCGCGCCTCGGCCGTGATCGACCAGATCGCAGCGTTGGCGCGGCAGCATGACCGCCGCCTGATGGTCCGCCTCGTGAAGGGCGCCTATTGGGACACCGAGCTGAAGCGCGCCCAGGAGCGCGGGCTGGCCGACTACCCGGTCTTCACCCGCAAGGCGATGACCGACCTGAATTACGAGGCCTGCGCGGCGCAGCTTCTGACGCTTCGTCCCCGGATCATTCCGCAATTCGCCACGCACAACGCGCTGACGGTCGCGACCGTCGCCGAAATGGCGGGAGATGCGGCAAATTTCGAGTTCCAGCGTCTGCACGGCATGGGCGAGGCGCTTTACGAGCGGCTGCTGACCGACAGGGCGGGCTATGCCTGCCGCACCTACGCCCCTGTCGGCGGGCATCAGGACCTGCTCGCCTATCTCGTGCGCCGCCTGCTCGAGAACGGTGCGAACTCCTCCTTCGTCAGCGTATCTGGCGATCCCGACGTGCCGGTCGCGGAGTTGCTGGTGCCGCCGGCCGACGCCATCGGCCATGCAGGCGCTGCCCGGCACCGCCGCATCCCGCTGCCGGCCGATCTTTTCGGCCCGTCGCGGAAAAACTCGGCCGGGGTGGAACTCGGCCACGCCGAAAGTTTGGAGGCGCTTCTGGCAGAGATCGCCGCCGCTGCCGCAAAGCCTTTTCCCGAGGCCGGAGCGATCATCGACGGCACGACGGCCGGCGGCGCGAAGCGGGCAGTTCTCTCCCCGATCGACAGCAAGCCGATCGGCACGGTCGCCGAGGCCGATGCGGCGCTGGCCGACCGCGCCATGAAGGCGGCAAAGGCCGGTTTCGCGGCGTGGAACGGCACACCCGCACGCACCCGCGCTGCCGCCCTCCGCAAGGCCGCCGACCTGATGGAGCAGCGGCGTGGGCTCCTGCTCGCCTTGCTGCAGGCGGAGGCCGGCAAGACCCACGACGACGCCATCGCCGAACTGCGCGAGGCGGTGGATTTCTGCCGCTACTATGCAGCCGAAGCGGAGGCGAAATTCGCCGTGCCGACCGCCCTGCCCGGCCCGACCGGCGAGGAGAACCACCTGATCCTGCGCGGGCGCGGCCCCTTCCTGTGCATCGCGCCCTGGAACTTCCCGCTCGCCATTTTCGCGGGCCAGATCGCGGCCGCGCTCGTCGCCGGCAACAGCGTCGTCGCCAAGCCCGCCCCGCAGACGCCGCTGATCGCCGCCGAGACGGTCCGCCTGCTTCACGAGGCCGGCATTCCTGCCTCGGTGCTGCATCTCGTCCCCGGTGACGGGGCGCTGGGCGCGGCGCTGGTCGCTCATCCGGCCGTCGCCGGCGTCGCCTTCACCGGCTCGACCGGCACGGCGCGCGCCATCAACCGCGCGCTCGCCGCCAAGGACGGGCCCATCGTGCCGCTGATCGCCGAGACTGGGGGCCTCAACGCCATGATCGTCGACGCGACGGCGCTTCCCGAGCAGGTCGCCGACGATGTCGTGATGTCGGCCTTCCGCTCGGCCGGCCAGCGCTGCTCGGCGCTGCGCCTGCTCGTCGTGCAGGAGGACGTCGCCGACAGGATGATCGAGATGATCGAGGGCGCGGCGCGCGAACTCACCATCGGCGATCCGCGCGCGATCGAGACCCATATCGGCCCGGTGATCGACGCCGCCGCCAAGGCGCGGCTGGACGGCCACATCGCGGCGATGCGCAAACTCGGCCGGGTGAGTTTCGCGGGCGACGCTCCGGCTTCGGACGGAACCTATGTCGCCCCGCACATCGTCTCGCTTAAGAGCGTCGGCGAGCTGAGCCAGGAGCATTTCGGCCCTATCCTGCATGTCGTGCGCTGGAAATCGGGCCAGCTCGACAAGGTCATCGAGGCCATCGAGGCGACCGGCTACGGCCTGACGCTGGGCGTGCATTCGCGCATCGAGACCACTGTCGAGGAGGTGACGAGCCGGCTCTCGACCGGCAACATCTATGTCAACCGCAACATCATCGGCGCGGTGGTCGGCGTGCAGCCCTTCGGCGGGCACGGTCTCTCCGGCACCGGCCCCAAGGCAGGTGGTCCGCACTACCTGATGCGCTTCGCCACCGAGCAGACGGTGACGGTCAACACGGCAGCAGCGGGCGGCAATGCCAGCCTGATCGCGATGGGGGAGTGATTGCCGTCATTGCGAGCGCAGCGAAGCAATCCAGAGGTTGCGCGAGACGCTGGATTGCTTCGCTGCGCTCGCAATGACGTAATGGCGGCCCAGAACATGCGGAGCCTTGCGTGAGCCTCGTCACCTTCGACCACTGCGTCATCCACGTCTCCGACTGGGAGCGTTCGAACGCATTCTATCGAGACGTCATCGGCGCGCAGGTGATCGAAAACGGCGCTGGCTTCGTCTACCGCATCGGCGCGGCGCAGCTCAACTGCCACGGGCCGAACCTGCAGCCCGATCCGAAGGCCCGCATCCCGGTGCCGCCCGGCGGCAGCGATCTTTGCTTCACCTGGCAAGGCCGGATCGACGGCGCGATCGCGCATCTGGCCAAGGTCGGCGTCGCGATCGAGCTCGGCCCTGTCCAGCGCATCGGCGTCGGCGGCAAGGGAACGAGCGTCTATTTCCGCGATCCTGACGGCTCGCTGATGGAGTTCATCAGCTACGCATGAAAAAGGGCCGCTCGCGCGGCCCTTCGAAAGTCCGATATGGCGGCGGGCTCACGCCGCCTTGCGCTGCTCGAACACGCCCTTGAACTCGCGCAACTGCACCAGCACATCGTGCAGACGCTTCTGTTCGGCTTCGTCCGAGGTGCCGGCGAGGCGGGTCTCGGCGGTCAGGATCTCGGCGTCGAGCACGGCGGTGTCGACATCCTCGATGAAGCGGCCCTGCTCGGCCAGGATCGTCGTCGAGGCCTGGTTGATCTCGACCAGCCCGCCATTGACGAAGAATTCCTTGCCGTTGCTGGCGTCGGTCTGGGCGAAGACGATGCCAGCCTTCAGCGTCGCGACCAGCGGCGCATGGCCGGCCAGAACCGTCATCTCGCCCTCGACGGACGGGATGATGACGCTGACGACCTCGCCCGAGAACAGGATGCGCTCCGGCGAGACGAGTTCGAACTTGAAGGTGGCCATCGGCTCTCTTTCCGCTCGTTACAGCCGGATCAGGCCGCTTCGGCCGCCAGGCGCTGGGCCTTCTCGATGGCTTCGTCAATCGAGCCGACCATGTAGAACGCCGCCTCCGGCAGATGGTCGTACTTGCCTTCGACCAGGCCCTTGAAGCCCTTGATCGTGTCTTCGAGCGCGACGAGCTTGCCCGGCGAGCCGGTGAAGATTTCGGCGACGAAGAAGGGCTGCGACAGGAAGCGCTCGATCTTGCGGGCGCGCGCCACCGTCAGCTTGTCCTCTTCAGAGAGCTCGTCCATGCCCAGGATCGCGATGATGTCCTGCAGCGCCTTGTAGCGCTGGAGGATCTGCTGGACCTGGCGGGCGATGGCGTAATGCTCGGCCCCGACGATGTCGGCCGAGAGCATGCGCGAGGTCGAGTCGAGCGGATCGACCGCCGGGTAGATGCCCTTTTCCGCGATCGAGCGCGAGAGCACGGTCGTGGCGTCCAGATGGGCGAAGGAGGTCGCGGGAGCCGGGTCGGTCAGGTCGTCGGCGGGAACGTAGATCGCCTGCACCGAGGTGATCGAGCCCTTGTTGGTGGTGGTGATGCGCTCCTGCAGATTGCCCATGTCGGTCGCCAGCGTCGGCTGATAGCCGACCGCCGACGGAATGCGGCCGAGCAGAGCCGACACTTCCGAGCCGGCCTGCGTGAAACGGAAGATGTTGTCGACGAAGAACAGCACGTCCTGGCCCTTGTCGCGGAAATCTTCCGCCACTGTGAGGCCCGAGAGGGCGACGCGCATGCGCGCGCCCGGAGGCTCGTTCATCTGACCGTAGACCAGGGCGCACTTCGAGCCGTCGCCGCCGCCCTTCTTGTTCACGCCGGACTCGATCATCTCGTGATAGAGGTCGTTGCCCTCACGCGTGCGCTCGCCGACGCCGGCGAACACCGAATAGCCGCCATGGGCCTTCGCGACGTTGTTGATCAGCTCCATGATCAGCACGGTCTTGCCGACGCCGGCGCCGCCGAACAGGCCGATCTTGCCGCCGCGGGCGTAAGGCGCGAGCAGATCGACGACCTTGATGCCGGTGACCAGGATCTGCGCGTCCGTCGCCTGCTCGGCATAGGACGGCGCCGGCTGGTGGATGCCGCGCGTCGCGGTGGTCATGATCGGGCCGGCCTCGTCGATCGGCTCGCCGATGACGTTCATGATGCGGCCGAGGCACTCGTCGCCGACCGGAACCATGATCGGGGAGCCGGTGTCGGTGACCGACTGGCCGCGCACGAGACCTTCGGTCGAGTCCATCGCAATGGTGCGGACGGTGTTCTCGCCGAGATGCTGGGCGACCTCGAGCACCAGCCGGTTGCCGAGATTGGTCGTCTCGAGCGCGTTCAGGATCTCCGGCAACACGCCGTCGAACTGCACGTCGACGACGGCGCCGATGACCTGGGCGATCTTGCCGGTGCCGGTGTTGGCGGGCTTCTCGGCGGCGGCGGTCTTGGTCTTGGTTGCGGCTTTGGCCATGGTTTTACGAACCTCGGGTCAGCGTGTCTGGCAGCCGGACGGGCCGGCGTCGTTCAAAGGCGTTAGAGCGCTTCCGCGCCGGAGATGATTTCGATCAGTTCCTTGGTGATCATCGCCTGGCGCGAGCGGTTGTAGAGCTGCGTCTGCTTCTTGATCATCTCGCCGGCGTTGCGCGTGGCGGAATCCATCGCCGACATGCGCGCGCCCTGTTCGGAGGCCGCGTTCTCCAGGATCGCCCGCAGCACCTGCACCGTGAGGTTGCGCGGCAGCAGCGTCTCCAGGATCTCGCCCTCGTCGGGCTCGTAATCATAGACCGCGTCGGTCTTGAGCGCGTCGGCCGGAATCTCGGCGGGAATGACGCGCTGGGCCGTCGGGATCTGCGCGATCACCGACTTGAACTTGGAGAAGAACAGGGTCGCGACATCGAACTCGCCGGCATTGAAGCGGGCGAGGATGTTCTGCGCGATCGTCTCGGCATTGGCGAAGCCGATCTGCTTGAAGGCGCGCAGGTCGATCAGTTCGATGATGTCCTTCTCGAACTGGCGCTTGAGAAGGTCGTAGCCCTTCTTGCCGACGCAGATGATCTTGACCGTCTTGCCCTCGGCCTTGAGCCCATTCGCCTTGTCGCGCGCCAGACGCGCGATCGAGGAGTTGAACGCGCCGCACAGGCCGCGCTCGGCGGTGCAAACGACGAGAAGATGCACCTTGTCGGAGCCGGTGCCGGCGATCAGGCGCGGCGCGCTCGACCCGGAGACGCCGGACGCCAGATTGGCCAGAACCGTCTCCATGCGTTCCGCATAGGGGCGCGCGGCCTCGGCCGCGGCTTGCGCCCGGCGCAGCTTGGCGGCCGCGACCATCTGCATGGCCTTGGTGATCTTCTGCGTCGCCTTGACGGAGGCGATGCGGTTTCGGAGGTCCTTCAATGAAGGCATAGGTTTTTCTCACCCCGTCATGCTCGGGCTTGTCCCGAGCATCCACGTCTTCACCACCTTGATCCCACCGACACCCTGCCCGAAGCGAGCAAGACGTGGATGGCCGGCACGAGGCCGACCATGACGGGAAGCCTTACGCGAACGACTTGGCGTAATCCGCGACCAGGTCCTTCAGCTTCGCGGCGTTCGCGTCCGACAGATCCTTGGTCTTGGCGATCTCGGCCAGCATGTCGGCATGCTTGCCGCGCACCAGCGCGAGCAGGCCATCCTCGAAGGCGCGGACCTTGTTGACCGGCAGCGGGTCGAGATAGCCGTTGACGCCGGCATAGATCACGACCGTCTGCTCTTCCATCTTGAGCGGCGAGAACTGCGCCTGCTTCAGGAGCTCGGTCAGACGCGCGCCGCGGTTGAGCAGGCGCTGGGTAACGGCGTCGAGGTCGGAGCCGAACTGGGCGAAGGCGGCCATCTCGCGATACTGCGCGAGCTCGCCCTTGATCTTGCCCGCAACCTTCTTGGTCGCCTTGGTCTGCGCGGCCGAGCCGACGCGCGAGACCGAGAGGCCGACGTTCACCGCCGGGCGGATGCCCTGGTAGAACAGATCGGTCTCGAGGAAGATCTGTCCGTCGGTGATCGAGATCACGTTGGTCGGGATATAGGCCGAGACGTCGTTGGCCTGCGTCTCGATCACCGGGAGCGCCGTCAGCGAGCCGTTGCCGGCGTCATCGCCCATCTTGGCGGCGCGCTCGAGCAGGCGGGAGTGGAGATAGAACACGTCGCCTGGATAGGCCTCGCGGCCCGGCGGGCGGCGCAGCAGCAGCGACATCTGGCGGTAGGCGACGGCCTGCTTCGAGAGGTCGTCATAGATGATGACGGCATGCATGCCGTTGTCGCGGAAATACTCGCCCATGGCGCAGCCGGCGAAGGGCGCCAGGAACTGCATCGGCGCCGCGTCCGACGCGGTCGCGGCGATGATGATCGAGTATTCGAGCGCGCCGCGCTCCTCGAGCACCTTCACGAACTGGGCGACGGTGGAGCGCTTCTGACCGATGGCGACATAGACGCAATAGAGCTTCTGGCTCTCGTCGGTTCCCTCGTTGATCGCCTTCTGGTTCAGGATCGTGTCGAGCGCCACCGCGGTCTTGCCGGTCTGGCGGTCACCGATGATCAGTTCGCGCTGGCCGCGGCCGATCGGGATCAGGGCGTCGATCGCCTTGAGGCCGGTCGCCATCGGCTCATGCACCGACTTGCGCGGGATGATGCCGGGCGCCTTGACGTCGACGCGCGAGCGCTGGGCGGCCTTGATCGGGCCCTTGCC
>JAIETL010000058.1 GCA_019745195.1 Beijerinckiaceae bacterium
TTCGGCGAGCGCTTCACAAGGGCCATGGCGGCCTGATGTTCAACCCGCCGCCCGCACACGGAAATCCTGACAGTCCCATCGACAGGATGACGCCGCCGATCAGCGCTTTCGCTTCCTCGTTCCAATGCGCCTCGCCGGCTTCGCCCGGCGCATCGAATACGAGCGCGTCGGCCAGCGTCGCTGCTTCCTCGGCGACATCGATGTCGTCGGGATCGAGATGCTCGAGCGGATTGAACGCGGCGGAGCGGAGGCCGGTGACGCCGAAGGGATCCAGGATATGGACTTTGCCGAAGCGGTCCCGGGCGCGGGCCGTGACGCGCGCGTTCTCGCCCTTGGGATCGATGCAGATGACGGAGCGATCGGCGGTGAGGAGGTTGGGGATGATCGTGCCGATGCCCTTGCCGGTGCGGGTCGGCGCCATCGTGAGCAGATGGGCCGGCCCGTCATAGCGCATCAGCTTATTGGTAATCGGGTCACGGCCGATCAGCAGACCCGATCGGCCACGCGTCAGCGAGGTGACCTCGTTGTCGTTGGCGAAGCGGGCCGAGCCATGGGTGGCGTCGTCATCGACCATGCCAAAATGCTCCACCATCGGCTTCATCACGAAGCGCGCCAGCGTCATCAGCCCGAGCAGACAGGCGAGCAGGTTGCCGGCGATATGGAGCCAGGTGCGTGCCATGCCGATCGCGTCCATGGCGAGATGGACCCCGAAGAGCAGGGCGACCGTGACGAAGCCGGCAACGCCTGCGACTTTGGCGACGTAGTGGATCGCGGCGAGTGGCCCAAAGACGACGCTGCCGATCGCCCAAAGCGGATCGCGCCACGCGGCGCGCAACATGTTGGTGAAGGCGATACGGGCCAGCATCAGGCCCGCTCACCCGCAGCAGCCGAATCCGCCATAACCTGAGACGCAGCGACAGCGGCCTTCTCCCCGGCCGAGAGCTCGATCAGGTCGGGGAAGAGCGTCCTGTCGCCGTCGCGGGTCAGGAACCCCGGCAGCTCGCGCTTCAGCCATGCCCGCACACGGTCGACGAACTCGGCGTCTTTGCTGGTCTCAAGCCGCTGCAGGACGAGCGCGCCGAGCAGCACCTTGCGCCGCGTGTCGTTGGCGCGCTCCTGCCGACCGAGCGTGGCCTGCAGGGTTTTGCGTTGGGCATCGAGCTGGGCCAGCCGCTCCTCGATCGATCGTTTCGCCATAGGGGCGTCTCCGTCAGAGTGAGCGCCCGGTTCTAACGGCGCGAGCAGCACGAGCCAACCCCTCGCGCGAACATTGGAACAGTTCGAGCCACGCCAGCACGACCTGTTATGCCAATCTCATCGCGGATCGGCCTAGCACAAAGCGCGCCGCATGTGGACCACGGGAAGCGTCAGGAGCGTAGCGGATGACACTTTAAGTGCGCACTTACGAGTTGTTGCACAACTCAGTGGCTGATACCATGATCGCGAACTAGGGTTTCACGAATTGGCGATCTACCATCTCAGCATGAAGCCGATCAGCCGTGGTGCCGGCCGCAGCGCAGTCGCAGCTGCGGCCTATCGCGCTGGCGAACGGCTGACCAACGAGCGCGATGGCATCACGCATGATTTTACCCGGCGCGGCGGGGTGGAGCATACGGAGATTGTGTTGCCGCGTGGGTCGGATGCTGAATGGGCGAAAGATCGGGCGACATTGTGGAATGCGGCCGAGGCGGCTGAGGGTCGGAAAGATGCCCGGGTGGCGCGTGAGTTCGAGATTGCCTTGCCGCATGAGCTGAATGCGGAAGAGCGACTGGAGGCGACGCGAATGTTCGCGCAGGGACTGGCCGATCGCTATGGGACGGCGGTCGATGTCGCGATCCATTCGCCGCATGGCGAGACCGATGTGCGCAACCATCATGCCCATCTGCTGATGACAGTTCGGGCTGTCGGGTCGGAAGGGTTCTTGGACAAGACCTCGATCGAGCGGGAGAACAAGTGGCTTCTGTCGCAGGGGCTGCCGACCTCCTCGATGCAGATGCGCGAGATCCGCCAGTCGTGGGAGCAGGTCGCCAACGAGCGGCTGGCGGCGGCAGGTCATGATGTCCGGATCGATCATCGCTCGCATCAGGAGCGCGGGCTGGAGATCGAGCCGACCGAGCATATGGGGGTGTTCGCCACCCAGATGGAGCGAAGAGGGGTTGAGGTGTCGCGAACCCGGCTGGACGGGGATGCTGCGCGTCGCAATGCCGATCTGATCGCGGAGAAGCCCGAACAGGTTCTGACGCTGATCACGGGCGAAAAGAGCGTATTCGATCGCCATGATGTGGCCCGGGCGCTGCATCGCTCGATTGACCAGCCTGATGCGTTCCAGGCGGCGTTCGCCAAGGTGATGGCGTCGGATGCCCTGGTCGAGCTTCAGGCGGAGCGGGTCGATCAGAACGGCGAGATCACGCTGGCCAAATATTCGACCAAGGAAATGATTGCGCTCGAGCGTGGCATGGCGGCCGGGGCTGTGCGGATGAGCGAGGCGCGATTGCACGGTGTCGATGGGGCACATGTCGATGCGGCGCTTGCCGTGCAGGATGGTGCAATCCGGCGCGGGGTTGCGGCTGACACGGCGGGCCAGGTGGCGCGCGGGGCTCTGTCGGAATCCGATCGGGATGCTGCGATCGACCGGGCTGGTCTGAGCGGCGAGCAGCGGCGGGCGGTGGAGCACGTCACCGGCGGGGAGCAGATCGCCGTCGTGGTCGGGCTGGCCGGCGCCGGCAAGAGCACGATGCTGGCAGCCGCGCGCGACGCCTGGGAGCGGCAGGGCTATGCGGTCCATGGCGCGACGTTGTCGGGCAAGGCGGCCGAGGGGCTGGAGGAGGCGTCAGGGATCGGTTCGCGGACGTTGGCGTCGTGGGAGCATGGCTGGAAGGCCGGTCGCGGCGAGCTTGGTCCCAAAGACGTCATGGTGATCGACGAGGCCGGCATGGTCGGGTCGCGCCAGCTTGCGCGGTTCGTCTCCGAGGCCGAGCGCACCGGCGCGAAGATCGTTCTGGTTGGGGATCAGGAGCAGTTGCAGGCGATCGGGGCCGGCGCGCCGTTCCGCGCGATCGCGGAGCGGGTCGGGTTCGCCGAGCTGCAGGACATCCGCCGGCAGCGCGAGGACTGGCAGCGTGAGGCGTCCGGCGATTTTGCCCGGCACAGGACGGGTGAGGGGCTTTCTGCTTATGCCGAACGTGGCGGGGTTCGGTTCAGCGAAACGCGGGACGCGGCGCGGGCGGCGATCGTCGCCGACTATATGGCGGACGCCACTGAGCGGCCCGAGGGCTCGCGCGTCGCGATGGCGCATCGGCGGGTCGATGTCCGGGCGCTCAATGCCGATATCCGCGCGGCGCGTCAGGAGGCCGGCGAGCTGGCGCGCGGGGAGGGGGAGCAAGGTCGGCTTGGCCGCGAGCGGGTGTTCGAAACCAATTACGGCAAACGGTCCTTCGCGCCCGGCGATCGGGTCGTGTTCCTGGAGAACAATCGCGAACTCGGGGTGAAGAACGGCATGCTTGGGACCGTGGCGTCGGTGGAGGAGAGCCGGATCGCGGCCAAGCTCGACGGCAAGGGGCGCAATGGCGAGGAGCGCAATGTGACGGTCTCGACCGACAGCTACGCGGCGATCGACCATGGCTATGCGACGACAATCCATAAGACCCAGGGAGCGACCGTGGATCGGTCGTTCGTCATGGCGTCGGGGACGATGGACCGGCATCTCACCTATGTGTCGATGACGCGCCATCGTGATCAGGCGACGCTCTATGCCGGTCGGGACGAGTTCAAGGGTGGAATGGAATTACTGTCGGCCCGGCTCGGCGGCGACGGTTCGAAGGAGACCACGCTCGACTATGCGCAGGGGTTTGCCGAGCGGCGCGGGATCGCCGAGCGCTTCGGGGTGAAGAGCGAGATCGAGGTGGAGCGTGCCGCCGGCGGGCAGGGGCGGCAGGACAAGGCTGGCGAAAAGCAGCGTGCAGATCTCGGGAGGGATCCCGACGCTGGGGGTCGAGCTGTCGATCGGCGTGGCGAGCGTGGCCAGGCACAGGAGCGCGTCGCTGGCGGAGATGGTGGTGATCGCGCCAACGCCAGCGTGGAGACGCCGGCGGCAAAGCGGAGCATGTTTGCCGGGCTCAAACTCAGGGGAGGGCCCGGTGAGGCCCGGGAGCGCGATGGCGCGATTTCAGATTGGAAGGGCGGCGACGGCCCGGCTGCGCCTGCGTCAGGCTCCGCAGCGGCCCGCGTACAGCTTTTGGCGGCTGTCGAGGGGTATGCGAAAGCCTATCAGGACGCCGCTCGCATGCGCGCTGCCGATCTGCCGGTTCTCGAGCATCAGAAGCTGGCGCTGCGGAGCGCCAGGGCGGCCATGGACAAGGTTCGGCCGGGGTCGACGCAGGAGATGGCCGCCGTGCTCAAACATGAGAGCCTGAGCCAGCGCGCCATGGTGGAGCTGAGCGGGCCAGCGCGAGCTGCGCAGCTCGTTGCCGGCATGGATCGTGAGCGGCAGCGTCAGGTGCAACGAGAAGCTTCCGAGCGGGGCTTGGAGGCTGGTGCTGGCAAGACGGATCAGGGTAAGGCGGCGCGCGAACCCGATGCCGAGAAGCACGTCCGCGAGCGCGACAAGGGCATGGAGCGGTGAGCGTGACGGACGACGATCGGATCGAGCCCGGCGAGGACGATGCGGCGTTGGCGTTTGCCGCGCTGCAGGCGGAGGTCGCGACCTTGCGCCAGGCCGTCGAGGCGCTGCCGGCTATTGTCGAAGGCGCGACGCGGGCGACGGACTACACACCGACGCTGGGCGCCGTCGTAAAGGTGCTGACCCAGGTCGAGGCGCGGATAGTCGCGATCCAGGACCATCCGGCGTTGAAGATGACGCCCGAGCAGCATGGCCGGGCGATCGGACGCGCCGGGGCCGACGCATTCGCCGATGCGGCGCGGGTGATGCGGGATGAGGCCGATGCGTTGAAGCGTGAGCGGATGCACCTGGCGGGAATCGTCGACGGGGCGGTAACACGGCAGGCTCAGAGGCGGCGACAGTTATGGTTTGGCGTGTCTGGATGCGTGATCGGTGCAACAGCGGTCTTGATGATCAATCTGATACGCTAATCTAATCAGTATGAAGCTGCTTTGGGGGGCGTCCGAGAGCATCAACGTGAAGGGCGCCTATTTCGAGGTGCTGAGCGACATGCTGGGCTCCCTGGGCGTCATCGTTGCAGCAGTTGTAGTTTTGCTGACGGGATGGACCCTCGTCGATCCACATATTCCTCGAAGGCACACCGCCCGAGGTCAACGTGGCGCTAATCGAGAAGCGTCTCTTGGAGCTTCCCGCCGTAACGGCGGTGCATTACCTCCATGTCTGGACCATCACCTCAGGTCTCGATGCGATAAGCTGCCATCTCGTCATCGATGACACGGGCAGGTCTTCCGATGCTCTGGCAACGGCACAAGCGATATTGAGGAAAGATTTAAATTAAATCATGTCAATATTCAAATAGAAGACGATTCGTTGCGTGAAAACGAGCCGGAAATTCGCTTTTTAATTCGAACGATGTCGTTCAATATTTCAAAGTTGTCGTTAGGAACCTACGGCTCACAAACTCTGCCGGAGCCTTGCGCTCAACCAGGATCGGGGTGTTGTTGCCCCTCAAAGACCGGACACGTCCTCCGCGATTGAACGGTCTGCGATGAACTCTCGCGGTGAACGGTATCCCAGCGCCTTGTGCGGGTGAAGCCGGTTGTAGTGATCGAACCATGCCGGCAGCTGACGCATGACGATTTCGGCGTTCGGCATCGGATTGACCGTAAGCGGTGTTCTCAGGCCACGGCCTTGAGCGGCTGAGGCGCATAGGCCCATGGCAGCAGATCGTCGATCTGGCTCTGCGGATGGCCGTCGACGATGCGGGCGATGACGTCGACGAGGTAGACTTGCGGATCGATGCCGTTGAGCTTGCAGGTTTCCACGAGCGAGGCGACGACGGCCCAATGCTCGGCGCCGCCGTCTGATCCGGCAAAGAGTGCATTTTTGCGATTGAGGGCGATCGGCCGGATGGCGCGTTCGACCACGTTGGAGTCGATCTCGACGCGGCCGTCGTCGAGGAAGCGACTGAGACCCGCCCATCGCGAGAGGGCGTAGCGTATGGCATCGGCAAGCTTGCTCTTCTGACTGACGAGGAGAAGCTTGGCGTGCAGCCACGGCTCCAGCGCTTCGACGATGGGGCGGCTTCGAGCCTGACGGACGTCGCGCCGCTCCTCGGCGAAGCGTCCGCGGATATCGCTCTCGATGCGGTAGAGTTCGGTGATGCGCAGCAGCGCTTCCGAAGCGATGGGCGCGGGCCCGCCCTGCGCGAGATCGTAGAACTTCCGCCGGACGTGAGACCAGCAGAATGCCAAGCTCACGGCATTCTTCCCGGCCAGCGTGTTGTAGCCGGCATAGCCGTCCACCTGGAGCACGCCGGTGAAGCCTTGAAGATGCCGGATCGGCTGCTCGGCCTTGCGGTTGGGAGCGTAGAGATAGGTCACGCCCGGCGGATCGGCGCCGCCCCAGGGCCGTTCGTCGCGGGCATAGGCGAAGAACTGGCCGGTCTTGGTCCGGCCGCGTCCGGGATCGAGCACCGGCGCCGTGGTCTCGTCGGCGAAGAGCTTGGTCGACGCCTTCAGTCGCTCGAACAGGCGCTCATGGACCGGGCGTAGGAGGAAGGCCGCCTTACCGACCCAGTCAGCCAGGGTCGAGCGGTCCAGGTTCACGCCCTGCCGGGCATAGATCTGGGCCTGCCGGTACAGCGGAAGGTGGTCGGCGTACTTGGAGACGAGAACGTAGGCGACGGTCGCCTCGGTCGGGATGCCGCCCTCGACGAGCCGGGCGGGTGCCGGCGCCTGCACCACGACCTCCTCGCAGGCCCGGCAGGCGTATTTCGGCCGGCGCGTTACGATCACGCGGAACTGGGCAGGGACGATGTCGAGACGCTCGGAGACGTCCTCGCCCATCGCATGTAGCTCGCCCCGGCAGCACGGGCAGGTCTTGTCCTGGACGTCGATGATCTGCTCGACCCGCGGGAGGTGCGCCGGCAGCGATCCACGGTTGGCGCGACGCTTCCTGGCCCGGTCGGCATGCTTGGCGGGATCAGCCGCTTCCTCGCCGGCGAGGCCCTCGGCCTCGATCTGCTCGGCCTCCTCGAGCCCGAGCAGCAGCTGATCGATAGGCAGGCTCTCGGCTCGGCGCCCGAAGCGATGGCGTTGGAGTTCCTTGATGATCTGACGCAGCCGCTCGTTCTCGGCGCGCTCCTCCGCGAGCATCGCCCGAAGCGCGATCGGATCGTTGGTCAGTGGGTTGGCCGCGTTGCTCACGAAGCCGATTCAATCATGGATTACAGTGGCTTGCCAGAGAAAAGGCGATCAACTTGCCGCGACGGGGACCCGTGTCTCGCGCCGCTCATGCACGCGCCGCCAGTCGAGGCCTTCGAGCAACGCCTGAAGCTGCGCCGCTGTCAGCCGCACGACGCCGTCGGCGATCGCGGGCCACTGGAACTTGCCATCTTCCAGCCTCTTCGAGAACAGGCAGACGCCCGTCCCATCGAAGTAGACTAGCTTGATCCGGTCGGCGCGCCGCGCCCGGAACACGTACACCGCGCCCGAGAACGGATCGGCGCCCATGCTCTCGCGCACCAGCGCGGCCAGGCCCTCCGCGCCCTTGCGGAAGTCGACCGGCTTTGTCGCGATCATGACGCGGACCGCGCCGGTCGGGCCGATCACAAGCCGCCCTTCAACGCGCCGATCACGGCAGCGATCGTCTTCGGGCTCGCACCGGTTCCGACACGCACCACGACGCCGTCAATCTCGATCTCGATCCCACCGCTCGGCCTGGCGACAATGCGACGACGACGCGGGGCCGGCTGCCTCACGGTCTCGGGTTCCGAACGAGCTGCATCGACCACCGCAGGCACGAACGTCGGCAATGATGCCGGCTCCGGTGCTCTCCGCAAAAGACGCCGCCAGCCGAAAAGCTGCTGCGGAGACAAGGCATGGCGGCGCGCAATCTCGCTCACCGTCGCGCCCGGCTCGTAGCTCTCCGCCACGATCCTTGCCTTGTCGTCGTCCGACCAATCTCGTCGGCGCCCGGTCCCGGTAAAGACCTCGAACCGGCGAACCGGCTCGGCGTCGCTGGATTTAAGCGTAAGCTCTGAAATCGTCATGTGTCGAAGCCCTCAGGGGCTTCAAACATCGGCGCTCAGACCGCGCCCGCAAAGGTGCCAACGGGACAGCGCTTACGATTGACCCTGGCGTAGTCGCGCTTGATGGTGCGCACGAAGGCTTCGGCCATGCCGTTGGATTGCGGGCTCTGGACGGGGGTGGTCAGCGGTTCGAAGCCGATCTCGCGAGCAAAGCGCCTGGTCTCGCCGGCGATGTAGCCAGAGCCGTTGTCGGTCAGCCATTCGATGACGCCGGGCAGGCGGTTGACCGGTCCGAAGCGGGTCTCGACGGCCACCGTCATGAGGTCGCGAACGTCCTCCCCCTTGATGCCCTCGGTCGTGGCGACGAAGCTGATCGCCTCGCGGTCGCAGCAGTCGAGTGCGAAGGCGACGCGAACCTTCTCGCCATTGTCGCAGCCGAGTTCGAAGCCGTCCGAGCACCAGCGCAGGTTGGATCGATCGACGGCGATGCGGCCATCGTGACGACGCGCGTCGATGCCGCCGGCATGGCGCTGCAGGAGCAGGCCATGGGCCTTCATGACGCGGTAGACCCGCTTGTGATTAGGGGCCGGCCGGCCTTCCGCCCGCGCCACACGCCGTAGCAGCGCCCAGACCCGGCGATAGCCATAACTCGGCATCTCAGTGACGATGGCCTGGATCGCCATGACCATCTCGTTGTCGGGCAGAGCAGGCCGCCCCCGACGAAGCTTGCCGAAGGAAGCCCTGGCCCGTGCGGCAATGTTCGACCTGGCCACGCCTAAAACCTCGCAGACGGCTTTCATCGCGAACCGTCCTTGGGCCACGACAGCGAGCGCAGCAGATGTTTTTTTGGGCCAGCGGTGGCGTCGAGCGCTTCCTTCAGGATCTCGGCCTCGAGCGTTTTCTTGCCGAGAAGCCGATGCAGTTCGCGGATCTGGTTTTGCAGCATCCGATAGTCAGAAGCCGGGACGACCTCTTCCTCCGCCCGCGTCGCCGTCAGCGCACCCTGGTTCGCCAGCCGACGCCAGGAGAACAACTGGTTGGGCGCGATCCCATGCCGTCTCGCTACCAGGCTCACGCTCATGCCTGGCTCATAGGTCTCAGCGACGATCGCCAACTTCTCGGCCGGCGCCCACCGCCGCCGCCGCTCAGGCCCCGAAAGGACCTCACTCTTCGATATCGAACCAGTCATAGACACGACATTACTCCTACCCCTTACGGAAGTGGGAGGCCGTGTCCGGTCAATTAGGGTCCAGACTCATAACCAGTAGCTGATGGTCGCGGCGATGCAGACGGCAGCGAGGAAGTTGACGGCGTTGCGGTCGTATCGCGTGGCGACGCGGCGGAAGTCCTTGAGGCGGCAGAACATGCGCTCGATGGCGTTTCGGTCGCGGTAGAGCACGGGCGAGAAGCAGTTCTTCCAGCGCCGGTTAGCCTTGGGCGGGATGTTGGGCATGGTGCCGTTCTCCTCGACCTGGCGGCGGATGGCGTTGCTGTCATAGCCCTTGTCACCATGGAGGATGCGAGCCGCCGGCATCTGCTGCAGCAGGACCGATCCGGCCGTGCAATCAGCGACCTGGCCTCCGGTGAGCAGGAAGGCGATGGGCCGGCAGTCGCGATCGGTCAGCGCGTGGATTTTGGTCGTGCGGCCTCCGCGCGAACGACCGATGGCCTGGTTGCGCTCCCCCCTTTTCCGCCCGAAGCCGAGCGGTGCGCCTTCACGGCGGAGGAATCGATCAGCACCTGGGCCGGGGGACCGCCGGCGCTGGCCAGCGCGTGGAAGAGGTCGACCCAGACGCCCTTTGCGGCCCAGCGGACATAGCGGTTGTATAGCGTCTTGCGTGGTCCGTAGTCGGGCGGCGCATCGATCCAGCGCCCGCCGGACTTCAGAACATGGACGATGCCGCTGATCACACGGCGGTCGTCAACACGAGGCTTACCCCGCGTATCCCTCGGCAGATGCGGCTCGATCCGCGCAAATTGCGCGTCCGTGAGCCAGAAACGATCCCAATTCATCCGCGCTTCCTCCCGGAAACCGTGAATCACATAGGGCCGGTGAAGCCAATCACTTTATGGGTCCGAGCCCTAAATCGCCAACCAGCGGCCCATCATCGCCGAGAACTGCGCTACCTAGCCGGTCGCGAGTTCGAAGTCCTGTTCGATCCGGCGTAAACGTAGTCTGCATAGCCGCTGGCGGCCTATGCGGCGGTCGCGAGCCGGCCGCCTGCTCAGTCGGCGGGCAAGCGATCGGGCGCATCAAAAGCCTGATCGCGGATGTCGTCTTCCAGCTCATCGCCCTCAGTCAGACGGTCGTCGAGCGGATCGACCGGCATCATCTCGTCCTGCGCGAGATCGAGCAACCCGGCCTCCTGCATCGCCTCGATCTCGGGCAGGTCGCGCAGGCTGGCGAACCCGAACACCGACAGAAATGTCGGCGTGGTGACATAGGAGAAGGGCGCGCCGGGTTCTGCCATGCGCGGCCCCGCGCCGATCAGATCGAGGCGTTTTAGCTTGGCGATGATGTCGCGGCTGATCTCCTTGCCGAGCAGCCGCGAAATGCTGGCCCGGGTCACCGGCTGCAAGTAGGCGATCGCGCTGATGACGAGGCTTTCCGTCTTCGACAGAGATGGCGGGCCGGGTTCGCCCGCGCCGAGCACAGTGCGGATAGCCTCCGAAAACCGCGCCTTCGAGCGGTGCTGGAAACCGCCGGCGACGAAGACGAGGTCATAGGGGCGCGGCTTCAGCTCGTCGCGAATGTCGGCGATCAGTTCATCGAGCACGCAAGACCGCCCGACCAGCCCGGCCAGCGTCTCGCGCGGCACAGGCGTAGGCGAGGCAAAAATCGCCGCCTCGATTCTGCCCATCCATTCGCGCCAGCGCAGCTCTGCTGGCAGATCAGCGAGTTCGGCGTCGAACAGGCGCGCGGCTTTGGCCATGGCTCAGCCGGCCCCCTCACGCAATCGGCCCAAGCGCTGCGGCTTTGATGCGCGGATCATGATCACAGCCCGTACAGCCGAAACGTCGGACGGTCGGTCAGCAGCCGAAGCGCGCCTTGCGTCGCGAGCGTTTCGCAAAAGCGTCGCGCCGCCCGGTCGGAGCCGAACCCGGCGCGTCCGACCATGCGCCAGGGCGCGACCGCATCGTCGGCGAGTACAAGCGCCAGGCCGCGGCCCTCGTCGCGGGTGCGCAGATTTTTGGCCGCCACGGCCAAGTTTTCGGCGCGCCGGGCCAGCGTCACGGCCTGGGCGTGACATGCGCTTATCGCAACGAAGAGCGCGCGATCGCTGACTACATGCCAGTCCGGCCGGTCGGCGCGGGGCCGGCGGCCGTCCGGGCCGTGCCGCAGTGCCGGGTCGAACACGACGCCGGCATGGAGCAAAAGCGGCGTCCCCCAGCCGAGCTTTTGGGCGAGCACCAGATCGGCCTCGAGCAGAGACAAAAATTCGGCGGCGACGGGCGCGCCGCGCAGTTCAGCTTCCATCATCGGCAAGATGTCGCCGGCCTGCCGCGTCGGCCGTGACGAGATCTGTCGCAGCATCTGGTGCAGGCGACCGGCTGGCCCAGGATCGTCGCCGGGCCGGGTGAGATGCTGCGCGTCGCGCAACGCCGCTTCGTCGGCCTTTTGGCGCAGCAGTTTTGCGGCGACGCTGGCGGCCTTGAGCGTCAGGCGGGCGCGCAGGACGCCGAGCCAGGGCGGGTCGGAGCGGACGATCTGGTCGAGCGCGAGCAACGCCGCGCCGGCCGCGAACGCGGCGTCGCGCCGGTCGGCGCTTGCGGCAAAGCCGATCCAACGCGGAAGTGGATTTGGAATCAGGGAGTTGGCGGGCTCGCCAGATGCGCCGACGGGCTTGATCCCTCTCGCTCGCGCGAGGCTTTTCGGACGGGGAATCGGCGTCGCATCCATGGTCGGAGCATAGCCTTGACGGCGTTAATCGCGCAAGATCGGATGTTTTCCGCCGTCACCGTCCGGCTGGTTTTATGTCCGGTAAGCTTGCCTTATCGGACACAGTTCGATACCCTCCAAAAGATGCCAGATTCCATCGAATTCGAACCGCGAAACGAGCCTTCCGGTCAACCGGAAGACGGCGTGGCGCGAATGCCGGCGCTCCGCGCGACGCCACAGCTGTCGGGTTTCGCCAACAGCGACGACGCGGCGCTGCAGAACCCGGAGCTCGAGAGACTGGCCGGTTCGGCGCGCGGCTACGCCAAGGCGAAAGACAGCGCCAACACCGCCCGTGCCTACGCCTCGGACTGGAAGCAGTTCGAACGCTGGTGCCGGCGCCAGGGGTTTGACTCGCGAGTTCCTGACCCGCGCGTGGTCGGATTATTCATCGCAGCCTCGGCTGACGGCCAGGGCATTGCAAAAGCCGCTGTTTCGACAATCGAGCGACGACTGGCCGCAATCACCACGACCTATCGCAGCGCTGGAACCCCCCTCCCCCGGCAGGATCGCCATATCGTCGACGTCATGGCCGGCGTCCGCCGCAGCCACGGCCGGCCGCCGCGTCAGAAGGAGGCGCTGTTCGCCGAGGACATCTTGGCAATGGTCTCGATGCTGGAGCAGAATCTGCGCGGCTGGCGCGATCGCGCCATCCTGCTGATCGGGTTTGCCGGCGGCCTGCGCCGTTCCGAGATCACCGGGCTCGATTGCGGTCCAAAGCAAAGCGATGACAGCCGCGGCTGGATCGAAATCCTCGAAGGCGGCGTCGTCCTCACCATCGACGGCAAGACCGGCTGGCGCAGCGTCGAGATCGCCCGTGGCTCGTCGGACCGCACCTGCCCCGTCCAGGCGCTCGAGACATGGCTGAAGCTCGGCCGCATCGCGGATGGTCCGGTGTTCCGGCCGATGACCGTCGCTAATGGTGGCGTGCAAGCGCAGCGTCTGACCGATCGCCATGTGGCGCGCCTGGTCCAGAAGCTCGCACTGTGCGCTGGCGTCCGCGGCGATCTGACTGAAGGCGAACGGGCGCTCGCCTTCGCCGGCCATTCGCTGCGCGCCGGTCTCGCCTCTTCCGCGGAGATCGACGAAGCACACATCCAGCGCCAGCTCGGCCACGCCTCGGCCGAGATGACCCGCCGCTACCAACGTCGGCGCGATCGGTTCCGCGTCAATCTGACAAAAGCGGCAGGGCTGTGAGTCAGAATCAATCAGACGATGGCTGTTGCAACATAAAGGCAAATACAAAGTGCCACAGGATATTCCGGCAGTTTTAAATTAACACTTGGATTGAATAGGAAGTCATTTTGATTGTCATGTCTCCTTAGTTTGAAGGTTTGACGCAATTACCACCGGATCGCGTGATTTGCGATCGCGGTGTAAGGCTCTGTATAGCGCTGGAATAACGAAAAGAGTTAGCAGCGTTGATGAGATGATGCCACCGATAACGACTGTCGCAAGCGGTCGTTGGACTTCGGAGCCTGCCCCAACATTCAGGGCCATTGGAACGAACCCTAGGCTGGCAACAAGCGCCGTCATCAGTACAGGTCTTAACCGAGTGAGCGCGCCTTCCCGGATCGCCTCGTCCAGGCCGCGCCCTTGCTCTCGTAGCGACTTGATAAAAGATATGATCACGACGCCGTTCAAAACAGCCACGCCGGACAGCGCGATAAAACCAACGCCTGCCGAGATTGAAAGCGGCATATCCCGTACAATCAGAGCTGCGATCCCACCTGTTAGCGCAAGTGGCACTCCTGAAAACACGATTGCGGCATCCCTGATCGAACCAAACAAGCTGTAGAGCAGACCAAAAATAAGGAGAAGGCCAATCGGGACAACCAATTGAAGACGCTTGGACGCTGAGATTAGCTGCTGGAACGTACCCCCATATTCGATCCAATATCCGGTCGGGATTTGAACGTTATCTCTCACCTTATCTTGAAGATCATTAACAAAAGAACCTAAATCCCGGTCTCTAACATTTGCAGTTACAACAACACGGCGCTTACCATTCTCACGGCTTATTTGGTTAGGTCCAACAACGGTCTCAATCTTTGCCACCTCTTCTAAAGGAACAAATTTCGGACTATTCTCCGTTTTTGTAGAATTGATTGGAATGCGTAAACGCCCAATTTCCTCAATTCGTGAACGGTATGCTTCGGGTAGCCTGACGACGAGATCAAACCTCCTGTCGCCTTCAAATATCTTTCCCGCGACCGTCCCGCCTATAGAGGTTTGAACCACTTCTTGAACATCTGCTATGTTCAAGCCGTAGCGCGCCATGGCCTTGCGATCAGGCGTGATCTGAAGAACCGGCAGACCCGTCACCTGTTCGACTTTGCCGTCTTTAGCGCCTGGTATGCCGGAAAGGACACCTTCGACGGCATTGCCCAGACGCAGCAACTCGGCGAGGTCATCGCCGAAAATCTTGACAGCGACGTCCGACCGCACTCCCGAGATTAACTCGTTAAAACGCATCTGAATGGGCTGCGTGAACTCGTAGTTATTGCCCGGAAGGACCTGAAGCGCTTCCTGCATCTCAGCCACGAGCTGCCCCTTCGGCTTTCTTGGATCAGGCCACTCAGAGCGCGGTTTAAGCATCACGAAAGTATCAGCAACGCTTGGCGGCATCGGGTCAGTAGCAACTTCGGCTGTGCCTATCTTGGCGAAGACCTGCGCAACTTCTGGGAAAGCTTTGATCTTAGCCTCTAAAATCGACTGCATTTCAACAGCCTGTTTGAGGCCCGTTCCGGGTATGCGTAGCGCATGCAGTGCGATATCGCCCTCGTCAAGATTTGGCATGAACTCAGAACCGAGCCGAGAAGCGGCGACACCGGCCAGAACGATAAATGCCAGCGCAGCAGAAATCATGAGCCAACGTGCTTTGACAGCCAATGTGAGAAGCGGTCGGTACAACACCAGTGCGGCTCGCATCGGCAGGCTGTCCTTTTCGCTTACCTTCCCCGTGATCGTCAGCGCGACGGCCGCCGGGACAAAGGTCAGCGATAAGAGGAGAGCGGCGAGCAGCGCGACGACAACCGTGAACGCCATCGGGTGAAACATTTTGCCCTCGACCCCAGTGAGCGCAAAAATAGGCACGTAGACGATGGTGATGATCATGACGCCGAATAGGCTTGGTCGAATGACCTCCGCCGCCGCAGTCCCAGCTAGAGAGAACCGCTCCTCCCGGGTAAGAAGGCGCTGCAGACGGTGCTGAGCCTCCGCGAAGCGCCTAAGGCAGTTCTCGACGATGATCACGGCGCCATCGACGATCAAGCCGAAGTCGAGCGCGCCTAGGCTCATTAGGTTTCCCGAAACGCGGCTTTGCACCATCACTGTAATGGTGAGCAGCATCGCAAAAGGAATGATCGCCGCCGTTATCAGCGCGGCCCGAATGTTCCCAAGCAGCAAGAACAACACCAGCACGACGAGGAGCGCGCCCTCGGCAAGGTTCTTCTCGACCGTGCCAATTGTACGCTCGACGAGTTCCGTGCGATCGTAGACCGGCTTTACCGTGATCCCTGCGGGCAGCGACCGTGCGGCCTCGGCGAGCTTTGCAGAAGTAGCTTGTGCTACCGTCCGACTATTCTCGCCGATCAGCATGAAGACAGTGCCTAGAACGACCTCCTGTCCGTTTTGCGTCGCGGCTCCCGTTCTTAGCTCTTCGCCCATGAGCACGTCTGCGACGTCGGCTATGCGGATCGGGATCCCACCGCGCTGCTCTATGACGATATTGCGTAGGTCCTCAAGCCGGCTTGCCTGACCCATAACTCGAACAAGCTTCTGCTCTCCGTTATTTTCAACATATCCTGCGCCAACGTTTGCGTTGTTGCGTTGCAGGGCGTTGAGGACATCAGTCATCGTCAACCCATAAGCCGATAACCGAGGCGGCCAGGGGGTTACGTGATACTGACGTTCAAAACCGCCGATCGTATTGACTTCGGTGACGCCTGGGACATTCCTCAATTGCGGGCGGATGACCCAATCCTGCAGCGTCCGTAGATCCTCAGATGTCCAGAGTGATCCGTCGGGTTTGCGCGCACCGGGAAGCGGCTCGACCGTGTACATGAAAATTTCGCCCAGGCCGGTTGCGATAGGTCCCAGCTTAGGTTCCAGGCCGGCCGGCAACTCGGATCGAGCGCCCTGCAGACGCTCGTTCACAAGTTGGCGTGCAAAATAGATGTCGGTCCTATCCCGAAAAATAATTGTTACCTGAGAGAGACCATAGCGCGAAATCGAACGGGTGTATTCAAGTCCAGGCAAGCCAGCGAGAACGGTTTCAACTGGAAATGTGATCCGCTGTTCGACTTCCAGCGGGGAGAAGCCTGGTGCTTCCGTATTGACCTGAACTTGGACGTTAGTAATATCTGGAACTGCGTCAATAGGAAGCCGTTGAAAGCTCCAAATCCCAATTGCTGGTGAAATTAGGACGGTTACGAGAACCAGCCAACGGTGCCGGATCGACAGATGTGGCCTGCCCCCGTTAGGTGGCCCGGTTCTAATCTAGTGCATGGTGGGCTTGGCGGCCACGGTTGAGATGGCCGGCGAAGCGGGTTGGGTTTGCGCAGCCGGCCAGACCACAGCGACCGGTGCTGGCGGCTTGTAGCCGAGCGAGGAGTGCGGGCGCTGGGTATTGTAGTGCTGACGCCAGCCCTCGATGACGATCCGAGCCTCGGCGAGGCTGTAGAACAGCTCGCCGTTCAGAAGCTCGTCGCGAAGCTTGGAGTTGAAGCTCTCGCAATAGCCGTTCTCCCAAGGACTGCCAGGCTCGATGAACGCCGTTTTCGCGCCGACCGCCGCGATCCACTCCCGCACCGCCCTAGCGACGAACTCGGGGCCGTTGTCCGAACGAACATGCCCGGGCACGCCGCGCAGGATGAAGAGATCGGACAGCACGTCGATGACATCGGTGGACTTGAGCTTGCGGTCGATGCGGATCGCGATGCATTCCCGGGTGAACTCGTCGATCACGTTCAACATGCGGAACTTCCGGCCATTATGGGTGCGATCCTCAACAAAGTCGTAGGACCAGACATGGTTGGGATACTCCGGTCGCAGCCGAACGCAGGATCCATCGTTCAGCCATAAGCGGCCCTTCTTCGGTTGCTTGGCCGGCACCTTCAGTCCCTCCCGCCGCCAGATCCGCTCGACACGTTTGACGTTCACCGCCCAACCGGCGGTCTCCAGCATGGCCGCGATCCGGCGGTAGCCGTAGCGGCCATACTGGGCGGCGAGTTCGACAATGTCGGCGGTCAGCGCCGCATCGTCAGCGCGGCCCTTCGGAACCTTGCGTTGCGTAGATCGATGCTGCCCCAGAACCCGGCACGCCAACCGCTCCGACACGCCGAACTTCATCATGGCGTGGTCGATGCAGCGGCGACGGCGGGCGGGGCTCAGAAGTTTCCCGAGGCAGCCTCCTTGAGAATGAGCTTCTCAAGCGTCAGATCCGAGACAGCCTTCCGTAGCCGTTCGTTCTCCTTCTCCAGATCCCTCAGCCGCTTCACCTGGTCGCTCTTCAGGCCGCCGAACTCCTTGCGCCAACGGTAATATGTGAACGCCGTCACACTGATGGCCCGGATCGCCTCCGCGACCGGGCGCCCCTGGGACAACAGCACGTCGACCTGGCGCAGCTTCGCGACGATCTCTTCAGGCTTGTGCTTCTTCTGCGGCATCGCGGCATCCTCCAAAGGCTCAAAAAGCCTACTTCAGCGAGGGCCACTTTTCAGGGGGCAGGCCACCTCCTTCTCCGCGTCCGTGTTGCGCTGCTTGGGCGCCGGCACGAGGGAGGCATCGACGATCTGGCCCGACATCGGG
>JAIETL010000026.1 GCA_019745195.1 Beijerinckiaceae bacterium
GCCCAAGCCGGCCGAGGCCGGCCGCGCCGGCGGCGAGACGCCCCGCGCCGACGGCTCGCTGCGCGGAGGCCGGGCCGAACAGGCGCAACGCAACGCGACGCCCGAGCCCAACCGCGATCCGCCGATGCCGCGCGGCGTCCCTTCCATTATCCAGAACTGACGCCGTTCAGTCGATCGATTCAGGGTTTGGCAAGAGTTTCGGAGGCACCTCTGTCGGGGAGGGAATGCCGTCATGAGTGAGTCAGTCGCCATCGCGCAGGGTTTTGCCGCTTCGCAGGCCGCCTCGACGCGGCAGGCGCTGCAGACCGAGATCGTGCGCCAGCAGGCCGGGGCCGAGCAGGCCATCGTCGAACTGCTCCAGCAGAGCGCCGAGCAACTCAAGGCCGCACTGCCGGCCGGGCAGGGCCAGGCCGTCGATATCTCCGCCTGATGGCGGCGCCGGTTGACCCTTGGGCAGGAGCGGCGCAGCCTTGTCGCACAACCGTCATGCAGGCTGGCTAGCCGAAGAGGCTTGAACCCCGCCATCGGCGGTTCGGGAGCCTCCCATGCGCAAGCCCTTCGTCATGCCGCTCGCTCTGGCCGGCCTCGCCTCGCTGCTGATGGGCGGGGCGGCCTCGGCCGAGCCGATGTTCAACCGGATCGCAACCTTCTCCGTACCGCTGAACCTGCCGGCAGGGCGCGATCCGAAGACCAAATCCGTGGCCGAGATCATCGCCGCCAACGAGGCCGGCACGCTGCTCGCCTACACCGACGGCGAGCAGAAGGGCGTCGGCCTGATCGACATCACGGACGCGGCTGCGCCCAAGCCCGCCGGCTTCGTGCCGGCCGGCGGCGAGACGACCTCGCTGGTCATCCTGGGTCAGCGCGTTTTCGTGGCTGTCGTCACTTCCGGCGATGACTTCAAGCAGCCCGCCGGCCATCTCGCCACCATCGACCTCGCGACGAAGCAGGTCGTCGCGACCTGCGATCTCGGCGGCCAGCCCGATTCGATCACGCTGAGCAAGGACAAGAGCAGGCTCGTCATCGTCATCGAGAACGAGCGCGACGAGAAGCTCGACAAGGGCGCGCTGCCGCAGCTCCCCGCCGGCAACCTGACGCTGATCGGCGTGAAGGATGGCCAGGCCGACTGCGCCTCGCGGCAGGTCGTCGATCTCACCGGTCTGGCGGCGGTCGAGCCGACCGATCCGGAGCCTGAATTCGTCGATGTCAACGCTGAGGGCCTCGCGGTGGTGACGCTGCAGGAAAACAACCACATCGTTCTGGTCGATTCGAAGACCGGCAAGGTCACAGGCCATTTTTCTGCCGGCAGCGTCGATCTCAAGGGCATCGACAAGACCCGCGACGGCAGGATCAACCCGGTCGAGGAGCTGAAGGGCCTCGCCCGCGAGCCCGATTCGGTGCGCTGGCTCGACAATGACCGCTTCGTCACAGCCAATGAGGGCGACTGGAAGGGCGGCTCGCGCGGTTTCACCATCTTCCGCAAGGACGGCACGGTCGAGTTCGATTCAGGCGCGGCGACCGACCACATCGCCATGCGGCTCGGGCATTATCCCGAGCGCCGCTCGGCCGCCAAGGGCAGCGAGCCCGAGGGCATCGAGGTCGCGCGCTATGGCGGCGACACCTTGATCTTCATTGGGCTGGAGCGCGCCTCGCTGGTGCTGGTCTACCGGGACGAGGGGCCGGGCCGCGCACCGCGCTATCTGCAGGCATTGGCCGGCGGCATCGCGCCCGAGGGGCTGGTCGCGATTCCGCAGCGCAATCTCTTCGTCACCGCCTCGGAGGCCGATCTGGTCGACAAGGACGGGCCGCGCTCGGTGGTGACGCTCTACCGGCGCAGCGAGGCCCCGGCCGCCTATCCCACCATCGTTTCCGTCGATGTCGACGGCGTCCCGCTCGGCTGGGGCGCGCTCTCGGGGCTCAGCGCGCATGCGACGACGCCCGGCCTGCTCTTCGCCGTCACCGACAGCGCCTACGAGCCTTCGCGCATCCTTCAGATCGACGCCACGCAGATTCCGGCCCGGATCACCGGCGGCCTGACCGTGACGAAGGACGGCAGGCCCGCCGCCTTCGATCTCGAAGGCATCGCGACGCGGCCCGCCGGCGGCTTCTGGCTCGCCTCGGAAGGCAATCCGGAGCGCAAGGACAAGCCGACCGGCAACCTCATCCTGCGCGTCTCAGCGACAGGCGCTGTCGAGGAGGAGATCGCTCTGCCCGAGGCGCTGGCCGCGCAGGCGACCCGCTTTGGCCTCGAGGGCGTGGCGGTGACGGGGCAGGGGGCGGACGAGACGGTCTGGCTCGCCGTGCAGCGCGAATGGAAGGACGATCCCAAGGGCAAGGCCAAGCTCCTGTCCTACAAGCCGGCGACGAAAAGCTGGGGCGTGCTGCACTACCCGCTCAGCACGCCCGCCGCCGGAGCCTGGATGGGCCTCTCGGAATTGACCACGCTCGGCGACGACCGCTTCGCCGTGATCGAGCGCGACAACCGTTTTGGCGCGAATGCGGTGAAGACGCTCGCGACATTCTCGGTCAAGGGCCTGACGCCGGCGGCAATCGGCGCGCAAAGCATCCCGACGGTTGAGAAAAAGCTCCTGCGCGACCTGACGCCCGACCTGATGAAGCTCGGCGGCTACGGGCTCGACAAGGTCGAAGGCATGACGGTCGACAGCGCCGGAAACCTTTTCGTCGTCACCGACAATGACGGCGTCGATGATTCCTCGGGCGAGACGCAGTTCTTCGCCTTCGGGAAGATCATGCCCTGATACCAGCGGACTGGGAGCTGGCCGGTCCAAGCTCCCACCGTCTTTGCGAGCGAAGCGAAGCAATCCAGAAGGACGTAGAGCGAGACGCTGGATTGCTTCGCTGCGCTCGCAAAGACGGAAAGGCACGGTCAAAGGCCGCTGGTATGAGCCGTTCAACCCCGTCCGCCGAGCGCGACCCGCGTCGCCTCGTCGGCCGGAAAGAACGCCTCGATCGCCAATTCCGACAGGGTGATGTCGACCGGCGTGCCGAACACCGTCGTCGTCGAGAAGAAGGACAGAACCGCCTCGCCGAGCCGCAACTGCAGCGGTACGACGATGCCGGGCTCCGGCTCGGTCTCGGGGGGCTTGCCCTTGCCGTTGCGCGTGGGCGCTGCCGGCGTCTCGGGCGCGGGATAGCTCGAAAGCTCGTCCAGCAGCGCGCCCAGCACCGGATCGGCCGTGGCCCTGATCTGCTGGCGCAGCCGCGCGAGGATGTGATGCCGCCACTCGGGGAGGTTGACGATCGCCGGCGCGAGCCCGCCCGGATGCAGGCTCAGCCGCAGCACGTTAACCGGCCCGCGCAACAGCTCCGGGTCGCTCGCCAGGCTAAGCAGCGGCGGCACCGCGGCGTTGGCCGCGAGCAGTGTCCAGTGCCGGTCGACCGCCAGCGCCGGATAGGGCTCGTGGCCCTTAAGCACGAGGTCGATCGCAGCCCGCGCCGTGGCCAGCCCCGGATCGTCGAGGCCGCGCTCGCCATAGACCGGCGCGAAGCCCGCCGCCAGCAGGAGCGCGTTGCGCTCGCGCAGCGGTACGCTGAGCGTCTGCGCCAGCAGCAGCACCATGTCGCGGCTCGGCTGCGCGCGGCCGCTTTCGATGAAGCTCAGATGTTTCTGGGAGATCTCGGCGTCGAGCGCGAGATCGAGCTGGGAGAGCCGGCGCAACTGCCGCCAGTCGCGGATCAGGGCGCCAACGGGGGGCGGAGTGTGTTTGTTCATGAGCGAACCCTAGCCGGCTCTCGCGACGGCCTTCAATTACCTCCCGCTTAATCGCGCGCCCCTCCGGCTTGCGTCAGCATCGTCTCCATCGACCACGGCTAAGGCCGGGCCACAAGGCGCGGCGGCCGCAGCAAGGGAGACCGCACATGTCCATGATCCAATCCTCGCGCTTTCTGAAGAACGCGCTCGCCCTCGACGCCGCCGCCTGCGCCGGCACGGGCCTGCTGCTGGCTTTCGGGGCCGGAGCGCTCGCCGCTCCGTTCGGCTTTCCGGCGGAGTTCCTGCGCGGGGCCGGGCTCATGCTCCTGCCCTGCGCCGCGCTTCTCGCCTTTCTCGCTTCGCGTGAAACCCTGCCGAGGCTGGCGGTCCATGCCGTGATCGGCGTCAACCTGATCTGGATCGTCGACAGTCTCGCGATTCTGCTACTGGGCTGGTTCCAGCCGACGGGGCTCGGCATCGCCTTCGTGCTGGGCCAGGCTGCGGCGGTCGCGGTGGTGACGGAACTGGAGCTGATCGGGCTGAAGCGATCGGCCCACTGCGAGCCGGGCGGCCTGATGGCCTGAGCGACATGCTCTCGCCCGACAAAAAACCCCGGATGCGCGAGCATCCGGGGCAGTCGCCTATCCGCGAGCGGCCAGGTGGGGAGGACCGTGAAGGGAGGTTACCAGCTCGCCAGCACCGCGCCCTTGAAGCGCTCGGCGACGAACTGCTTGATCTCGGCCGAGTGATAGGCCTCGACCAGCGTCTTGACCCACGGCTTGTCCTTGTCGGCGGCGCGCACCGCGATCAGGTTGACGTAGGGCCCCTTGGGGTCCTCGCGCAGGATGGCCGAGGTCGGCTCGATCTTGGCGTCGACCGCGTAGTTGGTGTTGATCGCGGCGGCAGCGACGTCGGCGAGCGAGCGCGCCGTCTGCGCGGCCTCGATCTCGATGATCTTCAGCTTCTTCGGGTTGGACACGATGTCGGCTGGCGACGGCTTGAAGCCGACGCCGTCTTTCAGCTTGATGATGCCCTTGTCCTGCAGCAGGAGCAGCGAGCGGCCGCCATTCGTCGGGTCGTTCTGGATCGCGATCGTCGCGCCGTCGGGCACCTGCGCCCAGTCCTTGTACTTCGCCGAATAGATGCCGAGCGGGAAGTTCACCGTGTAGCCGACGCCCACGAGCTTGAAGCCGCGATCCTTGATCTGGTTGTCGAGATAGGGCTGGTTCTGGAAGGAGTTGGCCTCGAGCTCGCCGGCGTCGAGCGCCTGATTGGGCACGACATAGTCGGAGAACTCGACGATCTTCAGCTCGATGCCCTTCTCGGCGGCGAGAGGCTTCAGCTTCTCGAGGATTTCGGCATGCGGGCCGGGCGAGGCGCCGATGCGGACGACCTGCTTCGTCTGGGCGATGGCGGGGAGGCTAAGCGCCAGCGCAAGGGCGGCGGAGGCGGCGAGCGCGGCGCGGCGGGTGATGGTGGTCATTTCATGTTCCTTTCTGGTTTCGGTCTGGATTTCCTCAACCCTCATCCTGAGGAGCCGCGAAGCGGCGTCTCGAAGGAGCCTCCAGTGATCTCTGGATCATCCTTCGAGACGCGGCCTTCGGCCGCTCCTCAGGATGAGGGCTGAGGTTCGGGTGGATCGTTCAGGCGTGTCGGAGCCGCTTGTTCAGCCGCCTTGCGAGGCGGTCGCCGAGGCTCTGGACGGTCTGGACGAGGACGATCAGCACGGCGACGACGGCGGCCATGACGTCCGGCATGAAGCGCTGGTAGCCGTAGCGGATGCCGAGATCGCCGAGCCCGCCGCCGCCGACCGCGCCGACCATGGCCGAGAAGCCGAGCAGGCTGACCACGGCGAGCGTCAGCCCCAGCACGATCGCCGGCAGCGCCTCCGGCACCAGCACCTTGCGCACGATCTGGACGGGCGTCGCGCCCATGGAGCGGGCCGCCTCGACCAGGCCCTGGTCGACCTCCCGGATCGCGCCCTCGATCAGCCTGGCGATGAAGGGCGTGGCCGCCACCGTCAGCGGCACGATCGCGGCATTGGTGCCGATCGAGGTTCCCGCGATCAGCCGCGTGAAGGGGATGATCGCGACGACGAGGATGATGAACGGCGTCGAGCGCGTCGCGTTGACCAGCGTGCCGAGCACGGCGTTCAGCGCGGGCGCGGCAAACAGTTCGCCGCGCTTGCTGGTGGCGAGGAAGACGCCGAGCGGCAGGCCGAGCAGCGTGCCGAGGCCGGCGGCGACGGCGACCATCAGCAGCGTATCGGCGGTCGCCTGCGCGATGAGGCGGATGATTTCAGGAGACATGGCCGATGACCTCCGCCTTGAGTTCGAGGGACTTGAGCGCGCCGAGCACGGCGTGGAGGCCGGGCTCCCGCGCCGGGACCGAGACCAGCAGGCTGCCGAAAGGCCGGCCCGCGATGGCGTCGATACGCCCCGCCAGAATGTTCACGTCGACGCCGATCGTGGTGGTGAGCCGGCTGATCACCGGGGCCGTGGCGTTCTCGCCGGTGAAGGTGATGCGGATCACCGCCTGGTCGTTGGGCTGAGGCTCGGCATGGATCACGCCGGCGAGATAGGCCGGCACTTCGACGCCGGTGACGGCCTCGACGAAGCGCGCCGTGGTCGCGTGTTTCGGCCTTGTGAAAACGTCGAAGACCTCGCCCTCCTCGACGATGCGCCCATCCTCGATCACCGCGACGCGGTCGCAGATTTCCTTGATGACAGGGATTTCATGGGTGATCAGCAGGATGGTCAGGCCCAGATCGCGGTTCACCTGTTTCAGCAGCGCCAGGATCGACTGCGTCGTCTCGGGGTCGAGCGCCGACGTCGCCTCGTCGCAGAGCAGGACCTTCGGATCGGTCGAGAGCGCGCGCGCAATGCCGACGCGCTGCTTCTGTCCGCCCGAGAGCTCGGCGGGGTAGCGGCCGCTCTTGTCGGCGAGCCCGACGAGATCGAGCAGCCGCCCGACCTTCGCCGCGATTTTCGCCTTGCCGACGCCGGCGATCTCCAGCGGCAGCGCGACATTGTCGAAGACGGTGCGCGAGGAGAGCAGGTTGAAATGCTGGAAGATCATCCCGGTCTTGCGCCTTCGCGCGCGCCAGCCGGCCTCGGTCAGTGACGTGACGTCCTCGCCGTCGATCAGGATGCGGCCGGATGTCGCCCTTTCCAGCCCGTTGACGAGCCGGATCAGCGTCGATTTGCCGGCCCCAGACCGGCCGATGACGCCGAGGATCGCGCCTTGCGGCACGTCGAGATCGACGCCCGACAGCGCGCTGACGGCGTCCTGTCCGGTGCGGCCGGGGAAGGATTTCCCGACCGCCTCGAACCGGATGATGGGCGGGCCGGCCGAGAGCGCAGGCGCGTCGGCGGCCGTCCCGACGCGGAAGGCGTCGGGGCTGGTGAGAGCGTTCATGATGGGCTCTAGTTCCTGTGCGGCCGGGCGAGCTGGCGCGCGGCGAGTTCGGCCGCGACCGGCGTCGCGAAGCGATGCCCTTCCAGCGCCCGGAAGGCGGAGGAGGCCGAGATGAAGGTGAAATGGCGCTCGTCGGCGCGGCGGTTGACGAGCCCGACCTGGGTCTCGCCGATCTCGATAATATAGGCCTGTTGGGCCGTGATCGGCCGGGCGGCGCCGGCGCTTGACTGCAAATGGGTCATGGCTTGCCTCCGCCGCGTTGCGCGGCGTTCGCTGGACGACTGATGAGCGATGGAGAGCCGGTGCGGAACCGGCGAGATGGGCTCAGCGTCGACAGCGGGCCATAGCGGGGAGGGAGGCTGTTCTTGGAGTATGGGTCGCGTCGGTCATGTGTCGTCTCCTCGAAGCGGAGCCCACGACCAGGTCGTGGCGCTTTAGCGTTTGGTGACGCGGTGCAAGCTGCTCGCTCAAATCCCCGCGGCCGACCGGCGAAAAGCGCCAATCGACGAGGCTGAATCTGGCGGCAACGATCCTCTTTGTCAACCGGATCGTTCTTTTAAAGAAACAGCCTGAGGCAGCATGAGATTGCTTGCCCGGCCCGAAACATGGCAGAAACCACCCTCTGAACTTTGGCGGGTCATCGCGGACAAGCCGCGAAGCGGCGCCGATCCGGGATCCATTCCGGAAGCGTTCAGGAATGTGTCCCGGGTCTTCGCTTCGCCCGGGATGACACAGCATCCTTGCGGACCATCTCGCCTGCGACGACGCGCAGCTTGACGAAGCTTGTTTCGCGGCGGCATCTGAGCCTCATGTCGGCCGGCACGCCCATCCTCCCGCATCTGCGCCGCTCCCTGCTCGGAGCCTGGCTCGCGGTCGCCTATGGCCTGGCCGTGCTGGCGGCCGGTCTTGCGCCCGCGCCGGCCCATGCGGCCCTTGATGGCGCGCAGCTCTGCTCGGGCCTGTCCGCACCGCTGCCGGACGCGCCCGCGCCAGCCGGCGAGGCCAGCCATTGCAAGGGCTGCCCGGTCAGCCCGGTGCTGGCGGGCCCGTCCGCGCCGGAGATCGCAGCGATCGTGCGGCACGCGGGGCCCGTCGCGCTTGCCGCCGCCAGCCGCGCCGGCATCGTCGCGACGCCGGCCTGGCGGCTGCCGCCCTCGCATGCGCCGCCGCACGCGGATTCCTGAGACCACCAGCCCGTTTTTCCAGGATCGCGCGGCCGCACCGGCCCGGTCCGCTCATGGCAGCCAGTCTCAGCACGGCCGCCGCAGCCTTTCAGGATGTCCCATGAACACGCTCGCGCATTATCTCGCCGCCATCGCCCTGACCGCGATCAGCGCCTTTTCGCTCGCGCAGGAGGCGCTCGCCCATGACTACAAGCTCGGCGCGCTAAAAATCGGCCATCCCTGGTCGCGCGCCACGCCTGCCGGTGCGAAGGTCGGCGGCGGCTATCTCTCGATCGAGAACGCCGGCGCCGAGGCCGACCGGCTGGTCTCGGTCTCGGCCCCAGTCGCGGGCCGCGTCGAGGTCCACGAGATGGCGGTGACCAACGGCGTCATGACGATGCGCCCGCTCGATGCCGGCATCGTGGTTCCTCCCGGCGGCAAGGTCGAGCTCAAGCCCGGCGGCTTCCACATCATGTTCATGGATCTGAAGCAGCCGCTGAAGCAGGACGAGCGGCTGAAAGGCACGCTGACCTTCGAGAAGGCGGGCGCGGTCGAGGTCGAGTTCAAGGTCGAGGCGGTGGGGGCACGGGCGGCGTCGGGCGAGCACAAGCACTGAGGTGATGCTGCTACCTTGGTAGGCGTGGCGCGAGAAACCCCTCTCCCGGAGGGAGAGGGGCAGGGGTGAGGGGTCGGCCCGTCGTCACTGCTGCCGTCACCTCACCGCTGCACCTGTGGGATGCAGTGTCTGACGGGTCCTACGTCCGTCACCTCACCCCTGCCCCTCTCCTTACAGGAGAGGGGTTCCCGCGCTGATTCTCAGAAGGCGGGCGTCAAACCTTCGCCCTCGCATCCACCTTCGCCACCCGCGCCAGCAGGTAATCCACCTCGGCCTTGGCCGTGGCGCTGATCGCCGAACCCGGCTTGCGCTGGGCGTCGCTGGCGAGAATGCCGCGCTTCATCATCGTGTACTTGCGCACGGCAAGCCCCGCGCCCTGCTGCTGCTCGTAACGCAGCAGCGGCAGATGGGCGTCGAAGATGTCGTGGGCCGCGTCGCGTTGGCCCTCCTTCTGCAGCCGCACCACGTCGATCAGCAGCTCCGGAAAGGCATAGCCCGTCATCGCGCCGTCAGCGCCGCGCTCCATCTCGAAATCGAGGAACAGCCCGCCATTGCCGGTCAGGATCGAGAGCTCGCGCAGCGAGCCCTCCTTCTGAAACTTGCGCAGCGCCGAGATCTTCTCCAGCCCCGGCCAGTCCTCGTGCTTCAGCATCACACATGACGGGTTGTCCATGACGATCTTGCGGATGACCGCCGGCGTCATCACCACCTGCAGCGTCAGCGGATAGTCCTGGATCACGAAGGGGATGTCGGTCCCGATCGCCTCGACCGCCTGCGCGTAATAGCCGGTGATCTGGTCGTCGGTGCGCAAGCTCGGCGGCGGCGCGATCATCACCGCGCCGGCGCCGGCTTCCATCGATTCCCGCGCCAGCGAGCGCATCGAGGCGAAGCCCGGCGCCGAGACGCCGACGATGACGGGCTTGCCCGGCATCTTCGCCACGGCGCTGCGGACGATCCTGATCGACTCCGCCGGCTCGAGCTTGGGCGCCTCGCCCATGATGCCGAGCACGGTCGTGCCGTCCGCGCCGATGGAATCATAGAAGGAAAACAGCCGGTCGACCGACGTCCAGTCGACCGATCCGTCGGGGTTGAACGGCGTCGGCGCGATCGGGAAGACGCCGTTGGCGGAGGCGGTGAGGGTCATGGGTGGGGGCTTTCGGCTCGGGCTTCGGTTGGATATTGGAGTGCCTCCCTCGCCGTCATCCCGGGCTTGCCCCGGGATCCATCCTAGAGCGCCGTCGCTCCCTTATGATGGATCCCGGAGCTGCGCGGCTTCGCCGCTTGTCCGGGATGACGGGGAAAGCCGTATCAGACGATCCGCGTCCGCACCGTGCCGACGCCGGCGATCTCGCCTTCGAGCGTGTCGCCCGAGACCACGGCCGCGACGCCCTCGGGCGTGCCGGTGAAGATCAGGTCGCCGGCCTTCAGCTCGACGAGGCCAGACAGATAGGAGATCGTCTCCTGGACGTTCCAGATCTGCTTGGCGAGGTCGGAGCTCTGCCGGGGTGCGCCGTTGACGACGAGCTCGATCTTGCCGGCGGCGGGATGGCCGATCTTGCTGGCGGGCGCAATCTCGCCGACAGGCCCGGACTGGTCAAAACCCTTGCCCATGTCCCAGGGCCGGCCGGCCTTCTTGGCCTGCCCCTGCAGATCGCGCCGCGTCATGTCGAGGCCGGCCGCATAGCCGAAGACATGGGCGAGCGCCTCGGCCTCGGGGATGTCCCTGCCGCCGGTGCCGATCGCCACGACCAGCTCCATCTCGTGGTGGAAGTCGGCCGTCTTGACCGGATAGGGGATGTCGGCCCCGTTGATCACCAGCGCGTCGGCCGGCTTCATGAAGAAGAACGGCTCCTCGCGGTCGGGGTCGCCGCCCATCTCGCGGGTGTGTTCGGCATAGTTGCGGCCGACGCAGAAGACGCGCCGGACCGGGAACAGCCCGCCCCCGGCGACGGGCACCGCGGTAACGGCCGGCGGTTCGATCACATACTGCGTCATGGCTCTGGCCTCTTTTAGGAAACAGGTTTCGCCGCCGTTCATGCGGGAGCCGCGCGCATCGGGCAAGGGCCTGGCCGGCGGGGGCGGCCTTGCGCCTGCGGCATCGGTCGCAAGGCCGGCTTTCACGCCGTGTTGCGGTGCGTCGTTGCAACCGGCGCGGAATGCCATCACACTGCGTCTCGGGCCGGCATGAGCCGACCTGAACAGAGACTGAAGGAACAGAACGTGAGCACGGGTACCGTGAAATGGTTCAATGAAACCAAGGGCTACGGATTCATCACCCCCGATCAGGGCGGCAGCGATGTCTTCGTGCATATCAGCGCGGTCGAGCGCTCGGGTATGCGCGGCCTGAACGAAGGTCAGAAGATCAGCTACGATCTCGAGGCCGACCGCAAGACCGGCAAGTCCTCGGCGGTGAACCTCAAGACCGCCTGATGCGCCTCCCAGACGGGAGGCCGATCGGCGGCGACGCCTCCCGAGCCAATGCGAATCTCTACGATCTGTGACGGACTGGAAGACGATTCCCGGCATGCCCGTCGCCAAGAGGCGGCGGTTGAAACATAGGACGGGATGTCCCTGCTCCCGGCGCAGATGCGCCAATCACACAATCAGCCCTTCCAAGCCCTCATCCTGAGGAGCCGCGCAAGCGGCGTCTCGAAGGATGCACCAGTTTTGCTCCGGAGGCATCTGGAGCACCCTTCGAGACGCGCTCTGCGAGCGCTCCTCAGGATGAGGGCGGAGGGGTGGCCCGCATCTTGAATTCTCCTGTCATCATCGCGATCTCACGAGCAGCCGGGTCCGGGCCCCTCTGGCGGCAGCCATTCGTCCCTGCCGCGATGTCGGACTCTTCCACCTCCGCGATGCCCTCGGTGACGGGCCGCGCTTCTGGAAGATGATTGATGACCGCCACGTTCCGCTCAGCCTACGCCCACCCCGCCTTAGACGAGGCCCGCCGCTTCACTGGGGGCGACATCGCCGCGACCCGCGCCCGGCTGGCGGCGCTGGCGCGCCTGCTCGATACGGCCTTCCGCATCCCCGGCACCAATATCCGCATGGGCGCGGATGCGGCGCTGAACCTCATCCCCGGCGCGGGCACGCTCTTCGCCAAGGGGCTTTCGGGCTATCTGATCTGGGAGGCGCATCGCCTCGGCGTACCCAAGGCGACGCTGGTGCGCATGCTCGGTAATCTCGGGCTGGATTTCGCGATCTCGCTCGTGCCGCTGGCCGGCTGGGTCGGCGACATCTTCTTCCGTGCCAACAAGCGCAACATGGCGCTGCTGGACCAGCATCTGGCCGGGCTGGAGCGCAGGTGAACGCGCTCCCGTCCAGCGGCTAAAAATGGCCGCCCGCCTGCGCGCAGGCCATGAAGGCCATGTGCGCGCTGGTGCCGGGCCGCGCCGCCTGCCAGCGTAAGCGGCCGGGACGATGGGGATTCTCGGAGACGCTGCCGCCATTGGCGAGGGCGCAATTGCACGAGTGGCGGTTCTGGAACGACCGGCACTCCGGATAGGATCGCACCGATTGCGCCGAGGCGGCCTCGGACAGCAAGATGCCGAAAAGCGCCGCTGCGGCGAGCGAAGTCAGGATTTTCATGGTCTGTCGTCCTTGTCCGGACGACCCAGCCGCCCCATTGCGACCCTTACAAACCTCGCGCATCGGTTGCAATCTTGAGGTTGCCGAAGCGTTAACGGCGCACGGCGGATGCACTCCGTCGCACCGCTGAAGCGCCCCCTACTCCGCCAGTTCCCGCATCACCCTGATCAGATCGCTCTTGCCCTCGAAGCCGATGCCCGGCAGCTCCGGCATCACGATATGGCCGTCCTCGACCCTGACGGAATCCGGGAAACCGCCATAAGGCTGGAACAGGTCGGGGTAGCTTTCGTTGCCGCCGAGACCCAGCCCGGCCGCGATGTTGAGCGACATCTGGTGGCCGCCATGGGGGATGCAGCGCGCGGGCGACCAGCCATGCGTCTCCAGCACGTCAAGCGTGCGCAGATATTCGACCAGCCCGTAAGAGAGTGCGCAGTCGAACTGCAGCCAGTCGCGGTCGGGCCGCAAGCCGCCGTGGCGAAGGAGATTGCGCGCATCCTGATGCGAGAACAGGTTCTCGCCCGTCGCCATCGGGCCGGGATAGAACTCCGCCAGCGCGGCCTGCAGCGCATAGTCGAGCGGGTCGCCGGCCTCCTCGTACCAGAACAGCGGATAGTCGCGCAGCATTTTTGCATAGGCGATGGCGGTTTCGAGGTCGAAGCGGCCGTTCGCGTCGACCGCCAGCCGCGCCTGCGAGCCGATCTCGGCCAGCACCGCCTCGATGCGGACCCTGTCCTCGTCGAGTGGCGCGCCGCCGATCTTCATCTTGACGACATTGTAGCCCCGGTCGAGATAGCGCCGCATCTCGGCGCGGAGCTGGGAATTGTCCTTGCCGGGATAGTAGTAGCCGCCCGCCGCGTAGACGAAGACGCGCGGGTCGGCCCGCCGCCCCTTCATCTCGGCGAGCAGCGCGAACAGCGGCTTGCCGGCGATCTTGGCGACCGCGTCCCACACCGCCATGTCGAGCGTGCCGACGGCGACCGAGCGCTCGCCATGCCCACCCGGCTTCTCGTTGACCATCATCGCCGCCCAGATTTTGTGCGGATCGAGATTGGTCCCGGCCTCGTCGAGCAGGCTCTCGGGCTGCGCCTCCAGGATGCGGTCGCGGAAGCGCTCGCGGATCAGCCCGCCCTGTCCGTAGCGGCCGTTCGAGTTGAAGCCGTAGCCGACGACGCGGCGGCCGTCGCGCACCACGTCGGTGACCACGGCGACGAGGCTCGCGGTCATCTTCGAGAAGTCGATATAGGCGTTGCGGATCGGCGAGGCGATCGGCTTGGTGATCTCGACGACATCGACGATGCGCATGGTCCGGGTCTCCATTCAGGCTGTCGCTCACCGCTAGAGCGAGCCGGCGCGCAACGCCAGCCCCTCAGCTTCGCCCGGCCGCCGGCCTGAACAGCCGGCCCTTCTCCGAGACCAGCACGATCGCCAGCGCGACCCAGCCGCAGAGCGAAAAGCCAAGCGTCAGCGGCACCACGGTGCCGTCGAAATGCTGGCCGATCCAGAAGCCGATGAGCGCGCCGCCGACCGTCGTGACGAAGCCCTGCACCGAGGAGGCGGTACCGGCGACATGACCGAGCGGGTCCATCGCGATCGCGCCGAAATTCGGGGCGAGCAGCCCGAAGCAGAACATCGCCCCGCTCTGAAAAGCGGCAAAAAGCCAGAGGTTCTCGTAACCGCTGAGCGCCACCAGCGCATGCGCGCTCGTCAGCGCGATATAGCCCAGCAGTGCGCCATGCGAGACGCGGCGCATGCCGAGTTTTCCGACGATGCGCGCGTTCAGCAGCGAGGCGCAGGCCATGAAGCCGGCGATCAGCGCAAAGATGCCGGTGAACCATTCCGGCGCGGCGAAGACGTCGACGAAGACCTGCTGGGCCGAGTTGATGAAGCCGAACAGCCCGCCGATGATGAAGGCCATCGCCAGCATGTAGCCCACCGCGATCCGCGTCGTCAGCGTGATCCGGAAGGCCTCGGCGACGCTGGAGAATGCGATCGGCTTGCGGTCCTCGGCATGCAGCGTCTCGGGCAGTCTGAGCGCGCTCCAGATCATCACGAGCGCCCCGAAGGCGGCGAGGCACCCGAAAATCCAGCGCCAGGGCGCAAACCAGAGGATCGCCTGGCCGATCGAGGGCGCGAGGATCGGCACGGCGAGAAACACGATCATCGCCAGCGACATGACGCGGGCCATGTCGCGGCCGGAATAGCAATCGCGCACGATCGAGACCGCCAGCACCCGCGTCGCCGCCGCGCCGACGCCCTGGATCACCCGCGCCCACATCATCGCCTCGAACGAGGTCGCGAACGCCGCCGCGATGCTGGCCGCGACATAAAGCGCCAGCCCCCAGAGCAGCACGGCGCGCCGCCCGTAGCGGTCGGAAATCGTGCCGTAGACGATCTGCGCCGCGCCGAAGCCGAGCAGATAGGCGGTCAGGATCCATTGCCGGTCGTTGGGCTCGGCGATGCGCAGCGCGTCGCCGATCTGCGGCAGGGCCGGCAGCATGGAGTCGATCGCCAGCGCATTCGTCGCCATCAGCGCCGCCGTCATGCCCACGAAGGCGCGGAAGCTCATGCCGTGGCGCGGCTGGGCTGGAACGGAAGTGTGGGTCATATCGAGCCTTGCGCGGGCCGGCTCCGCGCAGGCGCGAAAGCGATCGGTAAGGGGGCCCCCCTGCGAGCAAAGTAGGCCCGGCGAAAACGCCGGGCAACCCGGATTTGCTGCGGTGCGATATGCGCTGGACGGGAGGCGGCGCGCTCGCGCTTCCTTCGGCTCCGCCTTGCGCTAGACTCCGGCGTCAACCAGCCGGGAGCGATGCCTGCCGTGAATGCCGAGCCGATCACCCCGATGCCGTTTCGCGGCGGGCCTTTTCGCGTGCGGATGGGGCTGACGCCGATCCAGCCGGCGGACTGGCTCGTGATCGGGCCGGACTATGCCGGACAGATCGCCGAGAAGCGCCGGCTGATCGCGGCCGACCGCGCCGCCGTCTGGCAGATGCTGCCGCAGGCGGACGGCGCGGCGGCCGAGCTTGCCGATGTGCTGGCGGCGAACCTCGCCGCGCATCACGGCGCGCATTTCGCTCTCGACGCCGGCCGCCTCGAAAACCGCCTGCTCGGCGAGAGCGAAGCGCTGCCGCAAGGCGATCTCGGCGCGGTCATCCGCCATCTCCAGGAGGATTTCTGCCTGCTCCGGCCGGATGCGGGCGACGGGCTCTATCGTCTCACCGGGGCGAGCCTGTGCTTTCCGGCCAACTGGAAGCTGGCGGAAAAACTCGGCCGGCCGCTGATCGCGATCCATGAGCATGTGCCCGATTACGAGCCGGCGGTGGGCGCGGGCGTCGACCGTTTCCTGCAGCGGCTCGATGCCGGCCGGCTGGTGACGCGGGCTAACTGGCTGCTCTCGGACGAGCCGGCGCTGTTCCAGCTCGGCAAGCGGCCGCTGGCGCATACGATTCCAGTCGCCGAGATCGGCCGAAAACTGGCGATGCGGCTGGAGCGGCAATGTTTTTGCCGCCTGCCGGAGACGGGTGCGGTGGTGTTCTCGATCCGCACCTTCGTCCACCGGCTCGACGAGGTCGTCGCCACGCCGACCGATGCGCGCGACCTGCTGGCCGCGCTCTCGGGGATGGACGGCCCGGCTCTGGCCTATCGCCATATCGGGCCGGTGCTGCCTCAACTCACCGACTGGCTGGAGAGCCGGGCGGGCTGACGACGCGCGGAAAACCCCGCCGGCTTTTCGCCGCGAGGGTTTCCGGCAGTCCATGTGCGAATCCAGGGGGATGCGCGGGGTCCGGGCGGCGTCGCAGTCGACGGCTGCGTGCCGATGTCGAAGTCGAGCCGAATGTCGAGCAGCGCCACTGGCCACTGCCCGAACCCCGCGCGCGGTTCTTTTTCACGTCCTCGTCGCTTGAGAGTCCGGCGAAGGACCCGTCCCTGCCTGTTTGGAGCGGACGACGAGAGACGCCTCCATGACCTTCGGCCCGCAACGGCCGCGACCATGAACACCGCCATTCCGCCCGGCCGCACGATGCCTCGCGACAGCCCCCTTGGTCGGGTGGAACGGGGTGGTTATGGCATGGGGTGAGGGGGGCGGGGATTGAGGTTTTTTGCATCCCCATGGGGATTGGCGTCCTTCTCCCACCCATCTCGGGCTTGCCCGAGATGGGCACTCAGAATGTCAAAGTCGGCAACAGCCGACTTTGATGGGGAGAGGGTGGGCCGGCGAAGCCGGGTCGGATGAGGGCCGACGACGCTCTTGCGTCGGCGGATTGCCGGCGTATTTCATCCGCCCCGGCTGCGCCGGCTCGGCCCTCATCCGTCAGCGCTGCGCGCTGCCACCTTCTCCCCCGAGGAGAGAAGGAAGCCCGCCCCCTCAACTCCGGCCGGGGATCATCCTGATGGCGTTGCCGAGATGGGCGGCGCATCCCTTCATGTCGTCCTTGGCCATCAGGTCGGTGGCGAGCGTCATTTCCTTCATGGCGGCCGCCTTCTTGTCCGCGTCGGTGATCTTGGCGGTTTCGGCGTTCATCTTGGCGAGTTCGGCGGCGCTGCACGTCGTCGGAGGCAGCGGCGTGGTGTTCGGGGCCTGCGCGACGGCCGGCGACAGCGCCAGCGCGAGGCCGAGCGCGGCGAGGGTCATGGTGGTCTTGAACATGGTTTCTCTCCCTGATTGGTGCCGGATGGCCCTTTTCGGGGAAACAGGGGGAGGGGGTGATTGTTCCCGTCGCCTCGCACTGACCGTCATGCTCGCCCTTGTGGCGAGCATCCACGTCTTGGGCCTAGGGCTCGACGAACGGAGACGTGGATGGTCGGGACAAGCCCGACCATGACGGAAAGGGCGCGGAAGCCCGACACCTCTTCCCTTCTCCCCTTGCGGGAGAAGGTGCCCCGGAGGGGCGGATGAAGGGTGGTCGCGGCTTTCCCGGCCAAGCGGCGTTCGGATATCGCGGCGAGCGCGGCGCGACCCCTCATCCGTCTCGGCTGCGCCGAGCCACCTTCTCCCGCAAGGGGAGAAGGGAGCCCGCGCCTCATCCGGATGGCGCGGAAGCCCGACGCGGAACCCTCTCCCGGAGGGAGAGGGCAGGGTGAGGGGATGGACGGTCTCCGCATGAGGCGAGACCTTGCCGGTGCTGCGGTTGGGCTGGCGTTTCGCTTGGCGAGGGGCCGACACCTCATCCCTGCCCTGCTCCTTAGAGCCCGATTGAAAAGGAGTTGAGCGATATCAGCAGGTTGTGATTCCCGTTTGGTGCTGAATCAAATGGGGTTTCC
>JAIETL010000097.1 GCA_019745195.1 Beijerinckiaceae bacterium
CTGTTGGAAACCGAGTATCGCTGGCTGTTCGGATTCGTCGCTCCGCCGATCTGGCTCTGCGAGGTGATCGTGCCGTAGTTGACGAACCCGGCCTTCTCGCCGTTGATCCCGACCAGAAGATTGGGCCTACCGTAAACGTCCACCGTGCCACGCGTGTTTGAAACCGCTTGGGCATGGTGAATGCTGCCGATCGTGCCGGTCGCGTAGTTGGTGACGCTGCCGCTGTTGCTGACCGCGGTGGCGATCGTGCCGCGATTGTACAAGGTGCCGTTGTCACGGATCTCGACGCCGCCCGATGGCCTCAACGACCCGTCGCTCAGGACTTGCAGCACGCTTTGCATGGAGACGTTGGCGCCGACGTCGAGCCGCCCGCTGGTCACGTAGGCGTTGAAAATGACCCCGTTATTGGGGTCGCCAAATCTCGCGACGCCGGTCAGGAAGACCGTGTCGGCCACGGGATCGACACGGTTCACCAGGTTGACGTTCAGCGATTTCCACCGGTAGTCAGCCGTGGCGAACGTCGGCGGCAGGATCGCGTAGCTGTTGACGAAGATTTCAGCGTTGCCGTTGCCGACCTGAGGGGCCACTCCGCCGATCCAGTTGTCGCCGCGCGTCGCGAGACCATCGGTGGCGCCGCTCCAGACGAAATTCTGCGCCTGCGCCGCGACCGGAACGAGAACCAGCATCGCGGCCAGCACGCCGCCTGCCAGCGCCGTTTGCCGCAGCAAGGCGTGGCGTGGATTACGGGCTGCGGGGCGGTGGGCGGCAAAACGAAACGCAGCGATCACAGGCGCATCCCCGGCTTGTATCCGCCATGAGCCGCCGCGCGGGACGACGGCGGCGTCATGTCGGTCGGATTGGTTTGGGGCTGGGTCGCGCATTTGCGCTGCCTGCCGCCGCATCGTGGTTCAAGGCGTCTCCAGCCGAACCTGACGCGCGTCAGATTGTCCCCCGGCTGCCTTAAGGGAAGCAGATTGCGCGGAAACATTCCAGCAATCCAAACGGGCTATTTTACAAATGGTTAACTTTGATCTTGCGATGTCGCTGCGCCGCAACATAGACCAGATGGCCTATGCAATACGGCTGATTTGCTGACGCTGCGACATGCCGCTTCCGCGCCTGCGGGGCTCATTGACATCCCCGTGACCCCGTCCTTACCTCCATTGTGTCGGCCCGATCCGGGCCGTGTCTGCAACGGGCCTGGCGCGGAGAAGCGGGAACCGGTTTTTCGCTGAAAGCCAGGCTCAACCTGAAGTCGAGGACCGCGCCCGCAGGGCGGGGTCCCGGGAAGGGGAAGCGATCCATGAGCTTGCGAATCTCCGGCAAGAATCTCGATGTCGGCGAGGCCCTGCGCGGCCAGGCCGAGGCCCGCGTGGCGGCCGCGCTGAGCAAATATTACGAAGGCGGCTATCAGGGCCACGTCACCGTCGGCAAGGACGGCACCGCCTTCAAGACCGACGGCGTGCTGCATCTCTCCTCGGGCATCACGCTGGAGGCTTCGGGCACGGCCCATGACGCCTATGCCAGCCTCGACAAGATGGCCGAGCGCATCGAGAAACGCCTGCGCCGCTACAAGCGGCGGCTCAAGGACCGCTCCGCCGCCCAGCAGAATGGTCGCGAGGCCGGCATCGAAATCCCCAGCTATGTGATCGCCGCTCCAGACGACGATATCGAGGAGATCGAGGCTCATTCCGACGGCGACAACCCGGTGATCGTGGCGGAATCGACCAAATCCCTCCATGTTCTGACGGTTGGCGACGCCGTCGCCGAGCTCGATCTGACCGGCGCGCCGGTCGTGATCTTCCGCCACGCTGGCAATGGCCGGATGAACGTCGTATACCGCCGCCGCGACGGCAATATCGGGTGGATCGATCCGCCGGCCTCGCTTTCCTGAGGCAAGGCACGATAGCCCGGCCGCAACGTCGAACCATGCCGGATGGGCCGAAAAGCCCGGCATGGGACATGCATGGACTGGCGGATGACCCTGACCGATCTCCTGAGCCCCGCCGCGGTGATTTCGCCGCTGCGGGCCAATGGCAAGAAGCAGGCGCTGCAGGAGCTGGCGCAGCATGCGGCGAGCCTGACCGGGCTGCCGGAGCGCGATCTCTATGAGGCGCTGCTGCAGCGCGAACGGCTGGGCTCCACCGGCATCGGCGACGGCATCGCCATTCCCCACGGCCGCATGGCGGGCATCGACCGCCTCGTCGGTCTGTTCGCCCGCGCCGAAAAGCCGATCGACTTCGATGCGCTGGACGGCCAGCCGGTCGACATCATTTTCGTGCTGATCGCGCCCGAAGGCGCTGGCGCCGACCATCTCAAGGCGCTCGCCCGCGTCGCCCGCGTGCTGCGCAACCATGCCGTGCTGGAGCAGGTCCGGCTGGCGCGCGACCCGGCGGCGATCTACGCGATCCTGGCGGATTCGGCCGCGAAAGCGGCGTGATTGGACCTGTTCCAGCGTAGGGCTTGGACAGGCTTCCCCGAAACGGTATGACGCCGCAATCAATCGGCGTCTCCCGAGCGGTGACGCCCCTGCCGGAGCGCCGCCCATGGCCTATACCCATGTCGATCTCTTCCCGCTGGGCGAGGATACGACGCCCTATCGCAAGATCGGCAGCGAGGGCGTCTCAGTGGAGAAACTGGGCGACCGGGAGGTGCTTAGCGTCTCGCGCGAGGCGATCCGGCGGCTTTCCGAACAGGCCTTCATCGACATCAACCATCTGCTGCGGCCGGGCCATCTCGCCCAGCTCGCAAAAATCCTCGACGATCCCGAAGCGACCGGCAACGACCGCTTCGTCGCCTACGACCTGCTGAAGAACGCCAATATCGCCGCCGGCGGCGTACTGCCGATGTGCCAGGACACCGGCACCGCGATCATCATGGGCAAGAAGGGCCGCAAGGTCTGGACCGATGGCGACGACGAGGCGGCGCTGGGCGAGGGCGTGGCGGACGCCTATTTCAAGCGCAACCTGCGCTACTCGCAAGTCGCCCCGCTCTCGATGTTCGAGGAGAAGAACACCGCGACCAACCTGCCGGCGCAGATCGACATCTACGCCGAGGGCAGGGGCCACGCCGAGGACGCCTACAAGTTCCTCTTCGTCGCCAAGGGCGGCGGCTCGGCCAACAAGACCTTTCTGTTCCAGGCGACGCCTTCGCTTTTGACGAAGGACCGGATGCTGGCCTTCCTGAAGGAGAAGATCCTGACGCTGGGCACCGCCGCCTGCCCGCCCTATCACCTCGCCATCGTCATCGGCGGCACCTCGGCCGAGCAGAACCTCAAGACGGTCAAGCTCGCCTCGACGAAATATCTCGACGCGCTGCCGACCCGAGGCTCCGAAAGCGGCCATGCCTTCCGCGATCTTGAGATGGAAGAGGAAATCCACAAGCTCACCCAGTCGCTCGGCGTCGGCGCGCAGTTCGGCGGCAAGTATTTCTGCCATGACGTGCGCGTTGTCCGCCTGCCGCGCCACGGCGCGTCGCTGCCGATCGGGCTCGGCGTCTCCTGCTCGGCCGACCGCCAGGCCAAGGGCAAGATCACGAAGGACGGTATCTTTCTCGAAGCGCTGGAGACCGACCCGTCGAAATATCTGCCCGAGATCGACGAGGACAGGCTCGGCGGCGAGATGGTCAAAATCGACCTCAACCGGCCGATGGCCGAGGTTCTGGCGACGCTCTCCCAACACCCGGTCAAGACGCGACTCTCGCTCACCGGCACCATCATCGTCGCCCGCGATTCGGCCCATGCGAAAATCCGCGAGCGGCTGGAGGCGGGGCAAGGCATGCCGGACTACCTCAAGAACCATCCGGTCTATTACGCCGGCCCGGCCAAGACCCCGGACGGCATGGCCTCGGGCTCGTTTGGGCCGACCACCGCAGGCCGGATGGATTCATTCGTCGACCAGTTCCAGTCCTTCGGCGGCTCGATGGTGATGCTCGCCAAGGGCAACCGGTCTGCCGCGGTCAGAGAGGCGTGTAAACGCCATGGCGGCTTCTATCTCGGCTCGATCGGCGGTCCCGCGGCGCGGCTGGCGCAGGACTGCATCAGGAAGGTCGAGGTGCTGGAATATCCCGAACTCGGCATGGAGGCGGTCTGGCGCATCGAGGTCGAGGATTTTCCGGCCTTCATCGTCATCGACGACAAGGGCAACGATTTCTTCAAGGAGCTGAACCTCGGATGAGGACGCTCCTCCTCGCCAGCGTCCTGCTGGCGGCGGCGCCCGCTTTGGCGCAAGCGCCCCTGCCCGCCACCTGCTCGCGCGACCTCTTCCAGAACGAGGGCGGCATGCAGCGCGAGCTGACGCGGCTGCGTGCCGTCGGGACCGCATCCCAGACCGAGCAATGCCGCGTCTGGCGCGAACATGTGAGCTTCCTCCAGAAGGCGCGCGGCGTCTTCGCGACCTGCCTGACCGGCACGCGGCGCGAGCAGAACGTCCGCCAGATGGACGAATCGCTGGCGGAGTATCGTGTGTTGCTGGCCGACCGCTGCAAACGATGAACCTTGTCGTCTTTGCGAGCGCAGCGAAGCAATCCAGCGTCTCGCGCAAACCTCTGGATTGCTTCGCTGCGCTCGCAAAGACGGTGACGGCGCCAATTGAGGAAACGCAATGACCGACCAGCCAAAATCCCCTCTCGGCATCGCCGTGGTTCCCGTCACCGCCTTCGAGCAGAACTGCTCGATCGTCTGGTGCACCAAGACGATGCAGGCCGCGATCGTCGATCCCGGCGGCGACATCGACCGCATCCGGGGCGCGCTGACCGAACTCGGTGTGACGCCGGCCGCGATCTGGCTGACCCATGGCCATATCGACCATGCCGGCGGCGCCACCGACCTTGCCGAGGCGCTGTCGATCCCGGTCATCGGCCCGCATCAGGCGGAAAAGCCCCTGCTCGATTCGTTGCCGCAGCAGGGTCTGCGCTTCGACATGCGGGGCCTGCGGCCGGTCACGCCGACGCGCTGGCTCAATGAGGGGGACACGGTCTCGGTCGGCGAGGTCGCCTTCGCCGTGCATCACGTGCCCGGTCACAGCCCCGGCCATGTCACATTTTTTCAGAACGACCTGCGCTTTCTGCTGGCGGGGGACACGGTGTTCGCCGGTTCCGTCGGCCGCACCGATCTGCCCGGCGGCGACCATGACCTGCTGATCGCAGGCATCAGGACCAAGCTGCTGCCGCTCGGCGACGACGTCCAGTTCCTGCCCGGCCATGGGCCTGCGAGCACGCTGGGCGCGGAGCGGGTGGGGAACCCGTTCCTGCAGGATTGAGCTCGGCGACCGACGGCCGGAAACGAAAAGACCCGCAGCGGATGTCCGCTACGGGCCTCGGAATGAACCAACGGCCATGTCCTGAACGGTGCGCGTACATCCGGCGTCAGCGTTCGGCCCATGGCCGTCTTCAACGGCGCTGGAGGACTTTGGAACGTCCTCGACATCGCCGTGACACTCATATGGACACGGGTTGTGTCCGTTTCAAGGCCGTGTCTCAGCTATCGAGTACGCCGGCCAGGAAATCGCTCTTGCCGATCTGAATGCCGTTCTCGCGCAGGATCGCATAGGCGGTCGCGGCGTGGAAATAGAAGTTCGGGACGGCGAACAGGGTCAGATACTTCTCGCCCTTCATTGTGACCGTCGCGGAGGGACCGCGCGGGAAGGTGACGTCCCGGCCAAGGCCTACGTCCAGCGCCGCGTCATCGGCGCTCTCGACGAAGCCCAGCGTCTTGCCGATCCGCGCCTTCAGCTCCTCGAAGCTCGTCTCGACGTCGGGCATCTTCGGGTTCTCGGCCCCTGACAGGCGGAAGACCGCGTTCTTGGCGAAATCGCAGGTGAGCTGGATCTGGCGCGTGAAGGGCAGCATGTCGGGTGCGATCCGCGCGGCGAGCAGCACCTCGGGCGCGATCCTGCGCGCGGTGGCCTGTTCGAGGGCCTTGTCGAGGATGGCGTCGAGCGCCTTCAGCGTCTGGGCGAAACCGGCGAGCGCGGCGGAGCGGGCAGTGATCGGCATGGGAGCATCCTCGGAAACGAAAACGGGCCCGGATGGGCCCGTCGCGTCGGCGATATAGGTGCTCCGTTCCGCTTTACAGCGGGGCGGCCTGCTCAGTCCTTGGCGCGCTCGACATAGGCGCCGGTCTCGGTCATCACCACGATGCGCGTGCCCGGGCCGATATGGGGCGGCACGGAGGTGCGCACGCCGTTGGTCAGGATCGCCGGCTTGTAGGAGGAGGACGCCGTCTGGCCCTTGGTCACCGGCTCGGTCTCGGCGACCTCGCAGGTGACGCGCTGCGGCAGCTCGATCGCGACCGCCTTGTCCTCGAACACCGAGAGCGTGACCTTCATGCCCTCCTGGAGATAGGGCGACATGTCGCCGACCACGTCGCCGTCGACATTGATCTGGTCGAAGGTTTCGGGGTTCATGAAGACGTACTGCTCGCCGTCCTGGTAGAGATAGGTGAAGTCGCGGTCCTCGACATAGGCGCGCTCGACCTGCTCGGTCGTCTTGTAGCGCTGCGTCATCTTGGTGCCGTCGGAGATGCGGCGCATGTCGATCTGCGTCGTCGGCGTGCCCTTGCCGGGGAAGAAGCTCTCGGCCGAGAGCACCGAGCAGAGATGCCCGTCGAGCTCGAGCACATTGCCCTTGCGGACGGAGGAGGCGATGACCTTGACCACGTTGAGACGTCCTTGGCTTGGGCGCGGCGTGCGCGCGAAAATTCGTTGCCGCGCAACTACCGCATCAGGGCGCGAAACGGAAGCCGCCGGTCGCAGATCGCGCCACAGCGGTTGACAATGCGGTAGCGTAGATACAATTAAAGCCGTGGATATCGAATTCGATCCAAACAAGAGCGAGCGCAACGCAAGAGAGCGTCGCCTGCCGTTCGATTGGGTTCGCGAACTTGATTTCGAAACGGCTGTGATTCAGCCGGATTTGCGGTTCGATTATCCAGAGCTGCGCTTCACCGCTACAGGTCTCATTGGAGAACGTGTTCATGTCGTCTGCTACACGCCGGTCGCCGACGGAATCCGCGTCATCAGCTTTCGAAAGGCAAATAGCCGAGAAGTTGAGCGCTATCTCCGCGAGCGATCGTGAGGCCGCGCTGGCCCTGCCGCCGCTCACGGATGAGGACGGCGAGGTCCGGGAACTGACCGAGGCCGATTTCGCACTGATGCGCCCGGCGTCCGAGTTTCTGCCGCAGGAGTTCCTCGACGCCATGCGTGAGCACCGCCGCCGTCAGGGCGAGCGCGGGCCGCAGCTCGCGCCGACCAAGAAACTGGTCTCGCTGCGGCTGGATCAGGACGTGCTGGAGCGGGCCAAGGCGGGCGGGCCGGGCTGGCAGACCCGGATCAACGCCATCCTGCGCGACGCGCTGCTGAAGCCGACGGGCTGAGCGGCCGCTCGTGTCCGACCAGAATCCGCCCTTCTGGCGGCCCGACATCCACGCGGACCGGCGGCCGGCGCTGCTGGCGCGCGGGCGCATCAAGTCGGCGCTCAGGCGCTGGTTCGAGGCGCGCGATTTCGTCGAGGTCGAAGCCGCGATCCTGCAGGTCTCGCCGGGCAACGAGACGCATCTGCACGGTTTCGCGACGACGCTGATCGACGATGCCGGCGCGGGCCATCCCTGTTATCTGCACACCTCGCCGGAGTTCGCCGCCAAGAAGCTGCTGGCGGCCGGCGAGCCGCGCATCTTCGATTTCGCCCGCGTCTTCCGCAATCGCGAGCGGACGGCGCTGCACCACCCCGAGTTCACGATGCTGGAATGGTATCGCGCAGGCGAGGATTACGATGCGTTGATGGCCGATTGCGGCGCGCTGCTGGCGGAAGCGGCCCAGGCGGCAGGCGTGACGACGCTGCGCTGGCGCGACACCGAGGCCGATCCTTTCGCCGAGCCGGAGCGCCTGACGGTTCAGGAGGCATTTCAGCGCCATGCCGGGATCGATCTTCTGCGGACGGTGGCGGCCGATCTCTATCTCGATCGCCCGGCGCTGGCGGCGGACGCCGTCGAGGCCAATATCCGCGTGGCGGACGACGACACCTGGTCGGACATCTACAGCCGCATCCTGTCGGAGCGCGTCGAGCCGCATCTCGGCCAGGGCCGCGCCACGATCCTGTGCGAATATCCGATCTCGGAGGCAGCGCTCGCCAGGCCGAAACCGGGCGATCCGCGCTTGGCCGAGCGCTTCGAACTCTATGCCTGCGGCGTCGAACTCGCCAACGCCTTCGGCGAATTGACCGACGCCGCCGAGCAGCGCCGGCGCTTCGAGGCCGACATGGACGAGAAGGCCCGCATCTATGGCGAGCGCTATCCCATCGACGAGGATTTTCTGGCCGCGCTCGCGCAGATGCCGCAGGCCTCGGGTATCGCGCTCGGCTTCGACCGGCTGGTGATGCTCTGCACCCATGCGCGCATGATCGAGGACGTGCTCTGGACGCCGGTCGCGCAACCGGGCAGGGGAGGGCGATGACGATCCACTTGCCCCTCCGCAGCATCGATGCGCTGATCGCGCAGGGCCTTGCCGCGCCTGCGCGCAGCGATGCCCTGCGGCAGGTCGCGGCGCGCTATGCGGTCTCGGTGACGCCTGCGATGGCGGCGCTGATCGATACGAACGATGCCGCCGACCCGATCGCCCGCCAGTTCATCCCCGACGCCGCCGAGCTGGTGACGTTGCCGCAGGAACTGGCCGATCCGATCGGCGACGCGGCGCATTCTCCCGTCGAGGGCGTTGTCCATCGCTATCCCGACCGGGCGCTGCTCAAGCTCGTCCATGCCTGCCCGGTCTATTGCCGCTTCTGCTTCCGCCGCGAGATGGTCGGCCCCGGCGGCGACGCCCTGACCGGAGACAAGCTTGACGCGGCATTGGCTTATCTCGCCGCCACACCGGCGATCTGGGAGGTGATCATGACCGGCGGCGATCCGCTGATCCTGTCGGGCCGCCGCATCCGCGAGGTGGCGCGAAAGCTCGCAGCGATCCCGCATATCAAGGTGGCGCGCTGGCATACGCGCGTGCCGATGGTCCAGCCCGAGCGCGTCACCGCCGATTATGCGCGCGCGCTCCGCGTGCCCGGCAAGGCGAGCTATATCGCGATCCACGCAAACCATCCGCGCGAATTCACGGCGGACGCCTGCACCGCGCTGGCCCGGCTGGCGGATGCGGGCCATGTCCTGATCAGCCAGAGCGTGCTCTTGAGGGGCGTCAACGCCGATGTCGAGACGCTTGCCGCACTGATGCGCGCCTTCGTCGAGAACCGGGTCAAGCCCTATTACCTGCATCATCCCGACCTTGCGCCGGGCACCTCGCATTTCCGGCTCTCGCTGGCTGAGGGGCAGGCCCTCGTCAAACGCCTGCGCGGCCATCTTTCGGGCCTGTGCCAGCCGACCTATATTCTCGACATCCCCGGCGGCGCGGGAAAGGTTCCGGTCGCGGCTTCGTCGCTGGGATGCGAACCGACTGACACCGGCGTTGTTTTGGTCGAGGACCGGCACGGCGCCCGGCACGCCTACCCGCCGGCTTGAAGCGCCATCATCGCCAAGGAGCGATCATGCAAGACAAACTCCCCATCGCGATCGTCTCCGACATTGTCTGCCCTTGGTGCTTCATCGGCAAGGCCCGGCTGGAGACGGCGCTGGCCCAGCACGGCCTGACCGACCGCGTTGCCATCACCTGGCTGCCCTATGAGCTGAACCCCGATATGCCGCCCGAGGGCATGGACCGCACCGCCTATCTCGACGCCAAATTCGGCCCCGGCAAGCGCAAGGAGATCGAGATCAGGCTCTCGGAAGCGGCGCTGGAAAGCGGCGTCACCTTCAACTGGAGCAAGGTCACGAAGAGCGTGAACACGCGCATGGCGCATATGCTCGTCGCCGCTGCGTCGACCGTGCAGCGCGGCAGCGACATGAAGGCGGCCCTGTTCAAGGCCTATTTCCAGGAGGGCCGCGACATTGGCGATCTGGAGACGCTGGTCGCGATCGCCGTCGAGCAGGGTTTCGACGAGCAGGCGGCGCGCGACGAACTCACCAACGACGAATTGCGCGAGACCGTGATCGGGCTCGAGGACCATGCCCGCAAGGTCGGCGTCACCGGCGTGCCTTTCTTCATCATCGACGGCAAGCTCGCGGTCTCCGGCGCGCAGACGCCGGAGGTCTGGGCGCAGGTGTTCGCCCAGGTGATGCGGGACGCGGCGTAGGCGCTTGCGTCCCGTGTCGAATCATGGCCCATCGCCGGCAACGGCGGAGGGCGAGATGACGCAACCCACGAACGACATCCGTGATCGGCTGATCGTAGCGCTCGATGTGCCCACGATCTGGGACGCCTACCGGCTCATAGGCACGCTCGGCGACGAGGCGAGCTTCTACAAGATCGGCTATCGCCTCGCCTTCGCCGGCGGCCTCGACCTTGCTCGCCAGCTCCTCAGCGAGGGCAAAAAGGTCTTTCTCGACCTGAAGCTGCACGACATCGGCAACACGGTGACGGAAGGGGTCGATTCGCTGACCGGCCTCGGCGTCACCTTCCTCACCGTTCACGCCTACCCGCAGACCATGCGCGGCGCGGTGGAGGGGCGCGGCGACAGCCCCCTCAAGCTGCTCGCGGTCACAGCGCTGACCTCCTATGACGATGGCGATCTGCGCGACGCCGGCTACGGCCTCGCCGTGCGCGATCTCGTGCGCATGCGCGCCGAGCAGGCCCGCACCACCGGCATGGACGGCATCGTCTGCTCGGCCGCCGAGACCGGGATCGTCCGTGACGCGATCGGGCGCGACATGCTGATCGTGACGCCCGGCATCCGCCCCGCCGGCGGCGCGGCCGGCGACCAGAAGCGCACGCTGACGCCGGGCGAGGCGATTACTGCGGGCGTCGATCATCTCGTCGTCGGGCGTCCGATCATCCGCGCGGCCGACCCTCGCGGAGCGGCGGCCGCGATCATGGACGAGATCGCCGCAGCCTCGTAGTCTCCCGATCCCTCATCTTTAGAAACGGACATCAGACCATGCCCAAGGGATATGTCGTGGCGCGCGCCAAGGTCACCAACGCGACGCAATGGGCGGCCTATGCCGCCAAGGCCGGCGAAGCGATGAAGATCTATGGCGGCACGCCGATCGTGCGCGGCGGCCAGATGACCGTGGCCGAAGGCGAGGGCCGGGCCCGCAACATCGTCATCGAGTTCGCGGACTTCGCCTCTGCAAAGGCCTATGCCAATTCGCCGGAATACGCCGAGGCGCGCAAGCTGCGCGAGGGCGCGGGCGAGATCGACATCGTCGTGGTCGAGGGGGTCTGACGTCATGGCGAAGGGCTATTGGATCGCGCGCGTCGACGTCCAGAACCAGGGCGAATACGATGCCTATCGCGCGTTGAACGCCGTCGCTTTCGCCAAGTATGGCGGGCGCTTCGCCGTGCGCGGCGGCGACTACAAGCTCGCCCGCGGCGAGGGCCGCAAGCACAATGTCGTCGTCGAGTTCAAGGACGTCGAGACGGCGCGCGCGTGTTACGATTCGCCGGAATATCAGGCGGCGGTAAAACACCTCGCCAATGTCGGCCCGGTCGATCTCGTCATCATCGCCGGCTATGACGGCCCGCAGCCGGGCGAATAGCTTGCGCGGCCTCGATCGCGCGACGCTGACTGCCATCGGCGTGATCAGCGGCACCTCGATGGACGGCATCGACGTCTCGCTGGTCGCCAGCGACGGGCGTGACAAGGTCGCGTTCGGGGCCGGCGCGTCCTATCCCTATCGGCCTGAGACGAAGGCTGCCCTGCATGCGCTGGTCGCGCAGGCCGAGCGCGCCCTGACCGAGCCGCTGGCAGAGCTGGAGGCGGCCGTCACCGGCGACCATCTCGCGGCAATCCGGAGCTTCATCGCCGACCAGACGCTCGATTCCGCCGGTATCGACCTCGTCGGCCTGCATGGCCAGACGGTCTATCATCGACCCGATCTGCGCTTCACCCGCCAGCTCATCGACGGCCCTGCGGTGGCCACCGCGCTTGGCATTCCGACGGTAGACCGCTTCCGCTATGCCGATGTCGCGGCAGGCGGCGAGGGCGCGCCCTTCGCGCCGCTCTATCATCGTGCGCTGGCGCAGGCGCTGCCGCAGCCGGTGATGGTGCTGAACCTCGGCGGCGTCGGCAACGTGACTTATATCGACGGCGACAGCGTGATCGCCTTCGACACCGGCCCGGCCAGCGCGATCCTCGACGACTTCGTGCTGCGCCGGCGCGGTCTCGCCTACGACGCCGATGGGGCGCTCGCCGCCAGCGGCCGCGTCCATGACGACCTTGTCGCCGGCTTCATGGACAACCCGTATTTCGACCGCCCGGCCCCGAAATCGCTGGATCGCAATGATTTCCATCGCCGCGCGCAGGTCGTCGAGCCGTTATCGGACGAGGACGGCGCGGCGACGCTCGCCGCCTTCACCATCGAGAGCCTGGTCGCGGCGCTGCGCCATGTCCCGCGCGCGCCCTCGCGCTGGCTGGTCGGCGGCGGCGGCCGGCTCAACCGGCATTTCATGGCGCGGTTGGCGCAGCGTCTCGGTGTGCCCGTCGAGCCGGTCGAGGCGGCCGGCTGGGACGGCGACGCGCTGGAAGCCCAGACCTTCGCCTATCTCGCGATACGGTCGGTGAAAGGTCTGCCGCTGAGCCTGCCATCGACGACGGGTGTGCCGGAGGCGATGACAGGCGGGCGGTTGAACCGGCCGTCGTGACATCTGGTCAAACGAGCACCAGAACCACCGCGTCATCCCGGACAAGCCGCGTCGCGGCGCAGCTCCGGGATCCATCATAGGGCGCGACGGTGCTTTACGATGGGTCCCGGAGCTCCGCTGCGCTGCGTCCGGGATGACGGCAAGGGTGCCGCAAACGCAAGCGCATCATGGATGCCGCGCTGACTAAGCCCGGAACGCTCCGCCGCCATCCACGTCCAGCACCGTCCCGCTGACATAGCCGCAGGCGGGCGAGGCGAGGAACGCGGCGGCGTTGGCGATCTCGTCGGGCTCGATCAACCGGTCGAGCGGCAGGTTCTTGAGCATCTCCTCCCAGCGCGATTCGTCGCCGAGCGAGGTCTTCGCCCGGTTCTTGCTGAGCGAGATGATGCGGTCCGTGCGGGTCTGCGAGGGATTGATGCCGAAGACGCGCACGCCCCAGTCGACCGATTTTCCGCCCACCGCCGAGGTGAAGGCCATCAGCGCGGCGTTGCCCGTGCCGCCGCAGACATAGTCGTAGCGCGGGCTGCGGCCGGCCCCGCCAATGATGTTGACGATGATGCCGGCGCGCCGCTCCTTCATCATGGCGAGATAGAGCTTGGTCAGGTGGATGTAGCCCATCACCTTGAGCGCCCAGGCGGCCTCCCAGGTCTCCATGGAGAGATCGAGCAAGCCGCCGCCGGGGATCGCGCCAGCGTTGTTCACAAGGATGTCGATATCGGGATAGGCCGCCGCCACCCGCTCGCGCTCGGCCCCCTGCGAGAGGTCCGCCGCGCAGGTCGCGACGCGGTTGGCCTCGCCCAGCGCAGCCGCCGTCGCCGCCAGCCGCTCCGCATCGCGCGCGACGAGCACGACCGAGCAGCCCTCGGTGAGGAAGATGCGGGCGCAGGCCTCGCCGATGCCCTTCGAACCGCCCGTGATCAGCACGCGGCGGCCGGTCAGTTTCAGGTCCATCTCACGCCCTCAAAGGTTCGGCGGCCATATACCAGTCGCAGATTTCGCTGCCGGTCACGAAGGCGACCTCGCTCGACGCCTGCAGCATCTCGACCATCTGCACCAGTTCGTGGAAGCGGTGCGGCACTGAGATCAGATGCGGGTGCAGACCGATCGCGAGCACGCGCGGATTCTCGTCGCACTCCTCCTCGAACAGCCGCAGCGTATGCGCCAGCCGCTTGGCCATCTCTCCAGTGGCTTGCCGTTCGATCGCGTAGACGATCGAGTCGTTGATTTCGAGGTTGTAGGGCATCGCCACCATCGGGCCGTGGGTGGTCGCCATCCAGCTCGGCAGGTCATCGACGCACCAGTCGCAGAGATAGTCGATGCCGTTCTTGCGCAGCAGGTCCGGCGTATCGACGGTCTCGCGCAGGCCCGGCGAGAGCCAGCCGCGCGGATGGTGCCCGGTGAAGCGCTGGATGCGTTCGAGCGCGCCCTGGATCAGCGCTTCCTCGCCGCCCTCGGCATGGTTCATCGCCTTCTGGTGGATGCCATGGCCGATGAACTCCCAGCCGGCTTCCAGCATCGCCTCGCTGGCTGCCGGATAGGCCTCGATCACGCCGGCGTTGAAGCTCGCCGAGGCCGGCAGCCTGCGCTCCTGCAGCAGCTTGAGGATGCGCGGCAGACCGGCGCGCATGCCGTAATCGGCCCAGGAGAAATTCGGCACGTCGGGCACGGTCTCGCGGCCATGCGGCGGCGTGATGATGGTGCGCGGCATCGGCTGGTCGAACTGCCAGTGCTCGACGTTGACGACGAGGTGGACGAGGATGCGCTTGCCCTTGAGCGGCGGCAGGGCGGCGCGCTGCGACGAGAGCCTATAGGGGATGCGGGGGTTGGCCATCGTCAGTCCTTGTTGTCGTTGCCGACCCTTTAGCCCTCATCCTGAGGAGCCGCGAAGCGGTGTCTCGAAGGATGCTCCAGAAGGCGCTGGCTGGAGCATCCTTCGAGACGCGCTCTTCGATCGCTCCTCAGGATGAGGGCTCAGAAGCGGCCAAATCAATGCGCTCCGGCGCGCATCTCGGCCATGATCATGGCCTTGAAGCGGGTGAAGTCGGCGGTGGTGAGGTCGTCGAGCGAGCGTGGCCTCGGCAGTGTTATCGGGATGTCGCGCGTGATCCGGCCGGGCCGCGCGGTCATCACGCAGACCCGGTCGGCGAGCAGGATCGCCTCGTCGATGTCGTGGGTGACGAAGAGCACCGTGGTCTTCAGCCGCTGCCAGACCTCCAGGAGCAATTGCTGCATCGAAAGCCGCGTCTGCGCGTCGAGCGCCCCGAACGGTTCGTCCATCAGCAAGGCGCGCGGCTCCATCACCAGCACGCGGGCGATGCCGACGCGCTGGCGCATGCCGCCCGAAAGCTGCACCGGCAGCGCCTCGTGGAATTTTTCCAGGCCGACAATTGTGAGAATCTCGCGCGCCTTGGCCTCGTAGACGGCCCTTGGCGTGCCCTGCACCTTGGGGCCGAAGACGACGTTCTCCCAGACGCTGAGCCAGGGCAGCAAGGCCGCCTCCTGAAACACCACGCCGCGATCGGGTCCCGGCTTGCTGATCGTCCGGCCGTCGAAGGTCAGCACGCCCTCGCTCAACGGCTCGAAGCCGGCGAGCAGGTTGAGCAAAGTCGACTTGCCGCAGCCGGACGGCCCGAGCAGCGCGACGAATTCGCCCTCGCCGATTTGGAAATCGACATTGTCGAGCGCGCGGACGCCGCCCGCCCCGCCATAGGTCTTCGAGACCGCGTTGAAGGTGATCGTGCCCATCGTGTTCCTCGTCATTGCGAGCGGAGCGAAGCAATCCAGATGTCGGCGCGAGCCCTCTGGATTGCTTCGTCGGCTTCGCCTCCTCGCAATGACGGCATGGCGTCCGTCACGAATTGAAGCTCTGGAGCCGGCGCCATTTCAGCACCCACATCTCCAGCCGGACGATCAGCCAGTCCGACAGGAAACCGACGAGGCCGATCGAGACCATGTCGGCGATGACGATGTCCATGCGCCCGACATAATAGGCGTCCCACAGGACGTAGCCGAGGCCCGACTTTACTGCGACCATCTCGGAGACGATCACCGCCGTCCAGCCGATGCCGAGCCCGATGCGAAGGCCTGTGAAGATCGAGGGCAGGGCGGCCGGCAGCACGATGCGGCGCAGGATGTCGAGCTTGCCCGCGCCCATCATCTGCGCGGCCCTGATCCAGTTCTTCTCGACGTCGCGCGCGCCCTGGGTGGTGTTGATCACGATCGGGTAGAAGGCGCCGATGGTGATGAGAAAGACCGCGCCGAAATCGGCGATGCCGAAGATCGCGATCGAGATCGGCAGCCAGGCGGTGATCGGCACGGGCCGCAGCCACTGGATCGTCGGATCGACCATGGCCTGCGCCAGTTTCGACCAGCCGATCAGGATGCCGAGCGGCACGCCGACCAGGATGGCGAGCGCAAACCCCTTGGCGACGCGCTGCGCCGAAAACAGCACGCTTTCGGCCCAGGTGCCGACGTAAGGAGACAGGCTGAGGCCCGTGGGCGTGCCGAACGCCCAGATCTTCCAGGCCGCCCAGACCCGGTCGGGCGTCGGCAGCGCCCCGCCGGCGAGCGAGCCATCCTTGCCGGCGAGCTGCCAGAGGATGATGAGAGTCAGCGGCAGCAGGATCGCGGCGGCATAGCTGCGCAGGCGTGAGGAGATCAAGCGCGCGGTTTCGCCTGTTGGCGCGGCGGCGGCAGTGGGTCTGGGTTCGGCCGTGGTGACGGTCATGATCTTCGTTCCAGAATGGCCTCGACCCGAAAGGCGAGCCGCGACTTGCCCCCTCTCCCCTTGCGGGAGAGGGCTGGGGTGAGGGGTCGGGCGGTGCTATCCGCGCTTTCGTTGTTACGAGCAAAAGCTGGCGGGCGCAGCGCAACCCCTCATCCGTCTCGGCTTCGCCGAGCCACCTTCTCCCGCAAGGGGAGAAGGGAAGGCCTCAGCTCTTCGCCGCCGTCTCCAGGAAGCTGGCATCCCAATAGGCCTCGATCTCGCCGGAAACATCCTTCGGGATCACGCCGAGTTCGTTGAACGCCTTGGCCTGCGCCTTGATCTGCGCCGGGGTGATGACGGGCCCGAGCTTGATCACCTTGGCGATCTCGGCCGAGACCGCCTCGTCGAGCCCGGTCAGCTTGGCGATGGCCGTGCCGAAGGCGGCGGGCGAGGCCTCCAGCTCCTTCATCTTCTTCACATAGGCCGTGACGACGCGCTGCACCGCCTCGCGCTTTCCGGTCGCCGCCGCCTTCGAGGCAGCCAGCATGCCGAGTTCCGCGCCGACCGATTTCGAGGTCGAGTAGTCGAGGTTCTTGGCGAAGCTGCCATAGCCCTTCATCACGGGAATCGACTCGAAGGGCTCCCAGGTCACGATCGCGTCGACCTCGCCCTTTTCCAGAGCCTGGTTGAAGTTCGCGCCGCCGCCTTGGATGTTGATCGCACTGAAGGAATTGTAGGGGATGCCCTTCTCGATCAGCGTCGCGGCGAACTGGAACCAGACCGCCGAGCCGGGCGCGATCGCGATCTTCTTGCCCTTGATGTCGTCCCAGCTATCGAATTTCTTCCCCTTGCCGGCGATGACGTATTTCGGCGAGGCGCCGACGCCCATGATGCCGACCATGCTGGTCGAGCCGTTGGCGAGCGCAATCGCAAGGTCCGCCGGGCCGACGGAGGCGACGTCGAGCGAGCCGGCCAGCAGCGCCGTGCGGGCATCGGCATAGCGGGCGAACTCGACGAGCTTGATCTCGACGCCCTGCTTCTTGAGGTCTTC
>JAIETL010000073.1 GCA_019745195.1 Beijerinckiaceae bacterium
ATCGTTTACGGCGTGGACTACCAGGGTATCTAATCCTGTTTGCTCCCCACGCTTTCGCGCCTCAGCGTCAGTATCGGACCAGTTGGCCGCCTTCGCCACTGGTGTTCTTGCGAATATCTACGAATTTCACCTCTACACTCGCAGTTCCACCAACCTCTTCCGAACTCGAGACCATCAGTATCAAAGGCAGTTCTGGAGTTGAGCTCCAGGCTTTCACCCCTGACTTAATGGTCCGCCTACGTGCGCTTTACGCCCAGTGATTCCGAACAACGCTAGCCCCCTTCGTATTACCGCGGCTGCTGGCACGAAGTTAGCCGGGGCTTATTCTTCCGGTACAGTCATTATCTTCCCGGACAAAAGAGCTTTACAACCCTAAGGCCTTCATCACTCACGCGGCATGGCTGGATCAGGCTTGCGCCCATTGTCCAATATTCCCCACTGCTGCCTCCCGTAGGAGTTTGGGCCGTGTCTCAGTCCCAATGTGGCTGATCATCCTCTCAGACCAGCTACTGATCGTCGCCTTGGTGAGCCATTACCTCACCAACTAGCTAATCAGACGCGGGCCGATCTATCGGCGATAAATCTTTCCCCCGAAGGGCTTATCCGGTATTAGTCCAAGTTTCCCTGAATTATTCCGAACCGAAAGGTACGTTCCCACGTGTTACTCACCCGTCTGCCACTAGCACCGAAGTGCCCGTTCGACTTGCATGTGTTAAGCCTGCCGCCAGCGTTCGCTCTGAGCCAGGATCAAACTCTCAGATTGTATCTTGAGTTTGTTCCGGCATCGCTGCGTATTGACGGAGTCATTGCTTGATTACCGAAGTAATCAGCGATGGCTCTTGTAAAACGCAGCACACCGAAGTCTCGTATGACTTGCCCGTAGGCAAGTCCGCAAGAACTCCGCCGTCCACGTTTCTCTTTCTGTCTTCAGTTTTCAAACAGCGTGGCTTCTTTAGAGACAGGCATTTGAGCCGATGGTGTCGGCTACAAGGCCCAGCGTTCTAGTGAAGCGCGGTGGAGAGGGCGGCGCCAGCGGCGTCGCCGTCTCGATGGGCGGTTTATAGGCGGACCCCCCTTTCGGTGTCAACGCGTTTTTTGAAGTTTTTTCGACAGGGCCGCATTTTTTTGCCGGCGCAGATGATTTATGCGCCATCCGGCTCTGTAAATCGCGCGCGCACGCGAGGACGCCCGCAAACAGCCTCATTCGGCGGGCAAAGCGCTGGCGTGCCGGCTGCCGCCCGATTGATTCCGGGCGGCGACGCGGGCATGGTCATCCGGCGCGCCGGCGGACCCGCGCTTTCGGGGTTGGCAGACAGCGGACCAAGACGACAACACGATGAACGCCCATCCCGACTTCGACATGCCGGCCGAACCGCTCGCCCCCGAGGCCGCGGCGCTGCTTGTCGATCTCGGCATCGAACCGCCGATCCAGCCCGAGGGCGCTTCGCCCCAGGCGCTCGATCGACGCGGCGTCTCGCTGCGCTGGCTCGCCGCCTGCACGCTGGTCGGCTCCTGCGGCGCGGCGCTTCTGGGCGCGGCGATCCTGGTCGCGATGCGTGGCGACACGAGCTTTCCCGAGCGGCCGAAAACCGCGACGGCGCGCGCATCGGCCGCGACCGGCGGCGGCGCCCGCAAGGCCGACAAGCTCGTCGCCGACCAGCCCGTCTTCGCCGCGCGGCACGCCATGCGCGCGCCGATGTCCCAGCGCGTCGGCGATCGCGAGGTCATCCGCGTGCGGCCCTTCGTACGCCTCGCCTCCAACCTGTCGCAGACGACCGGCGTCTACGCGACCAACATCCCGCCCTTCAATCCGCTGCGGCTCTTTGCCGAGGGCGGTCAGCCGAGCGAGCGCTATGCCGAGCCGGTGGTCGAGGTTCCCGACGCCGACGTCACCATCGTCAAGCGCGACCTGAGCGACATCGCGATTCCTGCGGGCAAACCGCAGCTCGGCGATGCCGAGGTCATCACGCAGATCGAGGAGGAACGCGCCAACGCCGCCGCCGCCGGCCGGCAGCGCTCCCTGCCGATCCCGCCGCAGCTTCTGCTGAGCCGGACGCTGGGCGGCGCGGCCTCGACCGAGACCAACATCCTCGCCTATGCCCCGCCGACCGGCACGCCGCGCTTCTCCGGCATCGAGGTCCGCGTCGTTCCCGAGAACGTCACCAACGCCCTGAAGACGCCGATCGCCGCCTCGCGCGAGCCACTCGTCGAGGACAAGCTGTTGATCGCGCGCCGGGGCGAGAATTTCGAGCAGGTCATGCGCGCCGCCGGCGCGAGCCCCGAAATGATCCGCGCCATGATCCAGGCCTTCGGCGGCAAGGTCCGCACCGGCCCGCTGCCGGACGGACAGGTGCTGCAGGCGCTCTACGCGCCGGGCCCGAGGCCCGGCGATCCGCGCCAGATCGTGCGCGTGTCGCTTTTGGCCGCCGGCCAGCCCGACGGGACGATCGCCATCAACGACAAGGGCGTCTTCGTGCCGGTCACGCTGCCGAGGCAGGAGGTGGTCGGGCCGCAGCGTCCGCAGCGCAAGGCCGCCGACGATGAGGAGGACGAGGATGACGAAGGCGCGGGCGGTGCGCGCCTCTATGAAAGCCTTTACGAGACCGGCCTGCGCCACGAGCTGCCGCGCCCGATGATCGACGAGCTGGTCAGGATCTTTTCCTACGATCTCGATTTCCAGCAGCGCGTCCGGCCCAGCGACAATCTCGAGGTGATCTTCACCGAGGACGACGAAGGCGAGCGCGGCGAGATCCTCTCCGCCTCCCTGACGATCGGCGGTGAAACGAGGCGCGTGTTCCGCTACCAGGCGCCCGAGGACGGCCTGATCGAGTATTTCGACGATGACGGCAAGTCGCTGAAGAAGTTCCTGCTGCGCAAGCCGATCGCCGATGGCGAGATGCGCTCGGGCTTCGGCATGCGCTACCACCCGATCATGCGCTATTCGAAGATGCATACCGGCGTCGATTGGGCCAACCGCATCGGCACGCCGATCCTGGCGGCCGGCAACGGCACGGTGATCAAGGCCGAATGGGATTCGGGCTATGGCCGCCGCATCGAGTTGCAGCACGCCAATGGCTATGTCACCGCCTATTCGCACCAATCGGCCTTCGCCAAGGGCATCGCGCCCGGCGTCAAGGTGCGGCAGGGACAGGTCATCGGCTATCTCGGCAATACCGGCCTCTCGACCGGCCCGCATCTGCATTACGAGGTGCTGGTCAACGGCAATTTCGTCAATCCGATGAAGATCCGCGTGCCGCGCGGTCGCGAGCTCGACGGCCGCACGCTGGTCGAGTTCAAGCGCCAGCGCGAGGAGATCCAGAGCCTGATCCAGCGCGCCGGCGGCACGGTCGCGCAACTGCGCTGAGCGCATGGCAAGCCGCGAGGCAACGGTTCGAGCCGCGCCTGACGCTTGACTCCCGCCACTGCTTCGGCGCACCGGATGGAGCCTTTATCATCCCGCCCGTGGCACCCGGCCATGCTCGCCTCGCTCCTCGTCGTCCTGCCCGTCTTCGGCCTTATCGCGCTCGGCTATGCCGCGCGCTGGCTCAAGATCGTGCGCGAGACCACCGGGGAGGGTCTGTCCGATTTCGTCTTCGTGCTGGCGGTGCCCTGCCTCCTGTTCAAGACGCTGGCGACCGCCGCCATTCCCGCCGTCCAGCCCTGGGGCTACTGGATCGCCTATTTCGCCGGCCTGACGATCGTCTGGGCGCTGGCGATGCTGATCGCGCGCCGGGTCTTCGCCCGCTCGGGGCCGGAACTCGTGGTCTCGGGTTTCGCCGCCGCGCAGTCCAACACCGTCTTCGTCGGCATCCCGATGATCCTGAAGGCCTATGGCGAGGCCGGCGCGGTGCCGCTCGGCCTGCTGCTCGCGGTCCATCTGCCGGTCACGATGACGGCCGCGACCATTCTGGCCGAGGGCCGCTCCGCCTCCCTCGCCATGCTGGTGAAACGTCTCTTCACCCATCCGATCATCATCGGCATCCTGCTCGGCTCGGCGGCGCGCCCGATCGTGGGGCTGATCCCAACGCCGCTCTGGACGATCGTCGATCTGCTGGCCGGCGCGGCCGTGCCCTGCGCTCTGGTCAGCCTCGGCATCGCCATGCGGCGCTATGGCGTAACGTCGGGCATCGGCCTGCCGGCGGTGCTGAGCGGCCTCAAGCTCGGCCTGCACCCGCTCATCGTCTATGTACTTGCGACGAAAGTGTTTTCGATGCCGCCGCACTGGTCGGGCGTGGCCGTGCTCTTCGCCGCCTGCCCCTGCGGGATCAACGCCTATCTCTTCGCCGAACGCTACCGGCAGGGCGTGGCTGACGCCTCCAGCGCGATCGCGCTCTCGACCATGCTGTCGCTCTTCACCACGGCGGCCTGGCTGACCTGGCTCGGTGTGTGACGCAGATCAGCCGAAGCCGAGCCGCATCCTGATCTCGCCAGCCGTCACGCCTTTCGCGCGCAAATCCGCAAGGCTCTCCGAGCTCCGGCTCTTGGCGAGCTTGTCGCCGCCCTCGTCCAGCAGCAGAGGATGGAAATGATAGAGCGGCGTGGCCAACCCGAGCAGCCTCTGCAGCACCACATGGATGTCGGTCGCGGCCTCGAGATCGCGCCCGCGCACGACATGGCTCACGCCCTGCAGCGCGTCATCGACGACGACGGAGAGATGATAACTGGTCGGCGCATCCTTACGCGCCAGCACGACATCGCCCCAGCGGGCCGGATCGGCCGTGACGGGCGTGGTCGCGCCGCCCGCGTCGAGGACCGGGTAAACCGCCGGGCCGCTAACCGCCCCGATCGCCCGGTCCATCGCCAGCCGCAGCACATGCGGCGCTCCCGTCGCGACACGCCGCGCCGCCTCGTCGGGATCGAGCGCCCTGCATGTGCCCGGATAAAGCGGCGCATTGTCGGGATCGACCGGCCAGCTTCCGCCGGCCTCTGCCCGCCGCGCCGCTGTCGCCCGCTTCACCTCGCTGCGCGAGCAGAAACAGGGGTAGACCAGCCCCTTCGCCTGCAACTGCCCGAGCGCCGAGGCGTAATCGGAAAAATGCTCCGATTGCCGCCGCGCCGCGCTGTCGAAGGCGATGCCAAGCCAGGCAAGATCGTCATGGATCGCCGCCTCGAACTCCGGCCGGCAGCGCGTCGCGTCGATATCCTCGATCCGCAGCAGCAGCCGGCCTCTGAGGCGTTGCGCCATGCGCTCATTCTCCAGCGCCGACAGCGCGTGGCCAAGATGCAGCCGGCCATTCGGGCTCGGCGCGAAACGGAAGACCGGTCGTGCCGGTTCGGAAGGAGATTTTGCCATTGCTCCTGTCTATGGTCTGCGCCGCAAAGGGCAAGGCGCGCGATCCTGACAGGCCCCGGCGCGTGAACGGGCGACAGACGACAGACCATGCCGATCATCACCTGCGACGCCGATCTGGAGGAGGGCATGGCGGCGCTTTGCCTCCTGCAGCCGGAATGGCGCGCGATCATCGCTAAAGCCGGCCTGCCGCCGCTGCGCCGCCGCGCAGCCGGCTTCGAGGCGCTGGTCGGCATCGTCGTCGGCCAGCAGCTTTCCGTCGCGAGCGCCCGTGCGGTCCTGGCCCGTGTCGAAAGCGTGCTCGCGCCGCTGACGCCCGAACGCATTCTGGCGGCGACAGACGACGAAATGCGGCTGTCGGGGCTGTCGCGGCCCAAGCAGCGCACGTTGCGCGCCGTCGCGGCCGCGATCGACACGGGCCAGCTCGACCTCGCGACACTGGAGGCCGCCTCTCCGGAATTCGTCCACGCGCACATGACAGCCGTCAGCGGCATCGGCCCCTGGACGGCCGACATCTACCTGCTCTTCTGCCTCGGCCATCGCGACGGGTTTGCGGCGGGCGACCTCGCGATCCAGGAGGCCGCCCGCGTCGCCTTCGGGCTGCCGGCTCGGCCGAAAGCCGCCGAACTCACCGCGATGGCCGAGGCGTGGCGGCCCTGGCGCGGCGTCGCCGCCCGCCTGCTCTGGGCCTACTACGCCAAACTAAAGGCGCGCGAAGGGGTTAGCCCCTGACGATCTTCAGCGCCGTCTGCGAGGCGGTGCGCAGGAAGGCGGTGTCGCTCATCACGGTGACGAGTTTCGCGCCCATTGCGACAAAGGCCTTCGCCCGCTCGGCCGACTGGGCGTAGATCGCGACCGGCTTCTTCGCGGCCGAGGCGCGCGCGATGATATGGGCGATCGCCTCGTCGACCTCCTTCGATGTCGCATCGACCCGCGCCCCGCCCGAGAGCGCGATCGACAGATCCGACGGGCCGACGAAGACCGCGTCGATGCCGTTCAGCGCCAGGATGTCGTCGAGGATCGCCATCGCCTCGCGTGTCTCGATCATGGCAAAACTCATCGAGAAGCGGTTGGCCCCCTTGAGATAGCCGTTCTGGTCGAGCCCGGATGCGCCGAGCCCGCCATAGGCGCCCCAGCTCCGCTCGCCCATCGGCGGATACTTGGAATAGGCCGCGAAGGCCCTTGCGTCGGCCATGGTGTTGATCATCGGCGCGATCACCCCCGAGACGCCGGCATCGAACAGGCGCGAGACGTTCTGGAACTCACCGACAGGAATGCGCGCCAGCGCCGGCTTGCCGGCCGCGTTGATCAGCGGGATCGCCCGGATCACCGAACCGAGCGTGATCGGCCCGTGCTGCATGTCGAGCGTGACGGCGTCGAAGCCTTCCTGCGCGATCACACCGGCGATGCTGGGATCGTCGATGCCGAGCCAGGCGGACAGGATCGTGTCACCCTTGGCGAGACGGTCGGCGAGGGAGGACAGGATCGTCGGCTTGCCGATCGCAGGGTTGGCCATGGCGCGTTCTTCCGGTTCCGGCCCACTCTCTTGAGCGTGGTGGGACGCGAAACTTGAACCGCTGCGGCCCGGAAATGCAAACGGGCGCCCATGCGCCCGTTACAAAGTGGCCCTGCGTCTGACGGCGAGGGTTATAGCATCCGGAAGCCGCGCGCTCAGCGCCCGGCCTGGATCTCCTCGGCCGCCCTGACCAGCAACTCGCCCATCACGCGGCGGATCTCGTCGTCGCCGACGGTGACGCCGCCCGAGGCGAAATCGCCCCTGACCTTGCGCAGCACGTCGTCGTCGCCGGCCTCCTCGAAATCGGCGACCACCACCGCCTTGGCATAGGCGTCGGCGTCCGGCCCGGTCTTGCCGAGCTTCTCGGCCGCCCAGAGCCCGAGCAGCTTGTTGCGGCGCGCCGTTGCCTTGAAGCGGAGCTCTTCGTCCAGGGCGAACTTGCTCTCGAAGGCATCCTTGCGCTGATCGAAGTTCGACATGCGGTTCAAGTCCTCTTGCGGGCCAGCCCTGCTGCGGGCGTCTCGGAAAATCAGCATCGACCCCCGCCATATAAGATGAGCCGGGCCGCACGGCCAGAGTGATCTGGGATTTCCGCTGACCTTTGGGAGAGCGCGCGGCGTGCTCGAAATGCGGATTTGTTGCGTTTGCAGTGCAGAAGGGCCATATAGCGGGCGCGCAGGCGGCCCCCCGGCCGTCATCGCATTGAGCCGGCCGGCGCTGCGGTCTAGGCTGATTCGGTTCGCGCCGGACGCCTCGACCGGAGACCGCAGGAAACCGGCCGATCAGGGGCCCCGATCCCGCCGCGGGCGACCGCGTCCAGAGAAAGGCCGATCTTTTGGATTTCCTCAAGCCACGGTATATCCCCATGAATCGCCGCCGTCGCATCTACGAAGGCAAGGCGAAGGTCCTCTATGAAGGACCCGAGCCCGGAACGCTGATCCAGCACTTCAAGGATGACGCCACCGCCTTCAACGCCAAGAAGCATGAAGTGATCGACGGCAAGGGCGTGCTCAACAACCGCATCTCCGAGCACATCTTCTCGAATCTGAACGATATCGGCGTGCCGACGCATTTCATCCGCCGGCTGAACATGCGCGAGCAGCTCATCCGCGAGGTCGAGATCATCCCGCTCGAGATCGTCGTCCGCAACGTCGCGGCCGGCTCGCTGGCGACGCGGCTCGGGCTCGAGGAAGGCACGCAGCTGCCGCGCTCGATCATCGAGTTCTATTACAAGAACGACGCGCTCAACGACCCGATGGTCTCGGAGGAGCACATCACCGCCTTCGGCTGGGCGACGCCGCAGGAGATCGACGACATCATGGCGCTGGCCATCCGCGTCAACGACTTCCTGTCGGGCTTGTTCCTGGGCGCCGGCATCCGCCTCGTCGACTTCAAGATCGAATGCGGCCGGCTCTGGGAAGGCGAGATGATGCGCATCGTCGTCGCCGACGAGATCAGCCCCGATTCCTGCCGGCTCTGGGACATCAAGTCGAAGGACAAGATGGACAAGGACCGCTTCCGCCGCGACATGGGCGGGCTGATCGAAGCCTATACCGAAGTGGCCCGCCGCCTCGGCATTCTCGGCGAGAACGAGAAGCCGGGCCCCGCCGGCCCACGACTGGTGCAATAGACTTGGCTGGTGCGACAAGCGCCGACGCTCGTCCCGCGAAACGGACGACAGAGCGGCGAAACGAGACGATGCGGGAGCGCTTGCGCTCCCGTTTTCGCGTCGGGATGCTGGCCTGCGGCCTCGCTTTGCTGTCAGGCTGCAGCAATCATTTCGGCCCCGGCATCGCCGGGCTTGCCGCCAGCGATGGCTGGCAGCCTTTGCCGATCGGCTCCTGGGTGCTGAATGACGGGCTCGCCGTCGAGGCGATGTCGTTCTGCCCGCGCGCGACCTGCGCGCAGCAGGGCTTCGCGGCCCTCCTGACGCTGGAGGGCCGCGAAGCCGAAGCGCTGGAGCGCCAGCTTGCCGGAGACCCGGCCCGCCTCGCGCGCGAATTTTCAAAGCCCGCGGCGGCACCTGCCACGAAAGCGAAAACCAAGCCCGCACCGCGCCCGAAGACGATGACGACGGTCGAGCGCTTCACCGAAAGCGACGCCGGCGGCCTGCTGATCGAGATCAGCGCCGACGCCACCGGCAAGCGCGCCGCGACCGCGATCCTGTTCGCGCGCCAGGACGGACGCCTCGTGGTGGCGCTCGCGGTCGCTTCCGAGGCGGACAGGGCGCGCAGCCAGGCCATCGCCACCTGGCGCAGCCGCTGATTCGCTCGGGTACGAGGCGACAAGAGGTTGAGCCGGCGGTGATTCGTCGCTAAGCCACGGCGCATCAGCTTGGAGAGCCCCATGAAAGCCCGCGTCACCGTGACCCTGAAGACCGGCGTGCTCGATCCGCAGGGCAAGGCGATCGAGGGCGCGCTCAAATCGCTCGGCATCGCCGGCGTCGATTCGGTGCGTCAGGGCAAGGTCTTCGATATCGCGCTGTCGGGCTCCGACAAGGCGAGCGCCGAGGCCGCCCTCAAGACGGCCTGCGAAAAGCTGTTGGCGAACACGGTGATCGAGAATTATCGCGTCGAGATCGAGGGCTGACGTCATGAAAGCCGCCGTCATCACCTTTCCCGGCTCCAATCGCGAGGGCGATGTCGCCAAGGCGCTGAGGCAGGCCGGCGCGAGCGTGATCCCCGTCTGGCATGCCGAAACCAAATTGCCGGCAGGGACCGACCTCGTCGTGCTGCCGGGCGGCTTCTCCTATGGCGACTATCTGCGCACCGGCGCGATCGCCGGCCGCGCCAACATCATGGACGCGACGCGGGCCCATGCGGCGCGCGGCGGCTACGTGCTCGGCATCTGCAACGGTTTTCAGATCGCCTGCGAGGCGGGGCTCCTCCCCGGCATCCTGATGCGCAACGCCGACCTGAAATTCGTCTGCAAGCGCCAGCATCTCACCGTCGAGCGGGCCGACACGCCCTATGCCCGCGCCTATGCCAAGGGTCAGGTCATCGACGTCTGCATCGCTCATGGCGAGGGCAACTACATCGCCGATACGGACACGCTGGCGCGGCTCGAAGGCGAGGGGCTGGTCGCCTTCCGCTATTGCGATGCGAACGGGCAGGTCACGCCCGCCGCCAACCCCAACGGCTCGCAGAACGGCATCGCCGGCATCTATTCGCCCGGCTTCAACGTGCTCGGCCTGATGCCGCATCCCGAGAACCTGATCGACGGGCTGACCGGCGGAACGGATGGACGCGGGATGTTCGAGAGTTTGATGGCCTGCAGGAAGGCGGCTTGACAGAATCGCGGGGCGCTCAAGCGCGCCGTCATCCCGGACAAGCTGCAAAGCAGCGCCGCTCCGGGATCCATCGTAGGGCACCGTCGATCTTTACGATGGATCCCGGAGCTCCGCTTCGCTGCGTCCGGGATGACGGCGAGGTGCCGGCGCAAAGGCGCTACTTCCCCGCCATCGCCCGCGCCAGCATGCGCCCGGCGCTGTCGGCGTCGAGCGGGCCGACATGCTTGTCCAGGATGCGCCCGTCGCCGCCGATCAGGAACGTCTCCGGCACGCCGTAGACGCCCCATTCGATCGCGGCGCGGCCCGCCTTGTCGACGCCGACCGCCGAGAACGGATTGCCGAGCGCGCCGAGGAAGCGCCGCGCGTTCTCGGCCTCGTCCTTGTAGTTGATGCCGACGACCGCGACCCGGCCCTGCTTCACGGCCGGTGACTCGGCCATGGCGACGAGGAACGGATGCTCGATCCGGCAGGGCGCGCACCAGCTCGCGAAGACGTTGACGATGGTGGCGCGGCCTTTGGCCAGGTCGGCCATCGCGAAAGCCGGCACCGGTTTGCCGCCCTGCTGCAGCCCCTCCAGCGCATCGAGCGCGATCGCGGGCGCGGGCTTGCCGATCAGCGCGGAGGGCACCTTGCTGGCGTTGCCGGCGAACAGCCCGGCGAGAAACACCAGCGACAGCGCCCCGAACAGAATCAGCGGGATCGCAAACAGCCATGGAATGCGGCGGCGCGGCGCGGTCTCGGTCTGGCTCACGGCGCGCTGTCCTTGATAGGACGCCGGCCCGCCCCGCGCTCCTCCAACGCCGCCAGCGCCCGCTTCTGCGCCGCATGGTCGCGCAGGATCGTCAGCACGAGCCCGCCGAGGATCAGCGCGACCGCGCCATAGGAGGCGAGAATAAAACCGGCATGCGGCCCAAGGCTCGTCATATCGACGCGCTCATGCCGCCGCGCCCGCCAGCGCCAGCCTGTCCAGCCGCTCGGCCTCCAGGATCGTCAGCGTGCGCACGCGGCGGCGCATGATCTCGGCGCGCATCGCCACGAGGTGCAGGCTGAGCGCCAGCAGCGTGAAGGCGATCGCCAGGATCAGCAGCGGCCACAGCATCGAGGGATGGATCGTCGGGCCGCCGGTGCGGAACACCGAGGCCGGCTGGTGCAATGTGTTCCACCAATCGACCGAGAACTTGATGATCGGCACGTTGACGAAGCCGACCAGCGTCAGGATCGCGACCGCGCGCCCGGCCCGGCCGGGATCGTCGAGCGTGCGCCACAGCGCGATGATGCCGAGATAGATCAGGAGCAGCACCAGGACCGAGGTCAGGCGCGCGTCCCAGACCCAGTAGGTGCCCCACATCGGCTTCCCCCAGAACGCGCCGGTCAGCAGGCAGATCAGCGCGAAGCAGGCCCCGATCGGGGCCGCGGCCTTCTGCGCCACATCCGCCAGCGGGTGCCGCCAGACCAGCGTTCCGAGCGCCGAGAGCGCCATCATGGTATAAAGCATCATCGCCAGCCAGGCGGCCGGCACATGCACGAACATGATCCGGATGGTCTCGCCCTGCTGATAATCGGCCGGGGCGACGAACCAGGCCAGATAGAACCCGATCAGGAACAGCAGCGCCGCGAGGCCTGCCATCCAGGGCAGCAGCAGCCGCGACAGCCGCATGAAGCGCGTCGGATTGGCGAGGTCGATCAGGCTGGCCATGGCGTAAGGGCGCGGCGCTCTTCAACAACGAGGCCCCGCGCGGCTGAACCGGCGGCGGCGATCCCCCTATGTCGCACCGACGCGAACGGGTTTCAACCGCGACGGCCGGACCCGAATGTCGCGGCGCGGCCGCCGATACGTGCTCGATCGATCGATTCGAAACTCGCTAAATAATTGAAACAATGTCAGTTCATGTCTTTTGACATGGCGTGTCGACCGGCAGCCGTCTAGCATCGCTCGATCAGAGGTGGAGGAGGAGCGCCCATGCCTGCCATCCTGCCCGAGCCCGTCCGTCGTCAGGTGGAGCTAAGCGTCAAGGCGACCGGCGGCGGCCTCTGCATCGTCGATGTTCGCGCCATGGCGGCAGAGATCCGCGCACGATTTCCAGCCGAGGACATCGCCGTCCCCGATATCGCCGAGACCGCCATCCGCTTCGCCGGACAATGCGGCATCCCCGTCGAGTTGAGCGGTCTGCCCGAGCGCTAGTCGCCCTGCCGCAGCGCCGCCGCCGCGGCGACCGTACCGACCACGATCGCCGCCAGCGAGATCGCGCACAGGATCAGAAACGGCGTCAGGAACGGGATCGTCCCGCCGACCGCGCTGTTGGCCGCCGAGACGCCGAAGATCAGCACCGGAACCGTCAGCGGCGCGACCAGCACGGGCACGATCAGCCCGCCGCGCCGCAGGCCGGCCGCCAGAGCGGCTCCCGCCGCGCCGACAAAGGTCAAAGCCGGCGTCCCCACCAGCAGCGTCCCGGCCACCGGCAGCATCGCCTGAGCCGGGAGCGCGACCAAGAGGCCCAGCAGCGGGGCGGCCAGCGCCAGCGGCAAGCCGGTGGTCAGCCAATGAGCCAGCCCCTTGGCGAGCACGGCGAGTTCCAGCGGCAGGGCCGAAGCGCGGATCAGGTCGAGAGAACCATCCTCCTCGTCGGACTGGAACAGCCGGTCGAGCCCGATCAGCATGGACAGGAGCGCGCCGAGCCACAGGATCGCGGGGCCGATCTTCGAGAGCAGGTTGAGATCGGGGCCGAGCGCGAAGGGCACGAGCACGACGATGGTCAGGAAGAACACCAGCGCGAGTTCGCCGCCGCCGCCGGCCCGGGCCGCCAGCGCAAGGTCGCGCTTTACGATGGCGAGAAAGGCGCGGCTCCAGGATCTGTCGTGAGTCACGCGCCGATCCTGAGTTCGCGCGCGCCGTCGAGCCCGAGCGGCCCATGCGTCGCCACAAGGATAGCGCCGCCGGACGCCAGATGCGCGCGCATCAAGCCCGTCAGCATCGTCTGCGCAGCGGCGTCGAGCGCGGCCATCGGCTCATCGAGCAGCCAGAACGGACGTGCCGAAACCAGCAGCCGCGCCAGCGCGACGCGGCGGCGCTGCCCGGCCGAGAGATAGCCGACGGGCAGGCCTGCGACATGTGGCAGGCCGACAGCCGCCAGGGCGTCCTGCGCAGACAGCGCGTCGTCGCCTAAAAGCGCCTGCGCGAAGACGAGGTTTTCCGTGGCCGTCAGCGCGGTTTTCAGCCCGTCCCGATGCCCCACGAGATGGCAGAGTTCGGCCAGCGGCGCATCGCCGCCGCCCTCGACGCGAAGGCTGCCGCCGGCGAAGCGAAGCCCCCCGCACAGCATGGCGATCAGGCTGGATTTGCCAGCCCCGTTGCGTCCCGTCAGCGCGATCGCCTCGCCGCTGCGCAGCGCGAAGCTCACATCGTCGAAAAGCAGCCGCTCGCCCCGGCGGCAGGCCAGGTTTTCGGCGATCAGCGCGCAGGCGGGGAACGAATCTTGCCTCACCGCGACAGCGTCTTCCCGAGCGTCAGATCTTCGTCAAGCAAGCGTGTCGATCCTGTAGCGGGCTTCTTGGAATTGATCTATAGAGCCCGTGGCTACGCCGCACGCCGATCCGGCGCGGGGCTCGGGCACTCCCGGGGCGGCGCGCGCGTCATGCGCATTAGGCCTTCGATCCGGAGCGCCCGCAAGGGCTCCCGGTTCGCGACCGCAACCCCTTGATCAGGATAGCCCGCATGGCTTCGCTCGACTCCTTCAAATGCCGCCAGACGCTGACCGTCGGCGACAAATCCTACGAATATTACTCCCTGCCCCTCGCGGAGAAGAACGGCCTGCCCGGCATCTCGAAACTGCCGTTTTCGATGAAAGTGCTGCTGGAGAACCTGCTGCGCTTCGAGGATGGCCGCTCGGTCTACAAGGCCGACATCGAGGGCTTCGTCGCCTGGCTGACCGACAAGGGGGCAGCCGGCAAGGAGATCGGCTTCCGCCCGGCCCGCGTGCTGATGCAGGACTTCACCGGCGTTCCCGCCGTCGTCGATCTCGCGGCCATGCGCGACGGCGTGGTGGCGCTGGGCGGCGATCCGGCCAAGATCAACCCGCTCGTGCCGGTCGATCTCGTCATCGACCATTCGGTCATCGTCGACGAGTTCGGCTCGCCCAAGGCGCTCTCGCAGAACGTCGAGCTCGAATACGAGCGCAATGGCGAGCGCTACCGCTTCCTGAAATGGGGCCAGGGCGCCTTCGACAATTTCCGCGTCGTGCCGCCCGGCACCGGCATCTGCCACCAGGTCAACCTCGAGTATCTCGCCCAGACCGTCTGGACCCGGAAGGAGACCATCGACGGCGTCGAGGTCGAGGTCGCCTATCCCGACACCGTCGTCGGCACCGATTCGCACACCACCATGGTCAACGGCCTGGCCGTGCTCGGCTGGGGCGTCGGCGGCATCGAGGCGGAAGCGGCGATGCTCGGCCAGCCGCAGTCGATGCTGCTGCCCGAGGTGATCGGCTTCAAGCTGACCGGCGCGCTCAAGGAAGGCATCACCGCCACCGACCTCGTGCTGACCGTCACCCAGATGCTGCGCAAGAAGGGCGTCGTCGGCAAGTTCGTCGAGTTCTTCGGGCCCGGCCTCTACAATCTGACGCTCGCCGACCGCGCCACCATCGCCAATATGGGCCCGGAATACGGCGCGACCTGCGGCTTTTTCCCGGTCGATACCGAGACCTTGGATTATCTCAACACGACTGGCCGCAGCACCGACCGGATCGCGCTTGTCGAGGCCTACAGCAAGGCGCAGGGCCTGTTCGCGACCGTGGAAACCCCCGACCCGGTCTTTACCGACACGCTCGAACTCGACCTCTCCTCGGTCCAGCCCTCGATGGCCGGCCCGAAGCGTCCCGAAGGCCGCATCGACCTGAACGGCGTTGCCAAAGGCTTCAAGGCGGCGATGGACACAGAGTACAAGAAGGGCTCGGAAATCGCGCGCCGCGTGCCCGTCGAGGGCAAGGATTTCGATCTCGGCCATGGCGACGTCGTCATCGCCGCCATCACCTCCTGCACCAACACCTCCAACCCGTCCGTGCTGATGGCGGCGGGCCTGCTCGCCCGCAACGCGGTCGCCAAGGGTCTGAAGGTCAAGCCCTGGGTCAAGACCTCGCTCGCCCCCGGCTCGCAGGTCGTCGCCGAGTATCTCGCCAAGGCCGGCCTCCAGACCGATCTCGACAAGCTCGGCTTCAACCTGGTCGGCTTCGGCTGCACCACCTGCATCGGCAATTCCGGCCCGCTGCCCGCCCCGATCTCGAAGGCGATCAACGAGCAGGGCCTGATCGCCGGCGCGGTCATCTCCGGCAACCGCAATTTCGAGGGCCGCGTCTCGCCCGACGTGCAGGCGAACTACCTCGCCTCGCCGCCGTTGGTCGTCGCCTACGCGCTGGCGGGCTCCGTGCAGATGGACCTGACGAGCGAGCCGCTCGGCACCGGATCGGACGGCAAGCCGGTGTTCCTCAAGGACATCTGGCCATCCAACAAGGAGATCCAGAGCTTCATCGCGCAGAACGTCACCCGCGCCATCTTCGAGGCGAAATACGCCGACGTCTTCAAGGGCGACGCGCATTGGCAGGCGGTGAAGACGCCGCAGAGCCAGACCTATGCCTGGGAAGACGCCTCGACCTATGTGCAGAACCCGCCCTATTTCCAGGGCATCAGCAAGACGCCCTCGCCGGTCACCGAGATCGTCGGCGCGCGCATCCTCGGGCTGTTCGGCGACAAGATCACCACCGACCACATCTCGCCAGCGGGCTCGATCAAGGCGGCGTCGCCCGCCGGGGCTTATCTCACCCAGCACGGCGTCGCGGTCGCCGACTTCAACCAGTACGGCACGCGGCGCGGCAATCATGAGGTGATGATGCGCGGGACCTTCGCCAATATCCGCATCCGCAACCACATGATGGGTCCAAACGGGCGAGAGGGCGGCTACACCATCCACTATCCGAGCAAGGAAGAGCTGCCGATCTACGATGCGGCGATGCGCTACCAGCAGGAGAAGGTGCCGCTGGTCGTCTTCGCCGGCGTCGAATACGGCAACGGTTCCTCGCGCGACTGGGCCGCGAAGGGCACGAACCTCCTCGGCGTCAAGGCGGTGATCGCCCAGAGCTTCGAGCGCATCCACCGCTCGAACCTGGTCGGCATGGGCGTAGTGCCCTTCACGCTGCCCGAGGGCACGAGCTGGGCCTCGCTCGACCTGAAGGGCGACGAGAGCGTCACCATCCGGGGCCTCGCCACGGTCAAGCCGCGCCAGATGCTGGAAGCCGAGATCACCTCGGCCGACGGCACGGTGAAGAAGGTTCCGATCCTCTGCCGCATCGATACGCTGGACGAGATCGACTATTTCAAGAATGCCGGCATCCTGCACTACGTCCTGCGCGGCATCGCCGCCTGAAGCCGATGTCCGGGCCGCGCCGATGGTGCGGCCCGGACATTTCACCGATCCTCAGGCGCGGTCGATACGGCCCGAGTAACAGCCGCGCTTGGCGTTGTGAACGTGGATATAGGCGATCGCCGGATTGCCGAGGAGCCGCGCGATCACGGGCTCTATCTCCGCCCCCTCGACCACGTCGGCATCGAGCATCATGCCGTCTCCGTCGTAGCCGCGCAGCGACAACAGGCGCACCCGCATGACCTCGGGAACGCGATTGACCTGGTCGTAGACGTCATGCGCGCCCTCGCGGATGAAGATGGCGTGCCGCGCCCGATAGGGCGAATCTGCCGGCTGGCATTCGTGATTGAGCAGCAGAAGCGTCTCTCCGGGCTCGGCATCGCGCATTTCGATCCGATCGGGAAAGCCTGGCTTCTTGTCGGCGACATAACGCTTGACGCCGAGCGCTGCGAGTTCCTCGTCTGGCAGGCCGAACAGGGACTGGAACGGCACGGGCGACAGTCCGGTGATGCGAAAATCCATGGCGACCTCCAAACCTGGCATGTCCGCAGACTATCGGACGCGGACCGCGCAGAACCCACCCGGTTCCTGCTCTGCCGTCTGGTCGGCCTGCACGCTGAAACGCTGCGCGCGGTTGTCCTCTTTCCCCCCACGGTGTAAGGGGGCGGTTCAGTCATCCTCGGCGGGGGGCTTGGGGCAGGCGCAGGGTTCATATCCGCGCCCGGATGTCGTCCGCCTTCACCTGATCATAAAGACGGGAGCACCCGCATGTCCGCCACGTTCGAGACGGTCGCCGGAATCATTTCGGAGACCTGC
>JAIETL010000001.1 GCA_019745195.1 Beijerinckiaceae bacterium
CTGAACGACCCGAATGAAGACGCTGCCAACGTTGGAATGGGGTCGAACCGTACAAAGCAGTCGAGCTCTCCTTATGTCGGCTTCCGGGCATCGGACCAATGTCTGGTCATGGCGCATTCAGCTTGTCGAGAAGAGAGGGCTAGAGCGGAATCCTATCAGGTTGCGTCGTACCCTGCCGCGCTGAAGTAGTTTGCGCACTCGGCGGGCGGGAAGAGGTCGATGATGCGGCCGATGGTGTCCCAGAGGGCGCCGATGGTTCGCTCGGCGGCCCTTCTCAGCAGCGCCTTGAGCTGGCGAAGGCGTTCTCGATGGGGTTGAAGTCGGGGCTGTAGGGCGGGAGGTAGCGCAGGTCCGCGCCCGCCGCCTCGATCATCTCACGCACGCGCGGCCCCTTGTGGCTCGACAGGTTGTGCATGACGACGATGTCGCCGGGGCGCAGTTCCGGGACCAGGACCTTTTGGACATAGGTCTCGAAGGCGTCGCGGTTGATCGGCCCGTCGAGCACCCAGGGAGCGATGAAGCCGCGAAGGGTCAGCGCACCAACGAAGGTCGTCGTCTTCCAGTGGCCATGCGGCACGCCGACCCGAAGCCGCTCGCCGCGCCGGCAGCGCCCGCGGCGGCGGGCCATGTTGGTGGATGCCCAGGTCTCGTCGATGAACACCAGCCGGTCGGGATCGAGGTCGAGCTGATCCTCGAACCAATCTTCACGCCGGGTCAGGACGTCGGGGCGGTCCTGCTCGGTGGCGTGCGCGGTCTTTTTTTGCGCGTGATGGCGTGCCGGGCGAAGAAGCGCTGGATCGTGCCGAAGCCGAAGACAAGACCCTGCCGCGCCAGGCTCGCGCGAACTTCTCCGATCGTGGCGTCCCGGCCTGGGCCGAGCGCCGCCATCACCGCGTCATGGTGCACCTCGATCCGGTCCGAACGCCGATCGCCACCAAGCCGCCCGGGCCGCGGATCGCCCTGATCGCGCTCACGCTTGCGCCAGCGGCTCACGCTGGCCGCGCTCACGCCAAAACGCTCGGCCGCCTCGCGATGCGTAGCGCCAGCCGCCACAGCGCCAAGAACCCGAACCCGAAGATCGACCGACAGCGCTCTCGACATGCCTGCCGGCCTCCATCCGGCAGACAGTGTGAATCACTTCACCCTCGATTTGGGAATCCCTCCCGATTCAATCAGGTCGGGTTCCGCTCTAGGCGCTGGAGCCGCATGAGGCGAAGATGAAGAACCGATCGGGGTGTGACGACGCAGGGGTAAGGTCTGCGGGCTCGACCCGATCAGACATTCCAATCGGGGGAGAGGCCCTCAGGGCTCAACTGGCGGCCATCTTCTCGGGCCAATGCGCCGATAGCGGCCATCTCCATCTCGTCGAGTTCGAAGTCGAAGATCGCGGCATTGGTGCGGGCGCGATCCTCGCTAACGGTCTTCGTCAACGCGGCGACGCCTCGCTGCTGGACAAGCCAGCGCAAGACGATCTGCGCGATGCTACGGCCATAGCTGGCAGCGATGTTGGCCAGGATGGCATCGCCGAACACCTTGCCGTCGGCCATGGCGTAATAGGCGGTGAGGGCAAGGCCGGCGTTCCGTGTCGTCGAGAGCAGCCGTCTCTGATCGAGATAGGGATGGTACTCGACCTGATTGGTAACGAGGGCGGCTGCGCTCACCGCGATCGCCTCGTGCAACAGCGCGATGTTATAGTTGCTAACGCCGATATGGCGGGTCTTTCCCGCCTCGCGCGCCGCATTCAACGAACCGATCTGGTCGGCCAGTGGCACGGTACCGTTGGGCCAATGCAGAAGCAGCAGATCAACATAGTCGGTTTGCAACTTGCCGAGGCTTTCATCGACGGAGGCCATGAACCTGGCCGGCGAAAGGTTGTCGATCCAGACCTTCGTGGTCAGGAAGATTTCGCCTCGCGATACGCCGCTGCCCGCAATCGCCGAACCGACCTCATCCTCATTGCGATAAATTTGAGCGGTATCGATGTAGCGGTAACCCAGCCCAAGTGCGGCAGGCACCATCCGCAGCACGTCCTTGCCATCCATCCGGAACGTCCCGAATCCCAATGACGGGATAGCGGCACCGTTGGCGTTCATGGCAAGCATGGTCGATCTCCCGGCCGGCCTGAGCGGCGGGCCTGCCATCGCTAGCACGCTCCGAACGCCAGCGGCGTTCTTTCTGGAAACGACTTATTCTCGCAACGCCCTTACAATTGATGGTGTCCAGCGCCATGTCCAGCTGAGGGTCGTCGAGAACAAGCCGCGATTGCGGTTGATCTGTTTCAGGATGGCCAGTCTCGAACACTATCGGAATTGCTGAAGCTCTTTTTGGGGCGGATGGCGCTTATCTGCGTGGTTGGCGTTTGTGCCTGCCATCGCGGATTTACATTGAGCTCCATTGCCCGATCCCCCAGCCGTCCTTTCGCATAACCCGTCCCGTTTCCTGCTTCCCACTCAAGGAAATTCATCGGTTGATCGCTTATCTGGTTCTGGTTCATCGGTACCCCGCTCAGTTCAAGCGGATGTTCAAGTCGATCTACGATCCCGCCAATCATTATCTGATCCATGTCGACAAGAATTCTGGCCCGGAGCTGGAAGCCGACATCGCACGCTTCCTGCGCGGCTTTCCCAACAGCGCGATTCTTGAGGGCCACCGTGCGCTCTGGGGTGGTTACAGTCTCGTTAATGCAGAGCTTCGCGGCATGGCGCAGTTGCTTGAAATGGGGGCTGACTGGGAGTTCTTTATCAACCTGAGCGGGCAGGACTATCCGCTCAAGAGCCAGGACGAGATCTCCTCTTTCCTCAAGCGCAACCGAGGCAGGGAGTTCATCAAGGTCCTCGATCAGCGCAAGGCGCGGCCCGAAACCATGGATCGGGTCGGCCGCTACGTCATCGAATTCGAGAGGCGGATCGTCAGGACACCGTTCCCACGCTCGTTCATGTCCGGCGTCGAGCCGTATATCGGAAACCAGTGGATGATCGTCAGCCGTCGCTTTTGTGAGTTCGTCTGTCATGATCCTCAGGCGAAACGCTACAAGACGTTCTATCGAAACACCTTTATCGCCGACGAGGGCTTCTTCCAGACGGTCATGATGAACACGTCCGCCCATGGCGAGATCGTCAGCGATGACATGCGCATGATCGACTGGGTGCCGGACGGTGTGATCAAGCTGCGTCCGCGAACCTACACCTCAGATGATGCCTCCGAGCTCTTCGCGAGCCCGTGCCTCTTTGCGCGAAAATTCGACGCCACAGTCGATCATGAGATCCTCGACATGATCGATGACCACCTATGCGCGGACGAGCCTATCGCACCCTTGCCAATGCAGCCCCGTGCTCCAGTCCCGGTACACCTCTCGGCGCCTGTCGGGCAAGCCGCATATTTGGCTTCCGAGCGATGACGGAACACAGGAGATTGTTATGGCGCTGAATTTTCCCAATCCTGTCCGCCGCTTCGACGCTGGCCGCTCTTGCATGAGTTTTTGAGGCTCGGACGCCTCGCTCGAAATTGCTTTTCAAATCGAGATTGGCGCGTTGCGAAAGCTCGGCACCGGGGACGGCGAGGTGCAACTGCTTGCCACCTTTGACGGCCATCGCGACGCTATCCTGAAGGCAGCCGCAGCGGCTTATGGGCGCCATCGGGCTAGCTATCACCGCATAACTGCAGCTGACATCCCCGGGAAGGACTGACAATATGGCGCGCGCTCCCTACAAGCCCGGCGATCTCGTCGAACTGACGCGGGATTTGCCAATCAGCCCCGCGTCGGGCCTTTCGAGATCACGCAATTGATGCCGTCGCGGGACAATCGCGAGGAGCAATATCGCGTCCGTGGTCCCGATGGCCGTGAGCGCGCGATCGACCACCATGAAATCGAGCCTGCGCCTCACGACGGAGCTGAGGAATAGCCGATGAGATCAAAGTCGAAACAGCGCGTCGATGCCGATAACGTGGTCTTGAAGGTTCAAATCCGCTCGTCCGTCCGAGCCAGAATTGCATCGGAGATTGAAGAGGCCGAAATGGCGCGTGCTGAGAAAACGGCCAGGCTGAAGGCGTTACGACTGGACAGCTCACCGTTGGACGTGCGCTTTCCGAGCGCCGTTTAGGCCAGCACTGTAATTCTAGTGAGTTCAGTGGATAAGGTTGTCTCCGGGAAAGCTGCAGCCTGGCATCACCTATCGTTCCTTCTCCGCTTCGGCGATCGGAGCCATGCGACAGGTCGATCGAGTGAACGTCTCTATCTCGGCAAGGGCCCTGTCCAATGTTGGAAACGGACCGCGCTTCATGGCCCGCATGGCATCGCCGACGCGATTGTCCGGTTCAATCCGATATTCGTGAGGAGCGGTTTCCTCAACGATAGCCATGTGACGTCCCAATAGGTCAACCAAGCTCCAAGCTCCGGTGCCCGTCGGGGTGACGACGATGTCCATCTGGAATTCCTTCAAGTCGCGTTTCAATGCTGCCTATCGCACGTTGCAATTACGGTATGGCGGAGAGCCAACGGCAGCTATTCGATTACCCAATATCAAAGCCGTAGGGGATCGCTGCGATTTTCGATACATCGGAAGTCAGTCTTTCTTTTTGCAGGAAAATCACCCCATTGCCCCAATCGAATCCGAGCGCCTGGAGCGCCGACAGCCTGCGCCTTGCGATCAGCGCGGCGGGCGTCGCGCTATGGTCATGGAACGTTACGAACGACAAGTTTGCGATGGACGAGCGGGGATTCGCATTGTGGAACCTGCCACCGAGCGAACGTGTCACCTTCGAGGACCTTTCGGCCCATGTGCACCCGCTTGATCGCGAGCGCGTGCGTTCGGCCTTCGTCGCAACCCGAGCCATCGTCGGTGCCTATGAGATCGATTTCCGCATCATGGTTGGCGAGGCGATCCGGTGGATCTCCGCGCGCGGCATTGGCGACGCCACGGCCGTTCACATGGGACTGGCCTACGGCATCTTCCTGGACGTGACCGGCCGCAAGCAGGCCGAGGAGGGGCATGAGCTTCTCGCCGGCGAAATGAGCCATCGGGTGAAAAACCTACTAGCGATCGCGATGGGCCTGACGCAGTTGACCTCGCGTTCGACGACCACGGCCAAAGAGATGGCTACCGACCTGATTGCTCGCCTGGCTGCGCTGGGACGGGCGCACGATCTGGTTCGCCCGCTCCCTGGACATCAGGGTACGGCTGCGCTGCTCGGCGATCTGGTTGCGGTTCTCTTGTCGCCATACGAAGACACGGGAGCTTTCAGCGGACGCATAAGGGTCGCTGTCCCTCGGATGGGAGTGGGGGAAGCCACCGCGACGACACTGGCTCTGGTTTTCCACGAACTGGCGACAAACTCGCTAAAATACGGGGCGCTGTCAGCCGACACCGGACAGCTGGATATCTCCGGCTCGAACGAAGGCGACGACATCAAGATCGTCTGGACCGAGCGCGGCGGGCCGCTGGTGACGGAAGGCGAGCGATCGAAGGGCTACGGCAGCCGCCTCGTCGAGCGCAGCGTGTCGGGTCAACTCGGCGGCACGATCGACTACGACTGGTCCGAGGGCGGGTTGATCGTCACGCTAAAGATAAGGGCCGCCAAGCTCGCCGACTAGGCCGCGATCTGCAAGGCGTTCAGGAGGTCGTTCTCGACGTAGGGCTTCTTGAGAAAGACCGTGTCGGACGGCATATCGGCTGCAAGCGGGGCTATGCGGCCGGACGCCAGGATTAGGACCACCGGCGGCCAGCGCCTGCGGACCGCTTGGATCAGCTTTAGCCCATTCATGGAACCGCCCGGCATCTCGATGTCGGAGAAAACTACGGCGATGTCGCGCCGCGTCTCGAGGTGCCTAATAGCCTCGTCGGCGTCGGCTGCCTCGATTACATCGAAGCCGGCGTCCTCGATCAAGGCGGCGGCATTCATGCGAATGATGGGCTCGTCTTCCACGACTAGAACAACTGTTTTCGTCATGATGAGCTTTCAAGGGTCCAACCCGATCTAACTGTTGGGCACGGGAATGGTTGCATAGACGTGCGAGGGAATCGCTAACGCATCATCGATCTTGGTGCCGCCGCCGATGACGACATCGAGATGCTTCACAAGGTCCGCCTTGTCTGAAAGGCGCCAGTCATCCAGCGTCCAAGCCTCGACCCGACTTCCATGCGGATCGTCGAGCTATTCTCGACCACCAACGCGTTCATCATGCATTTCGCCCGAGACGGCTTCATTCCGCGGAAATGGAATGGTTCACCCTGGGCGGTCTGATTTTCGCGCCGTCAAAGCCGTTGGACGTCTGCCTTGTGCGCCTCGAACCTCGCGACCAGCCCGCTTGGCAGCCATTGTTTGTCGACGCCGCCGTGGCCGACAAGGCCCATCTTGATCAGCAGGGAACCGAAGCTGCGCTTGGTCGGCTCGCTGACGACAGGACCGCCCGTTTCCTCCCAAGTCAGCCTGAGCGTTGGTTCGGCGCCGCCTTCGTCGATCAGCCAGGAAAGATCGACCTTGCCGGTCTGCACGGACAACGCGCCGTACTTGGCGGCGTTCGTCGCCAATTCGTGGAGCACCAGCGAGATGGAGACCGTCGCTTTCGGTCCGAGCTCGAAGTCCGGTCCGGAAACGACGATGCGGCCACCGTCGCCATGGAGGTCTAGCATCGGATGAACCACTCTGAGCAGGGAGGTCGCCGCCCAGTCCTGTTGAAGCAGTTGGTCGTGGGCCAGTCCCATTGCCAAGATACGTTGGCTGAAGGCGGCGACGGCGTCACGCTCGGTCACGCCCTTCAGCGTCTGGGTCGCGATTGCTTGGACCATTGCGAGCGTGTTCTTCATCCGATGGACGATCTCAGCGTTGAGCATAACCTGCTCACGCTTAGCGTCGTCGCGGTCCTTCAGAGCCTTGCGAAGTTCCAGTTGCCGCATGACCTGGCGCGCCAGCACCTTCAAGGTGTCCTGCTGGAGCATGGTGAGATCGCGCGGCTGATAGTCGAGGACGCAGACTGTCCCGATCGCATGCCCCTCCTCGGTTTTCAGCAGCGCGCCCGCGTAGAAGCGCAGGCCGGGCTCGCCGGTGACGAGCGGATTGCAGTCGAAGCGGTGATCCTTAGTCGCGTCCGGGACGAGCAGGAAGTCCTGTTCGAGGATCGCCTTCGCGCAGAACGAGCTATCCAGCGGCGTCTCCCGAACCGCCAAGCCGACCTCGGCCTTGAAGAACTGCCGGCCATCGGCGATCAGGTTGACGACTGCGATCGGCGTACCGCAGATGCGAGACGCCAGGTCGGCGATCTCGTCGAAGTCCTGCTCTCGCGGCGTATCGAGCATGTCGTAGCTCGCCAGCGCCGCCAGCCGCTCAGTGTCACGACTCTGAATGTTCAATGCCAAATTCCGAAGTGCCCCGGGTAGGTGATCGCACTTTTGGCAATTACAAGCAAAGCGCCGAGCCTCGGGGAGTCCGTGTCTGCTAGACGCCGCGGTTCCACGGGCTCTGCCTATACTACCCCGGCACCGAAACCTCTCGGCGGGAATGAGGGCCTTCCTGGCTCGCACTCGCGAAATGGAGGCGCGCCGGCGTGGTCCTTTCCAGCCAACCCGCTTCACCAGTGAGCTTTCGGGCTACGCGCCGGCATCGCAAACCGGCGTTTGGCACCATCGGCAGGCCACTACGCTGCCGCCTGATCGCGATGTGATATTGTACGGCTGGATGCGGCCTCCTGAGGAGGATGCACTATGCTTATCGAGCAGCAAAAGGTCACTCAACGTCCCGCCTGGAACATGGGACGCCTGATTGGTCCCAAGCCTCCGCTGAAGCCGCGTCACATTTGGGCAATCCGAACGCGGCTTCAGCACGATCATCGCATACGCGATCTCGCCATGTTCAACCTCGCGATCGACAGCAAGCTGCGCGGCTGCGATCTCGTCCGTCTTCGCATCAGCGATGTTGTCCTCGGCGGCACGGTGAGGCTGCGGACTTCGATCATCCAGCAGAAGACGGGCAGACCGGTACCTTTTGAACTGACGGATCCGACGCGCGAAGCGCTGACCGCCTGGCTTCGGCGTCGACCATCAGTCGAAGCCGACTGGCTGTTTCCCAGCCGCAGCCACAAAGGTGACCACGTCACCACCAGGCAATATGGACGCCTGCTCGATGACTGGGTTTCGCTAATCGGGCTCGATCCCGCTCTCTACGGCACGCACAGCCTGAGGCGCACCAAAGTCGCACTGATTTACAAGCGCACCGGAAATCTGCGAGCCTGCCAGCTCCTGCTCGGCCATTCCAAGCTCGAGAGCACAGTCCGTTACCTCGGCATTGAGGTCGATGATGCTCTGATCCTTTCGGAACAGACAGATATTTGATCTAAACGGCGCGGCGGCCACCGCCGCGCCGTTGCAGACCGAAAAACGCTGTCATCTCCGGTGCGGAGTCGGATGGCGTCGCGGTGAGCTCGAATGTCCGCTTAATGGCAAAGCTCTAATGTCAAAAACTGGCGCACCTCGCTCGGACCAGCGTCTTGTAGTCGGGGTGCGTGCGACGTCGAACACTGGCTATATGGCGAGAGCTTCCATCGCCTCGGCGACTGCCACGCCCACGGAGCGGTCCAAAGGCTGAATAGGCAAAGGCGGCTGCCCGGACCCCAGTCCGAGTTGCTCGGCTACCAGGTACATGACCCGCAGGCTGCCGTGCGTGCGAAACAGCTCCCATAGCAGCCCGAAGTCTGCATCGGCCGCGGTTGTGGCCTCGCGATCGCCTGACAGGGCAGCGCGTGTCAGGCGCAGCGCCGAGACAGGGAGGAGGCCTGCGATAACGCTGTACCAAGCGTCCGCGCCAGCCAGAAGTGCGGGTGCCGCGCCCCAGTCTCCGCTGTAGCCGACGATCAGCCCCGCGCGGCAGGACGAGCGCAGCCCTTCGATCTCGCCCGTTAAATCGCCATCGGCGGGAAGCGGCATCTTGATCGCCGCGATGTTGTCTACCCGGGACAGGCGAGACACCAGATCGGGCGAGAAGCTGAAGTGGGTGGTGCTGGGATTGTTGTAGATGCAGATCGGCAGGCCCGTCGCGGCGGCGGTGGCCTGGAAATGCGCAAAGACCTCGTCCTGCGTCAGCGGCGCGTAGGAGACGGGCGCAAGCAGCAGCCCATTGGCGCCCGCCCGTTCGGCATCGCGCGCAAGCTCCTTTACCCAGGACGTCCGCATGGCGCCGATGCCGGCGATCAGCGGGACACGGCCCGCGACGGTCTCGACGGCGCAAGCCAAGGCGCGCGAGCGCTCGCTTCGGTCCAGATAGGCGTAGGTCCCGGTGCTGCCCAGCACGGCGATCGAATCGACGCCGGCCGCGACGAGCCGGTCGATCATGACGGCGAACGCGTCGGTATCGACCACGCCATCGGCATCCGCCGGCGTCAGAGAAAAGGCGGATAGCCCGCGAAAGATCGAAGCGTCGACGGTCATGTCCGGATGTTCCTGTCGGTCGGATGGCGAGAACGCATCGATCAGCTTCCCAGAGTACCGCGCAGCAGGCTCGTCGCCAGCGCCAGCATCAAGGCACCGATCACTAGATCGAGAATGCGCCAGGCGGCCGGCCGGGCAAAGAGTGGAGCCAGAAAGCGGGCGCCGAAGCCCAGCGAGGCAAACCAGGCGAAGCTGGCGCTTGCTGCCCCGATGATGAAGGGCGTTCGCTCGTCGTAGGGCAGGCTCGTCCCCACGGCGCCCATCAGCAGGACCGTGTCGATGTAGACATGCGGGTTCAGGAAGGTGAAGGCCGCCGTGCCAGCAAGCGCGGCGCCGAGCGTCATGCCCGCCTGCTTGTCGACGACCATGGCGGACGGATGGACTGATCGCCGCAGCGCCGAGACGCCGTACCAGACGAGGAACGCTGCACCGGCCAGGCTAAGCGCCGTCGCCAGCCCCGGCACGAGCGCGAGCGCGCTGCCGAGGCCGTTGACGCCGGCGACGATCAACGAGGCATCGGCCGCCGCACAGAAGAGCACGATCGGCCAGACATGCTCGCGCCTGAGGCCCTGACGGAGCACGAACATGTTTTGGGCGCCGATGGCGGCGATGAGCCCGAGCGAGAGGGCAAAGCCCTTGGCGAAGGCAGGAAGAAAAGCACTGGTCATGACCCCTTGATGCGCGGGGTGGGCCGTGTAGTCTAACTCAATCTCGTAAGGCTGGATTAGACAGGCTAATGCTGGACTACCTCTCATTGGCCGCTGTCGCCGCCGTCGCGCGAGAGGGCAGCTTTGAGAAGGCAGCGCTTGGGCTCGGCGTGACCCCATCGGCGGTTTCGCAGCGCATCAAAGGGTTGGAGGATCGACTCGGGGCGATCCTGATGGTGCGTGGATCGCCCTGTCGTCCGACCGAAATCGGCGCCAGGCTCTGCGCCCACGTCGAACAGGTCCGGCTGCTTGAAAGCGAGGTCATCGACACCCTGCCGGGCCTGACGGCACGGGCGGCCGGCCCCGCCACGCTTCGGATCGCTGTGAACGCCGACAGCCTCAGCACCTGGTTCCCCAAGGCAGCGGCGACATTCGCAGAGGAGACGGGAGGCCTGCTCGATCTCGTTCTCGACGACGAGGCCCATACCGCCGAACGGCTGCGGACGGGCGATGTCCTGGCTGCAGTGACGGCCGACCCGTCCCAGGTCGTCGGCTGCAGGATCCATCCCCTGGGCGAGATCGAGTACGTCGCGGTTGCGGCCGCGGCTTTCGCCGGTCGCCACTTTCCAAGCGGCGTCGATGGGGCGAGCTTGCAGCAGGCGCCGATGCTGCGGTTCGACCGTCGCGATGACCTTCAGTTCCGCTGGGCACGAGAGGCATGGGGCACGACCATCACGCCATCGATCCATTGGACCCCGTCCACGCAAGGCATGCTCGACATGACGCTGGCAGGGCTGGGATGGTCGATGGCGCCGGTCACGCTCGCCGCCCCCTTGATCGCCGAAGGGCGGCTGATCGAACTCGCGCCGCACAGGCGGATCGCCGTGACGCTCTACTGGCAGCGCACCAGGCTCGCGGCTCGGCTGCTCGACCGGCTCACGCATGCAGTACGAGCAGTTGCAGCCGAGGCATTAAAGCGAGACGCTCAGGGTACTTACCGGTCGACTAAAGACTGAGGGCGCTTAGCGAAGAATGGGGTTCGACCGCGCGTATCTGGTTTCCGGCGTAACTCCAATTTGACGAAGTGGCGCTCCTGCGAATTTGCCTCAACGGACCGGCCATCGGTAACCAATTCGCGCAAGCGCGTCGTCGCTCCCATTGACCTTCCCCCATGGGAAGCTCCATCTCACCGCTTGATCCCACGAATCGGTGGAATTGCGTGACTCCATTCGGCACCCTCGCGACGGCATTGAAGGCGACCGCTCTGGTCGTCCTGATGTCGTTTGCATGGGCGATGCCGGCGACAGCTCATCCCGGCCATGGCGCGACGCCGCGGGCTGACGCGCCGGCCGCGATGGCCGCTCCGCAAGCCGCCAAGGGCCCCGATGTAGCCGCCTCGGACAGGTCTGCACGGACCGACCAATGCGACCAGGCGGGGAAGGGCGGCTCCGATGCTGCGGGTATTCCGACCGAGGACGGCGCGCAGGGCCGCCCCTGTTGCGGCACGATGTGCACTGTCGCGTTGATCGAGCATGACGGCGTATCCCTGCCGCTGCGAAGGCCCCACGCGATCCGGCGCGAGCTGCCCCCGGCCGCCTTTGCGCTGGTGAAAGATCCGAGCCCGGACGCGAGACCTCCACGAACCATCGACATCGCCTGAGCGTCGGCCGGCTGACCAGCCGCGCCGCCGGATGGTCATGCCGATCGTGATGGGTTCGTTTCATGTTTTTGTTCGTCCGCGGCCTCGCACGCTGCCTGATTGCGCCGTTGGCGCTGGCTTCTCTCCTGTCCGTTGCCCCAGTCGCGGCTCATGACGGTCACGACCATGGCGCCCCGCCCGCTGCCGCTCCCACGGCGGGCTCGCCGCGGGTTGCGCTGCATTCCGACGCCTATGAGCTCGTCGGCATCCTGCGCGGCAACCGGCTGACGCTGTTTCTGGACCGCTATGCCGGCAACGCCCCCGTCACCGATGCCGGCCTCGTCTTGACGATCGGCACCGGGGCGGATGTCGCGGCGACACCGACGCCCGAGGGGACTTACGTCGTGGCCTGCGACCGTCTCGTCGGCGCAGGACCGCTGGAACTCGTCTTCGCCATCACCCATCCCGGCGGAGACGACCTCCTGATTGGAACGCTGGAGCGTCCGGCCGCCTCGACCCCGGCAGCCAGCGCAGCGGCGGGATCGGGCCAAGCCTCGGCTCAGGCTGCGAGCATCATCATTGCGGGCCGGCCGGTGCCGGTCTTGTACCCGGCCATGGGCGCAGCGCTGGCTGTGGGGCTCCTGCTCGGCGCCACACTCCGCCGCTCGCGCCCGGTCCTGTCCCTGGCCGGCCTAGTCGTCGTGCTACTGATCACAGGCACCGGCCTGGCGACCGCCCATGAGGGCCATGATCACGGCGAGGCCGCGAAAGCCGCGCCGTCCGCCGGCGATACCCCCCGCCGTCTCGCGGACGGGTCGGTCTTCGCGCCGAAGCCGACGCAGCGGTTGCTCGATATTCGCACCCAGGTCACCAAGGCCGAGGAGGCGCGCAAGACCCTGGCCCTGGTCGGCCGGGTGATCGCCGACCCCAACCGCTCGGGCCAGGTCCAGAGCATCACCGGCGGCCGGATTGTCGCGCCCGAGAGCGGCTTGCCCCGGCTGGGCCAGTTCGTCCGGCGCGGCGATATCCTGGCCTCCGTAGAGCAGGCCGTGCCGCAGGCCGATCGCACCACCATCGCCGAGCGCGTTGGCGAGATCGAGCAGCAGATCGCCATGGTCGAGGCCAAGCTGAAGCGCTCGCGCAGCCTAGCCGAGCGCGCCATCGCGCCGCAGAGCCAGGTCACCGATCTCGAGGTTGAACTCGCCGGCCTGATGCGGCGGCGCGAGATCGTCGGGCGGATCCGCATCGAATCCGAGCTGCTGCGCGCGCCGCTCGACGGCGTGGTCTCGGCGGTGCGGGTCGTGGCGGGTCAGGTCGTCGGCTCTCAGGACGTCCTGTTCCAGATCGTCGATCCCGCAGGCCTCTGGGTCGAGGCGCTGTCCTATGGCGATGTCGACCTCTCGCAGCTCGAAGGCGCGTCAGTGCTGCTGCCCGGCGGCAAGCCGCTCAGCCTGTCCTTCCGGGGCGTCGGCCGGGCGCTGCAGCAGCAGGCGACGCTGGTGCAGTTCGCGGTCGAGGACCCGCCGGAGACCGTCGCAATCGGGCAGCCCGTCCGCGTGACGGCCCGCAACGGCGCGAGCGTCAGCGGCATCATCCTGCCACGCGACGCCGTCGTGCGCGGCGGCAATGGCGAGGCGCTGGTCTGGCGCCATACCGATCCCGAGCGCTTCGAGCCCAGGCCCGTCCGCACCGAACCGTTCGACGCGACGAGGCTGGTGATCCGCTCCGGCGTTGCGCCGGGCGAACGGATCGTCGTGCGCGGCGCCGAGCACCTCAACCAGATCCGCTGAGGCGAGCGCGCGATGTTCAACCTCCTCGTCTCGGCCAGCCTGCGCAACCGGCTCTTCGTCATCGCGGCCGCGCTCGTGCTGATGGCCTATGGCAGCTATGTGCTGCCGCGCGTCCCCGTCGACGTCTTCCCCGATCTCAACCGCCCGACCGTCACGCTGATGACGGAAGCCGAGGGGCTCGCCCCGCAGGAGGTCGAGCAGCTCGTCACCTATCCGCTGGAGACGGCGATGAACGGCATGCCCGGCGTGCTGCGCGTGCGCTCCGTCTCGGGCGTCGGCCTCTCGATCACCTATGTCGAGTTCGACTGGGGCACCGACATCTACCGCTCGCGCCAGCTCGTCGCCGAGCGGCTGTCGCTGGTGCGCGAGCAGCTGCCGCGCGGCGTCAACCCGCAGATGGGCCCGGTCTCCTCGATCATGGGCGAGATCATGCTGGTGGCGGTGACGGCCGACCGGGCCTCCCCGATGGAGGTCCGCGAGATCGCCGATTTCGTCATCCGCCCGCAGATCCTGACCATCGCCGGCGTCTCGCAGGTCATCCCGATGGGGGGTGAGGTCCGCCAGTACCGGATCACGCCCGACATCGCCGCCATGCAGGCGCTCGACGTCACGCATGAGCAGATCGAGGCGGCCATCACCCGCTTCGGCACCAATACCGGCGGCGGCTTCATCGACCAGCAGGGGCGCGAATACCTGATCCGCAATGTCGGGCTGACGCAGCGGCTGGAGGATCTGCGCAACACCGCCGTGATCCAGAGGAACGGCCAGCCGATCCTGCTGCACCAGCTCGCCCGCGTCGAGTTCGCCGCGCGCGTCAAGCGCGGCGATGCCGGCTACCAGGGCAAGCCGGCCGTCATCATCGGCATCCAGAAGCAGCCCGAAGCCGACACCGTTGCGCTGACGCGCAAGGTCGAGACGGCGCTGGCCGAGATCCAGAAGACGCTACCCGCTGGCATCTCGGCGACTAATGTCCAGTTCCGGCAGGCGAGCTTCATCGAGAGATCGATCGCCAATGTCGAGCGCGTGCTGTTGGAGGCGGCGGGCGTCGTCGCCGTCATCCTGCTGCTCTTCCTGATGAATGTCCGCGCGACCCTGATCTCGCTGACGGCGATCCCGGTCTCGATCCTGACGACGGTGCTGGTCTTCCAGGCTTTCGGCCTGACCATCAACACCATGACGCTGGGCGGGCTCGCCATCGCCATCGGCGAACTGGTCGACGATGCCGTCGTCGATGTGGAGAACATCCTGCGGCGGCTGAAGCAGAACCGGGAGAGCGCTGCGCCTAGACCCGTGCTGGCGGTCATGGCGGCGGCCTCGCAGGAAGTGCGGTCGGGCATCGTCTACGCCACTGCGATCATCATCCTCGTCTTCATCCCGCTCTTTGCCCTCTCCGGGATCGAGGGGCGGCTCTTCGCGCCGCTCGGCGTCGCCTACATCGTCTCGATCCTCGCCTCGCTGATCGTCTCGATCACGCTCACCCCGGTGATGGCCTATTACCTGCTGTCGCGCGCTCCCAGCGGCCATGAGTGCGACTCCTTCGTGGTGCGTCATCTCAAGCGCGGCAATGCGGCGCTGCTGCGCTTCGCCTTCGGGACCCGCGCGCTGCTCGTCACCGTCGTCGGCATCGGCGTGGCGCTGGCCGTCTATGGCGCGACGCTCTTGCCGCGGACCTTCCTGCCGCCCTTCAACGAGGGCACGCTCGTGGTCTCGCTGCAATACAACCCCGGCATCTCGCTCGCCGAGAGCCACCGCCTTGGACTTCTGGCCGAACAGCTTGTGCTGAGAGTCCCGGAGGTGAAGTCGATTGGCCGCCGCACGGGCCGCGCCGAGCTCGACGAGCATGCCGAGGGCGTCCACTCCTCGGAGGTCGACATCGATCTCCACCGCTCGGACCGGCCCAAGGAAGCGATTTATGCCGGTATCCGGGCGGCGCTGAGCGTCCTGCCGGTCTCGGTCAATATCGGTCAGCCGATCAGCCACAGGCTCGACCACATGCTGTCCGGCGTGCGGGCGCAGATCGCGCTCAAGGTCTATGGCGAGGATCTCGACACGATCCGCAGCCTCGCCGAGACGCTGCGCGAGCGGCTCGCCACCGTGCCCGGCCTCGTCGATCTCCAGATCGAGCGGCAGGTCCGCATCCCGCAGCTTCGCATCGATGTCGATCACGAGAAGGCTGCGCTCTACGGGCTGACGCCGGCCAGCGTTACCCAAGCGCTGGAGACGCTCTCCAACGGCCGCACGGTTTCGCAGATCGTCGACGGCAATCGCCGCTACGACGTCGTGCTGCGGCTTTCGGATCAGGACCGCTCGACCACCGGGCTCGAGCATCTGCTGATCGCGACGCCCGGTGGCCACATCCCCTTGCGCCTGATCGCCTCGGTCTCCGAGACCGACGGCCCCAACCAGATCCAGCGCGAGAACGGCCAGCGCCGCATCGCGGTCTACGGCAATGGCGACGGCCGGCGCGACATGGCGGCGATCATCGCCGACATCCGCGGGGTCGTCGCGCAGACGCCGCTGCCGCAGGGCTATGTCACGCGACTGGAGGGCACGTTCCAGGCACAGGAGGAGGCGACGCTGCGGATCGGGCTGCTGAGCCTCGTGTCGCTCGCGCTGATCTTCGTCGTGCTGTTCACGCGCTACCAGTCGGCGGTGCTGGCCCTGATCATCATGGGCAACATCCCGCTCGCGCTGATCGGCAGCGTCGTCGCGCTGCACCTCGCGGGGCAGCCGCTCTCCGTCGCCTCGATGGTCGGTTTCATCACGCTCGCCGGCATCTCGGCCCGCAACGGCATCCTCAAGGTCTCGCACTACATCAACCTCGTACTCTACGAGGGCGAGCGCTTCGGGCGCGAGCTCGTCATCCGTGGCAGCCTGGAACGGCTGACTCCCGTGCTGATGACGGCGCTCTCGGCGGGGCTGGCGCTGATCCCGCTGCTCTACGGCGCCGACCAGCCCGGCCGCGAGATTCTGCACCCGGTCGCGGTCACGATCTTCGGCGGGCTGATTTCGGCGACGATCATCGACACGGTGCTGACGCCCGTCCTGTTCCTGACCTTCGGCCGCAAGCCGCTCGACCGCATCGTCGCCAGCCGAGCGGCGAGCGCGGGCGGGACATCGGCCCAGGAAGCATTCTGAAACAACCAAGGAGACCAGCCATGCTCAGCCGCATCACCGCCCTTGTCTTGCTCGGCCTCATATCGAGCGCCTCGGCCCATGAGCTGGCGAAAGGCCCTAACGGCGGCCCGCTCGTCGATGTCGCCGGGCACCATATCGAGATGGTCGCGAAGGGGACCGAGCTCGTTCTCATTCTCACCGACGCCGCCGACAAGCCGCTGTCATCGGCTGGAACGAAGGCGGCCCGCGCCATCGTTCAGGACGCCGGCAAGACCGCGACGGTGCCGCTCAGCGCTGTAGAGCCCAACAAGCTCGTCGGAACGCTGGCCCAGCCGCTGGGCGCGGGCGCGCGCATCGTGATCTCCGCCACGCTTGCCGACGGCCACGCCCTGCAGGCCCGTTTCACCAACAACTGATCCCCGAAGAGGAAAACGACCTATGACCCGTTCCATTGTGCACGGCGGTGAGAAAACCATCCAGTGGAGCGCCTGCGTTTGTGCCGGCGCGGGCGGCGTAAAAGTCGGCCATT
>JAIETL010000098.1 GCA_019745195.1 Beijerinckiaceae bacterium
TCGCCTGTGCCAGTGCCGGGGTCAGGCGGTAGCGGTTGAGCGCGGCACAAGGCCGCTGCGCGGCAGGCCGATATCGACTGGCGTCAGGGATTTGCCAGGGACGTGGCCCCGGGCACCGCCGACGCTGTCGTATCGAGTCTCGTGCTGCATCAGATGCCGGTCAGGGAGAAGGCGGCAACCCTGCGCGCCATGTTCGCCATGCTGCGCCCGGGTGGCCGCCTGGTGATCGCAGATTATGGCCGCCAGCACGGTCTCATGCGGCTCGCCTTTCGCCTGACCGTGCAGCGACTCGATGGCATCGATGATACCCGACCCAACGCCGACGGCGTGCTCCCCGGCCTGATCGCGGCGGCCGGCTTCAGGCATGTGGCCGAGACGTTTCGGCTCTTGACCATCACCGGCGCGATCGAATTGCTTACCGCGCATCGACCGGCGCAGGCCCAGGGCCTTACGGTTGCGAACGACCTTGGCTGATCCCGGCCGAGCGACCGGGTACGCCGATTTGGCCGCTTAGGCGATTACGTATTGACCCTGACACGGTGTCAGACCCTAGATCGTCAGGCGTCGAAAGGAGCAAGGCGATGAACGAGACACATGGAGCGGCGCATGGCGGCGGTTGCTGCGGCGGCCACGGCGGCGCGAAAGCGGCGACCGGCATCAAGGACCCGGTCTGTGGCATGACCGTCGATCCGGCGACCACCGCGCACCATGCCGATCATGGCGGTGAACGCTATCATTTCTGCAGCGCGGGCTGCCGGGCAAAGTTCATCGCCGATCCCGAGCGCTATCTCGGCCCGCCGGCACCGCCGTTCGCAGCGCCCGTGGGCACGATCTGGACCTGCCCTATGCATCCCGAGATCCGGCAGGACCATCCCGGGTCCTGTCCGATCTGCGGCATGGCGCTCGAACCCGCGACCGTGACCGCCGACAGCGGTCCCAGCCACGAGCTGGTCGATTTCACGCGGCGTTTCTGGGTTGGCCTGGTGCTGGCCCTGCCGGTGCTGATCCTCGAGATGGGGGCGCACCTGTTTCCTGTGATCCATCGCCTCGTGCCGATGTCGACCTCGGTATGGATCCAGTTCGTGCTGGCGACGCCTGTCGTGCTCTGGGCGGGCTGGCCGTTCTTCGAGCGTGGCTGGGCCTCGCTCAAGACCCGCAACCTCAACATGTTCACCCTGATCGCGATGGGGACGGGGGTCGCCTGGATCTACAGCGTCGTCGCGACGCTCGCGCCTCAGCTGTTCCCGCCTGCCTTCCGCGGCGAGGACGGCATGGTTGCCGTCTATTTCGAGGCCGCCGCGGTGATCACCGTTCTCGTGCTGCTCGGCCAGGTGCTCGAACTGCGCGCGCGTGAGCGGACCTCGGGCGCGATCAAGGCGCTGCTCAACCTCGCGCCCAAGACCGCGCGCCGGATCGCCGCCGACGGGAGCGAAGAGGAGATCAGTCTCGATCTGGTCGCGGTCGGCGACCGCCTGCGCGTGCGGCCGGGCGAGAAGGTGCCGGTCGACGGCGTAGTCGAGGACGGCCGCTCCTCGCTCGACGAGTCGATGGTCACCGGTGAATCCATGCCCGTCACCAAGGCCAAGGCCGACACGGTGATCGGCGGCACGCTCAACCAGACCGGTGCGCTGGTGATCGTCGCCGACAAGGTCGGACGCGACACCATGCTTGCGCGGATTGTCCAGATGGTCGCCGAGGCGCAGCGCTCGCGCGCGCCGATCCAGCGCATGGCCGATCAGGTGTCGGGCTGGTTCGTGCCCGTGGTCATCGCGGTTGCGGTGGTCGCGTTTATCGCCTGGGGTATCTGGGGCCCCGAGCCGCGCTTCGCCTATGGGCTGGTGGCGGCGGTCGCCGTGCTGATCATCGCCTGTCCCTGTGCACTGGGTCTCGCCACGCCGATGTCGATCATGGTGGGCGTCGGCCGCGGCGCCGGACTCGGCGTCCTTATCAAGAATGCCGAAGCGCTCGAGCATATGGAGAAGGTCGACACGCTCGTCGTCGACAAGACAGGCACGCTGACCGAAGGCCGGCCTGCCGTCACCCAGATCGTGCCGGCGCCCGGCTTCGACGAAGCCGAACTGCTGCGGCTTGCCGCCTCGGTCGAGCGGGCCTCCGAGCATCCGCTCGCGCTGGCGATCGTCGAGGCCGCGAAGGATCGCGGCATCCCCACGAGCGACCTCACCGACTTCGATTCCCCCACCGGACGCGGCGCGCTCGGCACCGTCGACGGCCGCCGGATCGTGCTCGGTAATGCGCGGTTCCTCTCGGAAGAGGGCATAGCAACCGACGCGCTGGCGGAGCAGGCCGACGCCCTGCGCCGGGATGGCGCCACCGCGATCTTCATCGGCGTCGACGGCACCGTCGGCGGCGCCTTTGCAATCGCCGATCCCGTGAAGCAGACGACGCCGGAGGCCCTGGCCGCACTCAAGGCCGAAGGCATTCGCGTGGTGATGTTGACCGGCGACAACCGCACCACAGCAGAGGCGGTGGCAAGGCGGCTCGGCATTGACGATGTCGAAGCCGAGGTACTGCCCGACCAGAAGAGTGCCGTCGTCGCGCGGTTGAAGAGCGAGGGGCGCGTGGTGGCGATGGCCGGCGACGGGGTCAACGACGCCCCCGCACTGGCTGCCGCCGATGTCGGTATTGCCATGGGCTCGGGCACCGACGTCGCGATCGAGAGCGCGGGCGTGACGCTGCTCAAGGGCGATCTCATGGGCATCGTGCGGGCACGGCGGCTGAGCCAGGCGACCATGTCCAACATCCGCCAGAACCTGGTCTTCGCCTTCATCTACAATGTCGCCGGGGTGCCGGTGGCGGCGGGCGCGCTCTATCCGCTGTTCGGCATCCTGCTCTCGCCGATCATCGCGGCCGCCGCCATGGCGCTCTCCTCGGTCAGCGTGGTCACCAACGCGCTGCGCCTCAACCGGAAAGCGCTGTGAACATCGGGGAGGCGTCGAAGCAAAGCGGGGTCTCGGAGCGGATGATCCGCCATTATGAGAAGATCGGCCTCATCCCGGCGCCGCCGCGCCGGGGAGCGGGTTATCGCGACTATGGCGAGAGTGACCTCCATCGCCTGCGGTTCATCGCCAATGCCCGCGATCTCGGTTTTCCGATCGAGGAGATCCGGACCCTGCTCGGCCTGTGGGCCGACACGGGCCGCAGCAGCGCCGATGTAAAGCGGGTCGCGTTGGCGCGGGCGGAGGAATTGCAGCGCAAGGCCGAAGCGCTGACGACCCTGCGCGAGACCCTCGTCGATCTCGCCGAGCGCTGTCATGGCGACGAGCGGCCAGATTGTCCCATCATCGCCGAACTGAGTCTCGACAGAAAATGTTAGCGCCGGCCGCCTCTCGGACCAGACCCGCTCTGGCGGCCGGGGTGCTGATCGCACTTGGCATTCTCACGACGGGCCTCGCGATATATTTCCTCGCAGTCCGCCCGCCACTGCTGGCGGAGGATCTTCGCCATATCGGCGGCAACCCGCAGACCCTTTCGCCGGTATTGCGGGACTGGTTCGGCGGGATAGCTGGCTCGCCCGGGCGACCGCACTGAGCCTCCTGATCGTATTTGGCCGCTTTTCATACAGCAATGTCGTGCTGAGCTCTGACTTCTGGGGCTGGCATATGCGAGGCAATCCCTCCGTAGGACTACGGAGTGCGCAGAGGCTTCCTGCGCTTCAGGGCTTGTTGCACCGCAGCAGGAGCGAAAATGTGCAGAGTCGAAGCAATATCCCTGACCCGTTGGACGGTCTGGCCACGACGCTGGATCGGTCGAGCTTCGCCGCCATCGCGCAGCTGACTTCAGGCCAGTCGCCCGCCACTTTGGCGCAGTCTTTTTCCGACTGGTGGACGCACATTCTCTGCTCGCCAGGCAGGCAGCTGCAGCTCGCCGCCAAGGGCGGGCGCAAGCTGATGCGGCTCGCCGACTATGCCATGCGCAGCGCATCCGGCAGCGATCCCGAGCCGGCGATCAATCCGCTGCCCCAGGATCGGCGCTTCGCCGACGCAGCCTGGAAGCGCCATCCGTTCGACCTGATCGAGCAGGCCTTCCTGCTCCAGCAGCAATGGTGGCATGCCGCGACGACCGGCGTGAGCGGCGTCACCGGGCACCACGAAGCGATCGTCGAGTTCGCGACCCGCCAGATGCTCGACATGGTGTCCCCGACCAATTTCATCCCGACCAACCCCGTGCTCCAGCAGCGCATCCTCGAAACCGGAGGACAATGCCTTGTCGAGGGTGCGCGATTTTTTTGCGACGACCTGGAACGCCTGGTACGCGGGGAGCCCGCAGCGGGCACGGAGGCCTATCGGGTCGGCGAGAAGGTCGCAGCCACGGCTGGCAAGGTCGTGTTTCGCAACAGGGTCATGGAACTGATCCAATATGCGCCCGCAACCGAGACGGTGCGTCCGGAGCCGATACTGATCGTGCCGGCATGGATCATGAAATATTACATCCTCGACCTGTCGCCGGAAAATTCGCTCATCCGCTGGCTGGTCGGGCAGGGCTACACCGTGTTCTGCATCTCCTGGCACAATCCCGACAGCGCCGACCGCGATCTCGACATGGAGGATTATCGCCTGCTTGGGCCGATGGCCGCCGTGGATGTCATCCAGGTGATTACCGGCACCGAGAAGATCCACGCGGCCGGCTATTGTATCGGCGGCACGCTGCTCGCCATCACCGCGGCCGCGATGGCGCGCGATGAAGATGAGCGTCTGGCGAGCGTGACGCTGTTCGCCGCCCAGACCGAGTTCAGCGAGCCGGGCGAACTTGGTCTGTTCATCGACGAGGCGGAGATCAACCTGATCGATGCGATGATGTGGGCGCGCGGCTTTCTCGACAGCAGCCAGATGGGCGGCGCCTTCCAGATGCTGCGGTCCAACGATCTGCTCTGGTCGCGCATCCTCTCGACCTATCTCATGGGCGAGCGCGAGCCGATGACCGACCTCATGGCATGGAACGCCGACGGCACCCGCATGCCCTATGCCATGCACGCGCAATATCTTCGGCGCCTGTTCCTCGACAATGACCTGTCCGAAGGGCGCTACGAGGCCGGCGGCCACCCGGTCTCGCTCTCGGGGCTGAGCATGCCGATCTTCATGGTGGGCACGGAAACCGACCATGTCGCGCCGTGGCGCTCGACCCACAAGCTCCACATGCTGACGGGCGCGGAGATCCGCTTCGTGCTGACGAGCGGTGGCCACAATGCCGGGATCGTCTCCGAGCCCGGGCATCCTCATCGCCATTATCGCATCGCGACACGGATGCAGGATGGCCCGGCGCCAGGTCCCGATGCCTGGCTGGAGCGGGCCGAGGTGCGCGAAGGGTCGTGGTGGCCGGAATGGAGTTCATGGCTTGGATCGCACTCGGGCGAGGCGGCGGCCCCACCGGCGATGGGCGCGCCCGAACGGAACTATCCGCCGCTCGGTGATGCCCCCGGGCGCTACGTGCTGGAGCGCTGAGCCATGGCCGCCGCCAACCTCATCGAGAACCGCACGTTCGACGAGATCGCCGTCGGCGATACGGCCAGCCTCACCCGCACGCTGACCGCCGACGACATCCAGCTCTTCGCGGCGGTGTCAGGCGACGTGAATCCGGCGCATCTCGACCCTGTCTATGCCGAAACGGACATGTTCCACAGGGTCATCGCTCATGGCATGTGGGGCGCGGGGCTCATCTCGGCGATCCTGGGAACCGAGCTGCCAGGGCCCGGTGCGATCTATCTCGGCCAATCGCTTCGCTTCACCCGCCCGGTGGGCGTCGGCGACACCATCACGGCCTGCGTCACCGTCGCGCAGAAGCGCGCCGAGCATCATGTCATCGTTCTCGACTGCACCTGTGTGAACCAGAAGGGCGAGACCGTCATCAGCGGCCAGGCCGAGGTCAAGGCGCCCACCGAGAAAGTCAGCCGGCCCCGCATGCCGCTTCCCGACGTGCGGATCGCCAGCCACGACCGCTTCCGCCAGTTGATGGCGCGCGCCAAGGACGGATCTGCGTGCGTCACGGCCGTGGTCCATCCGTGCAGCGCCGACGCCATGCGCGCAGTGGCTGAGGCCGCCGACGCCGGCATCGTCGTTCCGATTCTCATCGGCCCTGCGGCGCGTATGACGAATGCGGCGAAGGACGCCGGTGTCGATATTGCGGCCTTCCGGGTGATCGACGTCCCGCACAGCCACGCCGCCGCCGCCGAAGCCGTCGCGCGCGTGCGGGCCGGCGAAGCCGCGCTGCTGATGAAGGGCTCGCTTCATACTGACGAGCTCATGGGCGCGGTCGTATCGTCCGACACGGGCCTTCGGACCGAACGCAGGATCAGCCACGCCTATGTGATGGACGTGCCCGGCTATCCGCGCCCGCTCATCATCACCGACGCCGCGATCAACATCGAGCCGACGCTTGAGGACAAGGCCGACATCGCGCGCAACGCGATCGACCTTGCCCATGTGATCGGGATCGAACAGCCCAGGGTCGCGATCCTCGCCGCCGTCGAAACGGTCAATCCGAAAATGCGCACCACATTGGATGCCGCGGCGCTCTGCAAGATGGCGGACCGGGGCCAGATCGAAGGCGCGCTGCTCGATGGCCCGCTCGCCCTCGATAATGCGATCAGCGAGGCGGCCGTGCGCGAGAAAAGTATCGTCTCGCCGGTCGCCGGCCAGGCGGACATCCTGCTGGTGCCCGATCTGGAGGCCGGCAACATGCTCGCAAAGCAGCTGACCTTCCTGGGCGGCGCCGATGCCGCAGGCGTGGTGCTCGGCGCGCGCGCTCCGATCATCCTCACCAGCCGGGCAGACAGCGTGCGCACGCGCCTCGCCTCCTGCGCGCTCGCGGTGCTGCTGGCGCGGGCTGCGACCAAGGCGGCTCCCGGCGTTGCGGGACAGCGCCGCGATGGCTGAAATCCTGTGCCTCAACGCCGGTTCGTCGAGCCTTAAGTTCGCGCTCTACGCCGAGCCGGGCACTGATGAGCCCTCTTTGCTGGCGAGCGGCAAGATCGAGAATATCGGCCTTGAGCCGCACCTGATCGCGCGCGATGCGAAGGGGGATGTCCTTGCCGAGCGGCGCTGGACGAAAGACGGCACGATCACGCACGAGACGCTGCTCGAGGATTTGCTGCGGGAGATCGAAGCCTCGGTCGGCGACGATCTGATCGCGGTCGGCCATCGGATCGTTCATGGCGGCACCGACTATTCAGCGCCGGCGCGGGTCGACGCGCCACTCCTCGCCGCGCTCGAGGCGCTTTGCCCACTGGCGCCATTGCATCAGCCCCATAATCTCGCCGCGGTCCGCGCCGTCTCCAGGCTGCGCCCCGCTGTGCTGCAAGTCGCCTGCTTCGACACCGGCTTCCATCATGGCCAGCCCCCGATCGCGACGCGCCTCGCGCTGCCGCGCGCGCTTGGCGAAGAGGGCATGCGGCGCTACGGTTTTCACGGCATCTCCTACGAATATATCGCGCGGCAGCTGCGTTCGATCGATCCCGATACAGGCGGTGGCCGCACGATCGCCGCGCATCTCGGCAACGGGGCCAGCCTTTGCGCGATGGCCGGGGGGCGCAGCATCGACACGACGATGGGGTTCACCGCGCTCGACGGGCTGGTGATGGGTACGCGCTGCGGCGCGCTCGACCCGGGCGCGGTGCTCTATCTTTTCCAGCAGAGGGGCATGACGGCGCGTGAAGTCGAGCATCTCCTCTACAGTGAGTCCGGCCTTTTGGGCGTGTCCGGCGTCTCCAGCGACATGCGCGCGCTTCTCGGCAGCGAAACGCCCGCCGCTGGGGAAGCGATCGAGCTCTTCGTCTGGCAGATCGCGCGCCAGGCCGGCGCTCTCGCGTCCTCGCTCGGGGGTCTCGACACATTCGTGTTCACTGCCGGGATCGGCGAGAATTCGCCTGAAATTCGCGCCCGCGTCGCCGGTCGGCTCGGCTGGCTCGGCGTGGACCTCGACGCGGACGCGAACCTCCGAGGAGATGCAGTCATCAGCGCGCCGTCCAGCCGTGTCGCCGTCCGCGTCATCCCGACCGATGAGGAAAGGATGATCGCTATCCACGCCGCCGATCTGCTGCGTGAGGAGCCGAAAGCATGAAACCTCTCGTAGATCTTACTGGCAAGCGCGGCCTGGTGATCGGTATCGCCAACGCGCATAGCATCGCGGCGGGTTGCGCCCAGGCCTTTCACGACTGTGGGGCGAGACTGGCGGCGACCTATCTCAACGGAAAGGCCGAGCCGTTCGTGGCGCCCGTCGCGGAGACCCTGGGAGTCGAATGGCTCGCCGCGTGCGATGTCCGGGTGCCGGGCGAAGTGGAGGCCCTGTTCGAGCGGGTGAAGTCCGAATGGGGCGGCCTCGATTTCCTGCTTCACTCGATCGCTTTCGCGCCGAAGGAGGATTTGCACGGCCGCGTCGTCGACAGCTCGGCCGAAGGCTTCGCGCTGGCGATGGACGTCTCGTGCCACAGCTTCCTGCGCATGGCGCGTCTCGCCGAGCCGCTGATGTCGGATGGCGGCTGCCTGCTGTGCGTCACCTTCTACGGGTCGGAGCGGGTGGTCGAGCACTACAACCTGATGGGGCCGGTCAAAGCGGCCCTCGAAAGCGCGACCCGCTATGTCGCGGCTGAGCTTGGCCCCAAGGGCATTCGCGCCCATGCGATCTCGCCAGGCCCGATCGCGACCCGCGCTGCCAGCGGCATCGACCGCTTCGACGAGCTGCTCGAACGGGCCGCGGCGACGGTCCCGCAGCACCAGCTCGTGACCATCGAGGATGTCGGAGGGCTCGCCGCCTTTCTGGTGAGCGATGCCGGCCGCCATATCACCGGCACGATCATTCCGGTCGATGGCGGTCAGCACCTGCTCGGCTAGGGCGGCTCGCCGCGATCGGGGGCTATCCTATTTGTCGCTGGTGGCCTGCTTCTCGCCGTCGCCCGGGCTTTTCTGCCCGAACCATGGTCCGACAATGGCAGCAAAGGCATCCAGCGCCCCGGGAGCCGTCGGAGCGCTCGCGACGGCCTGCCAGGCCTGCTGCCATTCCTCGAACGCCGATCTTGTGCCGGCAATCATATGCTCGCGGACCGTGGCCATGTCCTCGAACAGTGCCCGCGGTCCGGCCGGGCTGACCGCGCCGGCGTCCGACGTCTTGTCCGTCGCGCCCGCAATCGAGGCACGCGCCTCTTCGGCGAAGCGGCCGGCGGCGCGGTTGCCGACCTCGAGCGACTCTTCGCCACCTTTCCGGGCGACTTCGGCGAGCTTCAGCATCAGGCCGACATTCGCTTTGGCGAGCGCGGCGAGTTGATCAACGGGATAGGGCATGAAACGGTGAACCTTTCTCTTCGCGTTTGAGCTCTGGCATATCGGGCATAGCGCCCTGGCCTGAGGCCCATCGCGTCGCGCCGCCGTTATTCGGCGAGGCTGAATCAGAGAGAATCGGTAACTCTACGTATGCCGAATCTGCGGCTTGCCTGCGACGCTCAGCCAATGCACTTTTGGCTTGTCGTCCATGTCGTGCCCGCGGGCAGCGACTTCTACCCGTCCCGTCATGATCGCGGCACGGTCGGGCATGATTATGGTCTGACCCGGCAACCGGCATGGGCGTGATACCGTCCATAGCCAGGCTCGGCCGGATTGCGGCGCTGCGCGGTCCCGTCCTCGACGTCGAGTTCGACGAAGGGCCGCTGCCCGCGGTCAATGAAGCGCTGCGCGTCGATGCATCGTCAGGCCCGCTGGTCGCGGAAGTGCAGAGCCATATCGATGACCGCACCGTCCGCGCCGTCGCGCTTCAGCCGACCTCCGGTCTCGCTCGTAATGTCGGCGTGACGGCCTTGGGCGCCCCCATCGCGGTCCCGGTCGGAGACAAGGTTCTGGGGCGGCTCCTTACGCCGACCGGGCAGGTGGGTGACGGCGGCGCGCCGCTTGGGCCGGATGTTCCATTGAGGCCCATTCACCGCGCACCCCCGCCGCTCGAAGACCAGAACGCGGCGACGGCGATGTTCGAGACTGGCATCAAGGTCATCGATCTGCTCGCGCCGCTCGCCCAGGGTGGCAAGGCGGCGATGTTCGGGGGCGCGGGGGTGGGGAAGACCGTGCTGGTGATGGAACTCATCAACGCGATGGTCGCGCGCTATGAAGGTGTTTCCGTCTTTGCCGGCATCGGAGAGCGATCGCGCGAGGGCCATGAGCTGCTCACGGACATGCGCGGCTCGGGCGTGATCGACAAGACCGTGCTCGTTTTCGGGCAGATGAACGAGCCGCCGGGCGCGCGCTGGCGGGTAGGGCTGACCGCGCTCACCATCGCCGAATATTTCCGCGACGAGCAGAAGCGCAATGTCCTGCTGCTCATGGATAATGTGTTCCGCTTCGTCCAGGCCGGCAGCGAAGTCTCCGGCCTGCTCGGACGCATGCCTTCACGCGTCGGCTACCAGCCGACGCTGGCCAGCGAAGTGGCCGCGCTGCAGGAGCGCATCGCCTCGGTGCATGGAGCGGCGGTGACCGCGATCGAGGCGGTCTATGTGCCCGCCGACGATTTCACCGACCCTGCGGTCACCGCCATCTCCGCCCATCTCGACAGTTCCATTCTGCTCTCGCGCGCCATGGCGGCCGAAGGCATCTATCCCGCGGTCGATCCCCTGGGATCCTCGTCGATCCTGCTCGATCCGCAGGTCGTGGGCGATCATCATTACGCGCTCGCCCAGCAGGTCCGGGAGACGATCGCGCATTATCGCGAGCTCCAGGACATCATCTCGCTGCTCGGTATCGAGGAGCTGGGCCGCGAGGATCGGCTGATCGTCGGCAGGGCGCGGCGGCTGCAGCGCTTCCTGACCCAGCCCTTCATGGTGACCCAGGCCTTCACCGGGCAAGCCGGCCGTTCTGTGGGGCTGGCCGATACGCTGAAGGGCGTCGCGGCCATCCTGGCCGGCGCGACCGACGACTGGCCCGAGAGCGCCTTCTACATGGTAGGCGATATTGAAGAGGCACGCTCTCGCGTGGGGCAGGGCGCATGAAGCTGCGGATCACCGATCCGACCGCGATCCTCGTCGACACGGACGTCAGGTCGGTTCGCGCCGAGGATGCCAGCGGCAGTTTCGGCATCCTGTCGGGCCACGCCGATTTCCTGACCGCGCTTGGCGTCTCGATCGTCTCCTGGCGGGGCGCCGATGGCGCTCCAGGCTATTGCGCGGTGCGCAACGGCATTCTGACCGTAAGCCACGGCACGGGGGTCGCGGTCGCGACGCGCGAAGGCCATGTCGGCGATGACCTCGGAACGCTCGAGCATGACGTGCTCGCGCGCTACCGCGAGCGCGACGAGGGCGAACGATCCGAACGGACCGCGTCGGCGAAGCTCAGGATGCAGGCGATCCGCCATATGGTCGAGGCCCTGCAGGGTGGTGGCCGGGAGCTTGGTCTGTGACCGCGGACAAGCCCGAGCAGCCGATCGTCGAAGCCATCCGGACCCGCGCGGAACGGCGGCGGCTTGCGCAGCGGCTTCCTTCCGTCGCCCGCAATCTCGGCCAGATCGGCGTGCTCGGCTGGCAGATCGTCCTGCCCGCGCTGGTCGGTCTCGCGATCGGCCGCTGGCTCGACCACCGGCTGGATAGCGGCATCTTCTGGACCGCGCCGCTCCTGCTCGTCGGGCTCGCCCTCGGCTGCTGGTCGGGCTGGCGCTGGATGCACCGGCAATGAGCCAGCTCTCCCCCATCCTGTTCCTGGCCCTCGGATTTGCGGTCGGCCTCGCCCATTTCGCGGCCATCGCCAGAGAAGCCGACCTCGTCACCCATGGCGGCCCGGCATCGCGCGCGATCCTGCTCAGGCTCGGGCGTCTCGCCGTCACTATTCTGGTTCTCGTCATCGCCAGCCGGCAAGGGTGGCCGGCGCTTCTTGCCGCAACAACCGGCTTCATGGGCGGGCGCCAGATCATGCTCCACCGGCTCGGAGGCGCCCGATGAAATTCGCGTCACCACTTGAAAGCCATGTGCTGTTCGCGATCGGTCCGGTGCCGATCAGCCAGCCGGTCGCCACGACCTGGGGCATCATGGCCTTCCTTACAATCGGAAGCTGGCTGCTGACCCGCCGCCTTGCGTTACGCCCAACCCGAGCCCAAGCGGCGCTCGAGCTGGTCGTCGAGACCGTCGCCGGCCAGATCCGCGAGACGATGGAGGCGGAACCGCAGCGTTATCTGCCGCTGATCGGCACGCTGTTCCTGTTCCTGCTGGTCGCCAACTGGTCGTCGCTGATCCCCGGCGTCGAGCCGCCGACCGCGACCCTCGAAACCGACGCGGCGCTGGCGCTGATCGTCTTCGGCGCGACGCTCTGGTTCGGCGTCCGCGCGCTCGGGCCCAGGGCCTATCTCGCGACCTTCGCGCGCCCCTCGATCCTGCTCGCCCCGCTCAATATCGTCGAGCTCTTCACCCGCAGCTTCTCGCTGATGGTGCGCCTGTTCGGCAACGTCATGAGCGGCGTCTTCATGATCGGCGTCGTGCTGAGCCTCGCCGGGCTGCTCGTCCCGATCCCGCTCATGGCGCTCGAAATGCTGACCGGCGCGGTCCAGGCCTACATTTTCGGCGCGCTCGCCATGGTCTTTATCGGGAGCGCTATCAGCGAGAACGGCGCCCGCCCGCCATCCAAACAGGAGTCCCCCGCATGAACTGGATCCATCTCGCCAGCATCCTCGGCGCCGCTTTCGCGATCTCGATCGGCGCAATCGCCCCGGCGCTCGGGCAGGGCAGGGCCGTCGCCGCCGCGATGGACGCGATCGCGCGCCAGCCCGAAGCCGCCAACACCGTCTCGCGCACGCTGTTCGTGGGCCTCGCGATGATCGAGACGATGGCGATCTACTGCCTCGTGATCGCGCTGCTGCTGCTCTTCGCCAACCCGTTCGCCTGACATGCGGATCGACTGGTGGACGCTCGCGCTGCAGGCGGTCAATGTCCTCATCCTCGTGTGGCTGCTCGGACGCTTCCTGTTCCGTCCGGTGATGGATGCCATCGCTGCCCGCCAGGCATCGGCCCAGGCGCTGCTCGACGAAGCGCGGGAGGCAAAGGACCGGGCACAGGCCGAAGCGCAGGCGCTCAAAACGCAGAATGACGGCTTCGTCGCGGATGCGGCGGCTCGCCGCGCCGAGATCCGGACCGAGGCCGAAGCGGAGCGCCAGCGCCTCCTCGCGCAGGCCAGGCTCGAGGCGGACGCCGTCGTCGAGCAAGGCCATGCGGCGATCGATGCCGAACGCGGGCGGGTGGCGGCGCAGTGGCGGGAAAAGGCAGCGAACCTCGCCGCCTCGATGGCAGGCACGTTGCTCGCTCGTCTCCCGCCCGAGCAGACGGTGCAGGCCATGGTCGACGCGCTCAAGGCGCGGCTCGGAGACCTTTCCGAGGCGGATCGCCGCAGCCTGGCGGCCGCCGGGCCCGTCACCGTCGCGACGCCCGCGCCGCTGACGGCCGATCTGCAGACGCAGGTAGCGCGCGCGCTTGCCGAAATCCTGCCGGATACCGCGACCCCGATCTTCGCAGTCGATCCAGATCTCATCGCCGGCGCGGAGCTTCGCACGCCCCACGCCGTCGTGCGCAACAGCTGGCGCGCCGATCTCGACGCCATGGTTGAGAGCCTCAATGAAGACGATCATGCCCGGATCGCCTGAAGACTGGCTGACGCAGGCCCAGAGCTGCATCACGCGCGCCAATCTCGGGCCGCGTGTCGATGCAATTGGCCGGGTGGAATCGATCGGCGACGGCGTTGCCATGGTCTCGGGCCTTCCGGACGCGCGCCTCGACGAATTGCTCTATTTCGCCCGGGGCCAGACCGGATTCGTCCACACGCTCGACCGGGACCGGATCGGCTGCGTGCTGCTCGACGATGCCGCCCAGGTGGAGGCAGGAGACACCGTAACCGGCTCGGGCGAGGTGGTGCGCGTGCCGGTTGGCGAGGCATTGCTTGGCCGAGTCGTCGATCCGCTCGGCCGTCCGCTCGATGGGGGCGCGCCGATCCGGGCCAGGCGCTTCGATCCTGTCGAACGGCCGGCGCCGGCGATCATCGAACGCGACCTCGTCGTCCAGCCGGTGCAGACCGGCACGCTCGCAATCGATGCGATGTTCGCCATCGGCCGGGGGCAGCGCGAACTCATTCTCGGCGACCGCGCCACAGGCAAGACGGCGCTCGCGGTCGACACGATCATCAACCAGCGCACCAGCGACATGATCTGCGTCTATGTCGCGATCGGCCAGAAAAGCTCGGCGGTCGCGCGCGTGGTCGACCAGGTGCGGCGGCATGGCGCGCCGGACCGCACCATCTTCGTCGTGGCGAGCCCCGCCGCGGCGCCGGGGCTGCAATGGATCGCGCCGTTCGCGGGCTTCACGATGGCCGAGTATTTTCGGGATGGTGGCGGCCATGCGGTGGTGGTGCTCGACGATCTCACCAAGCATGCCGCGACCCATCGCGAGATCGCCCTGCTGACCGGACAGCCGCCCGGGCGCGAGGCCTATCCCGGCGACGTCTTTTTCCTCCATTCCCGCCTGCTCGAACGTGCGGCGCGTCTCTCGACGGAGAAGGGGGGCGGTTCGCTCACGGCTCTGCCGATCGCGGAGACCGATGCCGGCAACGTCAGCGCCTATATCCCGACCAATCTGATCTCGATCACCGACGGTCAGATTATTCTCGACGCGAAGCTGTTCGCGCAGGGGCACAAGCCCGCCATCGATGTGGGCACGAGCGTGAGCCGGGTCGGCGGCAAGACGCAGCTTCGCGTCCTGCGCGACGCGAGCGGGACCATGCGCCTCGACTATGCGCAGTTCCTCGAGCTCGAGATGTTCACCCGCTTCGGCGAGCAGCCCGAGCCGCGTGTCCGCGCCCAGATCGAACGCGGCAAGCGCTTGCGCGCCTTGCTCGTGCAACCGCTGTCGAGTCCACTACGGGTCGTCGACCAGGTGGCGCTGGTCGTGGCGCTCGGCGAAGGGTTGCTCGATGGCATGACGGTCTCGGAGATATCGTCGCTCCGCACGCGGCTGCCCGCCTGGATCGACGATCACGTCCCCGATCTATGCGCGCAGATCGAGCGGACTGGACAGATCGACACCGCGCAGCGGTCCGCTCTGATGACGACGGTGAAAGCGCTGATCGAAAGCCAGCCGGCCGGTTCTGCATCATGAGCGATCGCCTCGCCGAGATCGGCCAGCGGATCGAGACCGTCCGCCAGCTCGGTGCGGTGGTCAACGCCATGCAGGGCATCGCCGCGCAGCGGGCGCATCAGGCGCGCGCGCTGCTGCCTGCGGTGCGACGCTATGCGGAGACCGCCCGCACCGCCATTGGCCAGGCGCGCCGCCTTGACGAGCCACTGGCGCGTTTTCCGGCGCGGGCGGTCGGTGGTGCGAGAGGCGGCCTTATCCTGTTCGGTGCGGAGCAAGGCTTTGCCGGGGCCTTTCCGGAGCAGCTGCTCGACGGCGCCGCGGCCGACATGCAGGACAGGCATATTCTTCTGATTGGCGCGCGCACGGCCACGCTTGCGGCCGAGCGCGGTCTGCGCATCGCATGGAGCGCGAGCATGCCGAGCAAGGCCGATGCGCTGCCCGCACTCGCGACAAGCATCATCGACGCGCTGTACGACTATCTGGACGAGGTCGGCGCGGTGCCCATCACCATGGCTTATCCGGTCTGGAGCAGCGGCAAGGGCGTCTCGATCGTGCGCGCGAGCCTCCTGCCGCTCGACCTCGACACTTTCCCCGCGTCCACGGCGGATTTGCCGCCGCTCGTCAATATCAACGCGGCGGACCTTATCGGCGACCTGACCGCGGAATATGTCTTCGCCCACATCTGCGCGGCTGCGGTCGAGACGTTCGTCGCCGAGAATGAGGCACGGCTGCGCACCATGGCGACCGCCCGCAGCCACATCGATCGCAAGGGCGAGGCCCTGCGCCTCGAGGAGCGCCTCACGCGTCAGGATCAGATCACCAGTGAAGTCGTCGAACTGAGCGGCGGGCGACATCGGCGAGAATGAATGCAGGGCAGGCATTTCTGCTGTTCAGCAAGAAACCGCAGAACCGCCATTGTCGTCGGGATCAAGGATGGAGTTGAGCATGCACTATAGTAGCGGGAACTACGAAGCTTTCGTGCGGCCCCGCAAACCTGAGGGCGCTGACAGGAAGACGGCCTGGTTCGTCGGCTCGGGTCTTGCGGGACTGGCAGGCGCGGCGTTCCTGATCCGCGACGGCGGCGTCGCCGGCGAGCATATTACCATCCTTGAGGAGCTGCATGTTCCCGGCGGCGCGCTCGACGGCCTCGACGTCCCCGAAAAGGGGTTCGTCATCCGCGGAGGGCGCGAGATGGAGGAGCATTTCGAATGCCTCTGGGATCTCTATCGCTCGATCCCTTCGCTGGAGATCGAGGATGCGAGTGTGCTCGACGAATTCTACCGGCTCAACAAGGACGATCCCAATTTTTCGCTTCAACGCGTGACGCAGAACCAGGGCCAGGATGTGCCCGACAAGGCTTTGCTGACACTCGGCGGTCGCGCGCAAAAAGATCTGATCTCCGTCTTCCTCGCGACGCGGGAGGAGATGGAGAACAAGCGGATCAACGAAGTCTTCGGCGATGATTTCCTCAGGAGCAATTTCTGGCTCTACTGGCGCACCATGTTCGCCTTCGAGGAATGGCATTCCGCGCTCGAGATGAAGCTCTATCTGCATCGCTTCATCCACCATATCGGCAGTCTGGCGGATTTTTCCTCGCTCAAGTTCAACCGCTACAACCAATATGAATCGATGGTCCTGCCGTTGGTCAAATGGTTGCAGGATCGCGGTGTCAGATTTCGCTACGGCGTCGAGGTCACCGACGTCGATTTCGACATCCAGCCCGGCCGCAAGCAGGCGACCCGGATTGCCTGGATCGAAAACGGCGTCGAAGGCGGCGTCGATCTCGGCGCCGATCGCCCGATACAGCTCACCGGCCGTCTGCGGGGTCATATCGAGGAAAATCCGCTCAAGCGGCAGCGCGTGACCGGTCGCTCGACGATGCCGTAGCCGGGCACGAAGCGCGGGCGCAGGACGGTGTAGCAGCCGCCGCCGTAATAGGCCGCGCGATAGCCCCAGCCGCTATGGCCCCAGCCGCGATGCCCAAAGCCGCGATGCCCGCCCCAATGCCGGCCGCCATGGCCGAAGCCGTGTCCGAAA
>JAIETL010000077.1 GCA_019745195.1 Beijerinckiaceae bacterium
AGCCTGCCAGCCGTGGCCGCCTGACCAGCCCGGCCAAAGCCGGCATCGGGGTGGCTCCGCGAAGCTACATCACCATCAGGGACACGACCACAACCCATCTCAACTGCATCGTCTCGCTCCCGTGTCACAGCCGATCACCGCCCCGGCTTGAACGGCGCCATGCCGGCCCGCGCCAGAGCGTCCGCGCGCTCGTTCATCTCGTCGCCGGCATGGCCCTTGACCCATTTCCACTCGATTGTGTGGCGGCCAAGCGCGGCGTCCAGGCGCTTCCAGAGCTCCTCGTTCTTGACCGGCTTTCTGTCGGCGGTCTTCCAGCCGTTCTTCTTCCAGCCATGGATCCAGCTGGTGATGCCCTGGCGCAGATACTGGCTGTCGGTGTGGAGCGCGACCGTGCAGGGCCGCGTCAGCGTCTCCAGCGCCGAGATCGCCCCCATCAGTTCCATGCGGTTGTTGGTGGTCATCGCCTCGCCGCCGGAGAGTTCGCGCTCCTTGCCCTTGAAGGACAGGATCGCGCCCCAGCCGCCGGGGCCGGGGTTCCCGGAGCAGGCGCCGTCGGTCCAGACTTCGACGATGTCGGTCATAAAGAATTCCACCCGCGATGGCGAGGCGCGAGGAACCCCTCTCCTGTAAGGAGAGGGGCAGGGGTGAGGTGATGGACGTTGGACCAGTTATCTTCGACAAGGTGGAAACGGAACGCGTGGTTCCTCATCCTGAGTCGTCCGGCCCTCACCCCTGCCCCTCTCCCACTCGGGAGAGGGGTTCCCCGCGCTTTATCCGGATGGGTCGCCGCCATCATCGCCTCAACCCATAGTCGCCGGCGTCCCGCACCCGCTGGTGGAAGGCGAGCTTGCGGTCGTATTCCATCGGATCGAGCGGCTTGACCAGCGCGCCCGGCGGCACGTTGAGCCAGTCGACCAGCCGCGTCAGCAGGAAGCGCAGGGCCGAGCCCCGGCACAGGACCGGGAGCGCGGCGACTTCCGCATCGGTCAGCCGGCGCACGCTCTCATAGCCGGCCAGAAGCGCCTGACCCTTGGTCAGGTTGAAGGAAGCATCCGCCTCGAAGCACCAGGCGTTGAGGCAGATGGCGAGGTCGTAGGCGAGCGCGTCGGTGCAGGCGAAATAGAAGTCGATCAGGCCCGAGAGCCGGTTCTGGATGAAGAAGACGTTGTTGGGAAAGAGATCGGCGTGGATGACGCCGCGCGGAAGATCGGCAGGCCAATGCGCCTCGTGCTCGGCGATCTCGGCCAGCACGCGGCGCGCCAGCCCCGGCGAAACCGTGTCGGCCTGGGCGCCCGCCTGCTCGGCCAGCGGCCGCCAGCCCGGCACGGACAGATCGTTGACCCGTTCCATCGCGAAATCGGAGCCGGCCTGGTGCAGCAGGGCGAGACCCCTTCCGAGTTCGGCGCAATGTTGCGCGTTGGGGCGGCGCACCGAAAGCCCGTCGAGGAAGGTGACGATCGCGGCGGGGCGGCCCGCCAGTCGTCCCACAGCCTGCCCGTCGGCCGCCTTGAGCGGCTGCGGGCAGGTCAGCCCGCGCCGGGCCAGATGCTCCATCAGGCAGATGAAGAAGGGCAGGTCGGCCGCATCCGTGCGCTCCTCATAGAGCGTCAGGATGTAGAAGCCGGCGGTGGTGTGGACGAGGAAGTTCGAGTTCGAGACGCCCTCGGCGATGCCCTTGGCCGAGAGCAGATCGCCGATGCCATAGCGGGCGACGAACGCCGCCATCTCGTCATCGGGCACTTCGGTGTAGACGGCCAAGGATGCTCACTCGGCCGCGGTCGGCGCCGGCTCGCGCAATTCGCGCGGCAGCGGGAAGAACACGCTCTCATCGGCCGTCGAGACGGTCTCGACCGTGACATCGTAGCGCTGCGCGAACGCGTCGATGATCTCCTCGACCAGCACCTCGGGCGCGCTCGCGCCGGCGGTGAGGCCGAGCCGGCGGATATTGCCGAACACCGTCCAGTCGATCTCGTCGGTGCGCAGCACGAGGCGGGCGGCCGGGCAGCCGGCGCGCTCGGCGACCTCGCGCAGGCGCTGCGAGTTCGAGGAGTTCGGAGAGCCGACGACGATCAGCCCGTCGACGCGCGGCGCGACATGCTTCACCGCCTCCTGGCGATTGGTGGTGGCGTAGCAGATGTCTTCCTTGTGCGGCGCGATCAGCTCCGGGAAACGGGCCTTGAGCGCCTCGACGATCTCGCGCGTGTCGTCGACCGAGAGCGTGGTCTGGGTGACGAAGGCAAGTTGGCCGGCGGGCGGCGTCAGGGTCGCGACATCGTCCAGCGTCTCGATCAGCGTGATCGCGCCCTGCGGCAGCTGCCCCATGGTGCCGATCACCTCGGGATGGCCGGCATGGCCGACGAGCAGGATGTGGCGGCCCCGCTTGTGATGGACCTCGGCCTCGCGGTGGACCTTGGTGACGAGCGGGCAGGTCGCGTCGATGGCGAACAGGTTGCGCGCATTCGCCTCGGCCGGCACCGATTTCGCGACGCCATGGGCGGAGAAGATCACCGGGCGGGAGGCGTCGGGCACCTGCGAGAGCTCGGAAACGAAGACCGCGCCCTTCCGTTTCAGCGATTCGACGACGTATTTGTTGTGGACGATCTCGTGGCGGACATAGACCGGCGCGCCATGCAGCTTCAGCGCCTTCTCGACCGCGTCGATGGCGCGCACGACGCCGGCGCAGAAGCCGCGCGGCGCGCAGAGCAGGATGTCGAGCGGCGGTTTCACGCGGCGAGGAAGCTCCCGGGAGGATTGCGTCTTCTGTCGGCGTGGAGGGCGCGTTGTCAAGGAACGCGGATGGAGGCGCGCCATGACGCGAGATGTGACCTTGCGATGCCGCAGCGCACTCGCAGGATGGCGCAACAGCGCCTAGATTGGCTCGGTCGGCTAGGAGCCGGCCCTCCAGCCGATGAGCGCTCCCATGGCAGACGTCTCCCACACCAGCTATCTGCCGCCGATCCTGACCTTCTGCGCCGGCGCGGTGCTGGCGGTGCCGATCTTCCGCAAGCTCGGCCAGTCGGCGGTGCTGGGCTATCTCGCGGCGGGCATCGTCATCGGCCCCTCCGTGCTCGCGGTGATCAAGGATCCCGACGCCATCCGCGGCACGGCCGAGATCGGCGTCGTGCTGCTGCTCTTCCTCGTCGGGCTCGAGCTGCAGCCGGCGCGGCTCTATTCGATGCGCAAGGACATTCTCGGCGCAGGGCTCTCGCAGATGGCGCTCAGCGCCTTCGCCATCGGCGCGGTCGGCTGGTTCTTCGGGCTGTCGGTCGGCGGGGCGGTCGCGGTCGGGCTCGCGCTGGCCTTGTCCGCCACCTCGATCGCGCTGCAATTGCTGGAGGAGCGCGGCGACGGCCATGAGGATTACGGCCGGCGCACCTTCTCGATCCTGCTGTTCCAGGACATCTCGATCGCGCCCGCGCTCGCGATCCTGCCCTTGCTGGCGACCACGGGCGCGGCCAGCGGCGGCGCGGGCGCGGCGATGGCGGGCTTAAGCGTCGCCTTTCTGGCGGTCGCGGCGATCGTGCTGGCCGGGCGCTATGTGCTGAACCCGTTCTTCCACATCCTCGCCAAATCCGGCGCTAAGGAGGTGATGACGGCGGCTGCCTTGCTGATCGTGCTCGGCTCGGCGCTGCTGATGGAGCATGTCGGCCTGTCGATGGCGATGGGGGCGTTTCTGGCGGGCGTGCTGCTGGCCGATTCGCATTTCCGGCACGAGCTTGAGGCCGATATCGAGCCGTTCCGCGGCGTGCTGCTCGGGCTGTTCTTCATGGCGGTCGGCATGTCGCTCGACCTCAAGCTCGTGCTCGACAACTGGCTCCTGCTGACGCTGGCCGCCCCGCTGCTGGTGCTCTTCAAGATCGCGGTCGCGGCCTCGATCCTGCGGGCGTCCTGCTCCTCGACGACGGAGGCGATCCGCGCCGGCGCGCTGCTCTCGCCGGCCGGCGAGTTCGCCTTCGTGCTGCTGCCGCTTGGCCTCTCGCTCGGGCTGCTCACCAGCCAGCAGAGCGCGATCGTCACCGCGCTGGCTGCGCTCTCCATGCTGATCGGGCCTGTGCTGGCCAAGCTGATCGATGGCTGGCTTCTGGCGCGCGCGAAGCCGGAGACGATGGAGGAGGATTTCGACGGGGCCGGCGCGGCCTCCGTCATCGTGGTCGGTTTCGGCCGCTTCGGGCAGATCGTGACGCAGGCGCTGCTGCTGCAGCATGTCGATGTCACGATCATCGATTCGGATGTCGAGCGCATCCGCTCGGCGGCGAGTTTCGGCTTCAAGATCTATTATGGCGACGGCACGCGGCTCGATGTGCTGCGTGCGGCGGGCGGCGGCAAGGCGCGGGTGATCTGCGTCTGCATCGACGACAAGGACGCCGCCTTGCGCATCGTCGAGATGGCCAGGGCCGAATTCCCGCAGGCGCGGCTGCATGCGCGCGCCTATGACCGCATCCACGCCATCGACCTGATGAAGGCCAATGTCGACTATCAGATGCGCGAGACCTTCGAATCGGCGCTCGGTTTCGGCCAGGTGACGCTGGAGGCCCTCGGGCTGACCTATGACGAAGCGAGCCTCGTCATCGACAGCGTGCGCGACCGCGACGCCCAGCGCATGGAGATCCAGTACCATGAGGGCATCGCGGCGGCGCTCAACAAGGTCCCGCGCGTCACGCCCGAGCCGCTGGTCAAGCCCAGGGCCAAGTCGAAGGCGCTGAGCGAGGAAACCCGCGAAGTGATCGAGGATGGCGGGGCGGAGGTCGCGGTCGGCGGCGTCGGCGAGCCCGAGCGATGAGCCAGCCCGCCGGCCGCCAGGAGGCGGTCTTCGTCACCGGCTCGCTGATGCGGCACGTCACGGTGATGACCGCGACGGCTTCTGTCGGACTGATGGCGATCTTCGCCGTCGACCTGCTCTCGCTGCTCTACGTCTCCTGGCTCGGCCGGCCGGAGGCCACGGCGGGCGTCGGCTTCGCCACGATCGTCCTTTATCTGATGATCTCCATCAATATCGGGCTGATGATCGCCGTCTCCGCCATGACGGCGCGTGCGCTCGGCGCCGGCGACCGCGAGGCTGCGCGCCGCATCGCCGGCTCGACCATGGCGCTGATGGCGCTGGCGGCGATCGCGCTGTCGATCATCGCCCTGCCCTGCCTGCCCTGGCTGCTGCGGGCGCTCGGCGCGCATGACGAATCCTACCGCGTCGCGCTGTCCTTCCTCTGGATCGTGCTGCCGTCGAATGTGCTGATGGCTCTCGGCATGGGCTTTTCCGGCATTCTGCGCGCCGTCGGCGACGCGCGCCGAGCGATGTTCGTGACGCTGGGCGGCGGGGTGGCGACGGCCGGCCTCGACCCGCTGTTCATCTTCGGCCTCGGATTGGGGCCTGACGGGGCGGCCTGGGCCATCGTGATCTCGCGGATCATCATCGCGGGCGTCGGCTTCCATGGCGCGGTCAGGGTCCACGGCATCGTGGCGCGGCCGGCCATCCCCGCCATGCTCGCCGACACACCCCGCGCCTTCGCCATCGCCGGCCCGGCAATCCTGACCAATCTCTCGAACCCGATCGCCAATTCGGTCTTCGCCGGCGTGATCGCGCGCTATGGCGACGCGGCGGTCGCGGCGATGGCGATCATGGACCGGCTGGTGCCGGTCGCGTTCGGCGTGCTCTTCGCTCTCTCGGGCGCGGTCGGGCCGATCCTCGGCCAGAACTGGGGTGCGGGCCGCTTCGACCGGATGCGCAAGGGCTTGACCGATTCGGCCATATTCGCCGTGGCTTGCGTGCTGATCGCCTGGCTCGTGCTGGTGCTGCTGCGCCACCAGATCGTCGCGGCTTTTGGGGCAACCGGGCTGACGGCGGAGCTCGTGCTGTTCTTCTGCCTGATCGCAGGGCCGATGTGGGTCTTCGTCGGGCTGCTTTTCGTCGCCAACGCCGCCTTCAACAATCTCGGCATGCCGCTGCTCTCGACCCTGTTCAGCTGGGGCCGGGCGACGCTGGGCACCATGCCGCTCGCCTTCATCGGCGCGCATTACGGCGGGCCGAAGGGCGCGCTGGTCGGCTCGGCGCTGGGCGCGGTGGCGTTCGGCGTGGTCGCGCTCGTCTTCGCCTATCGCGGCATCGCCCGGCTGGAGCGTGAGGCGGCCTCGCTTGCCTCGCTGCCGGGCGCTGCTATCGTCCCCGAGCATGCGGCGGCAGACCGCTGAACCGGGCCGGAGACGCACCATGACCAATCTCTATGAGATGATGATGCAGGCCCAGAACGGCCAGGCGATGCAGAATCTCGCCCGCGCCTACGGGCTCTCGCAGCAGCAAACGCAGAGCGCGATCGAGGCGCTGCTGCCGGCTTTCTCGATGGGGCTGCAGCGCCAGACGCAGGACCCCTACGCCTTCGGCAGCCTCGCCCAGATGATGACGGCCTCGCCCTTCGGGCGGATGTACGACGCCAATGGCGACGGCATTCCCGACAATGCGCAGGTCGCGGGCACGAACGTGTTGAGCCAGCTCTTCGGCTCGAAGGAGGTCAGCCAGGCCGTGGCGGCGCAGGCGGCCGCGACCAGCGGCGTCAGCCAGGCGATCCTCAAGCAGATGCTGCCGATCATCGCCACGATGGTGATGGGCGGGCTGTTCAAGTCCGCCGGCAACAGCGGCATGGGCGGCATTCTGGGCCAGTTCGCCGAGATGATGAAGGGCCAGATGCCGGGCATGCAGCCCGCCCCGCCGCCGCAACCGCAGGCGCCGACCAACCCGCTGGAGGCGATCTTCGGCCAGATGTTCGGCAACGGCCAGACGCCCGGGCGCGGCGAGACGCAAGGAGGCGGCCCGTTCGGCGGCGGCCAGATGCCCGGCGGGCAGATGGGCATGGACCAGATGGGCGGCGGCGTGCTCGGCCAGATTTTGACCGGCATGTTTGGCGGCGGGCAGCAGCCCGCCTCCGAGCCGGCTCCGGCCCCGCGCGGCCGGCGCGAGACCGAGCCGCAGGACGATCCGCCGCCCTCGGGCGAGACCGGGCCGGGTTCGATCGGCCTCGATGCCCTCAACGCGATGTTCGAGACCGGACGGCAGGTGCAGGACAGCCATCAGAATGCGATGAAGGACATCTTCGACACGATGTTCGGCGGCGGCAGACGCTGACGAGGCAGGGCGGCCGCCTGAAGCAGCCGCCCTCGATACGCTGTCGCGATCAGGCGGCGCGACGCGGCGTGGTGGTATCGACAATGCGCGCCTGATGGCGGTCCTCGCCGGTCCGGAAGCGGGCGACGAGCGCGTTGAGGCGGGCGATCTGGTCGCTCAGGGCCGTTGCCGACGCCGCGCTTTGCTCGGCCAAAGCCGCATTCTGCTGGGTCATCTCGTCCATATGGGCCACAGTCTGGCTCATCTCGTCGATTCCGTTGGCCTGCTCCGCCGAGGCTGCCGAAATGTCGGAGACCGTGGCCGACACCTTCAGCGAGGCGTTGACGATGCTCTCCAGCGCCTCGCCCGCCGAGCGGACAAGGCCGACGCCCTGCGCGACCTCGCTGCCCGATTCGCCGATCAGGGCGGTGATGTCCTTGGCGGCCGTGCTCGACCGCTGCGCCAGCGAGCGCACCTCGGAGGCGACGACCGCGAAGCCCTTGCCGGCATCGCCGGCGCGGGCGGCCTCCACCGCCGCGTTCAGCGCCAGCAGATTGGTCTGGAAGGCGATCTCGTCGATCACCGAGGTGATGTCGGAGATCTTGCGCGAGGCCGTCTCGATGCGGGCCATCGCCGCGACCGCGTCGCCGACGATCGCTCCGCCCTTGCGCGCCACGTCCATCGCCTCGTCAGCGAGCGCGACGGCCTGCCGCGAGGCGTTGGCCGAGGCCTTGACGGAGGCGGCCAGTTCCTCGGTCGTCGCGGCCGTCTCTTCGAGCGAGGAGGCCTGCTCCTCGGTGCGCTTGGAGAGGTCGTCTGCGCCCGTGTTGATCTCGCGGGCGGCGTTGCCGACATCGGCCGAGGTCGCCTGGATCGTCCTGATCGTCTCGGAGAGATTGGCGACGGCGGCGTTGAAATCGTCGCGCAGCTTCTCGTATTCGGGCGCGACCGCCTGATCGATCCGGTGGGTCAGATCGCCCCTGGAGAGCAAATCGAGCCCGGTGGCAAGCAGCGTCATGACCTCCCGCTGCTCCTGCGCGAGACGCTCCTCCTCGAGCGCGCGCGCGGCGCGCTCCTGCTCGATCTGGCGGCGCTGCGCCTCCGACATCTGGCGGCTCTCGGCGGTCTCGGCCTCGAGCCGCTGGACCGCCAGACCGTTGTCCTTGAAGATCTGGACGGCCTTGGCCATCTCGCCGATCTCGTCGAGGCGCGCCTGTCCGGGAATGGCGACGCCATAATCGCCGCCTGCAAGTGCGCCCATGCAGCGCTTCAGCATGTCCAGCGGCCGCGTGATGGCGCGGGTCGCCAGAACCAGCGCGCCGCCGAGACCGAGCAACATGCCGAGCCCGGTCAGGACCATGATCAGCCTGGCAAGATCGCGCCCCTCGGCGTCGAGCTTGGCGGATACGGCATTGGTGTCGGTCTTGATCTCGGTGTTGAGTTTTGCCGCGTCGTTGGCGATATCAGCGATCGACGTCTCGAGCTGGGACATCACCGAGAGCGCCGGCAGATCCTCATCGCGCGAGGCCTGCTTGAGCACGTCGTCGATCTGGCCCCTGAGCGTGACGAAGCGACGGTCGAGCGCATCGAAATCGGCTCCGCGGGCGGGGAAGCTGATCTTCGCCTCGACCATTTGTGCGCGCACCCTCGCGAAGCCGGCCTCGGCTGCGGCGATCGCGGTGCCGTTCTGTTTCATGTATTCGGGATAGGCGATCGCCTTGTAGAGGTCGCGACCGAGCTCGCCCATGTAGCGCGTGGCGCGCGCCGAATCGAGAATGGCCGCGGCGCGCTGGCTGATCAGATCGGAATAGGTCTTCTGGATGCGCTGGTTCTGGATGCCGGCGAAGATCGCCGTCGCCACGCTGATGCCGCCCAGCAGCAGCAGCGGAATCGCGATCTTGGTGCGGATCGACAGGTCTTGAAGGCGAAGCGACATCCGCATGGCATGGTCCCGGCGCAGGTTGGCGGGCGTGAGCCCGCTGGCGTCGCGAGAATCAGCGGTCTTGGTGAATTTTTTGGTAAGGCCGCTCGGACTGCCCACGAAAAAGGGCGGAGGCACGAAGCCTCCGCCCGCAGGAACGTGCAGCCCCAAGGGGTCAGGCGCTGCACGCAACCGGGTCGACGGCCGCGGCGCTCGCGCGCGGCGTGGCAAGGGTGTTCAGCGGGACTTGGGGCTTCAGCGAGGCCTGGCGAAGACCTTCCTCGCGGCGGGCCGAGGCGACATGGGTCGTCGCGCTCGAACGGGCGGCGAGGATGCTCGACGGATCGTTCAGCCAGGAACTGGCCAGCGCGCCTTCGACATCGGAGCGCACGAGGCCGATATCCTTGAGCCCGCGCTCGTCGAGTTCGCTGAGGCGCATCACCGCGCGGCGGTGCATGAGGGCTTTCACGAGCGACGTCACGCGGCTGGTCATTTGGGCGACGCCACGGATGGCGACGCGCGTGAGACCGGCGGGAACGGACGAGAGCGACTTCGTGGCAAAGGTCATGATCAGCATGACGGCCTCCTGATGGTAGCGGCTTCCAGCATGTCCCCCGAACGCGACAGGCGGCGGCAGGACGCTGAGAGTGACCCTAGGATAGGATTGCGCTGGTCATAAGCCAAACGAATGCTTATGATGCTTCATCGCACGGATATTGATGAACCAAACCGGGGGCCGCCATGGCGCATGTGCTCGACGCCGACCAGCTCAAGACCTTCGTCGCCATCGCTGACACGGGCTCCTTCACGCGGGCCGCCGAGATCGTCTTCAAGACGCAATCGGCCGTCTCCATGCAGATGAAGCGGCTGGAGGAGCGCGTCGGCCGTCCCCTCTTCGGCCGCGACGGCCGGCATGCCAAGCTGACCGAGGATGGCGAGCGGCTGCTCGACTATGCCCGCAGGATCGTGCGGCTGAACCTCGAATGCGTCGCGAGCTTCACCGACGCCGATCTCAAGGGCCGGATCAGGCTCGGCGTGCCCGACGACTACGCCGACCGCTATCTGCCCGAGATCCTCGCCCGCTTCGCGCGGTCCAATCCTAGGGCCGAGGTCACCGTGGTCTGCGAGCCGACGCCGATGCTGGCCGAGCGCATCGCCACCGGCGACATCGACCTCGCCATCATCACCCATGTCGAGAGCCGGGGCCAGGGCGAGATCATCCGCATCGAGCCGCTGCTTTGGGTCACCTCGGCGCGCCATGGCGTGCATGAGGAGGATCCGCTGCCGCTGGCGCTCGGCCGGCCGACCTGCAACTGGCGGCAGGCGGCCGTCGAGGCGCTTGAGAAGAAGGGGCGGCGCTTCCGCGTGCTCTATGCGAGCTGGAACTCGACGGCGGTGGGGGCTGCGGTCGTGGCGGGACTTGCGGTGTCGGTGCTGCCCGAGAGCGCGGTGCGGCCCGGCATGCGGATTCTCGGGCCGTCGGAGGGCTACGCCACCCTGCCTTCCTGCAAGATCGGGCTTTTGCGCACGCGCTTCGACCCGTCCGTGCTGTCGAATGCGCTGGCCGAGCACATCATCCAGAGCCTCGACAATCTGGCGAGCTTCAAGACGGCGGCGGAGTGAATCAGCGGCCGGACGGCTATTGGAATCCGCTGGCGACGGCCTGGAAGAAGCCCAGAACGGTCTGGCCGATCAAGGTCGCTCCGGCGACGATGACAAGGGAAATAAAGCTCGCGATCAGGCAGTACTCGATCGCAGTCGCGCCGCGCTCGTCGCGGAGATAGCGGGTCGTGAGGGCGACGAAGCTGTCCATGGCGGCGAGATTATCCGGACACCCTTGGACAAAACGTTAATCCGTCAGCGAAAACAGCAGCCTAACCGCGTTTTTTGCCCACAAGTCGCCATCACGCCGATGGTCAGATGCGCTCCTGCGCGAACACCGGCGCGATCTGACCCTGCCAGTCGTCCCGGAAGCGCCGGACGAGATCGTCAGCGAGCGTCGTCGCGCTGTCGGCGATCGCCATGACCGGATCGAGATAGACGCTTTCGTCGCGCCCGGCGGCGTCGCGGCGCGCCCGGCGGGCCAGCCCGTCGCGGGACAGGGCAAGCACCTCGCGCGCCAGCTCGCCGAGCTTGCGGCCGGCGATCGTCGCGTTCAGGCCCTGCGCCGGGACGGCGTCGCGAAGGCCCTGCCGCTGCTCGGCCGTCCAGGGCCTGACGATGTCCCAGGCGGCGTCGAGCGCCGCCTGATCGTAGAGCAGCCCGACCCAGAAGGCCGGCAGCGCGTTCAGCATCGCTTGCGGGCCCGCATCCGCGCCGCGCATCTCGAGGAAGCGCTTCAGCCTGACCTCGGGGAACAGCGTGCCGAGATGGTTCGCCCAGTCCGACATGGTGGCACGCTCGCCCGGCAGTTGCGGCAGTGTGCCCGCCAGCAGCTCGCGGAACGACGCGCCCGATACGTCATGATAGGTCGGCCCGCGCTTGACGAAGTACATCGGCACGTCGAGCGCCCAGTCGACGTAAGATTCGTAGGACATCGCCTCATCGAAAGCGAAGGCGAGCATGCCGGAGCGGGCCTTGTCAGTGTCGCGCCAGATCTCGGAGCGCATCGACTGCATGCCGTTCAGCGCGCCCTCCGTGAACGGAGAGGAGGCGAACAGCGCCGTGGCGAGCGGCTGCAGAGCGAGCGAGACCCTGAGCTTTTTGACCATGTCGGCTTCGGTCGAAAAATCGAGATTCACCTGCACCGTGCAGGTGCGGAACATCATGTCGAGCCCGCGCGTGCCGACCTTGGGCATGTAGTTGGCCATGATGCCGTAGCGGCTCTTGGGCATCATCGGCGTCTCGCCCCTAGTCCACAGCGGCGAATGGCCGAGCGAGACGAAGCCGATGCCGTGAGCCTGCGCCACCGCATTGGCCTCGGTGAGATGGGCCGAGAGTTCGGCGGCCGTCTCGTGCAGCGTCGCGACCGGCGCGCCGGAGAGCTCGAACTGGCCGCCCGGCTCCAGCGAGATCGCGCCGCCGCCCTCGGGGCCGGCGAGCCCGATGACGCGGCCGGCGTCCATGATCGGCTCCCAGCCGAGCCGCTCCTGCATGCCTTCCAGCAGATGGCGAATGCCGCCGCGCCCGCCGGCGCCCTCATAGGGCACGGGCGAGAGATCGTGCAGATAGAACGGGAACTTCTCGTGCTCGGTGCCAAGCCGGAAGGCCGAGGCCGGCTTCTCGCCGGCCGCGATCCAGGCGATCAGCTCGCCCTTGCCGGAGACCGGGGTCGAATCGGATACATCGCGAGCCATGGGCGCTCCGGCAGGCTTCTACTTGAGGCCAGGCTTCCGGATGCGCTGAGCGCGCCGCCGGATCAGGCTCGGGACGGAGCCAGACATAGGCGACACGCGAGCGCTCCACAACGACCCGCGATGCGCGCTGGCGGCACAGCGGCAATCGCATCCATGCAAGATCGCGCGAGCAGGCGCTGCGCTTCCGGATGCCTCAGCGCGGCCAGTCGCCGAGCGCAGCCTGCACCAGCGCAAGCGCGGCGACGGCTGCGGTGTCGGCGCGCAGGATGCGCGGGCCGAGCGACAGCCGCAGCGTGTTGGGCCGCGCGAGAATGGCCCGGCGCTCGGCCTCGTCGAAGCCGCCCTCGGGGCCGATCAGCAGCGCGAGCGGAGACGGAGCAACGCCGGCGAGCGCCGCGAGCGGACTCTCCTGCTCCGCCGCCTCGTCGCAGAACACCAGCAGGCGCGCAGGATCGAGCGCCGCCAGCGCTTCGTCGAGCGCGGATTCGGGCCTGATCTCCGGCAGGCAGAGAATGCCGCATTGCTCGGCCGCCTCGACGGCGTTGGCGCGCAGACGGTCGAGATTGAGCCGCGAGACCTGCGTGCGGCGCGTCAGCACGGGCTGGATCACCCCGGCCCCCATCTCGACAGCCTTCTGGGCCATGTAGTCGAGCCGGGCATGCTTCAGGGGCGCGAAGAGGTAATGGAGATCCGGTGCGGCGAGCTGCGGGCGGAGCTGGCGGACGGGGTTCAGGCTCGCCTGCTTGCGGCCCTCCGCGACGATGGCGGCGAGCCACTCGCCGTCGCGCCCGTTGAAAACAAGCACGGCGTCGTCCGTCTTCAGGCGCAGCACGTTCAACAGGTAATTCGCCTGCTCGCGCGCCAGCGGCACGGCCGCGCCGGCGATGAGATCGGCCTCAAGGAAAAGCCTGTGCCTTGGAAGATCGGTCGGCGGCATGGGGCAGATTGATTCACGGTTTGCGCTTGTCCCGGCATGGGATTAAGCGATCGGCAGGAAAACCGCCACATTTCCATAGCATGCGAACCCGGCCGTGATCGGCGAGCAGGCAGCCACCGAAGCGCTGCTCCGCGTGAATTGCGCAACTTGGCGCGAATTCGGCAAACTGTTATGAACGCCGGCGACCGCGCAGGGCATGCCCGCCGCCGGTCGAAAGATGTCAAAGGGAGCAAGACGACCATGCGGCGCAAGACGGCCACTGGCTTCATCGCCACGCTCGGACTGGCGGCGGCCTTGATCGACGCAAGCCCTGCGAGCGCGCAGGCCTCGGGCTGCGAGCAGATGCAGAAACTGCTGCAGGAGCGGCAGGCCATCGTCGGCCAGCTCAACGCCACGCAGAAGGCCAAGAAGAAGCTGACCCCGCAGCAGGCCTGCTCGACGCTCGGCCGCCTCGTCAGCAATGGCTCGGCCGCGCTGAAATTCGCCGCCGCGAACATGGACTGGTGCCAGATTCCGCAGACCTTCGTCGATGGCATGAAGGTCGACAACGACAAGGCCGCCGGCATCCGCAACCAGGCCTGCAATGCCGTGAAGCAGCAGGCGGCGCTGCAGCGCCGGGCGCAGCAGCAGGCCAACCAGCAGGGCGCCAACCCGTTCGGCGGCTCCGACGCGATCACCGGCGGATCGATCAGGGTTCCGCAGGGCGCGCTCTGATCGCGGCCCGTGACGGCCGCGCCCGACCGTGACGCTCCCCTCCCGGATGCGCTGAGCGGCCACTGGGTCGATACGCGCGCGCCGCGTGGGCTTCGGCCCTATCTCAAGCTCGCCCGGATCGAGCGGCCGGTCGGCTGGCAGCTCCTGCTGCTGCCGTGCTGGTGGGCGGCCGGGCTGGCGGCCATCGCCGGCGGCAACACTTTCCCGGACGTCTGGCACTGCCTGCTCTTCCTGATCGGCGCGATCGTGATGCGCGCGGCTGGCTCGACCTTCAACGATATCGTCGACCGCAAGCTCGACGCGCAGGTCGCGCGCACGCGCGGCCGGCCCCTGCCGTCGGGCCAGGTGACGGCGAAACAGGCCGCGCTGTTCATGGTGGGCCTCTCGCTGGCCGGCCTCGTCGTGCTGCTGCAGTTCAACAGCTTCACCGTGTGGCTCGGCATTGCCTCGCTGGCGATCGTGGCGGTCTATCCCTTCATGAAGCGCATCACCAACATGCCGCAATTCGTGCTGGGGCTGGCCTTCTCATGGGGCGGGCTCGTCGGCTGGGCTGCGGCCTTCGGGCGGCTCGATACGCCGGCCTACCTGATCTACGCCGCCGCGATCGCCTGGACGATCGGCTACGACACGATCTACGCGATGCAGGACATCGAGGACGACGTCATCGCCGGCATCAAATCGAGCGCGCGCTATTTCGGGCGCTTCGCGAGAGAGGCGGTGGGGTTGTGCTTCGCGCTGGCTGCGGTGCTGGCGGCGGGCGCGATCTGGGCTGCCGGCGGCGGCGTGTTCGCCTGGCTCGGGCTCGCGGCGTTTGCGGCGCATCTCGGCTGGCAGGTGAACGTGCTCGGCACGGCGACGCCGCAGGTCGCGCTCAGGCTGTTCAGGTCGAACTGGCATGCGGGGCTGCTGCTGGCGGCGGGGTTTGCGGCGGATTGTTTGTGGCGGGCTTGGGGGTAGGTTCGCGGGATTAACGTGAGGCCCACTTTCGAAGCGAGCAGCACGCGTCCCCAATTTCACGCCCCTTATCCTAGTGGACTTGGCATATGTAACTCACTGTTCGGATGCGGCGGTCCGTCAGGTTTCGCACCTGGTTCATAGCCATTTCCGTAAACGCGTCTCCAAGGAACAATCGAAAGGTCACCGGAGGCGCGGACTTTGCAACGCGCGTGGCCAAAGCCTCAAACCAGCGCTGGCTCTCTTCGGTAGAATCCAGAACCTCGAGGATTGAGAAGCCCGCTTCGTTCAACAAGCGGGACATGTCCGACGGCGTCGCCAGATGACTGATGGAGGCATCCCGGGCCCAGGGCACGGGATACAGCACATCGCCGCCCTCGCCCTGCACCACGTCGTAGATGCCGAAACGGGCTCCGCGCTTCAGCACCCTTCGCGCCTCGGCATACATCCGGTTCTTTGCGGCGATGTTCATTGCAACATGGATCGTCATTGCGGCATCGAACGTGCGGTCGGCAAAAGGAAGGGCCGTTGCGTCGCCTTGTTGGAAGCTGACGCGATCGCTCAATCCGACCCAGGTGGAAAGAACGCTGGCGGCCTCGCAGAATGCCGGTGTCAGGTCGATGCCCGTGACGTGGCAAGCACAGGTTTCCGCCAATGTTCTTGCCGGACCGCCAAGACCGCTCCCTATGTCCAGGACATGAGCGGAGCCATCAAGATTCAAGTGCCGTGCGAGTTCCAAGGTAGCTGCTCGACCGCCGATATGAAATTCATCGACCGAGGCGAGATCGACCGTCGTCAGCCCGATTGTAGCCTTGCCTGCCTGTCGAAAAGGTCGTGTCCCTGATGGTGGTGTAGCTTCGCGGAGCCACCCCGATGCCGGCTTTGGCCGGGCTGGTCAGGCGGCC
>JAIETL010000078.1 GCA_019745195.1 Beijerinckiaceae bacterium
TTGCGTTCGCAACCCAAACCTAACCGGCAATCGCCGATGACCACCCCTCAGCTACACCACGCTATGGGACACGACCGGTTCCGACGAGTGCTTTGAGCCAAACAAGTCCTCCCGCCCTCCGGCCGGGACCCTGGATGATATTCGGCTGCTGTCTCGGGAGAGTGCGACCTGCTCAGGACACTGCATCTGACCAGAGTTTGCCCGTTCGGCCTGGCCGCCGTTGCAGCAAGGTCGCGACCCAGCCTGGAATGCGGGGGTCGGCCCGGTGCGGCGCATGCCCGCGGCCGGACAGCATATGCGTCGTGACCGGACCTTTCGCCGCATCATGCGCCAGCCTGACATGCACCGCGCTGCCGAAAGGGTCGGCGTCGCCCTGCAGCAGCAGCAGCGGCGCGCGGATCGTCGTCAGCAGGGGCGCAATCGACCAGTCCGCAAATGCGGGCGAGAGCCAGATGTCGCTCCAGGACCGGAAAGCCCTGTGCGGATCGTCATGGCTGCGGGCGAGCTTGCGGCGAAAGGCGGGGTTGGTCTCGAAGCGCTGCGTCATTGCGCGCACGCCCTCCAGGGTCTTTGGCTCGGCAAAGACATGAGGGGCCTCGGCGATGACGGCCTCGACCAGATCGGGCCGGCGCGCAGCCGCGATCAGGGCGATCGTCGCCCCGTCGCTGTGTCCGTAGAGACACGCGCGAGCAAGCCCGAACGAGGCCATCAGCGCCGGCAGCGTGTCGCAGGCCTCGCGCTCCAGATAGTCGACGCCCCTCGCCTCCCGACCGGGCTCCGAGCGGCCGCAGCCGGCGCGCGAATAGGCCAGAACGGGCCGTCCCGTCGCCTGCCGGAGCGCCTGCGGAAAGCGCTCCCAGCCATCGGCATGGCCAAAACCGTGATGCAGCAGGATGATCGGCGGCGCTCCGGTCCCAAGTTGGCCGAACACCCGGTAGTGGAGCCAGCCGCCCACAATGAAGCGCCTCGGCATCGGGCTCAGACGGCGATCAGCTTCAGCAGGCGTTCGCGATCGCCCGCGTTCTCGGCCTCGCCGCTGAAGACGATCTGGCCGCGCTCGACGACATGGAAGCGGTCGGCGACGGAAAGCGCCTCGTGGATGTTCTGTTCGACGAGCAGGATGATCGCGCCCTGCTCGCGCAACTCTCTGACGATCGCGAAGATTTCAGCCACGATCATGGGCGCGAGACCCTCGCTGGGCTCGTCGATCAGTACGAGGCGCGGTTTGCCGACCATCACGCGGGCCATGGCGAGCATCTGCTGCTCGCCGCCCGACAGGGTCGTGCCAAGCTGGTGCCGGCGTTCGCCCAGCCTATGGAAGCGGTCGTAGATCCCCTCGACCACGCGCTTCTCGTCGCGCGAGGAACGGCCCTTCACCTGCAGCAGCCCGAGCGAGAGGTTCTCCTCGACGGTCAGCCCCGGAAAGATGCGCCGGTCCTCCGGCACGAATCCGACGCCGGCATGGCAGATGCGGTCGGGCGTCAGGCCGTCGAGCGCCTCGCCGCCGAGCCGGATCGCGCCTTGGCTGGGCTTCACCCAGCCGGCGATCGTCTTCAGCAGCGTCGTCTTGCCGACGCCGTTGCGGCCGAAGATGCCGATGACCTCGCCGGGCGCGGCCTCGATGTCGATGCCCTGGATGACGTGGCTCAGGCCGTAATGGCTGTGCAGTGCGCTGATCTGGAGCATGTCAGTGATGTCCGAAATAGGCGGCCTGGACGGCCGGGTCGGCGCGCACGATGTCGGGGGCTCCCTCGGCCAGCTTGCGGCCCTGATGCATCACGACGACATGGTCGGACAGGCTCATGACGAGGCCGATATCGTGCTCGATCAGGAGCACGGTGACGTCCTGCGTCAGGCTGCGGACGAGCTTCGCCGTATCGGCGGTGTCGCCATGGCTCATGCCCTGCGTCGGCTCGTCGAGCAGCAGGATCTTGGGCTCCGAGGCGAGGCAGACCGCGATCTCGAGGCGGCGCTGATCGCCATGCGAGAGGTTGCCGGCCAGTTCGTCGCGCTTGTGGACGAGCTGGAAACGCTCCAGCATCTGGTCGGTCTTGGCCATGGCGCGCTGCGAGCGGCGGATCGGCAGGAAGGCGCGCCCGGCCGGCTCCAGAACCTGCGCCGCGAGCCTGAGATTTTCCGCCACGGTAAGGTCCGGAAACAGACTGGTGATCTGGAAGGAGCGCGAGAGGCCTGCCGCCTTGGTGCGCTCGGGGGCTGCGCCGGTCATGTCGACGCCGTCGATCATGACCTGTCCGCGATGCGGCCTCAACGCGCCGCTGATCAGGTTGAACAGCGTCGACTTGCCGGCGCCGTTGGGACCGATCACGGTCGTGATACGGTGGCGCTGCGCCTGGAAGCTGACCTGGTCGACGGCCTTGAGGCCACCGAAGGCGATTCCGAGATCGCGAATGTCGAGGACGGGCGTCATCACGATGCGCTCCCGGATTTGAGGGCGGCGGGCGTCAGGCGCGCTGGCTCCGCGAGGGCCGGCCCGGCCTGCGGTCGGCGCATCAGCAGCGCCTCGATGCGCGGCCTGACGAAGCCGATCAGACCCTTGGGCAGAAACATCACGCAGACCATGAAGAGCGCGCCGATCACGATCAGATGGTGCTCCGTCCAGCTCCCGATGATCGATTTCAGGATCACCAGCAGAACCGAGCCGTAGATCGCGCCGATCAGCGTGCCGACGCCGCCGAGGATGACCGAGATCACGGCGTTGCCCGAGGTCGCGAAGAACATCAGCTCCGGCGAGACGAAGCCGCGCAGCATGGGGTAGAGCGCGCCCGACAAGCCCGCGATCAGCCCGGCCAGAACGTAGGCCGCCATGCGCGCGCGCCAGACCGAATAGCCGAGGAAGGGCACGCGCTTCTCATTGGCCTTCAAGGCCGTCAGCACGCGGCCGAACGGGGTGTCGAGCAGATAGGCGGTCAGCGCGTAGAGACCCATGATGATGGACAGCACGACGAGGAAGAAGCCGACGGGACTGCCGGCGGAGACCGAGAACGGCCCAAACCCGATCTCGATCACCGGGATGCCGATCATGCCGTCGGAAGCGCCGAGTTCGCGGGTGTTGTAGACAACCTTGGCGAAGACCTGCGCCAGGCCGAAGGTGATCAGCGCGAAATAGACGCCGCGCACCCGGTTGGCGATCAGCCCGCCGATGATGGCTGCGAGCAGCGAGGCCGCGAAGGCCGCGGCCATCGCCAGCCAGAAGGACGGCACCTTCATCAGCGTCAGCGCCGAGACATAGGCCCCAATGCCGAAATACAGCGCCTGACCCAGCGAGAGCGCGCCGGAATAGCCCAGCAGCAGATCGACCGAGAGCGCGAGCCCGGCGAAGATCAGCGCCTCGGTGCCAAGCCGCAGATAGAAGGTGTCGCCGGTGACGGCGCCGATGGCGGCGAGGCCGAGCGATGCGAGCACGAAGAGCAGCGCGAGCAGATGGCTCGCGCGCATGGATTGCGTCAGCCGGTCATGCATGGCCGAGCCTCCCGAACAGGCCCTGCGGGCGGAAAACCAGGAAGGCGACCATGGTCCCGAACACGATCGGGTCGGTCCAGACCGGCGAGATCACGAGGCTCGCCAGCGCCTGCACCTGCGTCAGCAGGAGCCCCGCGACGACCGCGCCCCAGATCGAGCCCATGCCGCCGACGATGACGACCGTGAAGGCGAGCAGGATGAAATCGCGCCCCATGGTCGGAAACACCGAATAGATCGGCGCGAGCAGCACGCCGGCGAGACCAGCGAGGCCGACGCCGAAGGCGAAGGTGCCGGCATAGACCAGCGAGACCGGCACACCGAGCGAAGCCGCCATGTTGCGGTCGAAGGCCGCCGCCCGGACCATCGCGCCCAGCCGCGTCCGGTAGACGACGTAAGCCACCCCCAGCACGATCGCCGCGCCGACGAGGATCAGGAACAGCCGGTAGTTTGGCAGGATGATGCCGAACATCTCGCTCGCGCCCGGGATCGGCGTCGGCGGCCGCTGCGTGTTGGCGCCGAAGATGATCTTCAGCACGTCCTCGACGATGAGCCCGAGGCCGAAGGTCACGAGCAGCGTCGTGACGTGACGGTCCTTGCTGCCGAAGACCGGCCGGATCAGCAGCCGCTCCGCCGCCATGCCGAGCGGGATCATCAGGACCGGCACCAGCACGAGCAGGAACCAGAAGCCGACGCCGGCCGCGGCGAGCGCCAGCGCCGCATAGGCCCCGATCGCGTAGAACTCGCCGTGGCTCATGTTGATGACGTCGAGCATGCCGAAGATGATGGTCAGCCCCAGCGCCACCAGCACGACCGCGACCCCGAGCGCGAGCCCGTTCACGACCTGCGGTGCGAGGACGAATTGAAGGTAGTCGATGGCGGTCATGGCGGTGCCTCTCTGCGGGACGCTGCGCGAGCACCCCCCTCCGCTGCCGGAGAGGGGCGGGTCGCGGCGCTCAGAAGCGCGTGCAGGCGTCGGGGCCGATCGCATTCTCGGCTGCGACGTTGTCGATGATGTCGAACTTGCCCTTGGTGACGCGCACCACATACATCGGCTGCATCGCCTGGTGGTCGCCGGCGCGGATCGTCTTGGCCCCTTGCGGGGTCTGCCAGGTCAGGCCGCGCAGCGCCTCGCGCACCTTGTCGGTCTCGGTCGAGCCGGCCTTCTCGACGGCGGCCTTGTAGGCGAAGAGCAGGCCGTAGCTGTCGGCGCCGTAGAGATCGGGATCGGCCTTGTTGGCCGCGCGGAAGGCCTCGACGAATTTTTTGTTCTCGGGGCGGTCGATCTGCGGCGAATAGCCGACGCCGGTGGCGAAGCCCTCGGCCGCCGCGCCGATCGCGGTGATGTTCTGCGAGGTCACGGTGCCGGACGCGCCCACGACCGTCAGGCCCGAGAGCAGGCCGAAATCCTGCAATTGGGTCAGCAGGCGCACGGTGTCGTTGCCGGCGACCGAGGTATAAAGCACCTGCGGGCGGGTCGCGCGGATCTGGCCGAAATACTGGGTGTAGTCCTTGGAATCGAGCGGCGCGAAGACCTCGCCGCCGGTCGCCGAGCCGGTCTTCTCGGCGCTGCTCTTGAACGCCGCGACGGTCGAACGGCCCATTTCGTAGTCGGGCCCGAGATAGTAGACCTTGGCCTTGGGCTTCTCCTTGGCGAGCCAGGCCGCGAGCGCGACCGACTGCTGTTCGGCGCGCGCGTTCACCCGGAACATGTTGGGCGAGCATTTGTCGCCGGTGATCGAGTCGGCGAAGGAGACGGTCGTCGCCGCCAGCTTGTTGTTGCGCTCGGCGAGCTGGGCGACGGCGAGCGTCGAGCCGGAGTTCACGGTTCCGGTCAGGAAATCGACCTTCTCGACCTGGAACAGCTTCTCGGCCTTCTGCACGGCGACGGCAGGGTTGGCCTCCTCGTCCTCGAAGACCAGAGCGACCTGGCGGCCCGCGACGCCGCCGGCCGCATTGATCTCCTTCGCCGCCAGTTCGAGGCCCCAGCGGACCTGCTGGCCGATGGGCGTGTAGGTGCCCGAGAGCGGCGTGACGACGCCGATCTTGATCGGGCCGCTCTGGGCGAACGCGCCGCCCGACAATGCCGTTGCAGCAAGCAGGCCGCCGATGAGCGTCTTGATGATCGCGGATGTCATGGTCGTTTCCCTTCGGTTTTTGTGATTTGGTCGCAGGCGTCAGGCAGCCGCGCGGCACTTGCGCCGCGCGGATCTCGGATCAGCTCCCGATGAATTTCGGGGCGCGCTTGGCGTGGAAGGCCTCGACGCCCTCGCGGAAGTCGTCGGACTGGCGCAGGCGGCTGTAGCAATGCCCCTCCAGCTCGATCGCGATCGAGAGCGAGGCGTCCTCGGTGTCGTTGAGCAGCTTCTTGGCGGTGCGCTGCGCCATCGGCGAGAAGCCGCGCAACTCGTCCACCAGCCGGTCGGTCGCGGCCTCGAGCTCTGAATCGGGCACGCATTCGGTGGCGATGCCCCAGTCCAGCGCCTGCCGGCCGGTGATGCGCTTGGAGCGCATCACGATGTCCTTGGTGCGGGTTATCCCGACGATCTTCTGCAGGCGCGCCGAGCCGCCCGAGCCCGGGATCTGGCCGAGCTTCTGCTCGGGCAGAGCGTATTGAGCCGTCTCCGAGACGATGCGAAAATCGCAGGCGAGCGAAATCTCGAAGCCGACGCCGAAGGCGTAGCCGCGATTGGCGACGACGACCGGCTTGGCGCAGCGGGCCGGTGCGGCGATGTTCCAGGCGAGCTTGGAGACATGCTCGGGCGAGGCTTCCAGGAAGCCCTTGATGTAGCCGCCGGACGAGAAATGCTCGCCGATTGCGCGCAGCACGATGACGCGGACGCGGTCGTCCTCGTCGAGCGCCTCGAAGACCTTCCGCAACTGGTCGCGCTGCGGCATCGAAATGACGTTCATCGGCGGCCGGTTCAGGATGATGTCGGCGCGTTCGCGGGCGGCGTCGATCTCGACGCTGAAGCCGTCGAGCCCGGTGAGCGCGGGGTGGATCGGGGTGATGGCGTTCATTGGCTTTGGCCTTTCAGTCGTAAAGGGTGACGCGGCAGGTCATTCGGCGGCGATATCGGGCCGTTCGGGCTGGTACTCGCCGGCCACGAGCTGGCGGCGCAGCAGCTTGCCGACGGGCGATTTCGGGATGGCCTTGACGAATTCGAAGCGGCGCGGACGCTTGAAGTTGGCGAGGCCCGTCGCCTTGCAATGGGCGTCGAGCTCTTCGGCTGAAACCGCGCCGGCGCGCTGCACGAAGGCGACGACGATCTTGCCCCAGCGCTCGTCCGGCAGGCCGACGACGGCGACCTCGAGGACCCCGGGATGCAGGGACAGGCAGCTCTCGATCTCGACCGGCGAGACGTTCTCGCCGCCGGTGATGATCATGTCGTCGACACGCCCGGAGACGTAGAGGTCTCCATCCGGATCAAAATATCCGGTGTCGCCGGTGAAGTACCAGCCGTCGCGCAGCGATCTGGCGTCGGCTTCGGGGCGTCTCCAGTAGCCCTCGAAGGCCTCGTCGCTGGATGCGAGCGCGACGATCTCGCCCTCCTCGCCCGGCGCGGCGAGATCATGCGCCGAGGCCGCGCCGAGCCTGACGACGCGAATGAGCTGGTTCAGACCGGCCTTGCCGGCGCAGCCGGGCTTGAGCGCCGCCTTCTGGTTGACCGTGAAGGTGTAGATCTCCGACGAGCCGTAGTGGTTGACTAAGAGATCGGGCCTGAAGGCCTCGGTGAGCTTGCCGAGGAGCCCATCGGTCATCGGCGCACCCGCGAAGCCGAGCTTTCGCACGCTGGAGACGTCGGTTCGCGCGAAATCCGGGTGATGGACGACGTCGTGATAGAGCGTCGGCACCAGATAGAGATTGCTGACCTTCTCGGCCGCGATCAGCTCGAGAGCGCGCCCCACGTCGAAGCGGGGCAGGCAGATGAAGGTGCCGCCGATCAGCGACATCGCCAGCAGCGAGCGCACGCCCATTGTATGGTAGAGCGGCATCACGCCGAGCGTCCGTTCGCCTTGGCCGTAGAGGTTCTGCGCGACATGGGCCACAGCCGCCATGCGCTCGGCGCGGTGGCGGCGCGGAACGCCCTTGGGCTTGGCCGTGGTGCCCGAGGTGTAGAGCATCAGGGACCAGGCGTCGGCGCCCACACGCGGCGTCGCGACAGGGGCCGGCAGGGCGACCATCTCCGCGAAGGTAAGTTCGGCTGCGCCGGCGTCGGGACCGACCGCGATGCGCAAGATGGTCGGCGCCAGTTCGCTCTCGGCGATAGCCTGGCCCGCGACCTGCTCGAAGGCGATCGCCCTGGCGCCGCAGTCGCCGATGACGAAGTCGATCTCGTCGGGCTTGGCGCGCCAGTTGATCGGGACGATCGTCAGGCCGGCGAGCTGGCAGGCCCAGTGCAGGCTCGCCGCCTCCCAGCGGTTCTGGAGCACGGTGACGAGGTGGTCGCCGGCCCTCAGGCCCATGCCGTCGAAGGCAGCGACGAGCGAGGAAATCCTGGCGAGCCATTGCGCATAGGTCAGGCGGGTGTCGCCATCGACGATGGCGAGCGCGCCGGGGTCACGCGCCACGCTCGCGACGAAGCTGGTGCCAAGGTCAAACATGGGCGGGTTCCCGGTCCGATGGCTGCGATAAGGGCTCGCCCCGCAGACAGGCGGCCGCTTCGAGCGCCGCCCTGATGATCGGCGTGTAGCCGGTGCAGCGGCACAGATGCCCACTGAGGACCTCGCGCAGCTCCTGCTCGCTCGGCGCGGGCTGCTCGCGCAGATAGGCATCGAGTGAGACCAGGATGCCGGCCGTGCAGAAGCCGCATTGCAGCGCGTGATGCCGCCGGAAGGCGGCCTGCATCACCGAGAGCCGGTCGCGCTCCGGCGCGAGACCCTCGACCGTGGTGACGGCGGCCCCTTCGAGCTGGACCGCGAGCGTCAGGCAGGCGCGCGCCGGCTGGCCGTCGATCTGGATCGTGCAGGCGCCGCAGACGCCATGCTCGCAGCCGACATGGGTCCCGGTCGCGCCGAGCCCGTGGCGCAGCGCGTCGGTGGCGAGCAGGCGCGGCTCGGCTTCCAGCGAGACCGGCTTGCCGTTCAGGGTAAAGGCGACGCGGTGGCGCGTCGCGGCGTTCAGGCGAGGCATCGCTGGGCCTCCCCGATCGTGGACTGGCCGAGCGAGCGCACGAGATCGCGGCGCAGCCGGGCGGTCGCGTGAAAATCGTCGCGGGCGTCGAGCTCCCAGGCGAAGCCGTTGAGCGCATCCGTCAGGGCCGAGCCCGCCAGCGGCGGGAAGCTGCGGCGCTGCGGCCTGTCGGCGACGCCGGCGACCGCGAGATGCACGGCGTCGCGCGTCACGACCGCCGCGCAGCCGACGATGGCGAAGTCGCCATGGCGGCGCGCGACCTCGCGAAAGGCGTAGCCGGTGCCGGTCATGGCGACCGGGAAGGCGACGGCCTCGATCAGTTCGTCGTCGGCCTTGTCCGTCACCATCATGCCGCTGAAGAAGTCGGCGGCGCTGACGCTGCGCCGCCTGCGGCGCGAACGAAGCCTGACCTCACCATCGAGCGCGACGAGGCAGAGCGGGATTTCGGCGCTGGGATCGGCATGGGCCGCCGAGCCGCAGATGGTTCCGCGCGCCCGCGTCTGGTAGTGGCCGAGCCAGGGCAGCGCGGCTGCCAGCAGCGGCTGTTCGCCGGCGAGGCCGGGGCGCTTCATCAGCGCCGCCTGGCGCACGCCGGCCGGCACGACGATCAGGTCACCCTCCCGCCCGACACGTTCGAGCCCCGCGATTCCCATGATGTCGATCAGCACCGCCGGTTTCGCCAGCCGCATGTTCAGCATGGGCAGCAGCGACTGGCCGCCGGCGATGATGCGAGCGTCCGAACCGTGCCGGCCCAGCACGTCCAGCGCTTCGGAGAGATCGCCGGCGCGGATGTAGTCGAAGGCGGCGGGCTTCATGGCCGCCTCCCCAGCATGCGGGCGATGAAGCCGGGCCGGGCGGGCGACGCCCGCCGCGCCAGCGCCGCGAAGAACTGCCCGATGATGGCCCTGGCCGCGCCGTCGAGCAGGCGTCCGCCGATCGCTGCGACCTTGCCGCCGACGGCTGCCTCGTAGCTGTAGGCGACGAGCGTGCCGCCCTCGCCTGCCGGCGTCAGCGTCACGCGGCCGGAGCCGCCGCCCGTGCCGAGCGCGCCCCAGACGGAGCCCGACAGGGTCGCGGCGCGGGGAGCATCGAGATCGGACAGCCTGATCTGTGCCTTATAGCGGCCCTTCACCGGGCCGACGCCGAGCGTCACATCCGCCTTGAAATGCGTCTCCGACAGCTTGCTGACGCCATGGCAGCCGGGGATGATCGAGGCGAGCGTGTCGACATCGAGCAGCATGGCCCAAACCGCATCCGGCGCGGCGGCGACTTCGGCCTGTCCCTGGCCACGCAGCGCGCGGTCGCCGGGCTTCGCCGCGCCGAGCCCACCGGTCCGTTGCCGATGCGTCTCGGGCAGGGCCGGCTCGGGCGCGGCGACGAGCGCGGCAATGCGGGCCGGCGTCAGCGGCAGCTTCAGTTCCGCCACGCCGAGCGCGTCGGCCACCGCGTTGGCGAGGCAGACCGGCGTCGACATGCAGTTGCCTTCGCCGACGCCCTTGGCGCCGAGCGGCGTGAAGGGCGACCGTGTCTCGATGTGCAGCACCTCGATATCGGGCGTCTCGGTGGCCGTCGGCAGCAGGTAGTCGGCGAAGGTTCCGGTCAGGAACGCGCCGTCATCGGCATAGGCGAGCTCCTCGAAGAGGGTCGCGCCCAAGCCTTGAGCGAAGCCGCCCCGGATCTGGCCCTCGACCATGCCGGGATGCAGCACGCGGCCGCAGTCGTGCATTGTGACGTAGCGGTCGATCCGGACCTTGCCGGTTTCGACATCGACCTCGACGCCGGCCATGTCGAAGATGAAGCCGTGGCAGAGCGAGGAATTGACCGCGTCATCCTCGCCAGGCGCGGACAGCTCGGGAGGCGTCCAGAAGGCGGTCTCGCGGATCGCCTGGTCGACGCCCGCTGGCAGCAGGGCGGGCGACCAGTGCGACAGCGCGGCGACGCGGCCGAAGGGCAGCGTCCTGGCCGCGTCGCCCTTGGCGAAGACCGCGCCGCCGGCAAAGCCGATCTGTGCGGGCTCGACGCCGAGCTGGCTGCCGGCGATCGCCGCAAGCTTGTCGCGCAGGCGCGTCGCCGCCAGATGCGCAGCGCCGGCGACGGCTGCGGCGAAGCGGCTGGAATAGTTGCCCGATGCGATCGACCAGGCGTCCTTGCCGGTGTCGAGATCGACGACGACGCGGATTGCCTCGCAGGGCAGGCCGAACACATCCGCGACGACCTGCGCCAGCACCGTGCGGTGGCCCTGTCCCTGCGGCACGGAGGCGACATGGACGCTGACCGATCCGACCGGATCGAGCGCGATGGTCGCGGTCGCCTGCGCGCCGTTCTTGGGCCCAGCCTTCTGCCGCTCGGCAGCGGTCAGGACCGTGGTGATGTAGCCCATATTCGAGACGCTCGGCTCTACGACGGCCGCAAAGCCGATGCCGTAGCGCCTGCCCGCGGCGCGGGCGGCGTCGCGGCGGGCTTCCAGATCGGCGAGACGGCCCTCGGCCAGAGCCAGATCGAAGGCCTGCACATAATCGCCGGAATCGTAGAGCGCGCCCGAGGCGGTGCGGTAGGGAAACGCCCCGCCCGGGATCAGATTGGTCCGGATCACTGCCAGCGGATCGAGTTCCAGTTCGACCGCGATGCGCTGCATCAGCCGTTCGAGCGCGTAATAGACCTGCGGGCCGCCGAAGCCGCGCACGAGGCCGGTGGGGGCCTTGTTGGTCAGCACGACGCGATTGCGGATCGCGATGCTCGCGATGTCGTAGGCCCCGGTCATGTTGCCATGCATGCGGTAGAGCGTGGCGGGCTCCGGCGCACGCGGATAGGCGCCGCAATCCTCGATCTGGTCCCAGTCCAGCGCGGTGATGCGGCCATCCGCCGTCACGGCGGCCTTGAGCGTGGTGACGCGGTTGGTGGCGGCAACCGCCGCGCCCAGATGCTCGAGCCGGTCCTCGATCCACTTGACCGGCGCGCCTGCGATGCGCGCGGCGACGCCGATCAGCACCGCATAAGGCGCGACGCCCTGCTTGACGCCGAAGCTGCCGCCGGATTCCGGCGGCATGCGCAGCCGCAGCCGATTGCCGGGCACTTTCAGGCTGCGCGCCAGCACCGCATGAATGCTGAAAGGCCCCTGGAAATTGGCGAGGATGTCGTAGGCGTCCTCATGGGGATCGTATTCGGCGACCACGCCGAAGGTCTCCATCGGCGCGCCGGTGTTGCGCGGATAGGCGATCGTGACCTCGACCCGGTGCGCGGAGTCGGCGAAGGCGGCCTCGGGATCGCCGTAGCGAAAGCGGCGGTCGCTGACGAGGTTGCCACCGGCCCTGTCGTGCAGTACCGGCGCGTCTGATTGCAGGCTCGCCAGGGGATCGACGACGCATGGCAGCGGGCCATACTCGACCTCGATCGCGTCCAGCGCGTCCTCGGCGAGGTAGCGGTCCCGCGCCACGACGATGGCGACCGGCTCGCCGACATAGCGCACGCGCTCGACCGCCATCGGCCAGTTCTCGACCGCGACCTTGAGGCCCGCGACCATCGGCGTCGTCAATCTCGCCAGATCACGGCCTATGATGACCGCCGCGACGCCCGGCATGGCGGCGGCCGCCGAAACTTCGACGGCCAGGATATCGGCATGGGCATGCGGGGAGCGCAGGATGGCCGCATGAAGCGTGCCGGGCCTGACGCCGAGATCGTCGATGAACCGCCCGCGGCCGGTCAGCAGGGCCGCGTCCTCGACGCGCTCCAGCGATTGTCCCGTCCACGAGATGGTTTCGATCTTCACTGACGCCTGCTCCCGATGACGCGCTCTGACGGGCGTCTGGGTCGGGAGGCTCTGCGATCAGGGGACGGGGCGCGATCCCGCTGGGTCTCGCACCTTACCGAAAAGTCTCAAAAACGATGGGCAGTCGGCAATTGGCAGTCGGCAGTCGTGCGACGGCGCATCGGCAACCGACTGCCGACTGCCCGTTTTACCGGCCTAGCCTGGCCACCTGGCGGAACTCGCTGGGTGCGACGCTGCAATGGTCGCGGAAGAAGCGGGTGAAATGGGCCGGCGCGCTGAAACCGAGCCGGTCGCTCAGCACCGCGAAGGTCTCGTCGCCCTCCATGATCGCGCCGACGGCGAGTTCGACCTTGAGCACATTCAGGAAGACATGCGGCGTGACACCGGTGGATTCCTCGAAGACGCGGAAGAAATGCGCCCGCGAGAGACCGGCCGATTTCGCCAGCTTGGCGATGCTGAGCGGGGCGGCCGGGTTGGTCCGCATCAGGGCGATGGCGCGCCCCACCCGCCAGTCGATCGCATTCGAGCGGGCGATTTCGCGCAGCGACGCGCCGATCGTCCGCCACGGCGTGAAGCGCTCGATCACGGCGATCATCAGTTCGGACAGCAGATGCTCCTGCCCGCGCGAGGCGCCGGGCTCATGCACCATCTCGGCCGCGAGATCGAGCGCGGTCTGGCGGATATGGGCGGTGACCTCGCCGGCCGACTGTTCAAAGAAGCCGGGCGCGCCGCTGGCGGCCCAGTTCGGCCGGAAGCTGCGCAGCCATTCGGGCTCGATATAGAGCGCCAGGATCAGGGCGTTCCTGCGCCGGGGGTCATGGATATAGGCGTGCGGCTCCCAGGCGTTGACCAGCACGGCGAGATCGTCGGTCAGCGGAGCGACATGGTCGCCGACGAGGAACTGGGTGTCGTCGCCATCGACCTTGAGCAGGACATGGCAATGGGGATGCGCGTGCCGGACCAGGCTTCGGTCCATGTCCAGCAGCGCCACCCGTCCGAAGGCTCCATGCGCGATGCGCAAGGCATCCGACATGCCGTTTCCTCGCCTAGCCTGATTTCCAGGTCATCGTTCGTCGGACTGCAATGTAGGGGTCAGGTCCCAGCGTCCGCAAGTGGCTGTCGGTCGTCGCGTTCGGCGTCGCTTGGCCCATGTCGAAACCGGTCGCGACCCGCGGCGTCGCGCCTCAATGCGCCACTGGACTAAGCCGCTCTCGCGGCAGGGCGCTGCGGCGCGGGGGTCGCTGGGATTTCGCCTGTGAGGCGCTGCATCCGAGGATTTCGGGGTCGTTTCCCCTGATCCTCGGAGGTTTCCATGACCGATCCCGTCACCGTCACTCCGCTGCGCCAGCGGATGATCGAGGACATGACCATCCGCCGGTTTGGCGAGCACACGCAGCGCGACTATGTCCGGCAGGTGCGTGAGTTCACGGCCTTTCTGGGCCTGCCGCCGGACCGGGCCGAACCGGAGGATCTGCGGCGCTATCAGCTTCACATGGCTTCGCTCGGTGCCAGCTACGCGCGGATGAACACGGCCTGCACGGCGCTGCGCTTCTTCTTCCACGTCACGCTGGGCCGGACCGGCTTCGGTGACCGCATGGCGCGGATCCCGACGCCCGATCGCCTGCCGGTGGTGCTGGACACCCAGGAGGTGGCGCTGCTGCTGGCCCATGCGCGGAGCCTGAAGGATCGCGCCGCGCTGAACATCGCCTATGGCTGCGGCCTGCGGGTCTCGGAGATCGCCAACCTCAAGGTCGCCGACATCGACAGCGCCCGCATGCTGATCCGGGTCGAGCAGGGCAAGGGCCGCAAGGACCGCTATGTCATGCTCGCGCCCGACCTGCTCGACCTCCTGCGGCAATGGTGGCAGGTGAAGCGCCCGCGCGGCTGGCTCTTCCCCGGCCAGCAGCCGGGCCAGCCGATCACGACGCGCCAGCTCAACCGGGCCTGCCGCACGGCGCCGCTCGGCGGCCATGTCATGGCCTGCGGCGACTGCGATCACGCCATCATCGCCTCCAGCCGGCGCGCCGACACCATCGCCTGCATCAGGAAGATCATCGCGGCGGAGGGGCCGAACCATATCGCCAGAGACGACGTCCCGGTCGCCGCAGCGCAACCCGAGCAGGCCCCTGAATCGCCGCCGCCGTGCCCATCCTGCGGTGGCCGCATGATCCTCGTCGAGCGCTTCGCGCCGGGCACAGCCCCGCGCACCATCCTCGCCGTCAGGATCGACACCTCATGACGATCGCGTCGGAACGACAACCAGACGGACCACCACCGGTCTCAACCAGAGAGCGGGCGATCCCGTTCGCCCCTATGGCGGAAATGGACATGGCGGCGGAAATAGACATGGCGGCGATCCCGGTTCCCTCCCATGCGCAGCAAACTTCAGGCTTCCAGGCATCCCGGTCGGAGCATTGCGCCACCGTCGCGCGCCTCGCTCGATCCCGCAGACCGCACCGCGTTGCGAAATCCCCATAGCCCACGGCCCCGGGCCGCGGCTTCCTTGTATGGAGGCTTTGGGACCCCGGCCCTCAGCCCGGTCAAAACCCGCCCGCAAGGGCCGGCATCCGAACCCCTTCACACTTCCTGACGTTGGCTCATTGCCGGTAAGCGGACCTTCATTGAAGCCGAGGTCATCCTCGTGTCCGGCACCGCTCAGCCCCGACGCCTAAGGAACCAGGCTTTAGGAGGCTCTCGCCCGATACAGACCAAGCATTCCCAGAAGCAACCAGGGGTCGTGTCCCATAGCGTGGCGCAGCTGAGGGGGGTCATCAGCGATTGCCGGTTATGTCTGGGTTGCGAACGCAAACCCTGAACCGAGAGATCCCCGATAACCGACGAGATGATGACCCTGCGCGTGAATCCGCCCCAAAATAACAGAAGAAAACAGGTCGAACAGGAGATCTGCTGGGTAGCAGGTGATTGCCAACCGACGCTGCAAAATTCAATTGGGTCGGGAGAGCGGTTCGGTCAGACCTGCGTCCGCCGCCAGGGTCGTGTCCCTGATGGTGGTGTAGCTTCGCGGAGCCACCCCGATGCCGGCTTTGGCCGGGCTGGTCAGGCGGCC
>JAIETL010000045.1 GCA_019745195.1 Beijerinckiaceae bacterium
GCCTGGTGCGCCGGAACGGCCCGGCCCGCGTCCGAAGCCGCCGCCGCGAGGTCCGCCTTCCCGGCCGCCGCCGCCCTTGCCGCCGCCTTTGCCGCCGGCCCCGCCGCCCTTGCGCGGGCCGCGGTTGTTCTGGTTGCTGTCGTCGCTCATGATCGCTCCGGCGCAGGGCCGGCAAAAGTGGAAAAGCCACTTTCGCGCAGGCGCATGCTGAAAAGAATGGTGTCGCGCTTCCCCTGCCGGCAGTTACGCGCTGCGGGAAGCGACTGGATAATCGGCGCTTGTAGCAGAGCGCCTTCCCGCTCGCGAGCGGCAAAGCAGGGTTTTTGACGTGCAGGCCAATAGCCAGGGTATCGACGCAATGGCGCTGGCGCTCGCAGAGGCGCGCGCGGCGGCGCAGCGTGGCGAGGTGCCTGTCGGCGCGGTGGTGGTGAAGGACGGCGCGGTTCTCGCCAGCGCCGGCAACCGCACGCTGGAGGACCGCGACCCGACGGCCCATGCCGAGATGCTGGCGCTGCGCGCGGCGGCCTCAGCGCTCGGCAGCGAGCGCCTGACCGGCTGCGACCTCTACGTCACCCTCGAACCCTGCCCGATGTGCGCGGGCGCGATCTCGTTTGCCCGCATCCGCCGGCTCTATTTCGGCGCAAGCGATCCCAAGGGCGGCGCGGTCGAGAACGGGGTGCGGCTCTACGCCAGCCCGACCTGCCACCATGTCCCGGAGGTGTATGGCGGGATGAGGGAAGGGGAGGCGGCGGAGATGCTGCGGGGGTTTTTCAGGGGGCGGCGGTAGTGGTGGCAACGTAGCCGCCTTCGCGATGCCAGCGCGCCAACCCCATCCCATTCGCTACGGCTCCGTCCACGGCCATGGCAAACGCATCGATCGCCGCCAGCGCATGCCGGCGCGCTTCCTCGATCTCGGCGATCTTCGCCTGCGCATAAAGCGCGCGTGCGAAGACGGCGGTGCGCGCGAGCGCGACATGCGTCGCCTCGTCGAGTTCCGGCGAGGCGGCGACGTAGCGCAGGACGTTTTCGAGATGCGCGTCGGCGCAGGGGCCGAGCGTCTTGGCGTTCAGCACGCCGGCCCGGAAGACGGCGCTGCGCAGCGTCTCGATCTCCGATGTCAGATAGTCCCTCACCTCGTCGGCCATCCACGCCTCCATGACGCAATGCACGAAGCGGAAAGGTTACCATGGGGGAGCAGGGCTGGCGCGCATGGGCTGTTCCGGAAGTTAGCCAGCCGTCAACCGATTGGGCGCAATCCTTTGGGTCCGCTCCGCAGAGCCGTCTACGCCGCGGCGCGCAGCACCAGATATCCGCCCAGCGCCAGCAGGCCGGCGAAGAAGCACATCTTGAACGCCTGGGCCGAGATGCGGTTGCGGATCATGGTCCCGAAGGCCATTCCGGCCAGCGCGGGCGCCAGCGCCAGCGTCGAATGCCAGGCGACCGTCCAGTCAAGCGCGCCCGCGCCGATCAGCCCGACGGAGAGCGCCAGCGTTGAGACCAGGAAGGACAGGCCGAGCGCCTGCACCAGCTCGTCCTTGTCGAGCCCGAGCGCCTGCAGAAAGGGCACGGCCGGCAGCACGAAAACGCCGGTCGCGGCCGTGGCGACCCCAGTGGCGAGGCCGATGACGGGTCCGAGCCAGATCTCGGCCCGGGCCGGCACGCGCAGCTTCGCGGCCTTCAGCCCGACCAGCGCATAGAGGATGAGCGCGATGCCGAGCCATAGCGTCGCCGAGCCGTTCTTCTGCTGCTCCAGCAGCCCCGCGCCGGCCCAGACGCCGGCCACGATGCCCGCCATCATCGGCCAGAGCCGGATCAGGATCGTCCTGAGCCCCGGCCCGGTCGCGATCTGCCAGCCATTGGTGGCGATGTTGGGGATGGCGAGCAGGGCCGCCGCCTGTGCCGGGGCCATGATCACGCCGAGCACGCCGACCGCGATGGTCGGCAGGCCGAGCCCGATGACGCCCTTGACGAAGCCCGCCAGCAGGAAGGTGGCGGCGATGAAGAGGATGATGTGCGGTTCCATGGCCGGCGTTGTGCCACTCCCGCCGCCTCCTGTCGCGGGGCGACGCTACGGTGATGGCCGTAGCGTTCCGGGTTGCTCTTGGAGGGCCTTGGCAAGCAATGTCTTCAAAACCTCCGCCGTCATCCCGGACGCAGCGAAGCGGAGCTCCGGGATCCATCCTAGAGCGCCGACGTGCATTATGATGGATCCCGGAGCGGCGCGGCTTTGCCGCTTGTCCGGGATGACGGAGAGGTAATCCGGAACGGCATCAGGAGCGCCATCATGTCCACGCCCGGCCCATACCTCGCGGAGATCGCCCATCTGATGGGCGATCCGGCGCGCGCCAACATGCTGCAGGCGCTGATGGACGGCCGCGCGCTGACGGCCAAGGAACTGGCCTTTCTCGCCGGCGTCGCGCCGCAGACGGCGAGCGGCCATCTCGCAAGGCTGATGCAGGGCGGTCTGCTCGGCGTCGCCGTGCAGGGCCGCCATCGCTACTACCGGCTGGCGGGCCCCGAGGTCGCCGCCGCCATCGAGGGGCTGATGGTGCTGGCGGGCCCCGCTTCCACGCCGCGACGCCTGTCCTCGCGGGTCGGAGCGGACCTGGCCGAGGCGCGCACCTGCTACGACCACTTCGCCGGCCGCCTCGGCATCGCCATCCATGACGCGCTGGTCGCGGCGGGGCATCTCACCGTCAGCGAGGGCGGCTATGGCCTGACGGCGGCCGGCGAGGCGGTGTTCGCAGGCCTCGGCGTCGCACCAGTGGAGCGCAAGGGCCGCCGCGCCGCGCTTCGTCCCTGCCTCGACTGGAGCGAGCGCCGGCCCCATCTCGCAGGCTCGCTCGCCGCCGCGCTGGCCTGCCGCTGCTTCGACATGGGCTGGGTGCTGCGCCGCAAGGACAGCCGCGTCGTCACGCTGACGCCAGCGGGACGCGCGGCGCTGACGAAGGCTCTGCCGGGCTTCCGCTGCGAGGCGGCGGACGCCGTCAGCCCGTCCGTTCGAGAGCCTGCGCCAGCCGTCGCTTGACCTCGTCCTTCACCGGCTCGGCCGCCTCCAGGATTGCCTTCGCCTTGAAGAAATCGAGCCCGCCGACGGAATCCACGCCGGCACGGATCAGGATGTCGGGCGGCTGGCGCTCGATCATGCGCTGCACGATCGTCCGGGTCAGGATCTGCGAGACGCCGACCATCGACTCGAGCGGCTCGGGGATGCGCCGGTCGCTGATCGTGGCGGGCGCGCTGGTGTCGACCGCCATGACGATGCGGCCGGCCGCCATCAGCCGGTCATAGGGCAGCGGGTTGATCGCGCCGCCATCGACCAGCACGCGCTCGCCGATCACGACGGGCCTGACCAGCCCCGGAATGGCGAGCGAGGCCGCGACCGCCGGCGTCAGCGGCCCGCTCGTCAGCGGCACCTCGCTGTGCAGGTGATAATCCGTCGCCAGCGCCATGAAGGGGATGGCGAGTTCCTCGAACCGGTCGGGCACCTTCTCGGGCCAGAACAGGTCGAGCATCCGCTCGCCGTCGATCAGCACCGGGTTGCCGATGCCGCGCATCAAATCGGTGAACTTGCCGATCCGGGCGTCGAGCAGGCGCGCGATCACCCGCGCCCGATCCCTGAAGGTGATCGCGACATGCTCGCGCAGATCGCGGCCCGACAATCCCGCCGCATAGGCCGCCCCGACGATCGCGCCCATCGAGCAGCCGGCGATCAGCGCGGGTTTCACGCCGAGCTCGTCCAGCGCCTCCAGCACGAGGATATGGCTCAGGCCCCGCGCCCCGCCGGCGCCGAGCACGAGCGCGAGTTCGGGCGTCGTCGGCGCGGGCTGTCTCGCGGGGGCTGGGGTGCTGCGCGGCATGGGCGGAATGTGGGCGCTGCGGCCGCTGCCGGCAACCGCCGCGTTAGTTCGCCGGCGCGGCCAGAAAGGGCGTCAGCGCCGCCAGCGTCGCGGCCGGGTTCTCCTCGGGCAGGAAATGGCCGCTGTCGATCGCCTGTCCCTCAGCCTGCGGGGCGAAGGTCGCGCGCCAGAGATCGAGCGGGCTTGCACCCTTGCCCGGAATGCCGGCGTCGCCCCAGAGCGCCAGCACCGGGCACAGGATGCGCTTTCCCGCCGCGAGGTCGATGCGATCATGTTCGGGATCGGTCGTCGCCCCGGCGCGGTAATCCTCACAGGCCGAATGGATGCGGGCCGGATCGTTGAACGACTCGCGGTAGGACTCCATCGCCAGCGGGTCAAAGGCGTCGAGCGTTTTCGCCTTGGTCCAGCTCGCGATGCAGTGGTCGAGCCAGGGGATCGGGTCGGTCTTGAGCAGCCGTTCCGGCACCGGCTCGGGCTGGGCGAGGAAGGTCCAGTGATAGACCTGCATGGCGCGCATCGCGTTCATGCCCTCCCACATCGAGATGGTCGGCATGATGTCGAGCAGCGCCAGCCGCTCGACGCGGCCGGGATGGTCGAGCGCCAGCCGGTAGCCGATACGCGCGCCGCGATCATGGCCGACCACCGCGAAGCGCAGATGCCCCAGCGCCTGCATCGCCGCGACGATGTCTTCGCCGGAGCCGCGCTTGGAATAGGTCGCCTTGCCGCCGTCGCCATGGGGCGCGGCCGACCAGCCATAGCCGCGCAGATCGGGACAGACGACGGTGTGCGTTTTCGCCAGCTCCGGCGCGATTGTGTGCCATTCGGCATGGGTCTGCGGGAAGCCGTGGATCAGCACGACAGGGGGCCCCTCGCCGCCGACGCGCGCGAAGATCCTGCCGACGGGCCCGTCGATCCAGTGGCCCTTGAAGCCGGGGAAGAGGCTGTCGAGATTGCTCATGGCATGAAGTCCGGGGTCTTGGCGTCCGTGGTCGCGGCGGAGACGATGTCGGTCTTGGCGAAATCGTCGCCCTTATAGAGCAGCGGGGCGTTCAGCGATTTGGCAAGGGCGTAGGAAAAGCAGTCGCCGAGGTTGAGTCTGGCCGGATGCCGGCCCTTGCCGAAGCGGAGAAACGCTTCGGCTGCGAGTGCCGACTGCTGGGCATCGACGGAATACTGGGTGATGGCCAGCGTCTGCAAAGCGTCCTGAAGCCCGCCGACCTTGAGGTGCGCAACGCGTGACGACAACACCATGAATGCCTCCAGAAACGCGACTGTCGAGCAGTGGTTGAGGGGGCAGGCGTCCAGAATGGCCTTGAGAGCGGACGCTTCGGGCTCCTCGGTCAGAATGGCCACAATTGCCGACGTATCGACAGCCAACGCTATGGTCATGTCGGCAGCCCGTTTTCGTCGTAGCCAATGATTTCATCATCGGTGCGCGGGTCATCGATCCGATTGGCGCGAAACTCCGCGAGAATCCGTTCGAGCTTCTCATGATCGATCGAGCCTTGTCGCCTTGGCCCGGGCAGTCTCGCCAACCGCTCCTCTGCAGCAATCCGCACCGCGTCCGCGATGGTTTCGCCGGTCTGTTTCGCCATCTCCCGGACAACCCGGTCGGTGGCCGCGTTCTTGATCATCAGGGTCATGACGCCTCCATATATATATCGGCTCTGACCTGAGTATATAAGTGGGCGGTCGCGTTGTCAGCCACCGCTCTCCCGCTTCACCGCCTGCCAGCCGATGTCGCGGCGGCAGAAGCCGCCCGGCCAGTCGATCAGATCGACGGCGGCATAGGCCTTCCTCTGCGCCTCGCTCACGCTCTTGCCGAGCCCGACCACGTTGAGCACGCGCCCGCCGCTGGCGACGAGGTCGAGCGCCGTCTGTTTCGTGCCGGCATGGAAGACGAGCACGTCCGCCAGCGCTTCGGCCTTCTCGATGCCCTTGATGACGCTGCCGGTCTCCGGCCTGGCCGGATAGCCCTTCGCCGCCAGAACCACCGTCAGCGCCGCCTGCTCCGACCAGCGCAGCGTGATCTGGTCGAGCACGCCGTCGCAGGCCGCGATCAGAGCCGGCACGATGTCGCTGCGCAGGCGCGGCATCAGCACCTCGCATTCGGGGTCGCCGAACCGGACATTGTATTCGATCAGCTTAGGGCCATCGGCCGTGATCATCAGCCCGGCGAAGAGCACGCCCTTGAACGGCGTGCCGCGCAGCGCCATCCCCGCCAGCGTCGGCCGCACGATCTCGGCCATAACCCGCTCTTCCATGGCCGGCGTCATCACGGGTGCCGGCGAATAGGCGCCCATGCCGCCGGTGTTGGGGCCTGTGTCGCCGTCGCCGACGCGCTTGTGGTCCTGCGCCGATGCGAGCGCCAGCGCATGCGTGCCGTCGCACAGCGCGAAGAAGCTCGCCTCCTCGCCGATCATCCACTCCTCGATCACGATCTCCGCGCCGGCCGCCCCGAGCCCGCCCGAGAACATCATCTCGATCGCGTCGTTCGCCTCGTCGAGCGTTTCCGCCATCACCACGCCTTTGCCGGCGGCGAGCCCGTCCGCCTTGATCACGATCGGCGCGCCCTGCACGGCGACATAGGCTCGTGCCGAGGCCGCATCCGAGAAGCGGCCGAAGCCTGCGGTCGGTATGCCGAACTCGGCGCAGAGTTCCTTGGTGAACGCCTTCGAGCCTTCGAGCTGGGCCGCGGCCCTCGAAGGTCCGAACACCTTGATACCGGCCGCAGCCAGATCATCCGCGATGCCGGCGACGAGCGGACCTTCCGGCCCGACGACGACGAGGCCGATCGTCATGAGCCGGCAGAACGCGACCACGGCCTGATGGTCGACGATGTCCAGCACGACATTCTCGCCGCATTGCGCGGTGCCGGGATTGCCGGGCGCGATGAAGAGCTTGTCGCAGAGCGGGGAGGCCGAGATCGCCCAAGCCAGCGCATGCTCGCGGCCGCCGGACCCGATCAGAAGAATGTTCATCGCTGTCTCCGCATTCTGCCCGGCCGCAATAGCCGCCGCATCCGTGCGGAGCAACGCTTCTGCTTCGCGGGCGCCACCGCTAAGCTCGCGCAATGGAAGCCGAATCGCGCGACGCCCCCGTCTCCAACGCCCCCGAATGGTCGGTCTCCGACCTGTCGGGCGCGCTCAAGCGCACGCTGGAGGATGCGTTCGGCTTCGTTCGGGTGCGCGGCGAGATTTCGGGCTATCGCGGCCCGGTCGCCTCGGGCCATGTCTATTTCTCGTTGAAGGACGCCAACTCCAAGATCGACGCCGTGATCTGGAAGGGCGTGTTCGGCCGGCTGAAGACGCGTCCGCAGGACGGGCTGGAGGTCATCGCCACCGGCAAGATCACCACCTTCGCCGGTAAATCGAGCTACCAGATCATCATCGATTCGCTAGAGCCAGCCGGCGTCGGCGCGTTGATGGCGCTGCTGGAGGAGCGGCGCAAGCGGCTGGCGGCGGAAGGGCTCTTCTCCGAGGAGCGAAAGCAGCTCATCCCCTATCTGCCGCGCGTCATCGGCGTCGTCACCTCGCCGACGGGTGCCGTCATCCGCGACATCCTGCACCGGCTGGAGGACCGCTTTCCCCGCCATGTCGTCGTCTGGCCCGTGCGGGTGCAGGGCGAGACCAGCGCGGCCGAGGTCGCGGCCGCCATCGCCGGCTTCAATGCGCTGCCGCAAGGCGGGCGCATTCCGCGTCCCGACGTCATCATTGTGGCGCGCGGCGGCGGCTCGCTCGAGGATCTGATGGGCTTCAACGAGGAGGTCGTGGTCCGCGCGGCCGCCGCCTCGTTGATCCCGCTGGTCTCGGCCGTCGGCCACGAGACCGACTGGACCCTGATCGACCACGCCGCCGATCTGCGCGCTCCGACGCCGACCGGGGCTGCCGAGAAGGTTGTCCCCGTCCGGGCCGAACTGATGGCGCAGGTGGCCGATCTGTCGCGGCGTCAGGCCGGCGCGATGCGCAGGCTCTCCGACCGCCGCCGGAGCGATCTGCGCGCGCTGGCCCGCGCCCTGCCTGGCCCCGAGGCCGTGCTGTCGGGACCGCGGCAAAGGCTGGATCTGCTCGCCGCCAAGCTCGCTCCTGCGCTGGCGCGCAATGCGCGCTCCTATGAAAACCGGCTTGTCGTGGCCAGCCAGAAGCTTGCGCGCAACGCGCCGCTGGTCCGGCTCGCCGAGGCGCGCCAGCGGCTCGATGCGCGGGCGCGGGCCTTACGGGTGGCGCGTGACACGTTGATAAAGCGCGAGATTGACCGCATTGGCCGTGCCCGTGACCGGGCGGAGGCGGTGGCGCTGCGCGTGCTATCAGCTTTTGAGCGCCAGGTGCAGCGCCGCCGTGACCGGCTGGCCGGCCTTTGGTCGCTGCTGGCCTCGCTCGGCCCGCAATCGGTGCTGGCGCGCGGCTATGCGCTGGTGCGCGACGAGGCCGGCGAACTGGTGCGCAGCGTCACGGGCGCAAAGCCGGGTCAGGCGCTCAGCGTGCAGGTCTCTGATGGGCGCTTCTCTGCCGTGGTCGCGGGGGGAGGCGACACAGCCGCGCGGCCCGTTCGTCCGGTACGCCGCGACACGCCTAGGCCGGGGCAGGGCGATCTGTTCTGAACGCAGCGGTCTTGAACCGTCCCCTGCCGTCTTTGCGAGCGTAGCGAAGCAATCCAGAGGTCGGCGCGAGACGCTGGATTGCTTCGCTACGCTCGCAAAGACGATGAAGGATGCGCGCAGAGGCCAGGCTCAAAGCCCCTTCAGAAAAGCCTTCACCCGCTTCAGCGCGTCCTCGCGCGCGGCCGGGTTGGTGCCGACGGTGGCCCTGCCGGTGCCGGTCGCGGAATAGGCGATGTCGTTGCGCTCCCGCACTTCGAGGCGCGGATGGTCGAAATCATGCAGCGCTCCGGGATAGAGCACGAGTTCGACCTGCTCGCCGCGCGCCTGCGCCGCCTTGGCGAGGAAGTCGCAGGGGCCATGCGGCGTCCAGTCGTCGGCGTCGCCCATCAGGATCATGATCGGCAGCCGCGCGGCGAAGCTGGTCGAGTCCGACTGCGTGCGGCAGCTCGGATAGAACGCCACCGCCCGCACGAAGTCCGGGGCGGTATCGGCGGGCCGTCGGTCCTTCCTCGCGGCGGCGAGAATGGCGGAGCCGCCGCCGGACCAGCCGATCAGCGAGATCGCGGCCGGCAGCACATCCTCGCGCAGTTGCAGCCAGTGGCGCGCGGCGTTGGCGTCGACGACGCGTTCGCGGCTCGCCCGCACGGTCAGGTCCTTGACGCCGCATTGCGAGCCGAGCTTGCGCGAGCCGTAGCTGTCGGGCATCAGCACGAGGAAGCCGGCCGCGGCGAGGCGTTCGCCCCAGTCCGAATGGCGCGTCGAGAGCTGGCCGCTGGCGCGCCAAAGGCCGCCGCAGCCATGCATCGCGACGACGGCGGGAAACGGTCCGGGCCCCGGCGGGCGATACAGCACCGCGTCGAGCTGCCCGTCCTCGATCGGAATGCGGACGCGCTCATAGCCGCCGGCCCAAGCCGGCGCAGGCGCAAGCAGCCCGCAGATGCAGGTCAGCAGGGTCGCCAGACGCGTCAGACTGGACATCATGGGCAGGGGCGCTATCACAGGGGCGAGACTATTCAGATAATCCGCTTCCCGATCAACGGTTTCGATGCATTTAGAATGAATATCAGCGAGCGCCCCCCGCTGCCGGGCCCCGAGGCGGCCCTCGACTACGGCCACGGCGAGTTCCGCGTCGTCCGTCCGGGCGCCTTCGTGCGCTGCGCGGTGACCGGCGCGCCGATCAGGCTCGACGAATTGCGCTACTGGTCGGTCGACTGGCAGGAAGCCTATGTCTCGCCCGAGGCCGTGCAGCTAAGGCTGCGCCGCGCCGGCAGGCGCTGAGGCGGCGAGCGCGCGGTCCAGCAGCCGCGCTATCGCGATACAATCGTCGAAAACGAGCGTCACCGGCAGCACGAGCAGCCGATCTCGCTCTGCCGCCGGCCAGAGCGGCCCGAGCTTGGTCATGTCCTTCTCGGTCGTCGCAATCCTGCCGCCGAGCCGCCCCGCCTGCGCGATCAGCTCCGCGACATCGGCCGGCGTATAGGCGTGATGGTCGCCGAAAGGCCGTTCGGCGAGGATCGTCGCGCCCGTCTGCCGCAGGGTCGCGGCGAATTTCTCCGGCCGGCCGATCCCCGACACTGCGATCACGGCCTGCCCCGACAGGGTGGCGGCGACGCCGGGATCGGGCGCAAGCCGCGCGGTAAGGACGGCAAGTCCGGAGGCGCGCGCATCCGCCGCGACGCCTGAGCCCGCATCGCCGTCGCCGATCACGATGACCGCGTCGGTCGCCTCGCACTGGCCGGCGAGCGGCGCGCGCAGCGGCCCGGCCGGCAGGCACAAGCCATTGCCGACGCCGCTCGCGCCATCGACCACGGCGAGCTGCAGCGCCTTGGCGAGCGAAGGATTCTGCAGACCGTCATCCATGACAATCACGCTGGCCCCCAGCGCCTTCGCCAGCGCCGCTCCCGCCGGCCGGTCGCGCGCCACCACCGTCGGCATAAGGCCCGCCATCAGAAGCGCCTCGTCGCCGACATCGGCGGCCGAATGGCTCGATGGATCGACTGCGACTGGCCCTGCGAGTCGGCCGCCATAGCCGCGCATCAGCACGAAAGGCTTGTCACCGCGCGCCGCCAGCATCTCGGTCAGCGCGATCGCGGTCGGCGTCTTGCCGGCCCCGCCCGCCACGAAATTGCCGACGCAGATCACCGGGATGCCGACCGAAATCCCCGGCCGCCGCATCCGCAGGAGCGTGAGCGTCCCGTAAAGCCATCCCAGTGGCGAGAGCAGCCCGGCCAGCCAGCCGGGCTTGGGCCGCCACCAGAAGCCCGGCGCGCGCATCAGGCCAGGCCCATCAGGATGCGGCGTCGCGCTGGCCGAGCGCGACGCGCATCAGCAGCGGCTCGATCGCCTGCATCGTCCGGGTCAACGCGCCGCCGAGCCGCGCGCTGGTCTGGGCGGCGGCGCGGGCCGCCTGCCTTGCGCTCGCCGGGTCGCTGAGCCAGCCATGCACCGTGGCCGCCAGTTCCTGGGTGTCGGCGACGCCGCGCGAACCGCCATCGCCGTCGAAAGCCGCGAAGATCTCGCTGAAATTCTGGACATGCGGCCCATGCACGACGGCGCAGCCGAGCTTTGCGGGCTCGATCGGATTGTGCCCGCCGACCGGGACGAGCGAACCGCCGAGAAACGCGACCTGCGAGAGCCGAAACAGCAGGCCGAGTTCGCCCACCGTATCGGCGACATAGATCTCGACCTGGGCGTCAGGCGTCCGGCCGGCCGCGCGGCGCGCCACGGCGACGCCGTTGGCCTCGCACAACTCCTCGATCTCCGGCCCGCGCTGCGGGTGGCGCGGCGCGATGATGGTCAGAAGTTTAAGCAGATGCGGCTTGATGCCCAGATGCGCCGACAGCACCATCTCGTCCTCGCCCGGATGCGTCGAGGCCGCGATCCACACCGGCCGCCCCGTCGTCAGCCCGTCGAGGATCGCCAGCATGTCGGCGTCGGCCGGCGGGGCCGGCACGTCGAACTTCAGGTTCCCGGCGACGCTGACGCGCGGCGCGCCCAGTTGCGCCAGCCGCTCGGCGTCGCCCTGCGACTGCGCGAGGCAGCATTCGAAGCAGGAGAGCAGGTAGCGCGAGGTCTTGGGGGCCTTGTACCAGCGCCTGAACGACCGCGCCGACATGCGGGCGTTGACCAGCACCAGCGGCACGGCGCGCTTCTTCGCCTCGATCATCAGATTGGGCCAGATCTCGGATTCGCAGATCAGGCCGATCTCGGGCCGCCAGTAATCGAGGAAGCGGCGCATGTAGCGCGGCACGTCGAGCGGCAGATACTGATGGATGACGCCGGCCGGAAGCCGCGCCGCGAGCAGTTTGGCCGAGGTCACGGTGCCCGAGGTCACCAGCACGGCAAGCCCGCGCTGTTGCAGCTTCTCGACCAGTGGCAGCAGCGTCACCGTCTCGCCGACGCTCGCGCCATGCAGCCAGACCAGCGTCTTGTCGGGCCGCCGCACGCCCGGATAGCCGCGCCTTTCGGCGAAGCGCGTCGGGTCCTCCTTGCCGCGCTGCCTGCGCCAGACCAGCAGGCCCGCCGCCGCCGGCTCCAGCAGCGCGGTGGCGAGCCGGTAGCCGCTGAGCAATGCACCCTGGCCGATCATGCCGCCTGACCCGAAACCGCAGCCTCGGCCGTGGCCTGCGCCTGCCGCAGGCCCGCACCCGGATCGACGTCGCCGACCAGCGCATAGGCGCGGGCATGGGCCGCGTCGAGCCCGTCCTGCAGCGAAAGCCTCGCAGCCTCGCAGGTCGCATCGTCGGCGTCGCGCGCGACCGTGATCTCGTCGCCCACGACGATCGCGCCGCGCCCGAAGGGCAGCCCGATCGAGGCCCGGTCCCAGCTCTTGAAGTCGATCCGTCGGCTGGTCACGACCGCGATCGGCCGGATCGGCCGGCCCGAGGCGCGCGCGAGCTGGATGATGCCGATGCCGGCGATGCGGGCGCGCTTGGGGATGTCGGCGGTCAGCACCATGGTGTCGCCGGCCTTGAGGTGGCGCAGCATGGCGAGGAAGGCGCTGGCCCCGCCCTTCTCGCGGATCTTCTTGCCGAGTGCGCCCGAACCCCGGATTGCGCCGATGCCGAGCTGGCGGAGCGCCACCGCGTTGAAGCCGCCATCGCCATGCCGCGAGACCAGCGAGCAGGCCGGCATCCAGTCCGGCCGCGCGAAGGGGATCATGATGTGCTGGCCGTGCCACATCGCGATGATCAGCGGCAGGCCGGGCCGCACCTGCTCGTAGATGTCGGCAGGTTCCACCACGATGCGGTTGGTGCGTTGGACGAGCTTCAGATAGCCGGCCAGCAGGCGGCCGATCGTCTCCTGCGCCGCGCGCGTCTTGAGGATGGAAAAACCCATGAAGTCCTGTCCGGAACCGCGCGCGGTTCAGGCGTGGCCCGTCTCGGGATCGAGCAGGCGGTGCAGATGCACCACGAAATAGCGCGTCTGCGCCTGATCGACCGTCGCCTGCGCCTTGGCCTTCCAGGCGGCATGGGCGCTGGCATAGTTTGGATAGACGCCGACCATGTCGATCTTCGAGAGATCCTTGAACGTCACCCCGTCCAGCGAACTCAGTTCGCCGCCGATGACGAGATGCAGAAGCTGCTTGGCTTCGGGTTCAGCGGCCATGAGTCCCTCCGATACGGGGCTTGTCTGTCGTTGCGCTCAATAGGGCATAAGATTCGGCTGCGCGAGTGCCGAATGCGGGTTTGCGGCGGAATGAAGCGCAAGCGCTCAGATTCGCTGGGTCTGGCCGTCGCGCATGCGCTGCAGCGCGCCCAGCAGCGGGGCCGACAGGCCCGCGCCGCTGGCCACCAGCATGCCATGCACCGGGGTCTCGCGGTTGTAGACGACCGCACTGCCGTCCCCGGTGCTGACCCGGCCGCCGGCTTCGACCAGGATCAGGTCCGCCGCCGCCAGATCCCAGTCGCGCGCATCGGGCGAGACGAGCCCGGCGTCGATCGTGCCGTCGGCGATCCGCGCCAGCCGCAGCGCCAGCGAGGGGATCTTGTCGGCGGGCGAAAAGGCCTCCAGCCGGGCCAGCGCATCGAGCATCGGCTTGGGGCCGGCGATGCGGGCCTCCGCGAGGGCGTTCAGGCCCGAGGCGGCGATCGGCTCGCCATTGCGCTGCGCTCCGCCGCCGGCGATGGCGGTATAGGTCGCGCCCGCCGCCGGGGCGTGGACGATGCCCAGGATCGGCCGGCCCTCGTCGAGCAGCGCGACGCAGACCGCCCAGTCCGGCGAGCCCGCCATATAGGCGCGCGTGCCGTCGATCGGATCGACCACCCAGACGAAGCGCCGCGAGAGCCGCAGCGCGTCGTCCACGGTCTCTTCCGACAGCCAGGCGGCGTCCGGCAGCAGCACCGAAAGCTGGATGCGCAGAAACGTGTCGACGCCGATATCGGCCTCCGTCACCGGCGAGCCGCCGGCCTTCGACCAGGTCTTGGCCGCCGTCTTCTCGCCGGGGCGAAACAGTGCAAGCGCGATCTCGCCGGCCGCGACGCAGCTTTCGCGGATCGCCGGCAACAGATCGGACGCGATCGGCATCGGGGGCGTGCTCATCATGCTCTCCGTATCGGCTGACGATGCCGGGCGGACAAGCGCCAAATGCCGCCGCGCACCGAAAGATTCCGTCAAGCATCATGCATGAAACAGGCCATGCCGGGGCATTTCGGCCGGAAAACACGGTCTTTTAACCGAGCCCCTTAAGCGCTCGGGAAGGCGCTGACGCCACTCTCGCATGGCAAGCACGAGAGCCCCGATACGCACAGAGGGCTCCGGAGCGGCAGGGATTTAAGAGAGGCGTTAAAACCGATGGCCAGCGTCACGCCGGCTGCCGGAGAGGTCATGCGTGACCGCTCCGGCAGCACGACAACCCAGAGCATCGTCGCGAAGAACCCGATGCCGGCGCAGGCCGAGAGCCCGTGCGTCGAGCGCATCGGGCCGGTGCGCATCCTGCGGGCCGGGGCAGGCTGGCGCGGCGTCGCGCTGCGTCTGACCACAGCCAGGAATGACGGCGAGCACACAGACGAGCGCTTCGAACTGGCGCTGACGGCAGGCGACGGCCGCTCGATCACGGTCGCGGTCGCCGACAGCGACGACGCGGTCGCGCTCTGGCGCGATTGCGGCCGCACCAGCGGGCTGCCCCTGCTGCTGGAAACCGGTGACGGCGTCATCTCCGAGCCCTACCCGCAGGTCGGGCGGCTGGCGCTCGGCCCGATCCGGATCAGGCGGCGCTATTCTGTGCTGAACGGCCGCCGGCCGAGATTCCTGACGCGCCGCAAGGCGGGAAAGCTCGGCGACCGGCCGGTGGTGGTGTCGGGGGAGCGGTTTACGGATTGAGGAGCGGGCATGGCGCGCGAAGTCAAGATTGTGCGTGGAAGGCGTCCTGAAAATTCCGGGCCTTGAGGCCTGGGCCAATCCCATACATCCGTGATCTCAATAGTTGCGCGGCATGCGCTTTTGGGTTCGGCACTTGAGATGAACATGCATTCGGCCAGCGGCTGCGGCTGTATGTTTGGGTTCATCAAGCTGTAAACCCGGCCCGCACCAGTGCAATTCGATAGCGTTCACGAATATCGGGCACCTGCCAGGGCACCGCGTCGGTCAACTGGGCGGCGTCGATACCGGGAGCAAAGCTTTGGACGTTTTCGACCGAGCGCGCTGCCCGAACGCGATCTCCTGCCATGGCAGCGCAAGCTGCGCCGAGCCGGTGCATCCAGGTCATCTCGGGACCGCACAAAATCGCTTGGTCGATCCAGGTGAGCGCTTCGTCATACCGTCCGGCAACGAAATTAGCACCGGCTATGCCGAAATACGTGCTGTGGCTCATGGGATCGAAGGGGCTTAGCCGCCGCGAACGGTTGAAATGTTCGGTCGTGTCCCATAGCGTGGTGTAGCTGAGGGGTGGTCATCGGCGATTGCCGGTTAGGTTTGGGTTGCGAACGCAA
>JAIETL010000060.1 GCA_019745195.1 Beijerinckiaceae bacterium
TGCGTTCGCAACCCAAACCTAACCGGCAATCGCCGATGACCACCCCTCAGCTACACCACGCTATGGGACACGACCGCTGGATTGCTTCGCTACGCTCGCAATGACGGAAGGTCCCATCAAAACAGGCTCAACTGCGCCTTCTCCTTCTCCGGCTTGAGAAAGAGATCGCTGCGCAGCCTCGTGCGCGCGCCGTTGAAGCCCAGCCGCTCCGCCGCCATCTCGAACCTGCGGCCGATCATCCAGGCGTAAGGCCCCGAGCCGACCTGGCGCTGGCCCCAGGCGGCGTCGTAATCCTTGCCGCCGCGCGTCGAGCGGATCAGCGAGACGACATGGCGCAATTTGTCGGGGTGGTGCGTCAGCAGCCAGTCCTGTACCAGATCCTTCACCTCCAGCGGCAGGCGCAGCAGCACATAGCCGGCCTCGCGCGCCCCCGCGGCCTTCGCCGCATCGAGGATGCGCTCGATCTCGTGCTCGTTGATCGCGGGGATGATCGGCGCGACCAGCACGGTGACGGGGATGCCGGCCTCCGACAATCTGCGGATCGTCTCCAGCCGCCTGGCCGGCGAGGCGGCGCGCGGCTCCATGGTGCGCGCGACCTTCGGATCGAGCGTCGTCAGCGAGATCGCAACCTTGGCCAGCCCTTGCGCCGCCATGGGCGCAAGGATGTCGATGTCGCGCTGCACCAGCGCCGATTTGGTGACGATGCCGACCGGGTGGTTGAAACGCTGCAGCACCTCAAGGATCGACCGCATGATCCGGAGCTTCTTCTCGATCGGCTGATAGGCGTCGGTGTTGGTGCCGATCGCGATGGTGCGCGGCTGGTAGGACGCGGCCGAGAGTTCCTTCTCCAGCAGCAGCGCCGCATCGGGCTTGGCGGTCAGCTTGCTCTCGAAATCGAGCCCCGGCGAGAGGCCGAGATAGGCATGGCTCGGCCGCGCGAAGCAGTAGACGCAGCCATGCTCGCAGCCGCGATAGGGGTTGATCGAGCGGTCGAACGAGATATCGGGGGAATCGTTGCGTGTGATGATGGTGCGCGGCTTCTCGATCGCGACCTCGGTCCTGAATGCCGGCAACTCGCCCAGCGTTCCCCAGCCGTCATCCTCGCTGACTCGGCTCTCGGCCTCGAAGCGACCGCTTGGATTGATCGTCGCGCCGCGCCCGCGCCGCCGCTCTGGGTCGATCCGGTGCCCGGCATAGGCGAGCGGATCGAGCGGGGCGACGCGGGCGGAGACAGAGGCCGGCTCGGCGTCGCGCCGCCGCAGCATCTGGGCGGCGATCGGCCGCGAGGAGGGTCTGGCCTGTGTCATGGGCGCCGCCGGAGGTCGAAGAGGGCCGGGAATCAGCCGGAATTCATCTTTCGAATGTGAACATATCGGGAACGAATTGCAAGTGACAGGATTGCGACATGTTGCGCTGCGTCATAAGGATTGCGCATGCTCACAGCCGTCATCCGGGCGGATGGTTACGCCTCCGCCCTCGCCGCGACCTTTTCCGTGCTGATTCCGGCCGTGGCCGATGGATTCCTCGGCCATGCCGTCGTCGTCGATGCGGCCGGCGACGCCGAGATCGAGCGCCTGGCCGATGCGACAGGCGCGAGCTATCTGCGCGCCGGCGGGGCGGAGGGCTGGCATCTGGGCGCAGCCGAGGCGCGCGGCGACTGGCTCATCCTGCTCGATTCCGGCGACGTGCCCCAGCCGCACTGGGCGCAAGTCGTCGAGCGGCACCTGATGCTCGGCCCCGACCGGCCCGCGCTGATCCCGCTGCGCGGCGTCGCCGGTTCGCTGCGCGAGCGCGCCGCGATCTCGTTTGGCGCGCGCCGCCTTCGCGCCGGCCTCGTCCTGCCCAAGGCGCTGGTGATGGCGGGCCGGCTCGGCGCCGCGCCGCGCCGTCTGCCGGTCAGACGCGAGCGGGCCGGGGGCTGAGGCCTCAGAGCTGGTTCGTGCGAAAAGTGTCGCAGCTCTGCATCGAGCCGGATCGAAGCCCGGTGGTGAACCAGCGCGTGCGCTGCGCCGAGGAGCCGTGGGTGAAGGAATCAGGCACGACCTGCCCCTGCGACGCCTTCTGCAGCCTGTCGTCGCCGATCGCGGACGCTGTGCGCATCGCCTCCTCGACATCGCCCGCGTCGATGCGGCCCATCGCCTGGATGTTGTGGGCCCAGACGCCGGCGAAGCAGTCGGCCTGCAACTCGATCCTCACCGAAATGGCGTTGGCCTCGCGCTCGGAGGAGCGCTCGCGCAGTTCGTTGGCCTTGGGCAGGATGCCGATCAGGTTCTGGATGTGGTGGGCGACCTCGTGGCCGATCACATAGGCATAGGCGAAATCGCCACCGCCGCCGAGCTTGCGCTGCATCTCCTGGAAAAAGGAGGTGTCGAGATAGACGCGCTTGTCGGGCGGGCAGTAGAACGGCCCCATCGCCGATTGCGCCCGCCCGCAGGCCGACCGCGTGACGCCGGCGAACAGCACGAGATTGGGCGGCTCGTAGCGGCGGTTGGCCTGCTGCGGCAGCAGCTTGGTCCAGACGTCCTCGTTCTGGGCCAGCACGGCCGAGACGAAGCGGCCCATCTCGTCGGCCGGCGGCCCGGCCGAGCGGCGCGTCTCCTGCGTCGGCGCCTGCCGCCCGCCGATGCCGCCGACAAGCTCCGCCCCGCCGATCAGCAGGCGCGGATCGATGCCGAGCGCCCAGCCGACGAGGCCGAGCACGACCATGGTGCCGATGCCGAGCCCGCCGCGCCCCCCGGGCAGCCCGGCGAAATCGCCGCCGCCGCCACCGCCGCGCCGGTCCTCCAGATATTCGGACTGGCGGTAATCTTCCCACTTCATGGCGCTGCCCCTGGACGCTTCCGGCGCAATCTCGGGGAGAGGCGACCGGAACTCAAGCGGTCATTGCAACGGCTGGCATGGGGCGGTGTTCCCGACGCCTCAATGATACCCGCTATCGATCTTCACCTTGCCGCGGAACGTCCAGTACACGAAGGCGGTGTAGAACAGGATCATCGGCAGCAGGAAGCTCACCCCGATCAGCACGAAGACATGGCTCGCGGGCGCGGCCGCGACGTCCCAGATCGTCAGGCTAGGGGGCACCAGATAGGGGTAGTTCGAGATCGCGAGGCCCAGGAAGCACAGCGCGAAGATCGCGATGGTGAGCGCGAACGGCGTGAACTCGTGCTTGCCGTGCAGCCGCCTCCAGGCCATGAGCCCGCACAGCCCCGTCAGCACCGGGAACGGCCAGAGCAGCGCGATGTTGCGCCAGGTGAACCAACGCTCGGCGATGCGCGGGTGGGCATAAGGCGTCCAGAGCGAGACGATGATCGCGAAGGCGAGCAGGCCGAGAAGCAAGACCTTGGCCTGGGCGCGCGAGCGCTCGGCGACCTTGCCTTCCGTCTTGTAGATCAGCCAGGTCGCGCCCAGCAGGCCGTAGCCGACGACGACGCCGGCCCCGCACATCAGGGTGAAGGGCGTGAACCAGTCGAACGGGCCGCCGGCGAACTGCCGGTCGACCACCGTGATGCCCTGGATCATGCCGCCCAGGATCAGGCCCTGCGAGAAGGCGGCCATCACCGAGCCGACCCAGAAGGCGAGGTCCCAGACGTGGTGGTTGGGCTTGGCCACCCAGCGGAACTCGAAGGCGACGCCGCGAAAGATCAGCGCCAGCAGCATCAGCGTCACCGGCAGGTAGAAGGCCGGCATGATGATGGCGTAGGCGGTCGGGAACGCGACCCAGAGCCCGCCGCCGCCTAGTACCAGCCAGGTCTCGTTGCCGTCCCAGAACGGCGCGACCGAGTTCATCATCTGGTCGCGCTCGGCCTCGTCCCTGGTCGTCGGGAACAGGATCGCGATGCCGAGGTCGAAGCCGTCCAGCACCACATAGAGCATCACGGCGGTGCCGATCAGCCCGGCCCAGATCACGGGGAGATACCATTCCATCTCGGCTGTCCCCTCAGGTCGCGGGCTGAATCTTGTCGTCGCCGGGATGGCCGTCGCCGAACAGCTCCGAGGCCGGCGCCTGGGCTGCCTTGAGGGGCCGCTGCGAAGGCTGCTGCGGCGGCTCCTCGGTGGTGATCTCGTCTGGTCCCTTGCCGATCAGCCGGTTGATCAGCAGCACGCCGGCCGAGAACACGACGCAGTAGACGCAGACGAACAGCGCCAGCGAGATTGCGACCTGCGCGGTGGTCACCCGCGAGATCGCGTCCTTCGAGCGCAGCACGCCGGTGGCGATCCAGGGCTGGCGGCCGACCTCGGTGACGAACCAGCCGGCCAGGATCGCCATGAACCCCAGCGGCCAGGTGTATTGCGCCACCCAGAGCCAGCGCCGCTCCTCGAAGACCTTGCCCTTCCACCACAAAAACGCGCCGAGCCAGCCGAACAGGATCATGAACACGCCGATGCCGACCATGATGCGGAAGCCGAAGAACGGGATCTTCACCGGCGGCCGGTCCTGCATGGCGAAATCGTTCAGGCTCGGGAACAGCGCGTCCATGCTGCCATGGGTGAGCAGGCTCGCGAGGCCGGGGATCGCGATCTCGAAGCGGTTCACGCCCGCGACCTCGTCGGGCCAGGCGAACAGCACCAGCGGCGCGGGCTTGGACGAATCCCAATGCGCCTCGATCGCGGCGAGCTTGGCCGGCTGGTACTTCGCCGTGTCCTCGCCATGGCGATGGCCGATCACGGCCTGCAGCGGCGCGGTGATCGCGATCATCAGGATCGCCATGCGAACCATGGTCCGGGCCGTCTCGGTCCGATGCCCGACCATCAGATGCCGCGCGCCGGTGGCCAGCACGACGAAGGCGGTGGTGAGATAGGCCGCCGTCATCATGTGCATGTAGCGCATGGGAAAGGTCGGGTTGAAGATGATCGCCATCCAGTCGAGCGGATAGGCGATGCCGTCGCGCATCTCGTGGCCGGTCGGATACTGCATCCAGCTATTGGCCGAGAGGATCCAGAAGCCCGACAAAGCTGTGCCGCCGGCTACGATGCAGGCCGAGAGGAAATGCAGCCAGGGCGGCACGCGCGTCCAGCCGAACAGCATCACGCCGAGAAACGAGGCCTCGAGGAAGAAGGCGGTCAGCACCTCATAGCCGATCAGCGGCCCGATGACGTTGCCGACCACGACCGAGAACCGGCTCCAGTTGGTGCCGAACTGGTATGACAGCACGATGCCGGAGACGACGCCCATCGCGAAGGAGACCGCGAAGATCTTGGTCCAGAACCGCGCCAGCACATGGTACTTCTTGTCGCCCGTCTTCAGCCACATCCCCAGCAGCGTCGCGATATAGGCCGACAGGCCGATGGTGAAGGCCGGGAAGACGATGTGGAACGAGATGGTGAAGGCGAACTGGATGCGCGAGAGCAGAAAGGCGTCGATGTCCATCGCAAGGCTCCGTCCGGCTGCGCGCGGGGCGTCTGGAACGACTGGTGCCGCTCACCATCGCCGCCGGATGCGACACTAGTCAAACAGCCGCGCGGCGGCAGCGCTCCGCGATGTCGCAGGGTGCTCTCATGTCCCTTTCCGTCATTGCGAGCGCAACGAAGCAATCCAGGAGAGCGTAGAGCGAAACGCTGGATTGCTTCGCTGCGCTCGCAATGACGGCGCAGCCTCAGCCGCCCGCCTCAAGCGCCGCCTTCAGCGCTCTCATATCGCGCCAGGCCAGCCGCTTCTGCAGCGGCTGGCGCAGCAGATAGGCCGGGTGCAACGTCGCCATCGCCCTGACCCTGCGCGCGCCGGTGTCGTACTCCATCCACTTGCCACGCGAGGCGAGAATGCCGGTAAGCCCGAGCAGCGCCTGCGCCGAGGGCGCGCCGACGCAGACCAGGATGTCGGGGTTCACGAGCTGGATATGGCGCTGCACGAAGGGCATGCAGATCGCGACCTCCTGCGGCGTCGGCGTGCGGTTGCCCGGAGGCCGCCAGGGCAGCAGGTTGGTGATGTAGACATGCTCGGCCCGCGTCAGGCCGATCGCCGCCAGCATCCGGTCGAGCAATTGGCCGGACTTGCCGACGAAGGGCAGGCCGAGCCGGTCCTCCTCCGCGCCCGGCGCCTCGCCGACCAGCATCAGCCGGCCCGCCGGATGGCCGTCGGCGAAGACGAGGCTCTTGGCGGTCGCCTTCAGCGCGCAGCCCTCGAAGCGCGCCATCGCCGCTTTGAGTTCGTCGAGGCTCGTCGCCTCGCGGGCGAGCGCCAGCGCCGAGAGTTGCGCCTCGTCGGGCGTCGTCGCGGCCGCCGGCATGGCGCGGACCATAGCCGCAGGCCGCTGCGGGGGCAGCGCGCGCGCCGGCGGCAGTGCGGCACGCTCCGTTGCGGCCGGTGGCGCTTCTGCAAAATGGTTATGCGGCGTCTCGTCCAGCGCCTCGGTCACGCCGGCTTCCGCATACCAGGCGATCAGTTCGAGCGGATGCGGGGCGGCTTCGGCAGTCATGCTGCGTCCTTATCACGGGAGGCCGCGCATTCGCGAGCGCTTTGCTTGCGCCGGAATATGCGACATCAATCGTCGCATGACCGGCAAGCTGAGAACTTGGGCGAAGGCGGCAAGGCGCGACGTGCATGCGATCTACCTCGCCGCCCGCGATCCCCGGACGCCGTGGCGCGCGCGGGTGCTCGCGCTTTGCGTCGCGGGATATGCGTTGTCGCCGATCGATCTGATCCCCGATTTCATCCCGGTATTGGGCTATTTCGACGATGTGATCCTTGTCCCCCTCGGCATTCTGGCCGTGGTCAGGATGATCCCGCCGGAGGTCATGGCCGAGCACCGGGCCACCGCCGCGTTTGCCGGCGAGCGCCCTGTGAGCGCAACCGCCGCAGTGGTGATCGCCTGCATCTGGCTCGCCTCCATCGCGCTCGCGATTTGGCTCGGCTATCGCTACCTCGCGGGTTGACGCTCCGACAGCGTCGCTGCATGCGACTTCCAGCGCGGAGCGGCGATGTCTGGTTGCAAAATGGAACGGCCGCTTCGATAGAGGGTTTCCAGACTGGAGCCACGCCCGGCTTGAACCGGCAGGCAAAATAGTTCATATGTAAACTAATTTGGTTTGAGGCCCGGTCGGGGGCCGCGCGGAGGGCAGGATGGATCTCGAACAGGCGCAGAGCGAACCGCGCGAGAGCATGGACTACGACGTCGTCATCGTCGGCGCGGGTCCCGCCGGTCTCGCCGCCGCGATCCGGCTGAAGCAACTCGACGAGAACCTGACCGTCGTCGTGGTCGAGAAGGGGGCCGAGGTCGGCGCGCACATTCTGTCTGGCGCGGTGATCGACCCGGTCGGCCTCGATGCGCTGCTGCCGGACTGGCGCAAGGACGAGGCCCGCCCGCTGACGACCGAAGTCAGCGAAGATGTGTTTTATTTCCTCACCGAGCCCAACGGCATCCGCCTGCCCAATTTCGGCATGCCGAAGCTGATGAACAACCACGGCAATTTCGTCGGCTCGCTCGGGCTCGTGGCAAAATATCTGGCGGCGCAGGCCGAGGCGCTGGGCGTCGAGATCTATCCGGGCTTCGCCGCAGCCGAACTGCTGTTCGACGAATCGGGCGCGGTGCTGGGCGTCGCCACCGGCGACATGGGCATCGCCAAATCCGGCGAGGTCTCGGAGCGCTTCACGCGCGGCATGGAACTGCGTGGCCGCTACACGCTTTTGGGCGAGGGCGCGCGCGGCTCGCTCTCCAAGATCGCGATCCGGAAGTTCGGCCTCGACACCGACCGCGAGCCGCAGAAATACGGCATCGGCCTCAAGGAAATCTGGCAGGTCAAGCCGGAGAAATTCGTCAAGGGCCGGGTGCAGCACTCCTTCGGCTGGCCGCTCGACGGCGGCACAGGCGGCGGCTCCTTCCTCTACCATTTCGACGACAATCTGGTCTCGGTCGGCTTCGTCGTCCATCTGAACTACGAGAACCCGACGCTCTCGCCCTTCGACGAGTTCCAGCGCTTCAAGACCCATCCGCTGATCCGCGACCTGTTCGAAGGCGCGAAGCGCCTCTCCTACGGCTCGCGCGCCATCACCGAGGGCGGCTTCCAATCCGTGCCGAAACTGACCTTCCCGGGCGGAGCGCTGATCGGCTGCTCGGCCGGCTTCGTCAACGTGCCCCGCATCAAGGGCAGCCACAACGCCATCCTGTCCGGCATGCTCGCGGCCGAGAAGCTGGTCCCTGCGCTGGCGGCGGGTCGCTCGCATGACGAGGTCGTCGAGATCGAGACGGGCTGGCGCGACGGGCCCATCGGCGCGGACCTCAAGCCGGTACGCAACGTCAAGCCGCTCTGGTCGAAATACGGAACCATGGCCGGCATCGCGCTGGGCGGCATCGACATGTGGCTGAACCAGCTCTTCGGCTGGTCGCCCTTCGGCACGCTGAAGCATGGCAAGGCGGACCATGAGACGCTGAAACCCCTGAGCGAGGTCAAGCCGATCGTCTATCCGCGCCCCGACGGAAAAATCTCGTTCGACAAGCTGTCATCGGTGTTCCTGTCCTCGACCAATCACGAGGAGGACCAGCCGGCGCACCTCAAGCTGACCGACCCCTCGATCCCGATCGAGAAGAACCTGCCGCTCTATGGCGAGCCGGCGCGGCTCTATTGCCCGGCCGGCGTCTACGAGGTGGTCTATGCCGACGAGGCTGCCAAGACCGGGCCGCGCTTCGTGATCAACGCGCAGAACTGCGTCCACTGCAAGACCTGCGACATCAAGGACCCGGCCCAGAACATCACCTGGACGGTGCCCGAGGGCGGCGGCGGGCCGGGCTACGCGAATATGTGAGCGGCGGCGGCGCTCCGTAGCCTCTGTCATTCCGGGGCGCTGCGCAGCAGCGAACCCGGAACCCACGGCCGGGCCCGAACTTCAAGACCGCGTTGCCAATACTCACCCGGTCGTGGGTTCCGGGTTCTTCGCTTCGCGAAGCCCCGGAATGACGAAAGAGCGTGCGCAAGAAAAAAGCGCGCCGGTCGCCCGGCGCGCCTTTGTTCGTCACCGGCGGTGAGGCCGGATCAGCCCTTGCGGGTGACCGGAGCCGGGGCCGGCTTCTCGGGCTGGGCGCAGCCGGCGGCGAAGCCGGCCAGCATGGCGACGGCGGCGAGGCTGAGAACCATCTTCTTCATGGGAATAATCCTAGACGAATCGTCGCGGAGGATGCGAACCCTTCGACCTTACGTCGTGAACCTTGGCGGTCTCTTGCCGATTCGCGCTGACGGGGCTTCAAACGCTTCGTTTTTCGCGCATGTTGCTTGCGCGCTACACATTTTCGCGCCGGGCGCGCGTCGCGCTTGCCGGGCAGCCCGGAAACCGCCATCTTGAAAGCATACGGGTCCGCATCCGGACGCACCGGCGCATGACATCCAGCCTTCGCGGCCGGGCCGCGCGCCGAGGGAGAAGAGCAGTCGTGACATTTCGCATGAAGGGCCGTGGCCCACGCACGGCGCTCGCCCTCGCGTTTTTGCTGGCTTTTCAGGCCGCCGCCATGGCGCAGGGCGCGGTCGCGACCCGCACGACCCAACCGCTCGAACCAGCCGACAGCCTCGAAGGCAATTATCTTGCGGCGATCGTGGCGGGCGCGGGGCGCGATCTCGGCGCGGCCTCGACCTATCTGAGGGAGGCGATCAAGGGCGATCCGCAAAATGCCGACCTGCTGGAGCGCGGCTTCGTCGCGTTTCTGGCCGACGGAGCGATGAGCGACGCCTTCCGCGCCGCCGAAAAGCTGGTCCAGCGCGACGCCAGCAACGGGCTCGCCCAGCTCGCGCTCGGCATCCGCGCGATCAAGCTCAAAAACTACCAGCAGGCGCGCACCCATTTGCAGCGCGGCGGGCGCGGGCGCGCCGCCGACATCACCGCGACCTTGCTTTCGGCCTGGTCCTATGCCGGCTCCGGCCAGAGCACGCGCGCGCTGGAGACGCTGGACCGCCTGCGCGGCGAGGCCTCCTACAACCTCTTCCGCGACTATCATGCCGGGCTGATCCTCGATGTCGCCGGCCGCAAGGCCGACGCCGAGAAGCGCCTCAGGAGCGCCTATGACGCCGAGAAGACGACGCTGAGGCTGGTCGATCTCTGGGCGAGGATGCAGGCGCGCAACGGCAATTTCGAGGGCGCCGCCGCGACCTATGGCGATTTCGACCGGCTGCTGCCCAACCACCCGATCATTCGCGACGGCCTCGCCAAGGTCGCTGCGCGCGAGACGCCGCCGCGCCAGATCGGCAACGCCCAGCAGGGCGCGGCCGAAGTGCTCTACGGGCTCGCCAGCGCCGGCAACCGCCAGGGCGACGAGGCCGCGGCCCTGCTCTATCTGCGGCTGGCCATCTATCTCGACCCTGTCCACGATCTCGCCATCCTGACGCTCGGCGATATCCTGGAGCGCGCCCGCCAGCCGGAGGACGCTGTTTCCGTCTATGAGCGCATGCCGCCGTCGTCGCCGCTGCGCTCCAACGCCGAGATCCAGGCCGGGCTGGCGCTGGAGACGCTCGGCCGCTCCGAGGAGGCGGTGAAGCATCTCAAGGCGCTGATCGCTGAGCGCCCCAACGATGTCGATGCGCTGTCGGCGCTCGGCAATGTCTATCGCTCGCGCAAGCTCTTCCAGGAGGCGGCCGAGGTCTACGATCAGGCGATCGGCAAGCTCGCCGCGCCCGGCCGCGCCAACTGGGACCTGTTCTATTTCCGCGGCATCGCCCGCGAGCGCATCAAGCGCTGGCCCGAGGCCGAGGCCGATCTGCGCAAGGCGCTGGAGCTGATGCCCGAGCCGCTGGGGCGAGAGCGCGCTTTGGTGCTGAACTATCTCGGCTATTCGCTTGTGGACCAGCATCTCAAGCTCGACGAGGCGCTCGGCATGCTGCGCCGCGCCGTCGAGTTGCGGCCGCGCGACGGCTACATCACCGATTCGCTCGGCTGGGCCTATTATCGGCTCGGCCGCTACGACGAGGCGCTGCGCGAGCTGGAGCGCGCCACCGAGCTGCGCCCCGCCGACCCGGTGATCAACGACCATCTCGGCGACGTCTACTGGAAGGTCGGACGCCAGCTCGAGGCGCGCTTCCAGTGGAACGCCGCCCGCGACCTCAAGCCCGAACCCGAGGATCTGGAAAAAATCCTCCGCAAGATCGAGCGCGGCCTGGATGATTCGCCCTCTGCCAACGCGGCAGAGTCGAAGAAGGACGGCGGCTGAGCTGGTCGCCGGTCATGACGGCAGGCCCGCTGACGACGCGCTGCCGCGCCAAGATCAACCTGACGCTGCGCGTGCTCGGCCGCAGGCCGGACGGCTACCACGAACTCGAAAGCCTCGTCGCCTTCGCAGGCGTGGGCGACGCGCTATCGCTGGAGCCCGGCCCCGAGCTTTCACTCACGCTCGCCGGCCCCTTCGGCGACGGTCTCGCGGCCGAGCCCGACAATCTCGTCTTGAAGGCCGCCCATGCTCTCGCCACTGAGGCCGGTTCGCTCCGCACCGGCCGCTTCCATCTGGTCAAGCGCCTGCCGCTGGCGTCAGGGATAGGCGGCGGCTCGGCCGATGCCGCCGGCGCGCTGCGGCTGCTCGCAAGGCTGAACGGCATCGCCGAAAGCGACCCCGTGCTGCCGCGCGTGGCGGAAGAAATCGGCGCGGACGTGCCGGTCTGCCTCGCCTCCCGCGCCCGGATCATGTCGGGGCTGGGCGAGGTGCTGGGTCCGCCGCTCGCGCTGCCGCCGCTGTTTGCGGTGCTGGTCAATCCGGGGGTGCAAGTGCCGACGGCAGGCGTTTTCAAGGCGCTGGGGCTGGAGCCGGGCGAGACGCACGCATCCAATCCACGCCCTCATCCTGAGGAGGCCGCGTCAGCGGCCGTCTCGAAGGATCGTCCAGATGTTTCCGGAGCGAACTGGACCCTCCTTCGAGACGCGCTCCTGCGGAGCGCTCCTCAGGATGATGGTTCGCGTGGGACGAATGGTAACCGCACGGCATTGCTAGAAACCCTCGCCGCCAACGCCAACGATCTCGAAGCCGCGGCCCGCCGGCTCGCCCCCGCCATCGCCGACGTCCTGCAGCGGCTCGAGGCGCTGCCCGGCTGCCGGCTCGCCCGCATGTCCGGCTCGGGCGCGACCTGTTTCGCGCTGTTCGACGACTGTCGGGCAAGCGCGGCGGCGGCCAAGGCGCTGGCGCGCGCGGAGCCGGGCTGGTGGGTGAGGCCGACGCTGCTGCGCTGACGCCCGCCGGTCGGGTTGTCGGCTCGCACACGCGGCGGTAGCGTCACGGCGGGGTCCGGCCGCTCGGCGGAGTTGCGGCCCCATAGGAGGTCGCCTCATGCGCATCGTCCTGGTCTGCCTCCTGATCCTATGGGCCGCCCCATTGCGCGCCGCTCCGCTGGACGAGGCCATAGCGGCCTGGCTCGCCGAGGACGACGCCACCGCGCTGCCCGCCTTGTCCGCGCTGGCGAAGGCCGGCGACGAGGACGCCATGCTGGCGCTGGGCGTGATCGAGCCGCGCACCTGGGAGAGCGACTACGTCAAGGGCCTCGACCGCACCCAGCGCATCGCCCTGCTGCGCAAGCCGGGCGGCCTGTCGGGCGAATCCTGGCTGAAGAGCGTCAAGGCCCGCCGCGCGCTGGCAGAGGCGTTCGAGATCGCTCAGCAGAAGGGCGATCCCTGGCCCCTCGTCGCGCTCGGCCAGATCGACGCGGCGCGGCCGGCCTTGGCCGCCGCCTTCAATCAGAACCCGGCCTCGCTCGCCGAAAGCGATGCCGTCGCGACCCTGCCCAAGGCGATGCGCTACATGGAATGGTGGGGCGCGGCGATCCGCCTCTCGCCAGTCGCCTATCCGACGCCACCCTCGCCGGACGCGGCCGTGCGCCTGCGCGCCGCCTTGGTTGAAGCCCTCTCGCCGGAATGGACCGGCAGCCTGCAGCAGATGGTGTTCTTCAGTCTCGACGCTGCGACGATGGCGGGCGTGCCGGTCCCGCAGGCCGCCAATCTCGCCGGGCGCGTGCTCCGCCGGGGCCGGATCGGGGTCGAAGCGGACGCCCCCTTCAAGGCTGCCTCCGAGACGGCGCGCGAGCAGGCTTTTGCGAGCGCACGCGCTATCCTGATGACGGCTCCGGAGGCTGCCGCCGTCCGGAATTTCTGCACGGCGTCCTGCGCGCAGACGCAAGCCGCCTGCACGGAGACCGTCTGGGCGATGACCGGCGGCGCGGAGATCCAACTCTTCCTGCACACGCCGCTCGATGCGGTCATTCCCCAGCAGGCCTATCTCGGCAGCCCGCGCCATCGCGGCGACATGGCGCGGCTGGCCCGAAAGCGCTTTCCCGGCGCAGCGCCCGCCGGCCTCGACGCCTGCGCCGCGCGGCTGCTGCTGGGGCGCTGAGCGCTGCGTCCCAAAAACACCATCGAACGCAGCTATGCGTCGCGACGCTGCTGACGCGCTCTGTCGATCCGCTCCGCATGGTGGGGAAACCGGGCCGGAACGGCTTTTCGAGACTGGGAGAAAACGTCATGCCGATTGCCAAGAACACGATCTGCGTCTGGTTCGACAAGGATGCCGAGGCCGCGGCGCGCTTTTACGCCGAGACCTTTCCCGACAGCGCCGTGCATACCGTCCACCGCGCCCCGGCCGATTATCCCATGGGCAAGAAGGGCGACGTGCTGACGGTCGATTTCACGGTCGCGGGCGTCCGCTGCATGGGCCTGAACGGCGGTACGGCCTTCACGCACAGCGAGGCCTTCTCCTTCCAGATCGCCACCGAGGACCAGGCGGAGACCGACCGCTACTGGAACGCCATCGTCGGCAATGGCGGCACGGAAAGCGCCTGCGGCTGGTGCAAGGACCGATGGGGCATCTCCTGGCAGATCACCCCGCGCGTCCTGACCGAAGCGATGGCGGCCGGCGGCGAGGAAGCCGCACGGGCGTTCACGGCGATGATGGAGATGGGGAAGATCGACGTGGCGAGGATTGAGGCGGCGAGACGGGGGTGAGGCCGTCGGCAGTCTCCGGGATTACATCGACTTCGATGAGAGCTTCATTTCTCCAGAAGGCGGCTGCTCAGTGCGACGCTCGTTGGTTTCTGAAGTCAGCCGGAATCGGACAGTCGCTGCAAACTCTGTCATCGCACAGGCGGCATAGCTTGCAGCGCTCCAGATCCGTGGTGTCCATTGAAGCCAGCATTTTGTGCAGCAACTCGGCCAGGACGCCTTGCTCGGATTCGGTCAGGGACATCAACAGCGGCCTGATGGCGGCAAGACGCCCGATCAGCAGTTTCTCCCGAAGAACCGCGCCCCGCTCGGTGAGATAAAGCGCGATTGCCCGTCTGTCGCGCCCTTCACGACGTTCGACCAGTTCGTCGGCGACGAGCCTGTCCACGAGGCGGACCGATCCTGGATGGGACAGGCCGAGAATGCGCCGTAATTGATCGTTGGATGGGCCCAGGCCGTATCCGATGACAACCAGCGCCGCAGGCGTTTCACCAGCATGGTTGAGGATGGCTCGCGCCGTGTTCTCGATGCGGTCGGCGACGGCAAGCCCGACAGCGCCGAGCAAATTGGCAGTACGGTCGATCATTCTGACTCTATATGTGCGGCACACACATTTTTCAACTTGACGATATGTGCGCTACGCACATAATTGAAGACTGATGCTTCAGCCCAAGCAGCGGAGAGCACTATGTCCAAGACGCCTGCAACATCCCTCACCCCCGAGCACCGCGACTTCTACGAGCGCTTCAGGTCGTTCTGGGCTGCGCCCAGCGGGCCGCGCGTGGCCGAAATCATTGCGCCCGACGCGAAAATCCACTTCACCGGCGCAGGGACGATGTCCGGAACCGAGTATATCGATTACATGGCTGGGATGCTTGCCGCGTATCCTGGCATGAAAGTCAAAACTCTGGATTGTGCAGGCGATGGCGAGCGACTTTACATATTTTGGGAAACGTCGAGCATCATCAACGGTACGCCGCGTACATTTGTCGGCGTCGATCGATTTCGCTTGGCTGACGGCATGGCGATTGAAGAGCATGTGATTTTCGACTCCTCCGTGCTCCAGTAAGCAGGCTGAGCCGACGTCAAACATAGACGGCTGGTCCCACTAATCCCCACCCCCCGAAACCCATGCGATAACAACCGCGCTCCGCCCGACCAAGGGGGCTGTCGCGAGGCATCGTGCGGCCGGGCGGGGTTGCGGTGTTCATGGTCTTGGCCGTTGCGGGCCTGAGAGCCCGATTGAAAAGGAGTTGAGCGATATCAGCAGGTTGTGATTCCCGTTTGGTGCTGAATCAAATGGGGTTT
>JAIETL010000100.1 GCA_019745195.1 Beijerinckiaceae bacterium
AGCACTACGACCCCCGCCGCCACTACGACCAGGTCAAGAACCTGCTCTGGGGAACACAGACGCCCGACGGGCGCTGAGTGCGGCGGCATCCTGCGCCTCGCCTGACGCCGAAAGGGCGTCTTTCGCGCAACAAGGCGGATTTCTCCTGTGGGTGGCGGACAAGCCGCCTTGCCTGGCCGACTCCGCGTGAAATACTCAGGGCTGAGCAGCGTTGATTCTGTCGGCGCGCGGTGTCGAGTGGTCCGGACCCGAAATGAACGCGCAAGCGAAGCCCGCCGAACCGTCGATGGAGGAGATTCTCGCCTCCATCCGCCGGATCATCGCGGATGACGAGGTCAAGCCCGCCGAAGAGGCGGCCACCGAAGCCGCGCCTGTCGCGGTCGAGGCCGCCGTGCCTGTCGAAGACGCCTTGCCGGTCGATCTCGACGAGGACGTGCTTGATCTCGGGGCCGAGGCCGATCTGATCGCCGCGCCGGTCGCGGAAGCGCCGGCACTCGTGGTCGAGATACCCGTACCGGCCGTGACGGAGGCTCCATCTCCTGCCGTTCCGGACGATGGCGGCGACATCGACTTTCTGGAGCACACCGCGCCGGACACGGCGCCGCAGATCGTCGCCGCGCCTCCGCAAGCCTTCGTTCCGCCGCCTATGCCGGCTTTCGCGCAACACCAGCCGTCCCACGCATCGGCCGCGCCCTTCGACATGGCGCAGCTTCTGTCGGACCAGACCAGCTCGGCCGTCAACAACGCCTTCGGCCATCTCGCCCACACCGTGCTGAGCAACAATGCCCGCACGCTGGAGGATCTGGTCAAGGACATGCTCAAGCCGATGCTGAAGACCTGGCTCGACGACAATCTGCCGACCATGGTCGAACGGCTGGTCCGAGCCGAGATCGAGCGCGTGGCGCGCGGCGGGCGTCACTGACCGTCGGTTACGCGACAAGGCAGGCCCGCCTGAGCGAACCTGCCTTTTGTTTTGGAGCATTCAGCGCCGGGTCGTGCGCCGTTTGGCGGCAGGAGATGTCTGCATCCGCTCGAACGCGCCCTCATCGCGCAGTTTCTTGTAGGCAAGGCCCGCGAGCGCCAACATTGCCGTCGGCGTGCCCAGTCGCGAGACCAGCATGGCGATGCCGACAGCGACGGGCCGGGAATAGGCCCCAGAGGCGGCCTTCGTCGCAAACCAGGCGCCGAGCGCGTGAACGAGAAGATTCATGTCGATATCCTGTTCTTGATGTCGGTCGGAGCGGGTCCGCTCAGAGCACGACTTTGCGGTTTTCGCCAAGCGAGGGTTTCGAGCCGGTGATGGCAGCGGTCGCCATCTTGACCGTGGCGACGATCTTGCCGGGGCTGTCCCAGAATTCCGCCTGCGAGGGACGCACCTTCAGCACGCGAATGTTGGGATCGTCCTTGCCGTCCCAGAACGCCTTGTTCTCGGGCGACCAGAGCTCATGCACCTTGCGGCGGTCGTCGAGGACGTTGGCCGTGCCGGTCACCGATACGAAGCGCCAGCCGCCATTATCGGCGAAGGTCAGGCAGATATTGTCGTTGATCTCGACCTCGTCATCCTTGTGGCTGCGGACGTCGGTGAGGAAATAGATCGCATCTTCCTCACGCGCGGCATGGGCGTCCATCGGACGGGCGCGCAACTGGTCTCCAGCGCCGTCATGGGTGACCAGCATGCACATGCCGATCTGCTCGATCATCTCCCAGGCGCGGTCTTGGTCGGTGTGGTGGGTCATCGCAAGGCTCCTGTCGGTTGCAGCCTCAACCAGCGGCAGCGGCGCTGGTTCCGCCGATGTTGCGAGAAACAGCCGGTCGCCCCTCGCGGGAACGTGGAGCCGCTTCGCGCGTAGTTGGCGGCAGGACAGGCCGCATTCCGCGCCGTCCGCCATTAATTCCGGGGTGACACCATGAAGAAGCCAGCGACAACCACCGCTTCCAAGACCGCAGCGAAATCGGCCGCCCCCAGCAAGATCGTCCGCTCCAGCAAGGTCGACATGACCTCCAACGCCAAGGCCGAGATCGCCGGGCTGCTCAATGCGAGGCTCGCCGACGGCATCGACCTCGCGCTGCTGACCAAGCAGGCGCACTGGAACGTCAAGGGGCCGGGCTTTATCGGCGTGCATCTGATGCTCGACGGCTTCCGCAAGGAACTCGACACCCATGTGGACGAGATCGCCGAGCGCATCGTCCAGCTCGGCGGCATCGCGCTGGGCACCACGCAGACGACCGCCAAGGCGACGAGCCTGCAGGCCTATCCGCCCGAGACCATCGCGATCCAGGAGCACCTCAACGCGCTGATCGAGCGCTATGCGCAGACCGCCAATCTGGTGCGCGAGGCGATCGACGCCGCCGACGAGGCCGGCGACGCCGGCACCGCCGATCTGCTGACCGCTTATTCGCAGATGCTCGACAAGTCGCTGTGGTTCCTGCAGTCGAATCTGGCGGATTGACCACGGCCCTCTGTTCGCCCGCCCGGCATCGTAACCGTTGACGGGCAGGCCCTGCTTGGGCTCTTAGGGAGCCCGACCTTTTCAGGCCTTTGATTTTCGCGGCCGGGGCAGTGCTCCCGGCCGCTTTTCGTTCGAGCGATGCGATGATGGACAAGACATTCGAGCCGGCTGCCGTCGAGGCGCGCGTCAGCGCCGCCTGGGAGAAAGCCGAGGCCTTCAGGGCCGGGCGGGGAGCCGCGCCCGGCGCCGAGCCCTATTGCATCGTCATTCCGCCGCCCAACGTCACCGGCTCGCTGCATATGGGCCACGCGCTCAACAATACGCTGCAGGACGTGCTCTGCCGCTTCGAGCGCATGCGCGGCAAGGACGTGCTCTGGCAGCCCGGCACCGACCATGCCGGCATCGCGACGCAGATGGTCGTCGAGCGCCGGCTCGCGGCCGAGAACAGGACCGACCGCCGGAGCATGGGCCGCGAGGCCTTCCTGGGAGAGGTCTGGCGCTGGAAGGAGGAATCCGGCGGGACGATCGTCAACCAGCTCAAGCGGTTAGGGGCGTCCTGCGACTGGTCTCGCGAGCGCTTCACCATGGATGAGGGGCTGTCGGCTGCCGTCCTCAAGGTGTTCGTGGCCCTGCACAAGCAGGGGCTGATCTACCGCGCCAAAAGGCTGGTCAACTGGGACCCGAAATTCCAGACCGCGATCTCCGACCTTGAGGTCGTGCAGGTCGAGAAGACTGGCTCTTTCAAGTGGACGCGAGGCGGGGAGGAGGCTTTTGAGCCCGCCAAGCTGGAGAAGGTGCTCAACCGCGATCCCGGCGGGCATCTCTACTATTTCAACTACCCGCTCGAAGGCGCGACCTACGACGCCGACGATGCCTCGACCTATGTCCAGGTCGCGACGACGCGGCCCGAGACGATGCTGGGCGACACCGGCGTCGCGATCCATCCCGAGAATGCGACGATCGGCCATCTGATCGGCCGCAACGCCATCCTGCCGCTTGTCGGGCGGGTCATTCCGCTGGTCGGCGACGACTATGCCGATCCGGAGAAGGGCACCGGCGCGGTCAAGATCACGCCTGCGCACGACTTCAACGATTTCGAGGTCGGCAAGCGTCATAAGCTGCGCATCGTCAATATGCTGGACGGCGAAGCTCGTATCCTGATTCAGGACAATGCGGATTTCGTCGAGGGCGCATCGCCCGATCGGGAAACGATGGCGCTGCACGGGCAGGACCGGTTCGCCGCCCGCAAGGCTATCGTCGCAATGATGGCCGAGCGCGGATACCTGGCCAAGATCGAGCCGAACACGAACACCGTTCCCCATGGTGACCGCTCGGACGTCGTGATCGAGCCCTGGCTGACCGACCAGTGGTATGTCGACGTCAAGCCGCTGGCGCAGCGCGCGCTGGCGGCGGTCAAGGATGGCCGCACGAAGATCACGCCCGACAACTGGAACAAGGTCTATTTCGACTGGCTGGAGAATATCGAGCCCTGGTGCGTCTCGCGGCAACTCTGGTGGGGCCACCAGATACCGGCCTGGTATGGGCCGGATGGCGAGTGCTTCGTCGCCGAGTCGGAAGCCGCCGCCCAGGCGCTGGCGATCGGTCATTATGGCGGGCCGGTCGAACTCACCCGCGACGAGGACGTGCTCGACACCTGGTTCTCCTCGGCGCTGTGGCCGTTCTCGACGCTGGGCTGGCCTGACGATACCGACGAATTGAAGCGCTACTACCCGACCGCGACGCTGGTCACGGCCTTCGACATCATCTTCTTCTGGGTCGCCCGGATGATGATGATGGGCCTGAACTTCATGGACGAGGTTCCGTTCAGGGACGTCTACATCCACGCCATCGTTCGCGACGAGAAGGGCGCGAAGATGTCGAAGTCGAAGGGCAACGTCATCGATCCGCTGGTGCTGATCGACCAGTACGGGGCCGATGCGCTGCGCTTCACGCTGGCCGCCATGGCGGCGCAGGGCCGCGACATCAAGCTGGCGACGAACCGTGTCGAGGGCTATCGCAATTTCGCGACCAAGATCTGGAACGCGGCGCGCTTCGCCGAACTGAACGGCTGCGCCCGCGTGGAAGGCTTCGATCCCGTAAGCGTCAGGCAGCCGCTCAACCGCTGGATTTTGAGCGAGGCGGCCCGCGCCGCCGAGGAGATCGCGGCCGGCATCCCGACCTTCCGCTTCAACGAGGCAGCGGGCGGCGCCTATCGCTTCGTCTGGGGCCAGTTCTGCGACTGGTATCTCGAACTCGCCAAGCCGGTCTTGCAGGGCGAGGGCGTCGATCCGGCGCAGAAGGCGGAAACGCAGGCGACGGTCGCCCATGTCATCGACCTGATCTGCCAGCTCCTGCACCCGTTCATGCCGTTCCTGACGGAAGAGCTTTGGGCGCAGAAGGCGGGCGAGGGGGCTCCGCGCAAGCTCAACTCGGGCGAGGATACGCTGGTCTGCCTGACGCATTGGCCCGATCTCGCGGCGCTGAGGGACGAGGCGGCCGAGGCCGAGATCGGCTTCGTCGTCGATCTGATCTCCGACATCCGCTCGGTTCGCTCCGAGATCAACGTTCCCGCCGGGACGCAAGCCCCGCTGGTGCTGGTCAAGGCTTCGGCTGCGACCCGCGCGGCGATCGAGAGCTGGCGACCGATGATCGAGCGGCTGGCGCGGGTGTCGGAGATCGCCTTCAGCGAAACCGCGCCGGGCCAGTCGGCCCAAATCATCGTGCGCGGCGAGGCCGCGGCGTTGCCTCTCGCCGGGATCATCGACCTCGATGTCGAGCGGGCGCGGCTGGAGAAGGAACTGGTCAAGCTCGATCAGGACATCGCCGTCGTCGACAAGAAGCTCGGCAATCCCGACTTCATGGCGCGCGCGCCCGAAGAGGTCGTCGAGGAGAACCGCGAGCGCAAGGCGGCGGCGCAGGCGCGCAAGCTCAAGATCATCGAGGCGCTGGCGCGGCTCAAGTGAGGCCATCGGCCAATCCAACTCTCGCCGTCATCCTGGGCGGCCGAAGGCCGTCCCGGGATCCATCATAGAGCACCGTCGTGCCTTACGATGGATCCCGGAGCAGCGCCGCTGCGCGGCTTGTCCAGGATGACGGAGAGGGCCGAGCCGCAATCTCCCGCCACCGCGCCGTCACGCCGCCGTCGTCAAATTGACGTTAGCGTAAGAGAGTTCTGGCAATCTCCGACAGACATCGTTAGATGCGCGCCGCATGCAGAGCTGCCATGCGCGTAGCAACCCAGGACCGGTTACAAGACCCCATGCTCAAGCGAGCCTATGACTGGTGCGTGTCCTACGCGTCCCACCCCGGCGCCCCCTGGCTTCTTTTCGCGCTGACCTTCGTCGAAAGCTCGGTCAGCCCGCTGCCACCGATCCCGCTTTTGATCCCGATGTGCATCGCGCGGCCCGATCGCGCCTGGTTCTATGCCGGCGTCTGCTCGCTTGGCGCGGTGCTCGGCGGCTATCTCGGCTATGCGATCGGCGCGCTGCTCTACGACTCGCTCGGGTCGTGGCTGATCTCGATCTACGGCCTGCAGGAGAAGGCGGCCGAACTGATCACGACCTCGAAGGATTTCTGGTTCTGGGTGCTGGTCACCAAGGGCCTGACGCCGATCCCGTTCAAGATCGTCACCATCATGTCGGGTTTCCTGCATTTCGACCTGTGGAAGTTCACCATCGGCATGGTGGTCTCGCGCGTTACCTTCTTCGCGATGATCGCGATCGCGCTGCGCTACTATGGCGACGACATCCGCATCTTCATCGAGAAGCATCTGCCGATGACGGCGCTGGCGCTCGTGGTGGTGGTGGTCGGCGGCTTCTTCGTCCTGCCGATGGTGCTGTGACGCGCCGCGCCACTGGCATTTTGTGACATCGCCGCAACAGTTTGGCGCATTGCGCCACGCCTGCCCCGCGCCGGCGGAATTGCCGCGATGCCGCCACAAAGCGCGCCGATTGAGGCCCTGCGATAAGTCACTGAGATATAGAAGAATTAAAGTCTGTCCGGCAAAGTCGCGCGGTTAACCTCGCTGCTTTCCTGCCAGTGTGTGACGTTGCGCCCGGTTCGGCCCGCATGGCACATCTGCCGCGCGTGACGAACGCAGGGTGGAACGAGGAAAAAAGACGATGGATGCGCGCGTTTTCGACAAGTCCAGGCTTCCCAGCCGGCATGTGAGCGTCGGCCCGGCGCGCGCGCCGCACCGTTCCTATTACTACGCGATGGGCATGACCTCGCGGCAGATTTCGCAGCCCTTCATCGGCGTCGCCTCCTGCTGGAACGAGGCCGCGCCCTGCAACATCTCGCTGATGCGACAGGCCCAGGCGGTCAAGAAGGGCGTCGCCTCGGCCAACGGCACGCCGCGCGAGTTCTGCACGATCTCCGTGACCGACGGCATCGCCATGGGCCACCAGGGCATGAAGTCCTCGCTCGCCTCGCGCGAGGTCATCGCCGACTCCGTCGAGTTGACCATGCGCGGCCATTGCTATGACGCGCTCGTCGGCCTCGCCGGCTGCGACAAGTCGCTGCCCGGCATGATGATGGCGATGGTGCGCCTCAACGTCCCCTCGATCTTCATCTATGGCGGCTCGATCCTGCCCGGCCGCTTCAAGGGCCAGCCGGTCACCGTGCAGGACGTGTTCGAGGCGGTCGGCAAGCATTCGGTCGGCGCGATGTCGGACGAGGATCTCAAGGAACTGGAGGAGGCGGCCTGCCCGTCCTCCGGATCCTGCGGCGCGCAGTTCACCGCCAACACCATGGCGACCGTCGCCGAGGCGATCGGCCTTGCGCTGCCCTATAGCTGTGGCGCGCCGGCCCCCTACGATGTCCGCGACACCTTCTGCTACACTGCCGGCGAGATGGTGATGGAGCTGATCGCCCGCAACATCCGTCCCCGCGACATCGTCACCCGCAAGGCGCTGGAGAATGCGGCGACAGTCGTCGCGGCCTCGGGCGGCTCGACCAATGCGGCGCTGCACCTGCCGGCGATCGCGCATGAATGCGGCCTCGAATTCGACCTGTTCGACGTCGCCGAGATCTTCAGGAAGACCCCTTATATCGCCGATCTGAAGCCCGGCGGAAAATACGTCGCCAAGGACATGTTCGAGGTCGGCGGCATTCCGCTGCTGATGAAGACGCTGCTCGAGCACGGCTTCCTTCATGGCGACTGCATGACCGTGACCGGCCGCACCATCGCCGAGAACATGGCCTCGGTGAAGTGGAATGCCGACCAGGACGTGGTGCGCGCGGCCAATGCCCCGCTCTCTCCGAACGGCGGCGTCGTCGGGCTGAGGGGCAATCTCGCCCCCGAGGGCGCAATCGTGAAGATCGCCGGCATGACCACCGAGCAACTGACGTTCTCGGGCCCGGCGCGCTGCTTCGATTGCGAGGAGGACGCCTTCGCCGCCGTGAGCCAGAAGCGCTACGAGATCGGCGACGTTCTGGTGATCCGCTATGAGGGTCCCAAGGGCGGGCCGGGCATGCGCGAGATGCTCTCGACCACGGCCGCGCTCTACGGCCAGGGCATGGGCGACAAGGTTGCGCTGATCACCGACGGGCGCTTCTCTGGCGCGACGCGCGGCTTCTGTGTCGGCCATGTCGGGCCTGAGGCGGCTGTGGGCGGGCCGATCGCGCTGATCCGCGACGGCGACATCGTCGAGCTTTGCGCCATCACAGGAAAGCTCGCAGTCCGCCTTTCTGATGCCGAACTTGAAGCGCGTCGTAAGGTCTGGACACCGCGCAAGACCGATTACGCATCGGGCGCGCTTTGGAAATACGCGCAGACGGTCGGCTCCGCCAAGGGAGGGGCCGTGACCCACCCCGGAGGGGCCGCCGAGACCCATTGCTATGCGGATATCTAGCGTTTCTTTTGCAGCGTTGTTCCTGATCCTGGGCGGCCCCTGCGCCGCCTGGGCGCAGGATGTTGCGCCGGGCCGCCCCGCTCCGGTGCCGCCGCTGCCGATTCCCGGCGTCGCTCTGCCGGAGCCCGGACTGGGCGTTGGGGGGTCGAGCGCTGCGCTCGGGACGCGGTCGATCGCGCCCGCGCCGAGCGGCCCGGCCGCCCATATGGCGCTGCCGCTCGCGCCCTTCGCAAATGCCCGCGACGCGATCAAGGCCTGGATGCGCGATTCCACCGCCGGCAACCAGGTCGGCGCAGTGCGCGCGCTCGAATATGTCGCGGCGCAGGGCAATCTCGCGGCGCAGTTCAAGCTCGGCCGGGTCTATGCCAGCGGCGAGGGCGTGCCCGCCAACGATCTCAAGGCGTTCGAATATTTCTCCAAGATCGCGGATGAGAACGCCGACGCCATTCCCGGCACGGCCGACGGCCGCATCGTCGGCAGCGCGTTCGTTGCGCTCGGCGGCTATTTCAGCGACGGCATCAAAGGCTCCTATGTGCGGCCCAACGCCGACCGCGCCTTCGACATGTATCATTACGCCGCCTCCTATTTCGGCGACCCTGACGGCCAGTATAATCTGGCGCGGCTCTACATGACCGGGCAGGGCACGCAGAAGGATGCCCGGCAGGCGGCGCGCTGGATGAAGCTCGCGGCCGAGAAGGGCCATGCGCCCGCCCGTGCGGTGTTCGGCGACATGCTGATCCGCGGCGGCGACGGCGTGCCGCGCTCGCCGGTGCTCGGCCTGATGTGGCTGTCGCTGGCGCGCGAGGGCGCGGACCCGATCCGCGAGAGCTGGATCCTCGAACGCCACGACGCGGCCTTCGCCGCGGCCTCCGTCAACGACCGCAATGCCGCGCTCGCCATGGTCGAGCGCCAGCAGGTGGCCGGCGGGCGCTCCGCGCAGCGCTGAGGTCTCTGCATCCGGGCCGGCCTCTCCCGTGTAGCTAACGGCAGACCCCTCGGAGCCCCCTGCCATGCGCGACCCGGCATCCTTCTCCTTCATCGCGGCCGTCGCCGCGCTCTCCGTCTTCAGCGCCACGGCGCAGGAGAATTTCGAATCCTGGGCGCCGCTCAAGGACCCGTTCCCGAGCACGGGCGGCGGCGGCATCATGATCCACGACTACGACCCGGTCGTCGCGGCCGGAAAGTGCTCAACGAATTTTCGAGCGATCGAGCAGAACGGCACGGTCTACCGCAACGCCATCGTCTTCGACGCCGTCGAGACCCAAGGCGGCGTGCTCTGCACCAACGGCAAATGGCGCTCGCTCGACAATGACGCGACGGGGACGACGCCGTTCCGCGTTTTCATCAAGGGCGGGGTGAAAAGGGGCTCGGGGGATTGAGTGCTTCCTCGCGGGGAGCTTGCCTTCTCCCCTTGCGGGAGAAGGTGGCGCGCAGCGCCGAATGAGGGGTTGCGCTGCGCGTGGAGATCGTTGTCGAGAGCCGTTGACGCCTAAGGGCGGTGCGACCCCTCATCCGTCTCGGCTTCGCCGAGCCACCTTCTCCCGCAAGGGGAGAAGGAAAGAGGCCGCACTCCCCCGCATTCGCAAGTCATAAGCCATGCCCTCGGCCTCCGGCCCGAGCAACTGGACGACGTTGCGGCAGCGGCCTAAGCTGACGCTGCGTCGCCAAGGTGCAACCTCAGGTCTGCCGCCGCTTGCCCGACGACGCCCGGCGTCACGGGGTTGCGGTTGCAAGCGTTGGGGATCGAGACATGCTCCGCCAGATCGCGATGACGGCTCTCATGCTGCTATGCGGCGCATCGGCTCAGGCGCAGCAATCGCTCGGGCGCTCCGAGATCATGCTGTCGCGCGGGACGATCTTCACATTCCGCGAGAGCCTGTCGCCGCGCACGGCCGACGACATCCTGAACGGGCGCGAATGCTCGACCTGTCATTACGTCCTGTCGCCGGGCGAGTTCGTGCTGACCTATCCGGTGCGCCGGCCGGCGCTTGCCAATGGCCGCATCCCCGTCTTGACCAGAACGGGCGTGTTCGGGTCGGTGCGCGGTTTCGCGGAGTCCGGCTACGAGCATCTGATCTCGGAAGCGGAGATCGAGCGCATGCGGGCTGCGCGCGCCGATCCGGCCCAGCGCATCAACGAATGGCTGATCACGGTGCGCGACCAGCCGGTCGAGCGCGATCTCAGTTTCACGCGTGGCGAAATCCTGCCGATGGAGAAGGTCGGGGGCGTCGCGACGATCAAGATCAGGAAAGGCGACGAAAGGCTGGCGCAGAAGTTCACCCAGCTCCGGAACTCGCGCCTCGCCACTCAGGCTCTTGAGGGACCATCTCGCGTGTCGGTCGGCGAGACGGAAATCCGCGTCGCCATCGGTTCGGACGACGGCGACGATTCCAGATTCGTGAAGATCAATTTCGACGATTTCGCCGAGCTTCAGTCGCGCCGGCCGACATCGGGCTAGTATCAGGGCGAATTGTCGGGACGCTGGCCGCGCATGCTGAAATCGCGCAGCCCCTCGCTGCGCGTGTCCTGCAACGAGGAGGTGACGCTGAGCACCTCGACGGAAACCGATATCAACAAGACCGCCCGCGCCGGTTTCGAGCTCGGCCTGAAGGACCTGATCAGGTTCCTCAATATCGACATCGGCGGCGGCTTCGATTTCGCAGAGCGCTACAAACAGTCGATCGCCAGCACGGAGAAGATCGTCAAGCAGGGCTTCGAGCTGAATTCGATCGCCTATATCTCGCCCTTCGACGGCGTCAGCATCTCGCATGTCGGCAATGAGATCGTCTGTCCGGGCGTCCCGCAGGAGCGCGCGCGCCTGTTTCGCGCGGCGGTTCCGGGCCTCGGGGACTGGGCGGTGACGATCGACACCTATGGCAAGATCGCCAAGGAATTCGAGAAGAACAAGGCCGTCGTCTGGGATCAGAACTCCGGCAAGCTCGTGGTCGCCTGCTACCATTCCGGCTACAAGAACCTGAAATCCTACCTTAACAAGATCCTGTCGAACGAGGTCTTCACCGACGCGATCCTGACCCAGTCGTTGCGCTTCGATTACGAGCAGCCGGGCAATTCAGTGATCGAGTTCTTTTCCTGCTGACCGGACCAGCGATGCGAGTGCGATCTTCTCAGGACATCTGTTAAGACGGTGAGGAAGCAGGATCATGGCCGCGCGCGTCGCCGGAGTTGCCGGACTTCTGATCGCCTGCGCATTCGCGATGGTCGCGCTCCATGAGAAGACGACCGTGCTGGCGGTCATGAACCTGCTGATGGTTCCACTCGTGCTCTACATCGCCATTCAGATGTTGCGCTTTCCGGATCGCTTTCGTCCTTTGTTTTCCGCTGTTCCCGGCGTCTTCAGTAGAAAGCAGATCATATTCATTCAGAGCATCCCGATTGCGTTGTCTGGATTAAATCTCGTTCCAGCAATCATGATATTCCAAAAATCAAGAGATATAACAGAATTTCGTTTTTCTGTAATTCTACTCACAATTTTATTCTCATATTGCTATAAGCGCGATCGAAAAACAGCCGCTCGAAGTCATGTTACGCCGCCCGCAACTCCACCATCACCGGCACGTGGTCCGACGGCTTTTCCCAGCCGCGGACATGTTTGACGATCCGGACGCCTGAAAGCCGGTCCGCGGCTTGCGCCGAGAGCAGGAGGTGGTCGATGCGGATGCCGTTGTTTCGCTGCCACGCGCCGGCCTGGTAATCCCAGAAGCTGTAATGCCCACCGGCTTCCGTGGTAGCGCGAAAGGCCTCGGTCAGGCCGAGATTGATCAGGCCGCGAAAGGCCGTGCGGGTCGGGGGCAGGAACAGCGCGTCGTTGACCCAGGCGGCCGGCTCGCGGGCGTCGCGCGGTTCGGGGATGACGTTGTAGTCGCCCGCGAGCACCAGCGGCTCCTCATGGGCCAGCAGCATCTGTGCGTGGCTGGTCAGCCGCTTCATCCAGCCGAGCTTGTAGGGGTATTTTTCCGTGTTCGGCGGGTTGCCGTTGGGCAGATAGATCGAGGCCAGTCGCACCACGCCCTTGCCCAGCGGCAGCACGCCCTCGAGATAGCGCGCCTGCTCGTCGGCCTCGTCGCCCGGCAGGCCGCGCCGGACATCCTCCAGCTTCGCCCGCGAAATGATCGCGACGCCGTTGAAGGTTTTCTGGCCATGCGTCTCGACCTGCCAGCCCGCCGCCTCGATCTCGGCGCGCGGGAAATCGGCGTCGGTGCATTTGATCTCCTGCAGGCAGAGCGCGTCGGGCTCGACCTCGCGCAGCACATCGAGCAGGTGGCCGAGCCGCTGTCGGACCGAATTGACGTTCCAGGTGGCGATCTTCAACGCGGGCCTCCTCGGCACTCTGCTGCGGCTTGCGGCCATGTTCCCGACTGCGTGGGCTTTGGCAACTCGCTGGCGCGCGGATCAGCCGGCCGGCGCTGGATAGCGCTCCCAGAAGCCCGGCGCGGGCGCGGTCTGCTCCACCACGTCGATCAGCAGCCCCGCCGGATCGCGCGTCATGAAGCGTCGCTGGCCCCAGTCCTCGTCTGTGAGGGGGTGGATGACGGGCGCGCCCTGTGCGCGCAGAGCCTCGAAAGCGGAGGCGACGTCCGAAACCTCGATGGTGATGATCAGGCCGAGACCGCCGAAGGATTCCGGGCCGGGCGGGTTCGACGGATGGTCCGGATGCATGAAGGCGATCGTCGCGCCGCGCGCGCCATCCTCGCCACGGCCCGACAGATAAACGAACCAGCTCGCCTCGAATATGACCTCGAAGCCGAAATGCCTCACGTAGAAATCGCGCGCCGCAAACAGCGCCGGCGTCGTGACGAGGGGGTAGAGGTCTCGCACTTTCATCTGTCGTCTCCGTTTGGCGGCGATCGGCCTTGCGGGAATTGCCGCACCGCGCCGGCGGGGTCGATTACCTCCCAGGTCGTGTGCGGGCTTCAGCAGATCTCTCGATGCCAGAGGCGGGGTCAGAAAAGCGTCAGGATCAGCGGCACCAGCGCCGCCGTGACGAGGCCGTTCAGCCCCATGGCGATGCCTGCGAACGCGCCAGCCACAGGATTGACCTGGAAGGCCCGTGCCGTGCCGATGCCATGGGCGGCGAGGCCCGCAGCGAATCCGCGCGCCCGCCAGTCGGTGAACCGGAACAGCACCATCAGCGGCGTCACCATCACCGCGCCAAGAATGCCGGTCGCGATCACCAGCGTGGCGGTCAGCGAGGGCTCGCCGCCGATGCCGCGCGCTACGCCCATGGCGATCGCGGCCGTGACCGATTTCGGCGCGAGCGCGGCCAGAACGGGATAGGGCGCGCCGAACAGGGCGGCGATGCCGACCGCGCTGACGACCGCAGTGAACGCGCCGGCCAGCAGCGCGGCGAGGATCGGCAGCGCCGCCTTGCGCACGATCGGCCAGTGCCGGTGCAGCGGGAGCGCGAGCGCCACCGTCGCGGGCCCGAGCAGGAAATGGACAAACTGCGCCCCCTGAAAGTAAGTCTCGAACGGCGTCTTCGTCGCGAGCAGGATCGCGGCGAGGAAGGCGACCGCGATCAGGACCGGATTGGCGAGCGGATGGCGGCCGAGCGCCGCCGAGATGCGGTCTGCGGCGACGTAAGCCGCCAGCGTCACGGTGAGCCAGAGCAGCGGGTCGGCGGCGAGATAGACCCAGAGCGTCTCGACGCGGGCGAGATCGAGCGGCGTCAAGGCGTCAATTCTCCGGCGCGCTGTCGACGAGCGCAGCGACCCTCACGAAGACGAAGGCGGTGACGACGAGGGTCAGCGCGGTCGAGATCACGAGCGCCGCGATCAGGCCAGGCCCATGGGCGACGAGCGCGCCGGCATGCCGCACGATGCCGGCTCCGGCCGGGACGAAGAGCAGCGAGAGATGCGCCAGCAGCACGCCGCAGACCGCGCCGAGCGGCAGTTCGTCGATCGGCGTGGCGTCCGGCCGCCATTGTTCCCGCAATCGCAGGCCGAGGAAGAGCAAGGCCAATCCGATCACCGGGCCGGGTATCGGCAGCGCAAACAGGCGCGCCAGCGCTTCGCCGGCAAGCTGGCAGGCCAGCAGAAGGGTCAGTGCGGCGATCATGGCGTGCCCCGGTCCATCGGCGTCCGGCGCAGTCTAGCGTCGCCGAGCTGCGTCGAGGCAGAAAATCAGCAGCCACAGAACCACAAAAAACCTCCCTGCATCGCTGCAGGGAGGTTGTGCTTTTCGCCCGTCAGGCGCTGTCAGCGGTCGCGATCTCAGGGGCAGGCGCGAACCACGCCGCCCGAGGCGATGTAGGTGCCGGTCTCGGGGTCGTAGCTGCGGAAGCGGCGCGAGCAATAAGCGACCGCATCGACATCCGACGCGCCGTAACCATAGGCGCGCGGGGCGACATAGACCGGCGCCGGCTCGACATAGATCGGGGCCGGCTCGACATAGCGCGGGCCCGCGAGAGCACCGGCGGCGAGGGCACCGCCGATCACGCCCGCGGCGATGCCGGCGCCGACGGC
>JAIETL010000049.1 GCA_019745195.1 Beijerinckiaceae bacterium
GGCGTGCCTCTCGTGAGAGCCGGATTTATTGTGCGGGAGTCATTGAGGGAGCAGCTGGCGGGGCGGTCCGACCGCGTTCAAGGTCATGGAGAAGGCCGCCGCGGCGCGTGTAGAACCACCAGGTCACGCCGATGCTGATCAGGTAAAAGCCGAGGAAGGCGTAAAGCGCGGCCTGCGCGCCACCCGTCAGGGCGATGGAGGTGCCAAAGCTCTTGGGGATGAAGAAGGCCCCGTAAGCTGCAACTGCTGAAGTGAAACCGATGATGGCAGCACTTTCCTTGTCCGACTGCTTGACGAGTTCCTGGCCCTTTAGGCCCGGCTCCAGCCGAGCCACTTCCTTGCGCATGATCGCGGGGATCATCTGGAAGGTTGAGGCGTTGCCGATCCCCGTCATGGCGAACAGGAACATGAAGCTGGCGAAGAACACCGGGAATGAGGTCGGGTCGCCCTTCATTCCGATGGCGTAGAGGATACCCATGACCCCGAAGCTCATCGCGATGAAGGCCCAGAAGGTAATGCGCCCACCGCCAATTCGGTCACAGGGCTTGCCGGCAAAGACTCGCGACAACGCTCCGACCAAAGGTCCAAGGAATGCGTATTGCAGCGCATTCACCTCCGGATAAAGGATCTTCGTCAGCAGCGGGAAGGCCGCCGAGAAGCCGATGAAGGAGCCAAATGTACCGGTGTAGAGCCAGCACATGACCCAGTTATGGGTGCGGCGGAAGATAACGGCCTGATCAGCAAAGCTCGCCTTCATGGTCGCGATATCGTTCATGCCAAACCATGCGGCAAATGCCGAGGCGATGATGAATGGCACGAAGACAAAGCCGGCGTTTTGCAGCCAGAGCGTTGTGGTCACGGCACCGACGGTTGCGGTTTGCGGGTTACCCCCAAACCAGCCGAACACGCCAGCGGTGATCACGAACGGTACGACGAACTGAACGACACTGACGCCGAGATTGCCCATCCCGGCATTGATGGCCAGTGCATTGCCCTTCTCGGCCTTTGGAAAGAAGAACGAGATGTTTGCCATCGAGGAGGCAAAGTTGCCTCCGCCGAAGCCGCAGAGCAGCGCAAGCCCGAGGAATATCCAGTAGGGCGTTTCAGGGTTCTGAACCGCATAACCCATCCCCAGCGCAGGGATCAGCAGCGACCAGGTTGCGATTGAAGTCCACAACCTTCCCCCAAACATGGCCGGCATGAACGAGTAGAAGATGCGTAAGGTTGCGCCGGACAGTCCCGGAAGGGACGCCAGCCAGAACAGCTGTTCGTTCGAGAATGCGAAGCCGACGCTCGGCAACTTGGCCACAACCACCGACCAAACCATCCAGACCGCGAAAGACAGCAAGAGGCACGGCACGGAAATCCAGAGATTGCGCCGAGCGATCGCGCTTCCACCCTTCGCCCAGAAATCCTTATCTTCTGGTCGCCAATCCTGAATCGCGCCAGTAGCTGCAAGTTGACCTTCCTGCGCAGGCCCATGGATCGGCTGCATCTCCGGCAATTCGGGCAGGGTGCGCACGGGCACCCCGGATGCTGCCGCCGTCTGCTCCATCGAGCGCACCGCCAGATGCATCCAGATCAGCGACACCGATACCAGCAGAAAGAGCAGCCAGAAGCAGCTCTGCCAGACACCGGTCAGGTCATTGAGCGCGCCGAAAGTGATGGGCAGCACGAAGCCGCCAAGTCCACCGACAAGGCCAACCACGCCACCAACAGCGCCAACGCGGTCAGGATAATAAACCGGGATATGCTTGAAGACTGCTGCCTTGCCCAGGCTCATGAAGAAGCCAAGCACAAAGGCGACACCAATAAAGCCAGTGACGCTCATCCGGGTCGAGAAAGTCACGGGACCGCGGATCCCTTCGACCACATACTGGGTGGGTGGATAGGACAGGATAAAGGTGCAGATCACCGAGACCAGAAAGGTCCAGTACATGATGCGCCGCGCGCCGAACTTGTCGGAGAGATGGCCGCCATAGGCCCGAAAAATCGATGCGGGGATGGAATAGGCCGCGCCGATCATGCCAGCCGTCGCGATATCGAGATTGTAGACGCCCATGAGATAGCGCGGCAACCACAGCGCCAGCGCCACAAATGCCCCGAAAACAAAGAAGTAGTAGAGCGAGAAGCGCCAGACTTGAATATTGCGCAGCGGCTCCATCATCGCTGAGAAGGACTCAGGCTTCTGTCCTGTCGCGCGGCGGCGTGCCAGATCCGGGTCGTCCTTGGTCATCAGGAAGAAGATGATCGCAGTCAGCGCCAGCGCAGCGGCCCAAACCAGCGCCACGCTCTTCCAGCCATAGGCAACCATGATGACGGGGGCGACAAACTTGGTAACGGCGGCGCCGACATTTCCGGCCCCGAAAATCCCGAGAGCCGTACCCTGCTTCTCCTTCGGGAACCACTTGGAGACGTAAGCCACGCCAACCGAGAAGGAGCCGCCGGCAATACCAACGCCGAGTGCTGCAATCAGGAAAGTCGGATAGTCATAGGCTTGCGTGAGCAGCACCGTCATGACGGCGGCGCTGAGCATGGTGAAGGTGTATACGACACGCCCACCGTATTGATCTGCCCAGATGCCAAGCATGAGGCGGATCAAGGATCCCGTCAGGATCGGGGTTCCAACCAGCAGACCGAACTGCGTATCGTTCAGCCCCAGATCCTTTTTGATTTGGATGCCGATGATCGCAAAAATCGTCCAGACTGCAAAGCAAACGGTGAAGGCAAATGTCGAGAGCCAAAGCGCCCTAGCCTGATCGCCTTTATCGACAATCGATCCTGCTGGCATGTGCGACACTCCCCCTGATAAATTCGGACGCCCGTAATCCGTCGTGGGGAAGCTGCAATCGCCAAGAATAAAGATACTTGATTTATGTCAACAGTTTCGTCGATGGTTGTATTTTCAAGAATTCAAGGAGTGTATGTCAGTTGAAATCATTTCAATACGCAAGCCAACCGATCTCATTTTGAAGATTGGACGTGACTTATATCAAGGATGGATTTGTATGGATGAGCTATTTTTGCCTGTGTGGGAGGTGACCAATGCGCATCGAAGACCTTGATGAAATGCAGCGACTGCCTTTGTTCTCAGGCGTAGAACCTGCACATGTCGACGCCATGCTCAAGGCGTCGTTCCTTCAACGTTTTCCGGCCTGCGTCGAGCTTGTCCGCGAGGGTGAGCCCGCAGATTTCCTGCATGTCGTTGTCGACGGGCAGGTTGAGCTGTTCTCGGCCTATCGCGAAAGGGAAACCACTGTTGGCGTCCTGGGGTCCGGGAAGAGCTTCATTGTTGCGGCCGTTCTGCTCGACAAAATCTACCTCAAGTCAGCGCGCGCGCTTTCGCCATCCCGCATCCTGATGATCCCGGCCGATGCGGTGCGGCGCTACTTTCAGGAGGACGCGGCCTTTTCTCGCTCAATGGCCATAGAACTGGCCTTGGCCTATCGTAGCGTCGTGAAAGAACTAAAAAACCAGAAGCTGCGATCCAGCCTTGAGCGTCTGGCCAACTGGCTCCTGGCGCATCATGTTCAAACAGGCGCGCCCGGGCGGTTTGAGTTACCCTTTGACAAGAAGGTTCTTGCCTCTCGGTTGGGGATGGCACCAGAGGTTCTATCGCGCTCTTTTGCTGCGCTTATCCCTTACTCTGTTGTGGTGAGCGGAGCATCAGTGCAGCTCAATGATCTCGTCGCGCTGACAAAGCTTGCCCACCCCTCGACAACCATAGATGATCCCTCCTCCTGAGGTGATCGATGGCGCTGACTAAGGAAGACTGGGGTAAAGTGCGATCAAATCCGCTCTTTGCGGATATTGGCGAGGAAGATCTGCGCGATCTTGTTGGAGAGCGCTCCTTGCTGCGGTTCGCGCGCAACAAGAGCGTCTTTGAACAAGGCGACAAGGCAGATGCGTTTTTTCTGATCCTTGACGGCCAGATCAAACTTAGCCGGATCAACCGTGACGGCAACGAGGCCGTCGTCCACATTTACAAGGATGGCGATACGTTTGCGGAAGCCGCCATGTTCATGGGTGGCACCTATCCGGTTTCTGCTCAGGCCCTTGTTGCATCCCGATTGCTGGTGATTGATGCTGCAGTTCTCAAGCGCAAGGTTGCAACGACGCCCGAAGTCGTCTTCCTAATGTTGGCCTCGATGTCGCGCCATCTCAAGGTTCTGGTCAACCAGATCGAGAATATGAAGCTGCTATCGGGAGACGCCCGGGTAGCGCGTTTTCTGCTTGACCTTTGCCCGACGCGTTCCGGACCCGCTGCCGTTGTCTTGCCCTATGAAAAGGCGCTCATCGCCAATCATCTCGGCATGCAGCCTGAGACGTTCTCTCGCGCGCTTTCACGACTGAAGGATGTCGGCGTTGCCGTGTCAGGGCAATCGGTGAGCATTGCCTCCATTGAGCGCTTGTCGAACGCGGGAGGAGCGGAATAGCGCGATGGGTTCGATCGTAAGCGTCCGGAGCTTGCACGTGGTCAGTTTTTTGGCGGCTGGTTAGCCTTCCATTGCCATGGCAGGAGCTCATCGAGCTGGCTGGCGGGATGGCCGGTTGCCATACGGTGGAGGACGTCGGTGAGCCAGGACTGAGGCGCGACGCCGTTGAGTTTACAGGTTTCCAGGAGGGAGGCCAGGCTGCATCCCGCTGCGTCACGCTGGGGCTCGAATTGGAAATCATACCAACGGTCAATCATGATGACCGTTGGTATAAGTTTCCGCTATTGGCTCATATCACGCCCCATGCCCGGTAGCGTTTCCTGCCGGTGATCTCACGCGGCAGGCTGGGCCCGAGTTCCTTGAGCATGACCTCGACTGCCTGCGGGGTGACCTTGAGCTTTTCGGTCGCCATCTGCACGGTGACCAAGGGCGAGGCCATGAACAGGTCGACCAGCTCCCTCAGCCTCGAATTCCCCCTTCTTCCTTCACAACGCCGCCCCATCACCTCGCGCGCCAAGGTGAGCCGCTTGAGGTCGTTGTCGGCCAGCCGCGCGCTGGTGTGGATCGCCTCAATCAGCCCGGACAGGCGGACTGCTTGCGCTTGATGCGGGCTCCAGCGGAAGCGGCCTTTTCGCAGGCCCAAGCCCAGCGCCGGCAAGTGATGCGCGGTGACCCCGCGCTGGCGCAGAAGGGTGCTCGCCAGCGCGAACCCGACCTCTCCACCCCGCTCGAACGGTTCAAGTGAGAGCCAGGCGTCGACCGCAATGGCCGTGGCGAGAACAGCGGGGGCGTTCTCCGCTGCCTTAAGCGCACCCAGCCACGCGTCGAGGCGGGCGGATGCGCCATAATCCGGGTCATGCAGCCTGAGTAGAACAGCTTCTGGCTGCGGCACCGTGTAGACGTCGAGCAGGCGGCCGGTGCGTGCCAGCAGCGCGTCGACGGCGGCAAGCTCGCTGAGCGTGGTGCGCGACCTGTCGCTGGCAAGCGGCTCGCCCTCCCCGTCGTCCAGCGGCTCGAGTTCGTCGCCATCATCGATCTCATCCGGATCTGGCCAGAGCCCTTCATCGTCGAAGGGTTTTGGCATGTCCCAGGGACGTGATTCCGGAGGACGTGCGGCAGCTTCGACGGTTCCTGCGGTCAGACCCGTTTCCTCGTCTTTGTCTTTCACCTGCCCGCTTTCACCCGCCACGCCGATCAGCCGGCGCAGCGCGTCAGGCACCAGCACCACTTCGGGCGCACGCCACGCCAGGCTGCGGCGTTGGTTGAGCATCCGCGCCGCGTGCACCACGCCGGTCGAGGGCGCGCGGACATCCATCCCGGCATCGTGCAGCACGATATCCTCGAGTGAGACCAGCTCGCCCGACAGATGCGCTAGCGCCTGGGCCTCGAACAGATGGCCACGGGCGCGCAGGCCGTCGGCCAGTACGGGCTCGCTGCGCGCCAGCCGCTCGTCGAGCCGTACCAGCGCCAGTGTCGTTGCTTCGACCGGTCTGGTGAGTTCGGAAATCAGCCCGCGCAAAGTCGAGTGAGATAGGACGTAAGTATTTGGCTGCACGACAGATAAGCTATCATAACCAATCTAAAAAGCCATTAAATTGTATCACTCATGCATGTTTGAAAGGCGATCCATCACTCACGATAAGGACCCCTTATCGATGATGATGGACAGGCGCACCGGAATCGCCGAAAAGGGTGGTGATGCGAGGCAAATCAACAGCCAGACGGACACAAGCGGCCGGACGTTATCCCCGGGATACGCTACTCAGTGCGCGCCACCGGCACATGCTCGCCGCTACGGGCCAGCGCCACGAACCGTGTGCGGATCTCGTCGAACAGGCGCGGCGGCAGCGGACCGTAGTAGCCGTCAGGGGCCTCGGTCTGAGGCGGCCGCAGATCCGGCCCCGGCCAGGCGAAGCGGTTGCTTTCGGTCAGCACAATCCAGGAGCGCTCATTGTCGAGTCCGAGCCGCCGCTTGACGGAGGCGGGCAACTCAACCGCGTGATGAGGCCTGGCTGGCGGGCTATGGGTGATCGGCAGGACACGGACAAAGCGTACGCCTTCAGCGTTGGTCTCGACCAGCGCCAGTACCAGACAGGGGCGGTCCTTATCGCCCTCCTCCTTGCCCTGGCGCGCCGCCCAGGCCCAGAGATACGCGTAGCGCAGCACATGGCCGATCTTGACTTCGTTGGGGATCATTACAGGTTAGCCACGCTGCAAATGCTGCCAGCGTCAGCGTTTGTCGCCGAGTTCCGCGTCCAGATGCGAAAAGCCCGGCGCCATGCGCGCGGCTTCCACCGCGTCGATCTCCGCATCGGCCAGTTCGGAGGTCAGCTCAACCCGGCGCTCGCGCCGCGTCAGGCGCAGGTAGTCCTCATAGGCCATCAGCACGGTGCGCGGGCGGCCGTTCTTGGTGACGATGACGGGCTCGCGCACGGCGGCGTCTTGATAGGCCCCGAAGTTCTTGGACATGTCGGCGGCAGTGACGGTCGAGGTCATGGTGAGCGCTCCTTGATCCGGATTATACGGAATTGCCGGAGTTCCCGCAAGCTTTCTGGATATGTCCAATGACGATGAAGATCGATGACCCAGAGCACGCACGCTTCAACGAGCTCAACGCGCTCGCAGGCGTGCTGCCCTATCACCGCCGCGACGAGCTGTCAGCGCTGCTCTCTGATGCCGATGTCGCCACCTTGCGCCATCTGGTCGAGAGCGGCATGGGCGCCAACACGCTGCGCGCCATCGCCTCGGATCTGGCCTATCTCGAGCGCTGGGCGCTGGCGGCGACCGGCGCGCCCCTGCCCTGGCCAGCGACAGCTTCGCTGGTGGTGAAGTTCATCGCCCATCACCTGTGGGATGCTGTTAAGAAGGAGGCCGATCCCGCGCATGGTATGCCGGACGAGGTCGCCAGCGCGCTTCGGGCCATGGGCGCGCTGAAATCCACTGGACCGCATGCACCGGGCACGGTCAAGCGGCGGCTGTCGCTCTGGGGCTCGATGCACAAATGGCGTGGCCTGTCAGGTCCATTTGGCGATGGTCAGATCAGGACGGCGCTCAGGCTCTCGGTGCGTGCCGCCGCCCGGCCGAGGAGCCGCAAGAGCGAGAAGGCCGTCACGGGCGATATTGTGACAAAGCTGATAGCCACCTGCTGGTTGAATCGGCCGCAGGATCTGCGTGACAAGGCGCTGTTGCTCGTGGCGTTCGCCTCGGGCGGCCGTCGGCGTTCGGAGGTCGCGGGCCTGCGCGTCGAGGATATTATCACAGAGCCGGATGTGCCTTCGATCCAAGGCGATCCAACCTCCCCGCCCCTGCCCTGCCGGCGCATCCGTCTTGGCCGCACCAAGACCACCGATGCCGACCAGGATGCCAGCGTCTTCGTCATCGGCGCACCGGTCATGGCACTCGAGGCATGGCTCGCGTTTGCCAGGATCAAAAGCGGCTCCGTCTTCCGGCGCATCGACCAGTGGGAGAATATCCGCCCTGAAGGTCTCACCGGCCAGGGCGTCAACCTGATCCTCAAGCGCCGCATCGCCATGGCTGGGCTCGATCCTGTCAGCTTCTCGGCCCACGGGCTGCGCTCAGGCTTCCTTACCGAGGCGGCCCGGCAAGGCGTGCCCCTGCCCGAAGCCATGGCGCAGAGCCAGCACACCTCCGTGCAACAGGCCGCCCGCTACTACAACGACGCCGAACGCAGGATGGGGCGGGCAGCAAGGCTGCTCGGGTGAGCGTTGGATGCCGCCCTCCCCTGTTTTTTAAGCGCGTCTGTGGATTGAGCAGCGATCAGACAGACCAATAGGTCGTGTGATGGCTCTAGAGCTTTCCGCCAACCATGTGCATCGTTGATGGACGGATGGCAATAAAGTGTGCTATCAAATTGGGGAACAATAAAGGAAAAGAGCCATGAATACCTTCTCCGTGCGAGACTTGCGCGAACGCTCAGGCGATCTGGTGCGCCAGGCTGAAGAAGGTCGATTGTCCATCGTGGCGAAACACGGCCATCCGCTCTTTGTCGCAGTGCCGCTGGATGAGCATCTTCTCAGCGAGGGCGTTGCCGTCGCGATGGCTTCCCGCCTATTCGCCGAACACAGCATCAGCCTCGGCAAAGCCGCAAAGCTTGCAGGGCTGCCCGTCGAACGCTTCATTACTGTTCTGGGCGCTATGGGGATCCCGGCCGTCGATCTTGCGCCCGTGGAGCTTGATCACGACCTTGCAGCGCTCGCCTGAATGCGGATGATTGTCGCCGACGCCTCGCCGCTCATCATGATGGGGCGGAGCGGGCTGATCGATGTGTTGCGGGTGCTCGCAGGCACGGTCATTGTTCCGGAAGCCGTCTGGAATGAATGTATCAGCGGCGGCGCGCGACCCGGTGCCACCGCGATCATGAGCGCGAGGCAGGCAGGACATATCGAGGTCCGCGCCGATGCTGTGCTGAACGATCCCCTCCCCGCGCTCGGACAGGGCGAGGTTTCCGCCATCGCGCTGGCGATGGAGCTTGGCTGTCCTGTGCTGATGGATGAACGTCTCGGTCGCCGCGTCGCCAGCTTGCATGGCGTACGGGTGATCGGTAGCGCCGCTATCCTCATTGCGGCGAAGGAGCGTGGGCTCATCCCCGCGGTCAAGCCTGTTCTGGCGGATTGGCGCGCGGCTGGATACTTCTTGAGCGAGGCGCTCCTTCGGGCCGTGCTGCAGCGCGCTGGCGAGATTTGACCGCCGGCAACTGGATGAGGTCGCCGCAGGGGCCTTCCGCATCCGGTCGCCGCCGCACCTGTCCCGTTTGACGGCATCGAACCGTCGCGCGGAAAGGGCAAGCGGCACCGTTGAACCAAAACACTCTCTCTGACTTCCCATGATACGACCGGCTCGGCCGGCCTCAAGGATCGGCGGTCCCTCCGGTATTCGGCCGGGCCGCTGACGCGTCCCGTCAGAAAATCGGCTCCCCCGCCGCCCGCCTCTGGCGGCGCGTGCCCGCGTCCTTGACCCCGTCCTCCCCGGTTCGTCGCGGCGCTTCGTCATCAAGACGAAGGAGATCGACGATGAGCAAGATCACAACGGGCACCCTACCTGCCGAGGACATCGCTTCCTGGATCGCGGAGATCGAGCGCGAATATCCGACCCTGCCACACGGCGAGCAGCGTCAAGCCCGCAGGCAGTTATGCCAACTCCGCGACGAGCTCGGCATCCGAAACGAGTTCGACCGGATCGAGACCGAGCAGCGCTACTTCGCAGATGTGGAAGCCTACGCCGCGATAATCGAGCCGGGCGGGTTCGAACTGCCCTTCTGAGACTAAGCGAGAGGGAGTTCACGCACTCCCTCTCGCTCGGGCTGCGCCCGGAAGCCCCTTGCCGGCATCGAACCGTCGCCGGGCTGGCTTGAGGCTTGACCACAGCGCAACGAGTGGACACTCGCTTCGGGTTCCCGCAATCCCAATTTGCCATTAGACCCGGTAGCGGGCAGGGCGCTGAGAACAGCGACACCTACTTTTTCGATGAGTTGTACGCGTACAACCGAGCGTGGAGCGAGTCGTTCGCAAAAGTCGGCCGATCAGTTGTACACGTACAACTTCAGCCAATCAGGTCGAATGTCGGGTTGGGAGGATGCAAGGTAGCCGCCTCTGTTAAGGATCTGTTAACTCAATAAAGATTGCGTGATCGGAAGAATCGGGCATTATCGTCAATCAGCGCAGATTGCGCCGAAAAGCCGTTTTTTCCGCAGGTTCTCCAAAATGCAAAAACCAGTCGCCACGCACCAAGAACGCTTAGGCGACATCCGTCCGCTTATCAATGCCGATGCGGCTGAGCTCTCGTTGCGCCTTCAAGCGCAGCAGTTGCGAGATTTTCCACCGTCTGCCCAAAAGACGATGAGGCGGTTTTCAACCGCAGAGGTTGCGCGCTTTATCGGCATTCATGAAGGCTATCTCAGGCAACTGGTAGCCGAGCGCAAGGCCCCCATGGGGGAGGGGAGTGCGCGTAAGACCTATTCGATCGAAGAAATTGAGGAGCTACGCAGCGAGCTGCACAAATCGGGTAAGGGGATCCGCAGGTACCAGCCCCATAGACAGACCAACGAGCATCTGCAGATCATCTCAGTGATGAACTTCAAGGGCGGCAGCGGCAAGACAACCACTGCCGCGCATCTCGCCCAATATCTTGCGTTGCGCGGATATCGGGTTCTCGCAATTGACCTTGATCCTCAGGCAAGCTTGTCGGCCTTGTTTGGACAAATTCCGGAAACGGATGTTGGAGACGGCGAGACAATCTTCGGCGCCATTCGCTATGCAGGCGAAAGGCGCGACATGCGTGACATCGTCCGCGGCACCTACATTCCCAATCTGCACATTGTACCAGGCCAGCTCGAGCTTATGGAGTTCGAGCACGAGACTCCCCGGGCGCTCATGGAGCGACAGGACGACGGAGGCTTGTTTTTTGCCCGCATCAGCGGTGCAATCGCGCAGGTCGGTGATGCCTACGATATCGTCATCATTGATTGCCCACCGCAACTCGGTTTTCTGAGTTTGTCGGCCCTCTGCGCTGCAACGGCTGTGCTCATCACCGTCCATCCGCAAATGCTCGACGTGATGTCGATGTCCCAGTTTCTGAACATGACGGGTGGATTGCTCGACGTGGTCGCCAAGGCTGGCGGCACAACAAACTATGATTGGATGCGCTATCTCGTAACTCGTTATGAGCCGAGCGATGGTCCGCAGACGACGATGGTAGGGCTGATGCGATCGATCTTTGGCTCGCGAGTCCTTACCCACCCAATGCTGAAGAGCACGGCAATCGCCGATGCAGGCCTGACCAAGCAGACTCTTTACGAGGTGGAACGCCAGCAGTTCACGCGAGGCACCTACGACAGGGCGGTCGAGGCGCTTGAGCAGGTGAATGGCGAAATCGAAGCCCTGATCAAGCAAGCTTGGGGACGAAGCTGAGATGGCGAGAAAGATCACTTTCGATGCTCCCGTTGAACACCGTCCCAATACTGAAGCTGGGCAGGAGGTCCGGACCTCCGTGACGCGGCCGTTGATGGGCCTGGAGCGCCCTTCACGGCCAAGCGGGGCACTTAGTGCAATCTCCCGATCACTCGATGGACTGTCCGAAAAAGCGAAGCGCGCCGATGACATCGAACAAAAGCTTGTTCAAGGCTTGGTGGTCATCGAGATCGACACGTCGCTGGTCGACGCCTCAATCGTCCCAGATAGGATGGAGTTGAGCGCGGAGCAGAACGAGGAGTTCCGCGAAACAATTCGCGAAAACGGTCAGCAATCGCCAATCCTGGTTCGGCCTAAGCCAGATGCTGAGGGCCGCTACGAAGTTGCATTTGGCCATCGTCGCCTGCGCGCCGCGCGCGAGCTGGGCATCAAGGTCCGGGCCGTCGTCAAGAAGCTGTCCGACCAGGAGCTGGTCGTCGCACAAGGGCAAGAGAATAGCAGCCGCACCGACCTGACCTTTATCGAAAGAGCGCGCTTCGCTGCCCGGCTTGAGGAACGCGGTTTCTCTCGCGACGTCGTCATGTCTGCTTTGTCCGTCGACAAGGCAGCATTGTCGCGATTGGTAGCCTTGGCGACGCGCATGCCGGCCAGCCTCGTTGAAGCGATTGGACCAGCGCCCGGTTTCGGACGCGTGCGATGGGTTGAGCTGGCCGAGCTTTTGGATGCTGCCGGCGGGTTGGATAAAGCCAATCGCCATATCGAGGCTCCAGAGTTCAAGCTGCTTCACTCCGATCAGCGCTTTCTTTCCCTGTACAATTCGCTTCGCGCGAAGGCAGAGCCAAGACAAGCCGAGACAATCCTCAGCTCAGACGGTCAGACGATCGGCGAGTTCAGGCGCAGCGGTCGAAAGCTGCTGCTTGCTTTCGACAACAAAGCTGTTCCCGAATTCGGTGACTTCGTCCGAGACAAGCTCGAATCACTCTACGCAGAGTTCCAATCCACGCGCAGCCGTTCGCGCTGAAGCCTTCACCCGCGCCTAGGCGCTACATCAACCGCAACAGGGAGCATCGACCGCAAAAGAAAAAGGCCCCCCGACGTCACCGCTAGGAAGCCTTCTCACTTAGTTTGGCGACTGAGAGAAGACCACTTCCGCGAATCACTGTCAAGAGTCGGCCGCCGTTCTGGTGGGTGGGTTTCTTTTGCCTGATGAAGGCAAGAACCATGCAGACATTAATCCCGACGACGCCCTTTGGGCGGCGGCCGCTATCGGCTGGCCTTTTGGCCACGCAGACGCTGGCCGCATCGACACCGGACGACGCCGTCGTTCACAAATGGCGCATCCTGCGCGCCCTGACGCTCGCCAAGGGCCGGCTCGGTCTTTCGGACCGGGCGCTCAATGTGCTCGACGCACTGCTGACCTTCCACCCGGAGACCGCGCTCACGCCCGGCGTCGGGTTGACGGTGTTTCCGTCCAACCGCGAGCTGGCCTTGCGGGCCCGCGGACCGGCACTGAAGACGTTGCAGCGCGCCCTGGCGCAGCTGATGGAGGCGGGGCTCATCATCCGGCGCGACAGCCCCAACGGCAAGCGCTACGCACGGCGCGGGCAGGGGGGTGAGATCGCCCAGGCCTTCGGCTTCGATCTGACGCCACTGATCGCCCGCGCCTCTGAGATCGAGGCTGTGGCGGCCGAGGTCGAAGGCGAGATGCGGCAGATCATGCTCCTGCGCGAGCGCATCACGCTGCACCGCCGTGATATCGCCAAGACGATCGCCATGGCGGTCGAGGCCGGCGCTCCAGGCGACTGGCATCACTTCCTGTCACGCCACCAGGCGCTCTCCGGCCGTCTCAGACGCACAGAACCGATGGCTGACCTCGAACCGCTGGCGGCCGATCTGCATACGCTCCATGTCGAAGTGGCCAAGTGTCTGGAAGAATTCCTCAAAACACATGATATGACATGCAGTGATCGTCAGGACGGCTCCGACATTCAGAATTCAAATACAGAACCTTTAGAATCTGAACCATGCTTTCAAGAAAGCTGGGGGCAAGGTTCAGGCGAACCTGCTGACGCTGATCGATCGCCACCCAGCAAGGCAGGGCAGGGGAGCGCGTTGCCCTCCAAACCCCAGGCCTATCCGCTCGGCATGGTGATCGACGCCTGCCCCGATCTGAACGACTGGGCGAAGTCCGGAAGCATTGGCGGCTGGTCCGAGTTTGTTGTGGCCGCTGGCACGGCCCGCTCGGCGCTCGGGATCAGCCCCTCGGCCTATGAGGATGCGCGTGAGGTCATGGGTGAGATTCCGGCGGCGATCGTCGTGGCGGCGATCCTTCAGAAGGGCGAGAGCGTGCGCAGCCCCGGCAGTTATCTGCGTGGATTGACCGAAAAGGCGAGGGGAGGGGACTTCTCGCTCGGACCGATGCTGATGGCGCTGCTCAGGGCGAAGGTGCGGAGCGGTGAGCGGAAGCGTGCATGAGCATGTTCGGTCGCATGGAGCTTGGGAAGTTGTCCGCCATCCCTGCTGGTTGGTCATCGGCCCGGTCTCGACGTGTATCCGCGCGCGGTCCCCTCGCTGGCTGGCGGCGACGGTCGGGCGAGATCGTGCGTCTGTGCGTCGCGGCTGTGGTGAGATGCCGGCGCAGGGCAGTTCCGCAGCTCGATCTGCTGGACCGTGTGCGCCGCATCGCCGGGCATGGAACGGTGCGGGTACGGTGCCGAGTGCACCTTGCCGCTGGGTGTCAGCTGGGGCGTAGAAGCGCTGAATCCTGATGTGCAGGTGCGGCCTGTGGCGACGTTGAAGCCGAACACATGTCCTGAGGCGGCCAGGAGGTCGCGTCCGTCCGAGAACCCATCCCCGCGTTGATCGATGGCGGCCTATGACGGACGCCGTCGCCGGGGCGGCAAGGTCTGACGACGACAGCGAGGGTATCCCCGCTCTTCCTGCGCTGTCGCTTCGTGCAGGGCGGGTGATCCCCCTCCCTCGCTGTCCCGCCCCTGCGCCGGCTTTGCCCGTCATTTCTTGGCGCCATCGCGGGGATGGGCCCTGCGAAAGGAGAGACATCATGGCTACCATCGGCAACGTGACCAAGACCAACGACGGCTTCACCGGCGAACTCGCCACGATCAGGGTCCAGTGCCCGATCCGCTTCGTCGCCAACCAGCGCAAGCGCAACGA
>JAIETL010000031.1 GCA_019745195.1 Beijerinckiaceae bacterium
TCGAAAATGCGGAGCGTGACGAGGCCGGCTTCGTCCTGCCGGTGCAATGGGTCAACCGGCCCGATCTCGACTTTCGCGGCTATGCCGGCACGCCGGCGGCCGGGCGCGCCCGCGTCGGCGACGCCGTCATCGCGCTGCCATCGGGCCGCGCGAGCACGATCGCACGGGTGATCGGCTCAGGCGGCGAGGCGCGGCAGGCCGTGGCCGGGCAGGCGGTGACGCTGACGCTCGCCGACGAGGTCGATGTCTCGCGCGGCGACGTGATCGTCTCCGCCGGCAGCGGGATCGCGGCGACCCGCGAGCTGCGCGCCCGCCTGCTCTGGACGGCTGAGCGCGCGCTGGTCGCGGGCAGCCAGTTTCTCGTCAAGCTCGCGACGCAGACAGCCACCGCGACGCTCGATGCGCTGCATCACAGCATCGACATCGAAGGCTTCCGGCCGGTGCCGGCCCAGAGCCTGCGCATGAACGGCATCGGGCTCGCGACGCTGCGGCTCGACCGGCCGCTCGTCGCCTTGCCCTATGCCCGAAGCCGAGAACTTGGCGGCTTTATCCTGATCGACAAGATCAGCAACGAGACGGTGGCTTTCGGCTTCGTCGAGCCGGACGAAAGCGTCGCGAAAGGTCTGCCGGCGGATGAGGGCATCCCGGCGCGGATAGGCCGCGTCGCGCTGCGCATCGTCGGCCGGCCCGGCACGCCCGATCGCCGGCGCTGGTGGGAGGGCGTGAGCTGGCGGCTGGCGAGCACGATGGGCTTGTTCTGCGCGGCGCTCGTGCTGACCGGACGGGTCGGCCTCGCCGCCGCTTTGGCGCTCGGCGACATCGCGCTGCGGCCGTCCTTCCGCGCATTGCATGCGCGGCTCTGGCGTCCGCCGAACCGCGACCGACTCCAGGACGGCGCGGGCATCTGAGCCGAAAGCGCCGGCCGGCGTCCTGCCGACCGGCGACGAGGCCGGGCATGGCGATCAGGCGGCGCGCGCGAGACCAAACAGGGCTGAGCTGGCATCGCCCTCTCCGAGCAGCGCGCCCGCGCCATAGGCGCCGGACGCCTGCAGCGACAGGCTCGACCGCACTGAGGGATTGAAGCGCTGCTCGGCCTGGGCGCGGAAGCTCTCGTCCTCCTCGCGCGAGATCGAGCCGTCCTTGTCGCCGTCGATCGCCTTGAAAAGCGTGTCGAGCAGATCGGTTTTTTTGTCCGAAGCGGATGTCCCGCTCCGCTCCGACAGCGCCGCAAGAAACTCGTCCCTGGCGATCGCACCGTCCGAGTTGGCGTCGAGGATGTCGAAGATATCCTGCTCCTCGTCGGTCGCCGCGGTTTCCTCGCTGCCGGCGCTCTGGAGCTTGAACAGGAAGGACTGGAGCTGCTTTTCGGCCTCGGCCTTGAACGTGTCCGATTCGGTCTTGGTGACCGAGCCGTCGCCATCGCTGTCGATCTTTTTGAACAGCGCCTCGGCCTTCTTGTCATCGACGCCTTTCGGCCCGCCGCTCTTGAACTCGTCGAGGCTCAACGCCCCGTCGCTATTGCCGTCGAGTTTTTCGAAGCTCGGCGGCTTGAAATTCGAGGACTGACGAAAACCGCCGACCCCTCCGATGCTGGACATGATGTGAACCCTCCTGAACCGGCCAGATGGCCGCCGCCGGACTGGCGGCACGAGGAGTGTCGCGGGCGGGCGCAGGCAAAAGGCTTAAGCGCCAAAGCCGATTTGGTTGCGCCATGTATCGCCGGCGACAGTGGAAACAGCGCGATACATAATCATGCTGCTGAACCAACCGCTCAGCCCGCGATCACCGCCGTCGCCTCGATCTCGACCAGCGCCTCGCGCTCGACCAGCCCCGCGACCTGCACCACCGCCATGGCCGGGAAATGCCGGCCCATCACGGCCCGGTAGACCGGGCCCATCTCCTTGAGGCTGGCGCGATAGGCGTCGATGTCGGTGACATACCAGGTCAGTCGGATGATATCCTCGATCTGCCCGCCGCCGGCCTCGACCACGGCCCTGATATTGGCGAGCGTCTGGCGCAGTTGCGGCAGGAAGCCTTGCGCGAAGACGCCGCCCGCATCCCAGCCGACGAGGCCGCCGGTGACCAGCACGCGGCCTTGCGCGACCATGCCGTTGGCGTAGCCGCGCGGGATGGGCCAGCCTTCGGGATTGATCGCGCGGGAGAGAGCATCGTTCGACATGGCGTCGCCTCGGTTCGGCCGTTCCGGCTCGTAGCGTCTTTAAAAAATCAGGCCTCGCCTTGCGCCAACTGGCGAAGTGCAAAACGCTGCAGCTTGCCGGTCGGCGTCTTCGGCAAAGCGGAGACGAACGCGATGGCGCGGGGGTATTTGTAGGGCGCGATAGCCGCCTTGACGTGATCCTGCAACGCCTTGACCAGAACGGCGTCGCCGTGATGACCGGCGCGCAGCACGACATAGGCCTTCACGATGTTGCCGCGCTCGGGGCAGGGCGCAGCGACGACGCCGCATTCGGCTACCGCCGGATGGGTCAGCAGGCAGATTTCGACCTCGGGCCCTGCAATGTTGTAGCCCGACGAGATGATCATGTCGTCCGAGCGGGCCTGATACCAGAAATAGCCGTCCTGATCGCGCAGATAGGTGTCGCCGGTCACGTTCCAGCCGTCCGCGACGTATTTCGCCTGCCGCGGATCGGCGAGGTAGCGGCAGCCGGTCGGCCCGCGCACGGCGAGCCGGCCAGGCGTTCCATCGCGAACCTCGCGTCCGTCCTCGTCGATGATCTTTGCCTGATAGCCCGGCACCGGCAGGCCCGTCGCGCCGGGGCGGATCGACTCGCGGGGGGCGGCGATGAAGATGTGCAGCATCTCGGTCGCGCCGATGCCGTCCATCAGCGGCAGCCCGGTTTTCGCCAGCCAGGCGTCGAACGTCGGTTTGGGCAGCGCTTCGCCGGCCGAGACGCAGATGCGGAGCGAGGAGATGTCGCGCCCGTCGAGCCGGTCCAGCATGGCGCGATAGGCGGTGGGCGCAGTGAAGCAGACGGTCGCGCGATAGCGCTCGATCGCCGCGATCAGGTCGGGCGGCGCGGTCCTGGCCGGCAGGACCATCGCCGCCCCGATCCGCATCGGGAACAGCACCAAGCCGCCGAGCCCGAAGGTGAAGGCGAGCGGCGGCGAGCCGATGAAGCGGTCGTCCGGGTCGGCCTTCAGGACGTGCGCGCCATAACAGTCGCAGATCGCCAGCAGGTCGCGCTGGAAATGCATCGTGCCCTTGGGCTCGCCGGTCGTGCCCGAGGTGAAGCCGATCAGGCAGACATCGTCGGAGGCCGTGTCGGCGGCGTCGAAACGCTCATAGCCGGGCCGGGCCATCAGTGCATCGAGGGCTTCCGGCGCGTCGCCGCCCCAGGTGACGATGCGCGCGAGTTCGGGAGCCTGCGCCTGCGCTGCGGCGAGATCGGCGACCAGCGCGTGGTCGCAGAGCGCCAGATCGATCCTCGCCTTGCGGATCGGATAGGACAGTTCGCTGGCCCGCAGCATCGGCATGGTCGCGACCGCGACGCCCCCGGCCTTGAGCACGGCGAGATAGGCGGCGACCATCATCGGCGTGTTGGCGGCGCGCAGCAGCACGCGGTTGCCGGGGACGAGGCCGAGATCGCGCACCAGCACATTGGCGACGCGGTTCACCTTCTCTGCCAGTTCGGCATAGCTCCAGCGCAACTCGCCGGAGACGATGGCGGTGCGCTCGCCACGGGCCTCCGCGACATGCCGGTCGAGCAGTTCTGTGACGACGTTGAGGCGCTCGGGATAGGCGAGGCCGGCCGCCGCGAGATCGAGCGTCGGCCAGCTTTCGACCGGGGGAAGGTTGTCGCGGGAAAAGCTGTCGGCATGGCCCGAGCGCAGAAGAGCCGTCATCGTCAGCCTCCGACGCCGGTGGCCTGCGCCTTCAGCAAGTCGCGTGCGATCACGACTTTCTGGACTTCGCTGGCGCCTTCATAGATGCGCAATGCCCTGATTTCCCGGTACAGTTCCTCCACCTTGACGCCCCTGGTGACGCCGAGCCCGCCAAATATCTGGACGGCGCGGTCGATGACCTTCTGGGCGTTCTCCGTCGCGACGAGTTTTGCGAGCGCAGCCTCGCGGGTGACGCGCGCAGCGCCCTGGTCCTTGGTCCAGGCGGCGCGATAGACCAGCAGCGCCGCCGCATCGACCTCGCAGGCGCTGTCGGCGATGGCGGCCTGCGAGAGTTGCAGATCGCCGAGCGTGCCGCCAAACAGCTTTCGTCCGTTCGCATGCGAGACCGTCTCGTGCAGCGCGCGCCGCGCGAAGCCGAGCGCGGCCGCGCCGACCGTCGCGCGAAAGATGTCGAGCGTCGCCATCGCGACCTTGAAACCGTCGCCCGGTCCGCCGATGCGGTTTTCGGCCGGGATACGGCAGGCATCGAAGCGCAGCGTCGCCAGCGGATGCGGCGCGATCACGTCGATGCGCTCGACGATGCTCAGGCCCGGATTGTCGGCCTCGACCAGATAAGCGGAGAGCCCGCGTGCGCCCGGCGCTTCTCCCGAGCGGGCGAAGACGACGTAGTGGTCGGCAATGCCGCCATTCGAGATCCAGCTTTTTTCGCCGTCGATGCGGACATGGTCGTTGCCGTCCGGCACGGCCGTCGTCGCCATCGCGGCGACATCCGAGCCCGCCTCTTTCTCGGACAAGGCGAAGGCCGCGATCCGCCGTCCCTCGCCGATGCCGGGCAGGATGCGCGCTTTCATCGCCTCGGAGCCTGCGATCGAGATCGAGCCTGTCCCGAGACCCTGCATGGCGAAGGCGAAATCGGCGAGACCGTCGCGGGCGGCGAGGATTTCGCGGGCGAGGCAGAGCGTGCGGACGTCGAGCCGCTCGCTCAAGCCGCCATAGGCGGCGGGCACGACGGCGCGCAGGAACTGCGCCTGACCGAGCGCGGCGACGCGTGCGCGGCAGGCCAGATCGACATCGTCATGCGCGCCCTCCATCAGGGTTGCATCGGCCCATTCCGTCAGCGTGGCGGCAAAAAGCCGATGCCGCTCCTCGAAAAACGGCCAGGCGAGCGTGTCGCCGAGAAGCCCGATGCCGAGGGGAGGAGACGCGGCCATCTCAGTTGCCCTCGAAGACCGGCTTCTGCTTTGCGGCGAAGGCGCGGTAGGCGCGGGCGAAATCCTCGGTCTGCATGCAGAGCGCCTGCGCCACGGCCTCGGCCTCGATCGCGCTCTCGACCGACATCGCCCATTCCATCTCCAGCATGCGCTTGGTCATGGCGTTGGCGAAGGTCGGCCCGTCGGCGAGCTCGGCGGCGAGCGCTTGCGCCTCGGCCAGCACCGCATCGGGGGAGCAGAGCCGGTTCAAGAAGCCCCAGCGCTCGGCTTCCTCGCCCTTCAGGATGCGGCCGGTGTAGAGCAATTCGGCGGCGCGGCCCTGTCCGACGATGCGCGGCAGCATGGCGCAGGCGCCCATGTCGCAGCCGGCGAGGCCGACGCGGTTGAACAGGAAGGCGATCTTCGTTCCCGCCGTGCCCAGCCGCAGGTCGGACGCCATCGCCATGATCGCGCCCGCGCCGGCGCAGATGCCGTCGATCGCCGCGATCACCGGCTGCGGGCAGGCGCGGATCGCCTTGACGAGGTCGCCGGTCATCCGGGTGAATTTCAGCAGGTCCTTCGTCTCCATCGCGACCAGCGGCCCGATGATTTCGAAGACGTCGCCGCCCGATGAGAAATTGCCGCCCGCGCCGGTGATGACGATCGCCTTGACCGCCGCCTCCTTCTGCGCCGCAAGGAAAAAATCCGTGAGTTCCCGGTAGCTTTCGAAGGTCAGTGGATTCTTTTTCTCAGGCCGGTTCAGGGTGACGGTCGCGATCTTGCCCGACACGGAAAGCTGAAAATGCTGCGGCGTGAAGCTCGCCAGCGGCAGGTTGGTCGGGTTGGCGATCGTCTGGACGGGCAGGCTCACGGCGTCTCTCCACGGCTGTCTTCGGCGCGCTGCGAGATGGCTGAGTGCAGCGAGGCCTTGGTCTGGCCGAGCAGGCGAAAGAGCTGGACGGTATCGACGCCGCTGAGGCCGGCGAACAGCTCGGCGATCCAGCCCTCGTGCCGCTCGGCCATCGCCTTGAAGGCGCGCCGCCCCTGCGCCGTCAGCGTCAAAACCTGCACCCGCCGGTCCTGCGTCGCGGCGCGCTTGTCGACAAGCCCATCGGCGAGCAGGCCGGCGACGACCGCCGTGACGTTGCCGTTCGAGACCATCAGCCGCTGCGAGACCTCGCCGACGGTCATGCCGGTGGTCGATTTGTCGAGCTGGGCCATCAGGTCGAAGCGCGGCAGCGTCGTCCTGAACTCCTCGCGCAGGCGGTTGCGGATCTCGGTCTCGATCAGGGTCGAGCAGGTCAGCAAGCGGAGCCAGAGCCGCAACTCGTCCTTGTGGTCGCCGGGGCGCTCGCTGGCCTTGGTCTCGCGGTCGAGGACCAGAGAGGGGGAGGGGGTGTCCATGTCGCTACTGCGCCTCCCGCTCGTCTTTGCGAGCGCAGCGAAGCAATCCAGAGGTCTCGCGCACACATCTGGATTGCTTCGCTGCGCTCGCAATGACGGAAGAGGTCGTCCGAGCCATCCTCAGAACTCCCCGCCATTGATCAGCAGCGACTGCCCGGTGATCGAGCCGCTATTGGGGCCGCAAAGATGCAGGACCGCCTGGGCTATCTCGTCGGGCGAGATCAGCTTGCCTTGCGGATTGGCCTTCACCAGCTCCGCCAGCGCCTGCTCTTTGGATATGCCGGTCTTGGCGGTGATCGCGGCCACGCTGTCGGCCACCATGTCGGTCTGCGTATAGCCGGGGCAGACGGCATTGACCGTGACGCCGCTTTTCGCGGTCTCAAGCGCCAGCGAGCGTACGAGGCCGACGACGGCATGCTTGGCCGCGACATAGGCCGAGACGTAAGGATAGCCGCGATGGCCGGCTGTCGAGGCGATCGCGATCAGCCTCCCATGGCCGCGCGCGACCATGCCGGGAAGGGCCGGATGGAAGGCGTTGATCGTGCCGATCAGGTTGATCTCGTGCATGCGGCGGAAGCGCTCGGCGTCGCTGCGCTGGAACGGCCCGGTCTCGACCGCGCCGGCATTGGCGACGACGATATCGAAGGGCCGGGAAGCCGCGAGTTCGGCAAGGCACGTGGCCATGGCGGCCTCGTCACGGACATCGCACGCCGCGAAGGCGTCCGCAGCTCCGGCCGCCGCAGCCTCCGCCAGTACGCCTGCGTCACGGCCGACGATGCTGACCCGCGCTCCGGCCGCCCGCAGCGCGGCCGCGACCGCGCGGCCGATGCCGCGTCCGCCGCCCGTCACAACCGCATGCCGCCCGGCCAGAACCATCCCGCATCGCCTCCCTGAGAAAGCCAATATATTTTAGGTCTAAAGCATTTGGCAAGCCGTCTTGAGCCTTGCGAAGAACGCCAGGATTCTGCGATTAAATCGCTTTTTCGACAAGCCTTAAGCAGGCTTCTTGCGACGTTTTCGCTCACGAGCGCCAAATCCGCATCGCACCACTTGAGATAAAATTATTTCAGACCTAAAATAATTCGGTGACGGTTTGGCGGGAGGTTCGCAATGCGCATCGCGGTGGTCGGCGGCGGGCCTGCCGGGCTCTATTTCGCGCTCCTGATGAAGCGCGACTGGCCGGCGCTCGACGTCACGGTGTTCGAGCGCAACCAGGCCGACGACACCTTCGGCTTCGGCGTCGTCTTCTCCGACCAGACGCTCGACACCTTCAAGGCCGCCGACGAGGCGAGCTACGCCGCGATCCGCGACAATTTCGCATATTGGGACGATGTCGAGGTCCATTTCAAGGACTCCGTCCACCGCGTCTCCGGCAACGGCTTCTGCGGCTGCTCGCGTCGCTCGCTGCTGCTGCTGGTGCAGGCCCGCGCGCGGGAACTCGGCGTCGCCCTGCATTTCAGCGAGGAGGCCCCCGATATCGAGGTGCTCAAGGCGGATTACGACCTCGTCGTCGCCGCCGACGGCATCAACAGCCGCATCCGCGAGGGCTGGCGCGAGCGTTTCCGGCCGCAGATCGATCTCCGGCCCAACCATTTCACCTGGATGGGCTCGACCCGGCCCTTCGACGCCTTCACCTTCTTCTTCAAGGAGACGGAGTACGGGCTGTTCATCGCCCATTGCTACCAGTACGAGGCCGGCCGCTCGACCTGGGTGCTGGAAACCGACCCCGAAACCTTTGCCAGGGCCAGCCTCGGCGCGATGAGCGAAGCTGAGTCCGCCGCGTTCCTCGAAGGCATTTTTGCCGAGGAGCTGCAGGGCCACGGGCTCGTCACCAACCGCTCGCTCTGGCGCAACTTCCCGATGATCCGCTGCGCCAACTGGGTCGCAGACAACGTCGTGCTGATCGGAGACGCCAAGGCGACCGCGCATTTCTCGATCGGCTCGGGCACCAAGCTCGCCATGGAGGATGCGATCGCGCTGCACAAAGCCTTCCACAAGGCGGGGCTGCAGGTCGGCGAGGCGTTGGCGCTGTTCGAACGGACCCGGCGCGAGGAGGTCGAGAAGACGCAACATGCGGCCGATGTCTCGCTGGTCTGGTTCGAGCAGCTCAGGCGCTTCTGGGATTTCGATCCGCTGCGCTTCGCTTTCGGCCTGATGACCCGCTCCAAGGCGATCACCTATGACAACCTCGCTTTGCGCGCGCCTGGCTTCGTCGCTGCGGTCGACAGGCTCGTCGCCGACGATCTCGGCTCGGAGGCGAAGACGCGCAAGGACGGCTCGCCGGTGCCGCCGGCCTTTCAGCCGTTCCGGCTCAGGGAGATGAAGGTCGAGAACCGCATGGTGCTCTCGCCGATGTGCCAGTATTCGGCTGAAGCCGGCCTGCCCGGCGACTGGCACCTGATGCATTACGGCTCGCGCGCCATCGGCGGGCCGGGGCTGATCGTCACCGAGATGACCTGCGTCGCCGCGGACGCTCGCATCACGCCGGGCTGCGCCGGGCTGTACACTGACGCGCAGGAAGCGGCCTGGCGGCGCATCGTCGATTTCGTGCATGCCAACTCGTCGGCGAAATTCTGCCTCCAGCTCGGCCATGCCGGGCGAAAAGGGGCGACGAAGCTGATGTGGGACGGCATGGACCGGCCGCTGGAGCAGGGCGCCTGGCCGATCCTGTCGGCTTCACCCTTGCCCTACTATCCCGAGAGCCAGATTCCGCGCGAGATGACCCGCGCCGACATGGACCGCGTCAAGGCGCAGTTCGTCGCGGCCGCCGAGCGCGGCGAGCGCGCCGGCTTCGACATGCTGGAATTGCACTGCGCCCATGGCTATCTGCTGGCGAGCTTTCTCTCGCCGCTGACCAACCAGCGCACGGACGTGTATGGCGGCAGCGTCGAGAACCGGCTGCGCTACCCGCTCGAAATCTTCAGGGCGCTGCGCGAAACCTGGCCGCGCGAGAAGCCGATGTCGGTGCGCATCTCCGCCACCGACTGGAAGGCCGGCGGCGTCACGCCCGACGACATGGTCGCGATCTCCCGCGCCTTTGCCGAAGAGGGCTGCGACCTGATCGACGTCTCGACCGGCCAGACGGTCAATGACAGCCGGCCGGTCTATGGCCGCATGTTCCAGACGCCGTTCTCCGACCAGATCAGGAATGAGGCCCGCGTCGCGACCATGTGCGTCGGCAACATCACGACCGCCGACCAGGTCAACACCATCGTCGCCTCGGGCCGGGCCGATCTCGTCGCGCTTGGGCGGCCCCATCTCGCCGATCCGTCCTTCGTTCTGCGCGCCGCCGCCTGGTACGGCGTCGATATCGCGCAGCCGGTGCAGTACGGGCCGGGCAAGGACCAGCTCATGCGCAACACGCCGCGCGAGCGCGAGGAACTGGAGGCGCTGAAGCTCAAGGCGAAACCCAGCCGCCACGCGGTGGGATAGGGCAGGCGCGGGAACAACAGGGCTCCCTGCCTGTTTCCTCGGCATCAGTTCCTCATGCGGCCGTCGCCTGCGATGCGCCGCCGAAAGGTTTCGACGATGCCGACGCTTGCCACCGCCCTCAACCCTCTGCGCGCGTCGCTGGCCGCGCTTGCGCTGTCTCTCGCCACCACCGGCGCATGGGCGCAGGCGACGCCGACTCCGCCGCAATCGCCGCCCGCCACCGCGCCGCAGTCGAACACCGGCCTGGGCCCGACGACCACCAGCCCGGCCCAGATCGACAAGGGTCAGAACATGATCCTGCCTTCGGCCGGCAGCTCCGGCCCCTCGGCCGCGCCCACCATGGTGTTCGACTGCAAGGCCAAGCCGCAGGATTGCACCACGCCGGCGACGCCGGCAGACAAGGCGACCGCACCCGACGTCTCGGCCCCGCCGGCGACCTCCGCGCCGAAGCCCTGATCTGGCCGGTATGGCTCAGCCTGCGCAAAGCGGGGCATTGCAGGATTGCAATGGTCCGCTTGGCGGCCGGCCTCTGTCATGGCCGCTTGAGAGCGTTATCTCTGGCCTCGACCGCGGGGCCCGACGCCGCCGCGCCAGATCGAAAGCCCAGACCATGACCCTGACCGGCATCCACCACGTCACCGCCATTACCGCCAACGCGCCCGGCAATCACCGCTTCTACACGCAGGTGCTGGGCATGCGGATGGTCAAGAAGACGGTGAACCAGGACGACGTCTCGGCCTATCACCTGTTCTACGCCGACGGGGCCGGCTCGCCCGGCACGGACCTCACCTTCTTCGACTGGCCGGCGCAGCCGGCGAGGCGCGGCACGCACGCCATCACCCGCACCTCGCTGCGCGTCGCGAATGAGGCCTCGCTGAACTGGTGGCGCGCGCGTTTGCTGGCGGCCGGCGCGAAGCCGTCCGACATCCGCGAGATCAATGGCCGTATGGGCCTCGATTTCGAGGATCCCGAAGGCCAGCGCCTGACCTTGCTGACCGATGGCGGCGCGATCCCCTTCACGGTCTGGGAGAAGAGCGACGTTCCAGCCGAGCATCAGATCCGGGGCTTGGGCCCGGTCACCATCTCCGTGCCGGCGCTGGAGCGGACCGAGGTCGTGCTGACGCAACTGCTCGGGCTGGAGCTGATCGGCAGCTATCGCGATGCGGCGCACGCGACCGGCGACATCCATGTCTTCAAGATCGGCGCGGGCGGGCCGGCGGCCGAACTCCATGTCGCGGTCGAGCCCGGTCTGCCGCAGGCGCGCGAAGGCGCGGGCGGCGTACACCATCTGGCGTTTCGCACGCCGACCTTCGCCGACTACGACGCCTGGGCAGAGCGGCTGAAGGCGGCCGGCTATCCGAACAGCGGCAAGGTCGACCGCTTCTACTTCCGCTCGCTCTATCTGCGCGAGCCCAACGGCATCCTGATCGAGATCGCGACCGACGAGCCCGGCTTCGCAGCCGACGAACCGGCGCAGACGATGGGCGAGAAGCTGGCGCTGCCGCCGTTCCTGGAGGGCAGGCGGGCCGAAATCGAGGCCGGGCTGAAGCCGCTGTGAGGCGAGCCTGGCGCTTGACCGGCATCCGGGGCGGCAACACTCTGCCTGCCGCTCCGGAGGAACCGCCATGTCAGCCCTGAACGGCCTGCCCGATCTCGATGTCCTGAAGACCAAGCTCTACTCGGCCGTCCTGTCCGATGTGCTCGACCAGCTCGGTTTTCCGAACCAGGCGGTGAAACCCTTCGTGCGGCCGCTCGACGACGCCTCGATCCTGTGCGGTTTCGCCCGGACGGGGCTTTACATGAAGCGTTACCACACGCCCGAGGGCCATAACCATTATGCGCTGGAGATGGACCTCATCGACAGCCTCAAGCCCGGCGAGGTCGCGGTTCTGGGTTGCGATGGGCCGACCGACCGGATCGCGCCATGGGGTGAGCTCCTGACGACGGCTGCGATGGTGCGCGGCGCGGCGGGCTGCCTGATGGACGGGCTGGTGCGCGATGTCCGCCGCATCCGCGAAGTCGGGTTCCCGGTCTTCCATGGCGGCATCGGACCGCTCGACACCAAGGGCCGTGCCGAGATGATGGCGGTGGACGAGCCCATCGAGATCGCCGGCGCGCGCTGCGAGGCCGGCGATTTCGTCTTCGGCGACGTCGACGGCGTCGTCATCGTGCCTCGGAAGCTCGCGGTGCGGGCCGTCACGCTGGCGCTTGAAAAGATCGATGCCGAGGATGCGACGCGCGACGAACTGCTCGCCGGAGCAAGCCTGCGCTCGGTCTTCGAGCGGCATGGCGTGCTGTAGCGTGCGCTAATCTCGCACGCACATACGACGTCATCCCGGGCTTGACCCGGGATCCATCATAGAGCGCCGTCGTGCTCGATGATGGATCCCGGATCGGCGCGGCTACGCCGCTTGTCCGGGATGACGTAGTGTTTCCAGGAAAACCAGCATGCCCTAACCCTTGGCGGCGGTCTTCGCCTTGGGCTTTGCCGCCGCCTTCGTCTTCGCCGCCTTGGCGGGAGCCTTCGCCTTGGCAGGAGCTGTGGCCTTGGCAGGGGCCTTGGCCTTCGCCGGAGCCTTGGCTTTCGCCTTGCCCGGCCCCTTGATCCCGCTGGATTCAGCCTTGGCGTTGACCAGCTCCACCGCCTGTTCGAGCGTGATCGCCTCTTGCGTCAGCGCCTTCGGCAAAGTCGCGTTGACCTTGCCCCAGTTGACGTAAGGACCGTATTTGCCGGCCCGCACCACGAGCTTGCCGCCGGTCGGGTGCTCGCCGAGTTCGCGGCCGGGCGTCGTCGAGCCGCGCCCGAAGCGGCTGCCGCCGCCGCCGCTCTCCTTGGCGACGATCAGGTCGATGGCGCGGTTGCCGCCGATCTGGAGGATGTCGTCGTCCTTGTCGATATTGGCGTAGGTTTTTCCGTGTTGGACGTAAGGCCCATAGCGGCCGATGCCGGCCAGGATCGGCTCGCCGCTCTCGGGATGCTTCGCGACCTCCTTGGGCAGCGAGAGCAGCAGCAGCGCCTTCTCCAGATCGACGCCGCCGGGGCTCATGCCCTTGGGCAGGCTGGAGCGTTTGGGCTTCTCGCCCTCGCCGAGCTGGACGTATGGCCCGAAGCGCCCGTCGCGCAGCGTGACATCGGACTCGGTCACCGGGTCCTTGCCGAGGATGCGCACGCCCGGCGCGCCCTGTCCGCCCTCGGCCGTGGCTTCGCCGTCCGCGGCGGAAACGGTGAGAGGGCGGGTGTAGCGGCATTCGGGATAGTTCGAGCAGCCGACGAAGGCGCCGAACTTGCCCAGCTTGAGCGAGAGCGTGCCCGTGCCGCAGACCTGGCAGGAGCGCGGATCGCCGCCATCCTCGCGCGCCGGGAAGACATGCGCGCCGAGCACGCCGTTCAGCGCCTCCAGCACCTCGGTGACGCGCAGGTCTTTCGTGTCGCCGATCGCGGCGGTGAACTCGTCCCAGAATTCGCGCAGCAGCGCCTTCCAGTCGATCTCGGCGTTCGAGACGCGGTCGAGCTTCTCCTCGAGATTGGCGGTGAAGTCGAACTCGACATAGCGCTTGAAGAAGCTCTCCAGAAACGCCGTCACCAGCATGCCCTTGTCCTCGGGGACGAGGCGCTTCTTGTCGATGCGGACATATTCGCGGTCGCGCAGCGTCGAGAGCGTCGCGGCATAGGTCGAAGGCCGGCCGATGCCGAGCTCCTCCATGCGCTTGACGAGGCTCGCCTCCGAATAGCGCGGCGGCGGCTCGGTGAAATGCTGGTCGGCGGCGATGGCGCGTTTTTCGAGCGCGTCGCCGGCCTTCATCGCGGGGAGCTTCTTCGAATCCTCGTCTTCCTCGTCGTCGCGGCTCTCCTGATAGAGCGTCAGGAAGCCGTCGAAGAGCGTAACCTGCCCGGTGGCGCGCAGTTCGAGGTTCCGGCCGGCGACGGTCGCCGCGATATCGACGGTGGTGCGCTCCAGCGAGGCCGACTCCATCTGGCTGGCGATGGTGCGCTTCCAGATCAGCTCGTAGAGCCTGGCCTGCTCGGGCTCGAGATGGCGCGCGACCATGGCCGGCAGCCGGCCGAGATCGGTCGGGCGGATCGCCTCGTG
>JAIETL010000016.1 GCA_019745195.1 Beijerinckiaceae bacterium
GGCTTCACCGGCGAACTCGCCACGATCAGGGTCCAGTGCCCGATCCGCTTCGTCGCCAACCAGCGCAAGCGCAACGAGGCCAGCCCCGACTACCGCATCGTGTCCGGAGCTGCGGAGATCGGCGCGGCCTGGAACAAGACGAGCCTCGAGGACAAGCCCTATGTCAGTGGCACCCTCGCAGCCCCGGAGCTGGGACCACGCAAGATCAACTTCACCCTCGGGCGGGCCGCCGACCAGGATGACGACGACGCGATGGCCCTGATCTGGAACCCGGCCGACTGAAGCACCGCAAGCTGGGGCGGCTGCAAGGTCGCCCCAAGCTGTCCACGCGGGACCGATGTTTGCGCACTGGCACCGCCCACAGCTTTCCACATCGTGGTGCTCACTGCCGTGAGTAACGCTATCACTTGCAGGTAGGCGTGACCGGATCGACGAAGATCGCGGTGGGTAGGCGGTGCAGAGAAAAACTATGCCCAATCGGGGTAGAACTTTTCCAGTGACTTTGGCCTAGCTGGCGCTTTTGGCATCAAGATAGTCCATAAGCGCGACGATCAGGACGTTCGTCGCCTTCGTCTTGCGGTCGGCAGCGAAGCGCCTTAGCTCGATATCAAGGCTGTCGGGTAGATGGACATGATGGGGCCGCTCGCCGCGTGGCCCGAGGGCCTTGAGACGCTCCAGTGATGTCGAGAAATCGTCGGCAACGGTCGCTGTTGGCTCTGGCTTCGTTGGTGCCCGCTTGCGAGGTGCGCTGGGTTCTAGCGCAGTGGCTGGCGTCGCAAGTTCGACACGTTGTTCACCCGGACCGTCTGAGGGTTGCCGCTCGCCGTAGAAGAGCCTCTCCACCGCTCCGGGCGCGTTCAGATCCAGCTGCACAGGGACAGTCGGTAGCGCCGTCGGCAATCGGTTCTTGCTCATGAGTCAGCTCCAGAAGCGGATTGCAGAAGCCCCAGTTCCTCCATTACCTCGCGGACGTTGCGTCTGGCCTCACTGACGCTCCGCACTGATGCCTGCGTCTTCGCGAGCGAGCCGAAGCCGCTGACGAAGGTCTTGAAGATGCCGCGCTCGGCAAAATAGGCCGAGAGCACCGGAATCTTGCTCTCAATCATAAGGCGCTGGACCTCGCGCAGCGCCACGCCGCGCAGATCGACGATGTTCACTCCGTTCATGACGAGGCGATAGGGAGCCATGATTCGCCCTTGGCTTCTGGCCACGGCAGCCAGCGCAGCAGCGGTCCGGATCGCCTGGGCGGCATCGAAAGCACCGACGCGCGCCGGGATGATGATGAGATCCGCCGCATTGGCCGCAACGATCAGGCTTTTGTCGGCAACGCCCGGCACATCGATGATGCGGTCGTCATGGCCGGAGACCTGGCCGAGCAGGGCAGACAGTTCGGTTTCGGAGGTGGCGCGCGCCACGTCGATGTTGGTCGGGCGGTCGCGTCTGGCTGCTGCGGTCTTGAACCATTGCGAGACCGAACCTTGGGGGTCGGCATCGATCAACAGCACCTTGCGACCCTCACTGGCCAAAGCATCCGCCAGCAAAATCGCGATGGTGGACTTGCCAGAGCCGCCTTTGGCTGTGATGAGGGCGAGGGTGCGCGACACCAGCAAGGACCTCCGAACAGCTCACACCGGGAAACCGTATGCCGGTCAAACCGGAGCATGGTTCAACCGAAATCCAGCAATACAGGAACACGGGAAAACGGTCTACTGGTTTAGCATAATGACCGTTTGACCGGATACCGGCAAGACCGCACAACTGTCACCCGGCTTTCCAGTTTGACGGTTTTCCGGTGAAACCGGCAGGCGTCGATCTGTTCCGCACCTGTGACGGGTGGAGGACCGTTTTCCGGTTATTCTGCAATCCGGTCAAACCGGGAAACTGTTTAACGGTGAGACAGGGCTACGGTCGAACACCCCGCCGAGCCGGGTTCGCTGTTTTGACCGTGTCCCGGTAATCCCGTTTGCCGGTTTTCCAGTGAAACGGTGATCCGGTTCGACCGGATCGTGGCATGACGCTTGTGCAGCATCAGTTGCACCAGCTGGTTGGTTATCCGGTATTCCGGGAAAACCGGGAAACCGCACAACACTGAAACTGGCACACCGTCAAACAACTTGCCGCGCCAGGTTGCCTTTTTCGACCGCACTCCAGAAATGCTGTTCGCCGGTATTCCGGTGAAACGGTTGCCCGGTCTTCCGGGCTGACGGTTTTCCGGGGTTACGGTGAAACCGACTGGCGGTTGATCGGTTCAGCTCCCATGACAGGTAGAGGACCGTTTTCCGGTTATCCGGCAATCCGGTAAAACCGGGAAACTGTTTAATGGTTAGACCGGACTACGGTTGAATTGCCCGCCATGCCAGATCCAATGTTTTGACCGTATTCCCGGAATGCCATTGGCCAGTTTCCCGGTTGAACGGTTTTCAGGGATGACCGGTTGGCGGTAAAACGGTGAAACCGTGAAGCGGTCGATCTGTTTGAGACGCGTGACGAGCGGATCGCCGTGATCCGGTTATGCTGGAATCCCGGAAAACCGTTGAACAGTCAAACCGGATGACCGTCTAACCGCCTGCCATGCCGCGTTGGCTGTAGTGACCGTATTCCGGGAATTCTGTTTACCGGGCATCCGGTGAAACTGTTCTCCGGTTTGACCGCATGACCGCCTGCGCACGACATTCTCGCCAACCGACAAACCGCAAATCTCATCAAAGCCACGTATCAGCTGGTCAATGCCGCTGGCGCGCTCTGAGGTTGACAGGGAGGCTCATGAGGAAGAGTATGTTGCTTGTTTTTGATTGACAAGATAGCAGTTTGTGGGACAAACTAGCGTGGTGGAGGTCGGCATGCGCGCCAAGCGGCATCGCCTCGATCTGGATGACGACGATCACCGGCTGTTGCTGGCGGTGGCTGCGCAGTTTGGGCTGTCGCAGAGCGAGGTGACGCGGCGGCTGATCCGGGCGGCGCTCGATGTCGGTCCGGCACTGTCACAGGACAATGCGGAGACGGTGGCGGAGCTCAGTTCCCAAATCCGCGCGGTCGGCCGAAACCTCGCCCAGGTGGTCAAGGCGATCAACGAGGGGCGGGCGGTGCGGCTTGAGGACGCGCGGCCTATTTTCGAGATCCTGCATCGGCGGATCAGCGCTGTAGACGGCGAGCTGACCAATATGACTCTGGCCTATGGCAGCGGCTTGCGGCGGGCGGCGAAGCTTGGAACCATTGAGTTGGGGTCAGTGGAGCAGCCCGCATGACAGCTGACGAGATCACCGGCTGGGTCAAAACGCTGTCGGCTGCTGCTGACATCGAGGAGCGCGGCCGGCAGGTGCGGATGGGTGCTGCTGCACGTGCTGGCTCATCAGGGGCAGGGGGCAATGGTACACGGCGTGGCGGCCGTGGCGCTCCAGCTGCAGGATTCGGAATGGCGTCCTGGCGCGGGGACGAGTTGCAGAACGCCAAGACGGGCAAGGGTGCGCCGAGGTCAGCTTCCGTTGGCGGGGGAGGCGCTCGACGTGCTGGCAGTGTCGGGTCATCGCCGAGGCTGATCGCCCAGGGTTATGCTCCTGCGGTGGTGAAGCTGATCTCCTTCGCCAGCGGTACGACGCGCGCCACGGCGACAGCGGACTATGTGCTGCGCGAGGATGCGCAGTTGGAGACCCATGAAGGGTTGATCCTGGCCGATCGCGAGGCGGTTGCTGCCGAGATGAAGCGCTGGGCGAAGGACTTCGAGCAGCGGGCCAAGAGCCAGGACGCGGCCAGTATGCGAGTTGCGGTTGCGGGCTTGAAGGATTCTCCCGAGGATCGCGCCAAGCTCGAGGAGACAGTCGCTGTCGTGTTCAGGGGCCATGCCCATGCCCTGCGCATCGACGCCGTGCGGGATGGATCAATTGAGGCCCGCGTGGTTGCGGTCCTGGCGGGACGCAACGAGGCGGGCAAGGCGGAGCGCCTTCGGATTACCGAGCAGCGTGTCGGCAGCGAGGATGACGGGTTTTCCTTGCGTGTCCTCGATGCGAAGAGCCAGGCAGCGATCCATGCGCGGGTCGAGGCGATCAGCATTGCGGCCTATCGGCTATCAGTGGAGCCGGGAGCACCGGCGCATGGTCTCGACGGGTTGACGCAGCGGCTTCACCAGCTCGCCGACCGCGCTCCAGCGCAGCGCTCCGATGGCGGCACGGTCAGCAATGCCGTCGAGGTGCGGGCGACAGCGCAGGCGTGGAAAGAGAAGCTGCGCTCGCAGACGCCGCGCGACACGATGCACCTGATCATTTCGTCGAAGGCCGGCGTCGATCACGAGAGATTCCGGAATGCGGCACGGGATTTTCTGCATGCGCAATTCGGCGACCACAAGTTCATGTTCGCGCTCCACACCGACCGCGAGAGTGATGGTCATATCCATGCCCATGCTATCGTTGCGGTGCGTGACGAGAATGGCGTGAAGATCCATCCAAACCGGCAGATATTTGTGGGATGGCGCGCAGGGTTTGCAATGGCCGCGCAGGCACATGGGCTGAAGATCGCCTCCACCGGCGCCATGGAGCGCGCGTCATCTCAATCCTACGGGCCGCGCGACAAGGCCATCGTCGATGCCGCCGACCGACCCCGCGCCGGCCGCGAGGATCGCGACATCGCTTATGCTGAGCGACCTGCCAACGCCGCGATGATCGCCAATGCGCGGCGCCGGATCGAGACGGCACGCACCAATCCGGTGCGGATTCCGATCACCGAGCGCCAGCGGCAGGTGGTTAACGCCAGCCTCGGGGCATGGTCGCAGATGGCAAAGCAGGAACCACAGAACACCATCGCGCTCGGCATGACCGACCGGCTCAGCCTGTCGTTCGCGGCTGGGCAGGTGCTTGCGACTGTGGAACAAACAACCAAGGCCTACAGACAAGAGGACAATGCCATGGCGATCACGGCAGCACGAATGACCTCAGACCTTCAGACCCTCAACAAGCTCGTCAACACGGTGGCGGAAAAGCTGCCGCCGGAGAGTCGGCGGGCGTTCACGGAGCGCAGCGGCGAGTATCTCGAGATCATGGCTGGGCGGCTCGATCTGCAGCGGCAGAAAGAGCAGGGCGTCCTGAGCATCAGCCCGGATGCCGTGGTGAGCTTAACCGGCAGTGCGGCGAACAGGCTCGTGCAGGAGGCGAGGGCGGTTGCAGCCAAGGAAGCGCGCGAGGCCGAGCAGGCGCGCGCTGCCCTGGTCGAACAGCAGACTGGCCGTAACAGTGATCCGGCTCGCACAGCGGCCGAGTCCCTATCCGACCGCGTCGTCGATCAGCGGATTGAAGGCACCTTGCAGGATCGGGCGGAGCGCGAGCGCGCGCAGGCTGTGGAAGCGGCCCGTGCCGCCCGGCAGATCGAGACGAACCCAACGCAGACGATCAAAACCGATGGCAACAGCCCTGAGGCGATCCGCGAGCTGCGGGAGCGGCAGGAACAAGTTCGGAAAGACATCGAGCGTGAGCAGGAAGCGGCGAAGCAGAAGGAAGGACCGGCGCGGACGAAGCCTCAGTCGTGAAGCCAACATAGATAGATTTTTGCTCTGTAGGAGCATGTAGGATTTTTGGTGTCCTACAGAATCCTTGCTTCCATTTGGCTGACCACTAATATTCAAGGCCGTTATCATATGTGCCTTAGGTTGACCCAGCAGTTGTAGCCTCACATTGGTCCGCATAGATCTACCAGTGTTGGATCGGCTTAAATCCAGCGTCAAAGTTCCTTTTGGAGACTTGCTATAATATTGAAGAACAGCTTGTAGCGATGCATCTGTCTGCGCTAATCACGATTAGCAACCTCGCTTTGCAAATTTCCTGCGATGCGGAGAAAAAGATTTTGAAGAATTACCGGATTGTCGCCTGACCCTTCGCTAATGAGTCAAGCGCTCGATGAGATAAGGGGTGCGCATACTTGGACACGCAAAACAATTCGGAGGCCGATTGGTGGTCCGAATGGAAAGAGCTTAGCGATGCAGACAGTCTTCGAACGCGAAGGCCTGAAGAGGTGGTCCGGGCCTGCCGTCAGCTCGGCCACCCACAGCAGGATCGCCTTAGGGGCAAGCTCCTCACGCATTTGACAGATCTGGCCAGGGCCTATCTTCGGCCACGCGTTCGTCAGGACCTAGTCGATGGCGGGCGAGAGGTCATCGAAGAGGTCGTAGAGATCCTCACCGTTGCAGTCTTGACGCCATCGGCTGCCGACGGTGTCGGCTTCGAGACGGCCTTCCACGCCAAACTTCGTCAGCGATTGGTAGATCGGATAAGGGCATCTCTCAAGGATCGCGCCGTCATCGAGCAAGAGGCAGTTGATCCCGAAACGGGCATCGCAAGAGAGCCGCCGGACTGGAACCAACTCAGTCCGGAAGACAACGCCATCATCGCCGACACCATCGCGAAGTTACCGCATATGCAACGAAAGGCCTTCCAGTTGCACCGCCTAGGCTTTCGCTACACGTCTTCCAATCCAAACGAGAGCATTTCCGCAATGCTTGGGAAGACGCCGAAAACCGTACAGGACTGGGTCGAGAAGGCCGAAAGGCAGATTCTTGAAATCTTGGGATCAACCAAATGATCAGCGCACCCGAAACACTCGACGACATCCTATTCAAATTCCATCAGGTCGCGGAACCCATCTCTCCCGAACTGCTGAATGTCTGGACGGGTCGTTACCCCCAGTTTGCCAACGAAATCCGCGCTCATGCGGTCGAGATCATGGACATGGAGCTACTCGCATCGACGCAAGCCTTGGCAGCCGCGCAGTCTCTCGTCGGCGAGGCGGTCACCCTACGCGCTGCGCTCCAGGAAGCCGGAATCTCACTCCGCGACTTCGCTGATCGGCTCGACATATCGCGATCGATCGTCTCGGATATCAACTCCGGTCGTATCGACCATGAAACCATCCCAAAGCGCTTCGCGCGCCTGGGAGCCGCGCAGATCGGAAAGGCCATGGACTGGTTTGAAGCGATCGTGAGGTCGTCTCATGAGACGGCGCCGACGCCCGCGTTCAAGGCGAAGGCCGCGCCGAGTATCGGTCGCCAGAGGACTTGGGAGGAGGCTATTCGCGGTTCGGATATGGACGAGGATCGTCGATCCTTCTGGCTTTCTAACGAGGGCTGATTATGGACATCTGGCGCGACATTCGATTGAAGGCGCGCCAGCGCCATATGGAAGCTGCCGCGATGGCGTCGGCCAACACGGCCGATGCGCTCGTCAGATCGGGATTGAAGATCGCGAAGCTTCAGGTCGATGAGTTTGATCCTGGGACCGTATTCGGGGCAGGAGTGCTCGGCGCATTGGAACGTGACGACGGCTTCGTTCGGCTGGCATCCAACCTCCAAGGCAGCCAGAAAGCTGTCGTGGCCGCCCATGAGCTCGGGCACTATTGGCTGCACGACGAGGCGGCCTTCATGATCCGTTCTACAGAGGCCGGCTTCGGAGGGCAACCTATCGAAACCGGTTCGGATCGCGTTGTCGCCTACTCCCCTCGCGCGCGACAGGAGGTGCAGGCTGACATCTTCGCGCAGGAGTTTCTCCTGCCCGCCGATGCACTCCGCGAGAAGCTCGTTGTCCAGCGTCAGCGTCCTTCGAAAATCGCCGAGGAAGCTGGCTTGCCTCTAGAGTTCGTGCGCATGCAGGCAATCCGAGCTCTGTTGCTTCCGCCACTGGCCGCTCCGGTTACGCCGGTAGCCTCCGGGCCTGGCCATCCCCTGGATCCCGAGCAGCGAGAGGCGGCTGAGTGGGACGAGCGTCCGCTGATCCTCGATGCAGGTCCCGGAACCGGCAAGACAAGGACGCTGATCGCCCGCATAAGGCACCTGATCGACAAGGACATCCCGCCGTCGAATATCTTGGCGCTGACTTATTCGAACAAGGCAGCGGCCGAGATGATCGAGCGGATCGAGACGGTCAGCCCCGCCTCTGCTCCGTTGATCTGGGTCGGCACGTTTCACGCATTTGGCCTGGAGCTGCTTCGCCTCCACCATCAAGCAGCGGGCCTACCTCCTGATTTCAAGGTTCTGGACGAGGCCATGGCCCTTGCCGTTCTGGAAGGGCTCCTCGCGGAACTCGCCCTCGTTCATTTTCAGAACCTCTGGGACCCGACCATCGAATTAAAGCCGATCCTGAAAGCGATCTCCCGCGCCAAAGACGAAATGGTATCGGCCCAAGACTACGCAAAGGCCGCCGAGGAAGGGCTCCGGGCTGCTGTGAGCCCCGAGGAGATCGAGCGGGCCGAAAAGGCGGTCGAAGTGGGCAGGGTTTACCGAATCTACCAGCAGGCCCTAACCGACCAGAATTGCTTGGACTTCGGCGATCTCGTTTACCGATCAACGGAACTGCTATCCCGGAACCCTGCGATCCGCGACGAGATCAGGGCCAAGCACCGCCACGTGCTTGTCGACGAATATCAAGACGTCAACTTCGCGAGCACGTCGTTGCTCGAACAGATCACCGATCAGGGCAAGAGGCTTTGGGTCGTGGCAGATCCCCGCCAATCGATTTATCGCTTCCGCGGCGCGGCCCCAGCCAACACGGTTGACTTCACTAAACGATACAATGGTGCCCAACGTCGGCAACTAAAGACGAACTACCGTTCCTGCGAGACGGTGGTGCGCGTTTTCGAACGCTTCGGCGCAGGCATAGCGGCGGCGCCTCGTCCAGCGGCAAGCTGGAAGGCGCATCGCGGCAAGGTCGGGTTCGTCGAGTTGGTGCAGGCACCCGACCTGCAATCGGAAGCCGTCGCGATGCGTGAGCAGATCGAGCGCCTGCGCTCTCTGGGTATCGGATATGAGGACCAAGCCATTCTCGCGGGCACCCACCTTTGCCTTGCCCGCTTCGGACGTATCCTCCAAGAGCTCGGCGTTCCCATCCTCTACCTAGGCGACCTCTTCGAGCGTCCGGAAATCCGTGACCTTTTGGCCCTGATCTCGTTAGGAGCGGAGCCAGGCGGCATCGGCCTGATCCGCGTAGCGCAGTTCCCGCAATACGGCGCGACGCGCGAGGACGCGATACGGGTCATCGATCGCGCCCGGGAGGCTAAAGAAGACGTCATCACGGTTTGCGCCAAGGCAGGCACGATCGTCGGCGTATCCCCCACGGGGGCCGCTGGGCTTCGCCTCCTGTCGCAACATCTGAATGGAACCGAATGGACGACGAGTTCCTGGCATCTCCTAAGCCACTATCTGCTCGAAGCAAGCGATTACTTGCGTCCGCAGTTGGATGCCGCCGACATCCGTTCCCAGCAGTCGCTCGTTGCGATCTATCAGCTCCTCAAGTTCTGCCGCGAGCATTTCGATGCGAACCGCGGCGTCGGGGGACGGCGTAAGCTGCTGGACGACATCCGGAGGCTCGAACGCCTCGACGACGATCGCCAGTTTCGGATCGTTCCACCAGAGGCGGCGGGCATAGCCGCCGTCCGCATGATGACGATCCACGGTTCGAAAGGACTGGAGTTTCCGGCAGTTCATCTGCCGCAGGTCGCGACGCGATATGTGCCGGGGAGCCGGCGGGCGGTGACATGTCCGGCGCCAAAGGGGCTGGAGCGACTGGAGCTCTCCCCTGCCGAGCATGAAGCCGAAACGGAATGCTTGTTTTTCGTTGCTCTTTCGCGCGCCCGGAACGTGATGACCATCAGCCATGCTAGACAATACACTGCCAAGGCAACGTGCAACCCCTCGAAGTTCCTTAAGGATCTCGGGGGCGCGTTGCCTAGCGCCCGCAGTGCGAGCGTGTCGCAAGGCAAGTCCACGAAGGCGGTTAGAGTCCCGGTCGCATCCCAGGCAGAATTCGAGGAAAGGCACCTTGAAGTCTATTCGAAATGCCCCGCGAGATATCGGTACGAAGTCATCGATGGACTGAGAGGGCCTGGCGACGACAGCGCGTATCTCAGGTTCCATGGATGCGTGAGGAAAGCGATCCGTTGGATCTTCGACGAGATTGGAGAAGGCCGGATCGTGACGGCGCCGCTGGCCGTGACGCAACTCAATGCGATATGGGCCGAGCATGGTCCCGACCATGCTTTCGCGCCGCTCTACCTCGCGGAGGCGATAAGGATGGTCGAGGGTGCGGCGAACATGCCGATGCTGGGGATCGATGCCGACCGAGCCTGGTTCGCGGACGTGGCCGGAAAGCGGATCAACGTGCGACCAGATCGCGTAGTCCTAACGCCCATCGGAGGTATCCTTGCGCAGAGGCTGAGGACGGGTCGCAAGACCAAGAGCGAGCCGATGAAGCCGATCTGGGAATTGTTGCTGTTGGCCGGTCGCCAGATGTTTCCAGGCCAGGCGGTCGAACTGGAGGCGTATTATCCGGCTCGGTCAGACCGATCGTCGATCCCGACCGCTGCCGGCAAGGGGCTGGAAGGCTACGCCGAGAGCATTGCCGGCATCGAGCGGGGCGAGTTCGCACCGGTGCCCAGCAAGGACTGTCCGACATGCCAGTTCTACTTCGTTTGCACCTCCGAAGATTTTTCCTGACACGACTACCGAATCCGCCGGGCCAGGCTCGCTGAATGGGTAGAAGAGGCGGCAGGTGCCGCCTTACCATTCGAATAGCGAGCCTTTTCATGAACCAGCCTGCCCACGCCAACCTTCCGCGCTTCCAGATTCTGATCGGCGACGCGGAACTCAACTTCCGTCAGATCGAGATATCCGATCCGATCGTCACCGGCCGCCAGATCCTCGAAGCCGCCGGCGCCCGCCCCGTCGACGAGCATCTGGCCATCGCCGTCTTGCAGGATGGTGCGCTGGAGACCTTGCGCGAGGAGGAGCTTTTCGACCTTCGCGCGAAGGGGGCCGAGAAGGTCCTGGTCTTCAGGACCGACCGCTCCTTCCGCTTCAAGGTCGACGACCGCGAGCGGGAATACGGGACCAACGTAGTCAGCGGTCGCACGCTCAAGATCCTGGCCGGCGTCGATCCGGCCACGCACGATGTCTATCAGGAGATCCGTGGTGGCGAGGATTTGTTGATCCGCAACGCCGATCTCGTCGATCTGTCGAAGCCCGGCGTTGAGAAGTTCTTCACGGCGATCGCGCAGACGACCGAGGGCCTCTCCATTTTCCTGCCGCCTCGCGACGTCGAGTATCTCGCGCGGCGCGGGATCGCCTACGAGGATGGGAGCCAGCCCGGTCAGGCGGGCGTGGTGCTGAAGGGCATCCAGGTCCCAGATGGCAAGTTCGACGCCGACTCCGTCGACATCCTGATCCTGCTACCGCCGGGGTATCCGGACAGCCCGCCCGACATGTTCTACTGCATGCCGTGGCTCAAGCTTCGGTCCGTGGGCCGGTACGCGCGCGCCGCCGATCAGCCGCACCCTTTCCGCGGCGAATCCTGGCAGCGCTGGTCGCGCCACAACAACGTCTGGCGTCCCGGCGTCGATGGCATCAACACAATGGTGAAGCGCATCGAGCTCGCCCTTGCCGAGGCGGCCTGACATGCTCGACATGATCCTTCTCGAAGGGCACGAAGCGCAGCTGCGTGCCCTTCTGACCACTGCAGATGGCGCCGAAGCATCGGCCTATGTTCTCTTGGGTATGGCTGACATCCCCGCCGATCCGTGGACCGGCAGGGCGCGTCGGCGCCTTGTCTCCCACAAGGTCGTCCCTGTGCCGGCCGAAGACAGGATCTCAGCGTCTGGCGTTCACGTTACGTGGTCGACGAGGTCGTTCGTCAGGTTGCTGAAGCAGGCCGAGGCGAGCGGTCTCACGCTCGGGATCGTCCATACCCATCCCGGCAGCCATGCCTTCTTCTCGGACCAAGACGATCGCAACGAAACCGAGCTGCTGCGGATCGTCACGAATCGGTCCGGCGCCGGCCATGGCTTCGCCAGTATCGTGCTCGGCGGCGATAGAAGCGTCTGCGCTCGCCTGTGGACGAGTCCGTCAGAGGCCGCACCTTGCGAGCGCATCATGGTCTCGGGCCGGCGCCTTATCTTTCACGGCATCCCGGCCCCCGTGGACGACGCGTTGCTCGACCGGCAAGCGAGGTTGTTCGGCCCGTCGTTCAATCCCATCGTACGCGGGCTTCGGATCGGGGTGGTCGGTTGCGGCGGCACCGGCAGTCCCACGGCAACGCTGTTGGCCCGTCTTGGCGTAGGGCGCCTGCTGCTGCTCGACGACGACATAATCGAGCTGACCAATCTCAATCGCGTCCACGGTTCCCGTCGAAGCGACGCCGAGGCCGGTCTTGCGAAGGTCGATGTCCTGGCACGCGAGATCCGGGAAGCCGGTCTCGGGGTCGAGGTGTCGACCTTCAAGGGATGGGTGGGCGATGTGCAAGCCCGCGATGCCCTGCGTTCCTGTGACGTCGTGTTCGGATGCACCGATGATCACGACGGCCGCCTCTTTCTGAACAGGCTCGCATACTTCTACGGCATCGCCGTCATCGACATGGGTGTCCGCATCATGCCGGCTAGTAAGGACCGCCCCTATGAGATGGCTGGCCGAGTGACGCTGGTGACGCCTGGTGCGCCCTGTCTACTGTGCCGTGGCTTGGTGAACCCGGTAAGAGCCCGCGACGAGGCGCTCATGCGCACCAATCCGGCCGAGTATGAACGGCGCAAGGCTGAGGCCTACGTCACCGGTGGGGGCGACCCTGCGCCTGTCGTGCGGATTCCGATTCAATCCGGCCGGGTATTCCGATTTGAAGCCGGCCACCGTTCCGATTTGATGTCGGCCACCATT
>JAIETL010000066.1 GCA_019745195.1 Beijerinckiaceae bacterium
CGTTCGCAACCCAAACCTAACCGGCAATCGCCGATGACCACCCCTCAGCTACACCACGCTATGGGACACGACCGTCATTGCGAGCGCAGCGAAGCAATCCAGCGCTTCTCCCTGCCCCTCTGGATTGCTTCGCTACGCTCGCAAAGACGGGGCATTCAACGCCCGTTGCGAGACCAGTCCAGCGCCTCTTCGAGCCGGTCGTCTCCCCAGAACACTTCGCCGTCCTCGGTGACGAAGGTCGGCGCGCCGAAGATGCCGAGCGATTTGGCGTATTCCGTCTCGGCCTTGAGCCGGCCCTTGACCTCCTCGCTGCGCGAGGCCGGGATCGCGACGCCGGGATCGGCCCCGGCCTGCTTCAGCGCGGCGTGCAGAACCGCCTCCTCGGCGATGTTGCGGCCCTCGCAGAACTGCGCCCGGAACAGCGCCTTCGAGAAGGCCGGCATCCAGCCGGCCTCGCGGCCCGCCAGCGCGACGCGCGCCGCGATCAGCGAATTCTGCGGAAAGGTCTCGGGCCTGACGAAGGTCAGCCCGTCGCGGCCGCCGCGGCGCGCCATGTCGCGCCACATGTAGCGGCCCTTGTTGGGATAGAGATTGAAGGGCGAGGTGGTCCAGCCCTGCGCGGCGAAGATCGGCCCGAGCAGGAACGGCCGCCAGCGCAGAGCAACGCCGGCCTCCTCGGCCAAAGCCTCGATCCGCAAGGCGCTCAGGCAGGAATAGGTCGATGCGAACTCATACCAGAAGTCCAGCACAGGACGATTCGGCATTCAGCCTCCGAGTCGGTGGTCTAGAGATTTGAGTCGCGCGAGACCAAGTTTCGGTCTCCCGCCGCGCGACTGCAAGGCTGGCGACGGGGCTCGCCAGGTCGTGATCGGACGTCGTCAACAGCCGATCCATCACGGGAAGACGCAATTTCGATCAGAAGGTTCCGATTGCGCCCATTATCGGCCTGCGATAGTGCGCCATGATGGTCAAAACACGGCCCCGCGCGGACCGTGCTGTTCTCCCGGCATGATCGCCATGCCACTGCCGCAGGAAGTCCGTTCATGTCCGAGAAGCGCGTCAAGAAGGTCGTGCTCGCCTATTCCGGCGGGCTGGACACCTCGATCATCCTGAAATGGCTGCAGATCACCTATGGTTGCGAGGTCGTGACCTTCACCGCCGATCTCGGCCAGGGCGAGGAACTGGGGCCGGCCCGCGACAAGGCGCTGCTGCTCGGCATCAAACCGGAAAACATCTTCATCGAGGATCTGCGCGAGGAGTTCGTGCGCGACTACGTCTTCCCGATGTTCCGCGCCAACGCCGCCTATGAGGGCGTCTATCTGCTCGGCACCTCGATCGCGCGGCCCCTGATCGCCAAGAAGCTGATCGAGATCGCCGAAAAGCTCGGTGCGGACGCCGTCTCCCATGGCGCGACAGGCAAGGGCAACGACCAGGTCCGCTTCGAGCTCACCGCCTATGCGCTGAAGCCCGAGGTCGTCGTGATCGCGCCCTGGCGCGAATGGGACCTGCGCTCGCGCGAGCAGCTCATCGCCTTCGCCGAGCAGCACCAGATCCCGATCGCCAAGGACAAGCGCGGCGAGGCCCCGTTCTCGGTCGACGCCAACCTGCTGCACGCCTCGTCCGAGGGGAAGGTGCTGGAAGACCCCGCGCAGGAGGTTCCGGACTACGTCTATTCGCGCACGATCTCGCCCGAGGACGCGCCCGACAAGCCGACCTACATCACCGTCGATTTCGAGACCGGCGACGCGACCGCGATCGACGGCGTCAAGCTCTCGCCCGCCAGCCTGCTGGCCAAGCTCAACGATCTCGGCCGCGACAACGGCATCGGCCGGCTCGATCTGGTCGAGAACCGCTTCGTCGGTATGAAGTCGCGCGGCATGTACGAGACGCCGGGCGGCACGATCCTCAGCGTGGCGCATCGCGCCATCGAATCGATCACGCTCGACCGCGGCGCGGCCCATCTCAAGGACCAGATCATGCCGCAATATGCCGAGCTGATCTATAATGGCTTCTGGTTCTCACCCGAGCGCGAGATGCTGCAGGCGCTGATCGACAAGAGCCAGGAATTCGTCGCCGGCCAGGTGCGGCTCAAGCTCTACAAGGGCGGCGTCCATTTGGTCGGCCGGTCGAGCCCCTATTCGCTCTACGACCAGGATTTGGTCACCTTCGAGGAAGGCGCGGTCGCCTATGACCACCGCGACGCGGCCGGCTTCATTCGGCTGAACGCGCTGCGGCTTCGGACGCTCGGGCAGCGGAAGAAGAAGCTGGGGCTGTAGTCGCGCCTGTCATCCCGCACGCGCTGCGGCGCGTAGCGCTGCTGCGCAGATCCGGGACCGCGTGGTGAGAAAACGCATCTTTCTGATGACGGTGCCGTGTCTGCGTCGCATCACTGCGTGCTGCGCCGCGCACGGGATGACACCGCGTGCGTGAACCGTCTCTTCTCTCGCGCGTTGAGCCCACGTCTCTCACCCGAGTGCCCCCCATGACGCGCCTCACCGCCTCCGCCCTGCTGATCTCGACCCTGCTCGCCGCGCCGGCGCTGGCCCAGACCGCCGGCCCCACCTCGACGATGCCGCCCGAGAAGCCGGCGACGAGCGAGATCGCCTCCTGCAAGGCGGTCGCGTTGGAGCGGATCGCTGCGCGCGAGCCCGAGATCAAGGACATCTATATCGACGAGGACGGCGCGACGATCGCGACCTCGGATGTCAAGGTCGAGGACACGCCGATCACCCGCATCATCATGGGCGAGGCCTATCTGCGCACCGACAAATCCGACAAGCCGCGCCGCTTCCTCTGCCTGATCGGCGAGAAGGGCAAGGTGGTGCTGACCTTCTTCACGGCGCGCTGAGGCGGAACCGCGACAGTCTGTGAGCGTCGCCTCTCGTCTTTGCGAGCGCAGCGAAGCAATCCAGCGTCTCGCGCTGCGCCCTCCTGGATTGCTTCGCTGCGCTCGCAAAGACGGCGAGGTCATCGACGGATCGCAGCCGAAGGTTCCTCGGCAGAGGCCCTTAATCCCCGCTGTCGGCGGCGCGCAGGCCCTCAAGCGCCGGCATCGAGGTGATGTTGTAGCCGGCGTCGACATGGTGGATGTCGCCGGTGACGCCGCCCGAAAGGTCGCTGAGATAATAGAGCGCCGCCCCGCCGATCTCCTCCAGCGAGACCGATTTGCGCAAGGGCGAGTTGGCCCGCTGCCAGGAATACATGGCGCGCGCGTCCGAGATGCCGGCCCCGGCGAGCGTCCGCACCGGCCCGGGCGAGAGCGCGTTGACCCGGATGCCGCGCGGGCCGTAATCGGCCGCGAGATAGCGCATCGAGGCTTCGAGCGCCGCCTTCGCCACGCCCATGACGTTGTAGTTCGGCATCACCCGGGTCGAGCCGCCATAGGTCAGCGTGATCATGCTGCCGCCATGTGGCATGCGCTCGGCTGCGCGTTTGGCGGCTTCGGTGAAGGAGAAGCAGGAGATCACCATGGTGCGCGAGAAATTCTCGCGGCTGGTGTCGGCATAGAGCCCCTTGAGCTCGTTCTTGTCGGAGAAGCCGATGGCGTGGATCAGGAAATCGAGCGTGTTGCGCTCAGGCTCGCCGCCCCAGGCTGCGTCTATGGCCGCAAAGGTCGCATCGACCGAGGCGATGTCCTCGACATCGCAGGGGATGACGAGGTCGGAGCCGATGCTTTCTGCGAGCGGCTTGACCCGCTTGCCCAGCGCTTCGCCCTGATAGGTGAAGGCCATCTGCGCGCCATGAGCGTGAAGCGTCTTCGCGATGCCCCAGGCGATCGAGTTCTGGTTGGCGACACCCATGACGAGGCCGCGCTTGTTTTGCATCAGGGGGAGCATGGGACGGCCTTCAAGTCAGAGGTCGGCGAGAGCGTCGCGAAGATCGGTTCTGCTGAAATCGTTGCCGACGAACAGGATCGCGGAATCGCGTGTCTTTGCGCAGGCATAGGCGAAACAATCGCCCATGTTCAATCCCGCAGGATGCCGGCCCTTGCCGAAACGAGAAAAGGCGGTGAGGGCCTCGGCGGCGTGCGCGTCGTCGAGACGTTCGACTGCAATCCCCGAGCGGGTCAGCACATCGCGAACCTCGGCCAGCGCCTCGGCAACCGAGTAGTTCGCAATGCGTGCGATGGCCAGCGCGGTCTCGTAGACGGCAACCGGCGATGTAAAGAACTCCGAGTCGCTTTCAAGGCAGTCCAAGACCCTGTCGGCCATTGGCTCGTTGCCGATCAACGCGGTCAGGGCTGATGCGTCGACGAAGATCATTCGTCGCCCGAGAGCCAGTCGAAGAACGCCTTGTCCGCCTTCAGCCCGGTCTTGCCGCGCGCTGCCACGCGATCCTGGATATCGCGAATCTGTTCGCGCAACGGCCGCCTGTCGGCCCGCTCCTGTGTCCGCTCGACCCGCGCCAGCTTTTCGGCGGCGGCCTCGCGCACGGCGTCGGTGAGCGTCGCGCCGGTTTTCGCCGCGAGGTCGCGCACGATGCGATCCGTCTCGGGATCACGTATATGGAAAGCCATGATCGCCGCCTCCATCTAGACGAGCTGTATAACCGTCTAGACGAAATCCGTCACGCTACAAATGCTTCTTCACCGCCGCCGCCGTCTCCTTGGACGCCGCCAGCGGCACGATCTCGAAGCGGGCGAGGTCGCCCCACTCCAGCACCCATTCCTGCAGCTTCGTCACGTCGTCGCATTGCATGAGCTGGAAGCAGCGCGCGAAATCGGCCGAGATCCAGCTGTCGACATAGGTCAGCCCGTCGGGGATCATCCGGCCCTTCTCGTGGAAGCGGGCATAGATCTCCTTCACCCGCGCCTGGTCGAAATGCTCGATCACCATGAACAGCATGGACGCCTTACGCCTCCAGCCGCTTCATCACGATGGTCGCGTTGGTGCCGCCAAATCCGAAGGAGTTGGAGAGCACGGTGCCCAAGCCCGCATTGTCGATGCGCTTGCGCACGATCGGCATGTCGGCGAAGGCGGGGTCGAGCTCTTCGATATGGGCGCTCTCGCAGATGAAGTCGTTGTTAAGCATCAGCAGCGAGTAGATCGCCTCCTGCACGCCGGTCGCGCCGAGCGAATGGCCGGTCAGCGACTTGGTCGCCGAGATCGGCGGGCTCTTCTCGCCCGCGCCAAAAACCTCGCGGATCGCCTCGATTTCCTTGGCGTCGCCGACCGGGGTCGAGGTGCCATGCGGGTTGATGTAGTCGATCTTCGCCTTGACGCCTTCCAGCGCCATCCGCATGCAGCGCACCGCGCCCTCGCCGGACGGGGCGACCATGTCGTAGCCGTCCGAGGTCGCGCCATAGCCGACGATCTCGCCATAGATCTTCGCGCCGCGCGCCTTGGCGTGCTCCAGTTCCTCCAGCACGACGACGCCCGCGCCGCCGGCGATGACGAAGCCGTCGCGCTTCACGTCATAGGCGCGCGAGGCCTTGGCCGGCGTCTCGTTGAAGTCGGACGACATCGCGCCCATGCCGTCGAACAGGACCGACAGCGTCCAGTCCAGCTCCTCGCAGCCGCCCGCAAAAATCATGTCCTGCTTGCCCCACTGGATCAGCTCATAGGCGTTGCCGATGCAATGGTTCGAGGTCGCGCAGGCCGACGAGATCGAATAGTTCACGCCCTTGATCTTGAACCAGGTCGCGAGCGTCGCGGACGCAGTCGAGGACATGCCCTTGGGCACGGCGAAAGGGCCGACCTTCTTGGACGAGCCGCTTTCGCGGGCCTTGTCGTAGGCGTCGATCAGCGCCCGCGTCGAAGGGCCGCCCGAGCCCATGATGATGCCGGTGCGCTCATGGGAGATTTCTTTCTCCTCCAGCCCGGCATCGCGGATCGCCTGCTCCATCGCGACCTGGTTCCAGGCCGAGCCGCCGCCATGGAAGCGCATGGCGCGCCGATCGAGCACGGTCGCGGGATCGAGGGAGGGCACGCCGCCGACGCGGCTGCGAAACCCGTGCTCGGCGAAGTCCGGTACGAAGGAGATGCCCGATTTCGCCTCGTGCAGCGAGGCCAGCACCTCCTGCGTGTTGTTGCCGATGGACGAGACGATGCCCATCCCGGTGACCACAACGCGTCTCATGCTCGCTTCTCCGGCGGTTCTCTGGCGGTGCGACCTGTCAATGCCGCCCCTGTTCGTCGATCAGGCGCAGATGGACCACGCCGATGGCGAGCGCAAGGCGCGCCCGCGGTTTTGCTCAGGCGCCCTCAGGCTTGAACAACCCAACCCGCATATCGCTGACCGTATAAATTCGCTTCCCATCCGCCTCCAGCCAGCCATCGGCGATGCCGAGCACAAGCTTGGACTTGAAGACGCGCTTGAACTCGACGCCGTAGACAACCTGCTTCACCGTGGGCAGCACCTGGTCGGCGAACTTGACTTCGCCGACGCCGAGCGCGCGGCCCCGGCCGGGCAGGCCGAGCCAGCCCAGAAAAAAGCCGGTGAGCTGCCAGAGCGCATCGAGACCGAGGCAGCCCGGCATCACCGGATCGCCCTTGAAATGGCAGTCGAAGAACCACAGGTCCGGCCTGATGTCGAACTCGGCGCGGACGAGACCCTTGCCATGCGGGCCGCCATCCTCGGCGATCTCGACGATCCGGTCGAACATCAGCATCGGCGGCAGCGGAAGCTGCGCATTGCCCGGCCCGAACAGCTCCCCGCGCCCGCAGCTCAGGATCTCTTCGTAGCTGAATGACGATTGCCGCTCCATAACCCGTTCTGCTCCCGTGTCCGCCCGCGGCAAGCCCGCGACCTGATCTTGCTGCCCGTGCCTAACACGCCGCCGCGCGCGAACGAAAGGGCGGGCGCTTGCGACCCCAGTCGCGAAGCCTTACATCTCTGCTTATCCCTTTGCGACGATGATCAGCCAGATTTACAGCAGGAGCCGGCCGCCAGCCATGACCGATCTGATCTCCCAGGCCGAGGGCTACGGATCGTCCGCGCGTCAGGGCTGCCCGTTCCATGACGTGCGCCAGCGCCTGCGCCGCGTGGGGTTGAGGCCGACCCGGCAGCGCGTTTCGCTCGGCTGGCTGCTTTTCGCCAAGGGCGACCGCCACGTCTCGGCCGAGATGCTGTTCGAGGAGGCGATGAAGGCGCGCGTGCCGGTTTCGCTGGCGACCGTCTACAATACGCTGCACCAGTTCACGCAGGCCGGCCTGCTGCGCGAACTCGCGATCGACGGGGCGAAGACCTATTTCGACACCGACAACAGCGAGCACCACCATTTCGTCGTCGATGGCGAGAACACGGTGATCGACATCCCGGCCTCCGCGATCGACGTCGCCGAACTGCCGCTGCCGCCGGCGGGTTACGAGATCGCCCGGGTCGATGTCGTGGTGAGGCTGCGCAAGATCGACGGCTGAGCCAAGCCTACCGGCAGGCCCCGCTCAATCGACCTTCTCGTTGGGATAGACGCCCCAGAGCCGTTCCTGCTTGAGATAGCCCTCGATCTTGCCGATCGAGACCTTGCACCAGGCGTTTGCGCAGCTCGCGACGCTGGCGATGACGTTGGGCTGCAACTGCGCCACCACGGCCGAGCCCTCGTCGGCGCCGGCGCGCAGGATGAAGGTCTCGTCCTTGACCTTGGACCACGGCGCGACCAGCGCGGTGCGCCGCCCCGAGAGCAGGCTGTTCAGCACCCAGCCATCGGCGCCGTCGGCATCGCGCACGCGCCGCCAGATCTCGAATTCGGCGACGATCTCCACGGGCAGGCCGGCGCGCTGGTAGACCCAGCGCGTGCGGTGCTCCTTGGACGGCCCCTCGCGCAGGTTTACGCGGTCGGATTTCAGGCTGACATAGCGCGGCACGGGCAGCTTCGTCACCGAGCCGGTCTGCACGTCCTGCGCGGCGACATCGGGCGCAAGGCCGATGGCCGCCGCCAGAAGTCCCGACGCCACAATCAGGCCACGCATCGCCAAAGGCATCATCAAGCCGGTCTCCGTCTCGACGCCGGGGGCTGCAGGGGCCACCCGGCGAAGGGTCATGTTGTCATCCGCCGCGCCGCTGCTTATGCAACGAAGCCGGCACTGAGCTTTCGACGCCGCCACCCATTCCTGAAGCCCTCCGGTTAATGGCGGGTTGAGGCCAAATGGCGGCGGGATCCTAAGCGAGCGTAGCAGAGCGCCGGCGGGAGAGGAGGCGTCGATGTCCAAGAAGAAGCCGCTGGTCGTGGTCACGCGCAAGCTGCCGGCGATCGTGGAGACGCGGATGCGCGAGCTCTTCGACGCGCAGCTCAATATCGATGACACGCCGATGAGCCAGGCGGCGCTGGCCGAGGCGGTGAAGACCGCCGAGGTGCTGGTGCCGACCGTCACCGACAGGATCGACGCCCGCCTGATCGCGCAGGCCGGGGACCAGCTTCGGCTGATCGCCAATTTCGGCAATGGCGTCGACAATATCGACGTCGCCAGCGCGGTGCAGCGCGGCATCACCGTGACCAACACACCCGGCGTCCTCACCGACGACACCGCCGACATGACGATCGCGCTGATCCTGGCCGTGGCGCGCCGGATCGCGGAAGGCGCGCGCGTCATCCCCGACGACGACTGGGCCGGCTGGTCGCCGACCTGGATGCTGGGACGCCGCATCACCGGCAAGCGACTCGGCATCGTCGGCATGGGCCGCATCGGACAGGCGGTCGCCAAACGCGCCGCAGCCTTCGGCCTCTCGATCCATTATCATAACCGCCGCCGGGTCGATCCGCGCGTCGAGGAGAAGCTCGACGCGACCTACTGGGATTCGCTCGACCAGATGCTGGCGCGGATGGACATCGTCTCGGTCAACTGCCCGCACACGCCGGCGACCTATCATCTGCTCTCGGCCCGCCGACTCAAGCTGATGAAGCCCGACGCCATCCTGATCAACACGGCGCGCGGCGAGATCGTCGACGAGAGCGCGCTCTCGCGCATGCTGGAGGCGGGCGAACTCGCCGGCGCGGGGCTCGACGTCTACGAGAGCGAGCCGGCGGTCAATCCGCGTCTTCTCAAGCTCGCCCGCAACCACCGCGTCGTGGTGCTGCCGCATATGGGCTCGGCCACCCATGAGGGCCGCGCCGACATGGGCGAAAAGGTCATCGTCAACATCAAGACCTTCATGGACGGGCACAAGCCGCCGGACAGGGTGTTGCCGAGCATGCTTTAGCCGGACGGCAATCCGTTTCGTCTTTGCGAGCGTAAGCGAAGCAATCCAGGAGGCCGTAGAGCGAGACGCTGGGTTGCTTCGCTTACGCTCGCAATGACGGGTTCGGCCTTTACCCAGCCCGCGCCGTGTCGAATTGCCCGGTCTTTCGAAACCGCCAGAGATAGGACGGCACCACCGCCTCGACCGAGGTCGGCGCGATGCCAAGGCCCGCGAAATCGCGGCTTTCTGCAGTCGCAGAGGCCGACACGACGTTGTCGCTCTCCAGCAGCGTCACCTGGTCGCGGGTCAGCTTGAGTTCGTTGGGCACGAGGCCGAGCGTGAGCGTGTCGGCGATCTCCATGACCCGCGCCTGCAGCCGCGCCAGCGGGAAGGGCAGGGGGGCGAGCGCCCGCTTTCGGCCGGTGACCTCGCAGATATAGGCCAGCAGCTCCCTGAAGCTCTTCACCTCCGGCCCGCCGAGTTCGTAGACCGTACCCGCCGAGGCCGCGCCATCGACGGCCAGTGCCACGGCCTCGGCGACATCGCCGACGAAGACCGGCTGGAATTTCGTCTCGCCGCCGCCGATCAGCGGCAGCACCGGCAGCATGCGGGCAAGCGACGCGAAGCGATTGAAGAAGCCGTCCTCGGGACCGAACACGATCGAGGGCCTTAAGATCACCGCGCCCGGCACGGCGGCCAGCACGCCGGCCTCGCCTTGCGCCTTGCTGCGCGCATAGGCAGAGGCGGACGCCGCATCCGCGCCGATGGCGGAGACCTGCACGAGGCGGCTCACGCCGAGCGCGGCGCAGGCTTGCGCGATGGCGCGCGCGCCATTTGCCTGCACGCCGGCAAAGCTCTGGCGGCCGCCTTCCTGCAGGATGCCGACGAGATTGACCACCGCGTCCGCGCCCTTGATCGCGGCGGAAACCGAGTCGGGATAGCGCAGATTGGCCTGCACGGCATGAATCTGGCCAACCGTGCCGAGCGGCTGCAGGAAGCCGGCGAGATCGGGCCGGCGCACGGCGACACGCACCCGGTAGCCGCGCTTGACCAAGGCGCGCACGACATGGCGGCCGACGAAGCCGGAGCCGCCGAAGACCGTGACGAGCTTGAGGCCGGGCGGGGTCTGGTCATGCGTCATGGATGTCTTGCCTCATTGCGCGCGAACCCGCGTGCTTAAGCATGTTTGTGCGGCTGTGAAAACCGGGCCGAGCTTTTTGTCCTGGGCGCGACGGCCGCTGGCGGCGCAAGGCGTCGCGGCGTCACAGGCGGCCGGCGCGGCCTCTGATTCGCCGCGGTTGTGTTTGGTAAAACGATGCAATCCCAGATGGTTGTCCGGGAATGCAATCCACTCGCGGCAACGTCGAAAGCCTTTCTTCACTGTTTCGCACAATAATTGGGCGTCTCCCGCAAGGTCTGGCCGATCCGGATCAGCCAGCGGGTACGGGCCTACACAAGCGACGCGCGCCGGATTCCCGACGCGCAGGACATCGCGACCGCCGGCTTGCGAGGGCGTTGCCCCGGAAGCCGGGGCCTGGAGGCCGCGAGCAAGGTTGGGGACTGGCATCTTGAACTCGATTCGTATGAAAATTCTCGCCATGCTGGCGATCGTCGCGGTTGGCGCGGTCGCCTCGGCGGGTTTGAGCCTGTTCGCCCTGTCCCGCAGCGGCGATCTCACCGACCGGTCGAGCCGGCAGGGCGACATCGCCCTCGTCACCGAGCGGATCAACGCGCAGGTGCTCGGCGTGGTGATGGATGCGCGCGGCATCTACATGTCGAAAACGACCCAGGAGGCCGAGCCCTTCGCCAAGGGCATGGAGGCTCGCTTCCCGCAACTGCGCAAGCTCAGCGCCGATCTCAACGGGCTCGTCCCGGCAAGCGAGCGCGAGCGCGCCGGCCAGATCGCGAAGGCCATCGCCGATTTCATCACCTTCCGCTCGGAGACGGTGCGGCTCGGCCGCGAGGTCTCGACCGCGGCCGCCAACGCACAGGGCAACAACGATCTCAACCGCAACAACCGCAAGGCGCTGAACGACCTGCTTGTCGCCTTCGCGCAGCGCAACGAGCAGGCCGGCAACGCGCTCGACGACGAGGCCGCCGCCTTCACCGGCCAGGTCAAGCTGATCCTGCCCGCGATCCTGCTGCTGGCGCTGGTCGGCTCGATCTTCGGCGCGATGGTTTTCGCACGACGCGCCATCACCGGCCCGCTGCTGGCGCTGGCCGGCGTGATGGAGCGCCTGACGGCGGGCGACACGAAGATCGTCGTGCCGCATGCGACCCGCAAGGACGAGATCGGCGCCATGGCGCGCGCCGTATCCGTGCTGCGCGAGAGCACCGAGCAGGTCGCCCTGCTGCAGGAGAACGAACGCGCGGCCTCGGCCGCCCGGATGGCGCGTGCCGATGCGATGGCCTCCGTCGTCAGCGATGTCGGCGAGGTCGTGGCTGCGGCTGCTGCCGGCGATTTCTCGGCGCGGCTCCAGATCGACGACGCCGACGAGCAGATGCAGAAGCTGGTCTCCGGCATCAACGAGATCAACGCGGTTGTCGATGGCGCGACGACGGAGTTTGCGGAGCGGCTGCATGCGATCGCCGGCGGGGACCTGACGCGCGGGATCGAGACCGGCTATCGCGGCCGCTTCGCCGAGCTGAAGGACGCGATCAACGAGACGGTGGAGCGCCTGTCCGCGACGGTGCGGACGATCCAGTTGACCTCGGCCGATGTCGGTCTGGCGGCGCGCGAGATCAACATGGGCGCCGACGACCTGTCGAAGCGCACCGAGGAG
>JAIETL010000035.1 GCA_019745195.1 Beijerinckiaceae bacterium
ATCGAATGCAGCGGGTTGAGCGAGGTCATCGGCTCCTGGAACACCATGGTGATGTCGTTGCCGCGAACCTTTCGCATCGCCTCTTCGTCGGCTGCTATCAGGTCCTGTCCATCGAACACGACCTTCCCCGAAGGATGATGCGCCGCCGGATAGTTCAGCAGCTTCAGGATCGAGAGAGCGGTGACGGACTTGCCCGAGCCGGACTCGCCGACGATCGCCAGCGTCTCGCCCTTGGCGAGCTCGAAGGAGATGCGGTCGACGGCGAGCGTCTCAGCGCCGCCCTGGCGGAAGGCGACGGAGAGGTTTTGGACGGAGAGGAGGGGGGAGGGAGTCAAATCACCGCCTTCAGTTCCAGTTTAGCCATTAAGTTTGACAGCGCTTGATCGGGCGTAGCGCCCGATGCAATCCAATGCGGTGGATCATTCCAGAATTCCTGCGCGTCGCAGTCATCCCCATGCGGTCCTTGTTCGAGAGTGCGGATAACTCGATAGCAGCCGTTCTCAAGCGTGTCCGCCCCATCGACCGCGAGCCACGCGCCTTTTGAATAGCAGCCGCCGTAGCGGTCTTCGACAATCGCGACTGGGTGGGTAGTCAGTTCCTTGGCCATGACGGTCTCCCAGTACAATCTTGGATTGTACTGGCTTGTTGGTTGATCACGCAAACGTCTTTCTCGGATCGAACGCGTCCCGCACCGCCTCGCCGATGAAGATCAGCAGGCTCAGCATCAGCGCGATCACGACGAAGCCGGACAAGCCCAGCCAAGGAGCCTGCAGGTTCGACTTGCCCTGCGCCAGCAGTTCGCCGAGCGAGGGCGAGCCGGGCGGCAGGCCGAAGCCGAGGAAGTCGAGCGAGGTCAGCGTCGTGATCGAGCCGTTCAGGATGAAGGGCAGGAAGGTCAGCGTCGCGACCATGGCGTTGGGCAGCAGGTGCTTGATCATGATGGCGCGGTTGGAGAGGCCGAGCGCGCGCGCCGCCCGGACATACTCGAAATTGCGCGCCCGCAGGAATTCGGCACGGACCACGCCGACGAGCGCGACCCAGGAGAACAACAAAAGGATGCCCAGCAGCACGAAGAAGCTCGGCGTGATGATCGCCGCCACGATGATCAGAAGATAGAGCGCCGGGATCGAGGTCCAGATCTCGATGACGCGCTGGAAGATCAGGTCGGTCCAGCCGCCGAAATAACCCTGGATCGCGCCAGCCGCGATGCCGATCACCGAGGAGATGCCGCACAGGATCAGCCCGAACAGGATCGAGATGCGGAATCCGTAGATCAGCCGCGCCACCACGTCGCGGCCCTGGTCGTCGGTGCCGAGCCAGTTCCATTCGAGGTCGCGGCAACCCTTGCCGCCGAGACGCTCGGCGACGGTCTTGCACTGCTCGTCCTTGAGCATCCAGGTCGGCGGCGCGGGCGCAGGCACCGGCAGATCGAGATTATGGGTGCGGTAGCTGTAGCGGATCGGCGGCCAGACGGCCCAGCCATTGGCCGCAATCTCCTTTGCGATCACCGGGTCGCGGTAGTCGGTCGTGGCGAGAAACCCGCCGAATTTTTCCTCCGGATAGTTCACCGCGACGGGCAACAGGAACTCGCCCTTGTAGCGCACCAGCAGCGGCCGGTCGTTGGCGAGAAACTCGGCGAAGAGCGACAGCGTGAACAGCGTCAGGAAGAGCCAGAGCGACCACCAGCCGCGTTTGTTGGCCTTGAAGTTGTTCAGCCTGCGTCGGTTGATCGGCGAGAGCTTGAGCCAGCCCTGCGTGGCCTCCGCCGGTGCGAGAGCAAGGTCGGTGCGAAGGGTCGGCGGCGGGGCTTCGAGAAGGGCGTCGGTCATCGCTCAGGTTTCCCGCGTCTCGAAATCGATGCGGGGGTCGACCCAGGTGTAGGTCAGGTCCGTTATGAGATGCACGATGAGGCCGATCAGCGAGAAGATGTAGAGATTGGCGAAGACGACGGGATAATCGCGGTTCACGATCGCCTCGAACGACAGCAGGCCCAGCCCGTCGAGCGAGAAGATCGTCTCGATCAGCAGCGAGCCGGCGAAGAGCGCGCCGACGAAGGCTCCGGGAAACCCCGCGATCACGATCAGCATGGCGTTGCGGAAGACATGGCCGTAGAGCACGCCGCGTTCCGAAAGCCCCTTCATCCGCGCGGTCAGGACATATTGTTTCCTGATCTCGTCGAGAAAGGAATTCTTGGTCAGCAGCGTCGAGGTGGCGAACGCGCCGAGCGCCATTGCCGTCACCGGCAGGGCGATGTGCCAGAGATAGTCGAGGATTTTGCCGAAGAAACTGAGCTGCGCGAAATTGTCCGAGTAGAGCCCGCGCAACGGAAAGATTTGCCAGAACGAGCCGCCGGCAAAGAGCACGATCAGCAGGATCGCGAACAGGAAGCCGGGGATCGCGTAGCCGACAATGACCACGGCGCTGGTCCAGGTGTCGAAGCGCGAGCCGTCCTTGACCGCCTTGCGGATGCCGAGCGGGATCGAAACCGCGTAGGAGAGCAGCGTCATCCACAGGCCCAGCGAGATCGAGACCGGCAGCTTCTCCCTGATCAGTTGCAGAACCGGCGCGTCGCGGAAATAGGACCGGCCGAAATCGAAGCGGATATAGTCCCAGAGCATCTTGCCGAAGCGCTCATGAGCCGGCTTGTCGAAGCCGAACTGCTTCTCCAGCTCCTTGATGAAGGCGGGGTCGAGCCCCTGCGCGCCGCGATAGGAAGAGTTGGCGTCGCCTCCGGCCTGAAGGCCGTCGCCGCCCTGGCCGCCGCCGACGCGGTCGGCCGCGCCGCCGCTATTGGGGTTCTGCAATTGCGAGATGATCCGCTCGACCGGGCCGCCCGGCGCGAACTGCACGATGACGAAGGAGATCAGCAGGATGCCGAACAGGGTCGGCACCATCAGCGCGATGCGGCGGGCGATGTAGCTCAGCATGCCAGCTCAGGCCTTCCCGATCCGCTTCGCCTTCTCCGCATCATACCACCAGGTCGAGGGCGCGCCCGAGCCGAATTTCGGCTTGGTCTGCGGTCGGTCGAACATGTCCCAATAGGCCAGCCATTCGCTGGCGTTCCACCACATCGGGATCCAGTAGCGTCCGGCGCGCAGCAGCCTGTCGAGGCATTTCGCCGCGATGACGACCTCGGCGTAGGAATCGGCCTGGCCGATCTTCTCGATCATCACGTCGATGGCGGGGCTGGAAACCCCGCCGACATTGCGCGAGCCGCGCGTCTTCGCGGCTTCCGAACCGTAGACGATGCGCAAGCTATCGCTGGGAATGGCGCTGCCGCCGAGCGCCCTGCTGATGATGTCGAAGTCGAACTCGTCGAGCCGGCGCTGGTATTGCGCGCCATCGACGATGCGCGAGGTCGCGTTGATGCCGAGCCGCTTGAGATTGGCCTGAAACGGCTGGGTGTGCGGCTGCAGCGCCGGCTGCGAATCGAGGAACTCGATCTCGAAGGGCTGGCCGCTGGGCAGCCTCAGCACGTTGCCGTCGCGCTTGCAGCCGGCTGCGCGCAGCATCTCGTCGGCCCGGCGCAGCAAGGCGCGGTCGCTGCCCGAGCCGTCCGAGGCCGGCGGCAGGAAGGGCTCGCCGAAGACCTCGTCGGGCACCTGGCCGCGAAAGGGCTCCAACAGCGCCAGTTCCTCGGGAGAGGGCGGGCCCGCGGCCTTGGAGTCGGAGTTCTCGAAATAGGAGGTCATCCGCGAGAAGGACGAGAACATGATGTTCTTGTTCGTCCACTCGAAATCAAAGGCCAACCCCAGCGCCTCTCGAATGCGCGGATCGGCGAATTTTTCGCGCCGCAGATTGTAGATCCAGCCCTGCGAGCCGGTCGGGTCGGTCTTTGGCAAGGCTTCTTTCTTGACCTTGCCCTCGTTGATCGCTGGGAAATCGTAGCCGGTGGCCCAGATGCGCGAGGTGAACTCCTCCTGGAAGGTGATCACGCCGCTCTTGAACGCCTCGAAGGCCACCTGCCGGTCGCGGAAATACTCCCAGCGCACCCGGTCGAAATTGTTCGTCCCGATATTGACCGGCAGATCCTTGCCCCAATAGCCGGGGAAGCGCTCGAACTCGATGAAGCGGCCCTGCTCCAGCCGCGCCACCTTGTAGGCGCCCGAGCCGAGCGGGGCCTCCAGCGTCGCGGCCTCGAAATTGCGCGTCGACCAGTATTTTTCCGAGAAGACCGGCAGGCCCGCCACGACGAGATGCAGGTCGCGCGAGCGCTTGGGCGACAACCGCACCACGAGGATGTCGTCGCTCTCGGCCGCCGCCGACACCATCTCGTTCAGGATCAGCCTATAGGACGGGTGGCCCTTGGCCTTGAGGAGGTTGAAGGTGAAGGCGGCGTCGCCGGCCGCGACGCGCGTGCCGTCATGGAATTTGGCCTCGGGCCGCATTCGGAAGCGATAGGTCAGCCTGTCGGCCGAGACCACGACGCTTTTCGCCAGGAGCCCGTAGAGCGAGCCCGGCTCGTCGGCGGAGCCCGCCATCAGGCTGTCGAAGCAGGCATCCATGCCGGCCGCGCCATTGCCCTGCAGCACGAAGGTGTTGAGCGTGTCGAAGGTGTCGAAGCTCTGGTTGCCGCCGGCGCGCTTGATCTGGATCGTCAGCGTGCCGCCCTTGGGCGCTTTGGGGTTCACATAGGCGAAATGCGGGAAGTCCGGCGGCAGCGCCAGCTCGCCGAAGGTCGAAAGGCCGTGGACCTCGGCCTCCTGCGCCAGCGCCCTGCCGGACAGGGCGGGAAGGCCCGCGCTGGCCGTCAATGCCCCGGCGGTTTTTATCAGCGCGCGGCGCGTGAAGCGGATCGCCATGGTGCGCTCTCTCCCTGTTCGATTCGCCGGCCCATTATGTCGCCAGCGAGAGGCGACGCCAGCCCCGCGCCAATGACGCTGCCGTGAAGGCGAGAGCATGGCGGCGGCCGGCCGCAGGACACAAGCAAAGGCCGGGCGAAACGGCCCGGCCTGGCATCCTCGTGATAGGGTCCGATCGCCGCAGGCGATTACTTCGGCAGCGGCTTGGGCGCGTCGGCCAGGCTGTTGAGATAGGCCACGATGTCGGCGCGGGTATCGGGCTTGCCGAGGCCGGCATAGGCCATCGAGGTGCCGGGCATATAGGCCTTCGGGTTCTTCAGGAAACCATCGATCTGCTCGGCCTCCCACTTCTCGCTCGACTTGGCCTTCATCGCCGCTGAATAGCCGAAGCCCTCGACGGCGCCCTTCGCACGGCCATAGACGTCGTAGAGATGCGGGCCGACTTTGTTGGCACCGCCCTTCTCGAAAGTGTGGCAGGCCTTGCAGGCCCCGACGGCGGACGCGCCCTTGGCGACGTCGGCCTTGGCCAGGCGAACCGTGATCGGCTCGTCTGCTGCGGCGGCGGCCGGGCCGGCGGCCGCCGCGGGCTCGTCGCTCGGCAGTTCGTAGCCGGGGATGGCGGGCTTCTTGGGCGCGAAGACGATGCCGGAGATCATGTTGAGGCCGAGCGCCACCAGCAGGGTGGAGAGAACGGCGCCAGCGATCTTGTTGGTTTCGATATCCATGGTATCCGAACCCTGAGACGCCCCCCGCGTAATGGCGCGGGAAGCCGGTAAAGCGGCCGAGCCGGCGCCAATGGTGCCGGCCTATACGCGGGTTGCTTAACCGCTTTGCGCGCTGCAATGCAACTCGTATAAGCACCCTCCGCTTTGAGACCTTTTGACGCCTCTCCGCTGCCGAGCCGCACTCCTCGATGTCCGATCCGCTGATCCTGATCCCCGCGCGCATGACGGCGACGCGCCTGCCCGGCAAGCCGCTGGCCGACATCCATGGCGAGGCGATGATCGTGCATGTCTGGCGGCGCGCCATCGAGTCCGGCATCGGCCCGGTCGCGGTCGCGACCGACGAGCCTCTGATCGTCGCCGCGATCGAGGCCGTCGGCGGCGTCGCCGTCCTGACCCGCGCCGACCATCCGTCCGGTTCCGATCGCATCAAGGAGGCCGCCGACCTGATCGACCCGGAAGGCCGCCACGATATCATCGTCAACGTTCAGGGCGACCTGCCGACGATCGACCCGCGCGTCATCGCGGCCTCCGTCGGCCCGCTCTCGGACCGCACCGTGGACATCGTCACGCTCGCCGCCGTCATCACGCGCGAGGAGGAGAAGAGTGAGCCGAGCGTGGTGAAGGCGATCGGCGCCGAGATTTCGCCCGGCCGCATGCGGGCGCTCTACTTCACCCGCGCGACCGCCCCGTCGGGCGACGGGCCGCTCTATCACCATATCGGGCTCTACGCCTATCGCCGCCGCGCGCTCGACCGTTTCGTGGCGCTGCCGCCGTCACTGCTGGAGAAGCGCGAGCGGCTCGAGCAGTTGCGCGCCGTCGAGGACGGCATGCGCATCGACATCATCCTCGTCGACGACGTGCCGCTCGGCGTCGACACGCCCCATGATCTGGAGCGCGCCCGCGCGGTCCTCAAATCCCGCGCCGGAGCCTGAGTTCAGTCGATGTCCGAATCCAAGTCCGCAATGATCGTGTCCTATCAGGGCGAGCCCGGCGCCTTCTCCTCGCAGGCCGCGCTCGCGGTGTTTCCCGATTGCGAACTCCTCCCCTGCGCCACCTTCGAGGATGCACTCGCCGCCGTCAGCGACGGCACGGCGCGCTACGGCATGATCCCGATCGACAACTCGATCGCCGGCCGCGTCGCCGACATCCACCATCTGCTGCCGCGCTCGGGACTGCACATCGTCGGCGAGCATTTCCTGCCGATCCGCTTCCATCTGATGGCGCTGAAAGGAGCGACGCTGGCGACGCTGAAGACCGTGCAGAGCCACATCCATGCGCTCGGCCAATGCCGCAAGATCATCCGCAAGCTCGGACTCAAGGCCGAGGTCGCGGCCGACACCGCCGGCTCGGCCCGGCAGGTCTCGCAATCGGGCGACCTGACGCGCGGAGCCATCGCGCCCCATATCGCGGCCGAGGTCTATGGGCTCGACATCCTGATGGAGGACATCGAGGACGAGAAGCACAACACCACGCGCTTCGTCATCCTGTCGAAATATCCCGAATTCGCCCGCGCCGGCACGGCCCGCACGGTGACGACGCTGATCTTCCAGGTCCGCAACATCCCGGCGGCGCTTTTCAAGGCGATGGGCGGCTTCGCCACCAACGGCGTCAACATGACCAAACTCGAAAGCTACATGGTCGACGGCCATTTCTCGGCGACGATGTTCTACGCCGATGTCGAGGGCCATCCCGACGACCCGGCGCTGCGGCGTGCGCTCGACGAGCTGGCGTTTTTCTCCAAGGAGATGAAGATCCTGGGCGTCTACCCGGCGCACCCCTTCCGCGAGACGTTCGCGGAGCCGGGGGAGTAGGGGGCTACGCGCCCCCTCTCCCCTTGCGGGAGAGGGCTGGGGTGAGGGGTCGGGCGGACCTGAATCGGTGGCGTTCGATCTCGAACGATGGTTGGACAGCGCAGCGCGACCCCTCATCCGTCTCGGCTTCGCCGAGCCACCTTCTCCCGCAAGGGGAGAAGGGAGTCCCCGCCTCATGCCTCTTCCCCATCCACCGCCCACGCCTTCAGCAGCGTGTTGGCGATCGCCATATGCGGCGGGCAGAACAGATTGTCGGGGTGCTCGCCCTTGAGCATCTGCAGCGCTTCGGTGCGCGAGAACCAGCGCCCGGCCTCCAGCTCCGTCTCGTCGAGCACGATGTCGTCGTTCAGCGCCTGCGCGATGCAGCCGATCATCAGCGAGCCCGGAAACGGCCAGGGCTGCGAGGCGATGTAGCGCACCATCCCGGTGCGTAGCCCCGCTTCCTCCCAGGTCTCGCGGCGCACCGCGTCCTCGAAGGTCTCGCCCGGCTCGACGAAGCCGGCGATGCAGGAAAACATGCCGGGCGCGAATCGCGACTGGCGCGCCAGCAGGCAGTTGTCGCCGCGCACGGCGAGCATGATCACGACCGGGTCGGTGCGCGGGAAATGCTGTGCGCCGCAGGCGGTGCATTGCCGCTTCCAGCCGGCCGAACCGGGCTCGGAGGGCCCGCCGCACTGGGCGCAGAAGCGGTGGCGGGCATGCCAGTCGAGCAGCGCCTTGCCCTCGCCGAGCGGGCCGAGTTCGGCCTTGGGAACCAGCTTCTTGAGCGCCACGGAGCGCAGGTCGGTCAGCAGCAGCTCGGGCCGCTCGCGCAGCATCTCGACGAGCCCCTTGTCGATCAGCCGGGCGAAGCGCGGCGCGCCGCCGGCAGCCAGCCCGAGAAAGGCCTCGTCGAGGCCGGAGCCGAGCAGCTGCGCCTCCGCATGGCTGAACCAGACCGTCTGTGTCTCGTCGTCGAGGCGCTTCAGCACAGGCGTTTCGCCGGCGACGACGGTGAGCCGCGTGTCCGAGCGGTGGCGCAGCGCCTCGATGGCGTCGGGCTTGTCGCGCAGATCGGCGCGGCGGTCCAGGGTGCTGGTGGCGAAGCCGGTCTGGGCGGAGCGTTCGCGGCGGATGGAGGCGTCATTCATGCTCCAGTCCTTAGCCGTTGCCCGCCGCGCGGTGCAAGCGTGGCCCGCCTCGGCCGGTTCGGCTCACGCAGGCGTGAGCGCCTATGCGCTGTCGCGCCCGCGCAGCAGATGGATGATCGCGGAGAAATCCGCCCCGCCTTCGCCCCAGGCGTTGTGGATGCCGTAGAGCTGGGCGGCGGCCGCGCCGAGAGGGGTCGCCGCGCCCGCCGCCTGCGCCGCCTCCTGCGCGAGCTTGAGGTCCTTCAGCATCAGCGCCGACGCGAAGCCGGCCTTGTAGTCGTTGTTGGCCGGCGAGGTCGGCACGGGGCCGGGCACCGGGCAATAGGTCGTCAGCGACCAGCACTGGCCAGACGAGGTCGAGGCGACGTCGAACAGCGCCTGATGCGACAGGCCTAGCTTTTCCGCCAGCACGAAGGCTTCCGACACGCCGATCATCGAGATGCCCAAAATCATGTTGTTGCAGATCTTGGCGGCCTGGCCGTTACCGGCCGCACCCGCATGGACGATGCGCCGGCCCATCGCCGTGAGAACCGGCTCGCCCAGCGCAAAGGCCTCGTCCGTGCCGCCGACCATGAAGGTGAGCGTGCCGCCCCTGGCCCCGCCGACGCCGCCCGAGACCGGCGCGTCGAGCGACAGGCAGCCGCGCTCGGCCGCTAGCGCATGAGCCTTGCGGGCGCTCTCGACGTCGATGGTGGAGGAATCGATCAGCAGCGCGCCCGGCTTCACCGAAGGCAGGATGTCGGCCCAGACCGAAAGCACATGCTTGCCGGCCGGCAGCATGGTGACGACGATCTCGGCCTCCGCGACGGCCTCCTGCGCCGAGCCTGCAATGCCGACACCGAGTTCGGCGGCGGCATCCTTGGAAGCCTGCGACAGGTCGAAGGCGCGGACTCCATGCCCGGCCTTGACGAGATTGCCGGCCATGGGCCCGCCCATATTGCCGAGGCCGATGAAGGCGATGGTGGTCATGACTGGTTCCCCGTGAAATCATTATTCATCAGCACTTCGGCGCTTATCGCTCTCTAGAGGAGTTTGCTGATATCGCGTCGATCTCGGCGTTGGAATTGGGGCCGGTGAGCGCGGTCGGTTCCACCAGACGAACCCGAAGAAGGCAGCCGCCCCGAGGCTCAAAGATACGAGCAACGGTACTAAAACCCATTCCTGCGGGACGCCGGACAATCTGGTTGTTGCGTAAAGCGCTCCCGCCACAAGCAAACCGATGATTATCCGCTTATTCCAGCGCTCTGTCGTCATTTTTGACATGAGCTTCAATTCCCCTTCGCCCGCCCGACCAAGCCGCGCGCCACGATCATCCGCATCACCTCGTTGGTCCCCTCCAGGATCTGGTGGACCCGAAGATCTCGGACGATCTTCTCGATCCCGTAATCGGCGAGATAGCCGTAGCCGCCATGGATCTGGAGCGCCTGGTTGGCGACCTCGAAGCCGGTGTCGGTCGCGACCCGCTTGGCCATGGCGCAGAGCTTCGTCGCATCGGGCGCTTTGGCGTCGAGCGCGGCGGCCGCCCGCCACAGGAAGGTCCGCGCCATCTCGAGTTCGGTCGCCATGTCGGCGAGCTTGAACTGCAGCGCCTGGAAATCGGCGATGCGCGAGCCGAATGCCTTGCGCTCCTGCGCATAGGCCAGCGCCTTGTCGAGCGCGCCCTGCGCGCCGCCAAGCGAGCAGGCCCCGATGTTGAGCCGCCCGCCATCCAGCCCCGCCATCGCGATCTTGAAGCCGATGCCCTCGGAGCCGATCCGGTTGGAAACCGGCACGCGGCAGTTCTCGAAGATCACCGCCCGCGTCGGCTGCGCGTTCCAGCCCATCTTCTTCTCGTTCGCGCCGAAGGAGAGGCCGGGCGCGCCCTTCTCGACCACAATGGTCGAGATGCCCGAAGGACCCGCCTCGCCGGTGCGGACCATCACGACATAGATGTCGGCGACGCCGGCGCCCGAGATGAACTGCTTCTGGCCGTCCAGCACATAATGGTCGCCGTCGCGCACCGCCTTCGTCTTGAGCGCCGCCGCATCCGAGCCCGCGCCGGGCTCGGTCAGGCAATAGCTCGCCAGATGCTCCATGCTGCACAGCTTCGGCAGGAACTTCTTGCGCTGCGCCTCGTCGCCATAGCGGTCGATCATCCAGGCGCACATGTTGTGGATCGAGATATAGGCCGCGACCGTCGGGCAGCCGGTCGAAAGCGCCTCGAAGATCAGCGCCGCATCGAGCCGCGAAAGCCCCGAGCCGCCGACATCCTCAGTAATGTAGATGCCGCCCATGCCGAGCGCGGCCGCCGCCCGCATCTCTTCGACCGGGAAATGCTTCTCCTCGTCCCAGCGGATGGCGTTGGGCGCGAGCGTGTCGCTCGCGAAGCCAAGCGCCATCTCCTGGATGGCGAGCTGGTCTTCGGTAAGGGCGAAGGCTGTCATGGCTTCAAGCTTCGATCAGATGGAGCAGACGGGAGAAACTCGTGCCCGAAAGCTTGCGCGCAAAGTGCGCGTCGCACGTCGCGAGGCGGGCACCCCGCCGTTCTGCAAAGGCAAGAAAGACGCAATCGGCGAACGGGTGAACAAGTTGGATCGAAAGCTCGAACGCTCGGGATATCTCGCTCGCGCTCGACTCGGTCGGAACGAGGCCTTTCGCAAAATCGTGGGCCGTTCGCGCAAAGTCGGCTGTGATGTCCTTGCGCCTGACAGCTCGCGTCAAGGCGTTGGCGACCTCGTATAGAATCAGGTCCGGCGCCGAAACGACTTCGAACTCTGACATGGCAGCTCTGGCAGCGCTGCTGCGCGCACCGTCGACCACAGCGTCGAACAGGACGCTGGTGTCGATGACGATCACCGATTGAGCTCCCAGTGCTCGGCTTCATCACGAATTTCGCGCACGATCTCGGCGCCGCTGACAGCAACCTTCGGGAAGCCATGTTCGCGTTCGAACCGCTCGAGTAGAGCTTTCCGTTCGGCTCCCGACAGTGGCGCGCCACGCTTGAGCGCGAGGGTCGCTTCATGCTGCAGCGACGTTCCGTTCACCTCGGCCTTTGCCTTCAGCCTTTGCATGACCGCCTCTTCGACCCCCCTGATCAACAAATCGCCCATCATGCCCTCCTGTGCTATCAATAATGATAGCACAGGAGGGTGCGCCTCTCAACCCATCGTCGGGATCACGAAGCTCGCGCCGTCCTTGATGCCGCTCGGCCAGCGCGCCGTCACCGTCTTGGTCTTGGTGTAGAAGCGGATCGAGTC
>JAIETL010000072.1 GCA_019745195.1 Beijerinckiaceae bacterium
TGGCCGCCTGACCAGCCCGGCCAAAGCCGGCATCGGGGTGGCTCCGCGAAGCTACACCACCATCAGGGACACGACCAGCTCGAGATTCCGATCGATGTCGATCGCATGCTTGCAGCGATAGCCAAGGCGCCGCCTGCCGCTTTCGACGACCAGGACTAAGTACAGACCGGTCCGTCTCCGTTTACAAATTCGCCCTCTGCGTCTCGGGGGCGAATTTGGCCGACGGATCGGAAATACGTGCAGATGCAAGTGTCCCGGGCGATCTCACCTGTTGCACGCCCTTGGCTAATTTCCGCAGTGAGCATACGATTTCCTGCGCGAGTTGCCCTCATGGGCTTACTTGCGCATCTGGCCCCTTCCCGACATTGGCAAGGTCCGCTTTTGGGCAGTTCACCAAAGTGGTTCCATGTCGTCGGTCGCCGCGGCATCTTTTTTGCTAGACCCTACAACGCACTTGTCGAGCGAACGCCCGTCGTTCGGTTGCGCCCTAAGAGGGGTCAGTCGAGATGCCTGAAGTCACCCCAGTGGCCGGCGGCGAACTCACGGCGCAGCAGACGCACCGGATCGGCCTGTGGCCGCGAAACCGCCTGATCGCCCACAGCGCCGATCGCGGCTGGCGCGATGTCTATGTCGCCTTGGCGACCGTCAATGCTTGGTCGGGCAAGCTTGCCGCAACCGGCCACCCTTGCCTGGCGTATTGCCTGCACCGTCCCGCCCATCTGAGCCGCGCTTTCGACGGTGCGCGTGCGCGCGAGACCGCTGTGATCCGCCCGCGCCAGTTCTTCGTGATCCCCGCGCGCGAAGCGACCGAGTGGCATCGCCACGGCACATCCGACATGCTGATGATGTATCTGCGTCAGGATATGCTGGACGGTCTGGCGCGCGAGTTCGGAGCGCATCCCGACCGGCCCTTGAGCCTCGATTTCGGTCTCGGCGTTAGCGATCCCCTGCTCGAACAACTAGCTTTAACCCTGCTCGATACGTTGCGGCGGCCGGAGGATTGCGGTTCGCAGCTCTACGTCGATGGCGTCGTCCATGCGATGGCCGCGCATCTGCTGCGGCGCTACAGCTCGCTGAAGCCGGCCAGCGTCGCAGCTGATGCGCCGCCGGCGGCACCCCGCTTGAACCGCGTGCTCGACATCATCGAGAGCCGGATTGGCGAGGACATCAGCCTCGTCAGCCTCGCGCAGGAGGCGGGCATGTCGCCATCGTCCCTGACCCGCGCCTTTTCGAAGGCTTATGGTGCCACTCTGCATCAACACGTCCTGCGACGACGGATCGAGCGGGCCAAGACCCTGCTGGTCTCCACCGACGCAGCCGTCGCCGACATCGCCTACAGCACCGGTTTTTCCAGCCAGAGCCATCTCGCCACGGCGTTCAGGAAATTCACCGGCGTGACGCCGGGCGCCTACCGAAACGCGCGATAACAGGTAAGGCCGCCGCGCAAGGTTCAGGCCTGAATAGGGATTTCGCCTGCCGGTATCACGTCGAACTCTGCCGAGTTGCGCATCGCGGCCTCGGGGCCGGGCGGCGAATAGATGGCCAGGATGCGCACAGGCTCCCAACCCAGATTGAAGGTCGAGTGATAGGCGCCCTTGGGAATCGAGACGAGATCGCCGGTGCGGATGGTCCTCTCCTGCGGCTTGCCCTCCTCGAACTCGATCATCATGTGCGCCTCGCCGCCGATGACGAAGATCAGCTGCTCGGAATCGGGGTGGCTGTGGCGCGCATGCCCCTTGCCCGGTTGGAAATAGATCGAGACGGCGCTGACATTCGCCACGCCGTTCTGGGATGGATCGGCCAGAATTTTACCGGTGACCCAGTCGGCCATGATGGTTTCGACTTCCGCAGGGCTGACGGCGACCTTGTTGGCGATCATGGCTTTTATCCGGGTCGGTTGGAGGGTGGGCGGGTGGTTCACCCGGCGGCGCGCAGAAGCGCGTCGGCCGGGTCGAAGGCTGGAGGATGGGTGCCGAGCGGCACGACGGGACGCCCCCAGCGCGGCGGCGTCAGGCTCATCGCGGCCACGGGCGCGAGGTGTCGCAGGCTGCCGAAGGGCGTTAGCGTTTCGATGAAATAGGAATCGGGAATACTGAAATCCGGCCTAGCCTCGAGGGCGCGCGGGGACGCGAAATCGCGTAGCCAGACGCCGGTCTGGGCCAGCGAGACCCGAACCAGCCAGCTTCCGCCCTCGCTAGCGCGCCGGTTCAGCGCAACAATCGCCCCCAATGCACCGAGATAGCCGGTGACGTAGTCGCAGGCCGCGCCGCGCAGCAGCGCGGGCTTGCCGGTTTCCTCGCCCTGGATCGCGCAGAGGCCGGTGGCGGCCGCGGCCAACTGGTCCCAGCCCGGCCGCTCGACCCACGGACCGTCATGGCCGTAGCAATTGATGGAGACGCAGATCAGACCGGGACGGATCGCCGCCAGATCCTGGGGCGAAAGCCCGCGCCGCGCCAGCGCGCCGGAGCGAAAGCCCTGGCTGAAGATGTCGGACTGCGCGACGAGACGGTTCAGCGTCGACCTGTCGGCCGCTTGCGTCAGGTCGAGGAAAGCCGAGCGCTTGCCGTGGCCGGTGTCGAGCACGAAGGACTCGACGCTATCGAGCTTTGGCGACGAGACCAGCAGCACCTCGGCGCCATGCTCGGCGAGCGTGCGCCCGCAGGTCGGGCCGGCGAGGATGCGGGTAAGATCAAGGACGCGCACACCGCCCAGCGGCCACTGCGTGGGGGGCAACGGCTCGATCGGCGCATCGCCGATGCGGATGATCTCGACCGGGCCGCCGGGCGCGATCGCCGCGCCTTGCTCATGGGCGTCCCATTCGGCCGGCGTGCGGGCAAAGGCGCCGCACATGCCAGCCGCTGCGAGCGTGTCCTCCAGATCGCGCGCATCCCATTGCGCCACGGCCCGGCCGACCGAATCGTAGTTCGCTGCGTCGAGGCCCAGCACCTTCAACGTTCCGGCCGCCAGATGCGGCAGCACGCCATGGATGAAGAAATGCCGTCCGTCCCTGGTCTCGTAGAACTCGGCCAGCGGCGTGTCGTCCGATGGCGCGCCGCCCGGCCAATGCCCGTCGAGCCGGTTATGAGCATAGGAGCGCAGAGTCGCCGCAGCCTGCCGCGTCGAGACTGCTATGTGCTGCGGAGCGCCGCCGCGCTTGAGCCAGAGCTCGCCTGCCGCAGCCGCTGTTGCAGCCAGCACCACCGCCGTCCCCTCTCCAACCGCCGGCCGGCAGCCGGGCGCGGCGCCGTCGGCGTCGATGCGGGCGGTCAACGCGGTGTCGAGGCCGCACTGCGTCAGTAACTCCGTCAGGCGGCGCGCGATCAGCGCCGGATCGACGTCGGAGGGGATGACCGCCATCACGCCACCTTGTCACGGATGATCTGCGGCACCGGCACTGTCGCCGTGAACGTGGGACGCTGTTCAAGCCTGTCGGAATAGACGGCGAGGTTGGGATACTCTGCCCGCCACGGGTTCTCGGGCCAGCGCACGTCGATGTATTTCAGCACCGTGCCGCTGGCGATGTCGGCCATCGAGAAGACGTCGCCATGCGCGAATTCGCGCGCGCCGATGACGCGCGAGAGTTCGCGCAAGCCCCCATCGAGCTTGCGCTTCTGGCGCGCGGTCCATTCCGGGCTGCGCAGATGGGGTTCGCGGGCCTTCTCGAAGAACATCAGCACCATGGCGTCGCACATGCCGTCGACGATGATCTCGAAGCGCTTCACCGCAAGGATGCCATCGATGTCCTTGGGGACCAGCGCGGGCTCGGGATGTTTCAGCTCAACCCATTCGTTGATGTAGCGCGACTCGAACACGCTCGACCCGTCTTCGCAGATCAGCACGGGCAGCTTCTCCAGCGGGTTGTACTGCGGCGTCTGCGTGCTGGAGTCCCACGGCACCTCGGTGATCAACTCGAAGGGGATGCCCTTCTCGGCAAGCTGGATGCGGACTTTCCGGGCGTAGGGACTGGGGGTGGCGCTGATCAGGCGATACATTTCGGGCGTTCCTCGTCAAGGCTCAGGAGAGAGCGCGCAGGGCCGGGCCTTCCGGTGCGGCTGCCGGCGTGGCGGTGGGCGGGAGCGCGATGCCGTCCTCGAAGGCGCGGTGGCAGGCGACCTGATGTCCGCTCTCGGCCGCCAGAAGATGCGGCATCTCCTGCGTGCAGCGCGCGATGGCGAGCGGGCAGCGCGTACGGAACCGGCAGCCCGATGGCGGATCGAGCGGGCTCGGGATCTCACCCTCGAGGCGCGGCCGGCGGGCGCGGCGTCTCAATGGATCGGGAATCGGCGCAGCGTCGAGAAGCGCGCGGGTATAGGGATGGAGCGGGCGGCTCCACAGCTGGTCGCGGGTCGCGATCTCGACGATCTTGCCCAGATACATCACCGCGACTCGGTCGGAGACGTATTCGACGACCGAGAGGTCGTGCGAGATGAACAGATAGGCCAGCCCGAACTCGGCCTTGAGATCGGCGAGCAGGTTGAGCACCTGAGCGCGCACCGAGACGTCGAGCGCCGAGACCGGCTCGTCGCAGATGATCACCTTCGGATTGAGCGCAAGCGCGCGTGCGATGCCGATGCGCTGGCGCTGGCCGCCCGAGAACTCATGCGGATGGCGGCCCGCCGCATCCGCCGGTAAGCCGACCTTCTGGAGCAGCCAGGCGACGCGTTCGCGGCGTTCCCTGCCATTGCCCAGTCCATGGACGATTAGGGGCTCCTCGATGGCGCGGCCGACCGTGATGCGCGGATTGAGCGAGGCGAACGGGTCCTGGAAGACCATCTGCAGGTCGCGCCGCAAAGGCCGCATCGCCCGGCGCGAGACATTGGCCATCTCCTGCCCGCGAATGCGCACCGAGCCGGAGGTCGGCGGATAAAGCCGCATGATCGTCTTGCCGAGGGTCGATTTTCCGCAGCCGGATTCGCCGACGAGCGAGAGCGTCTCCCCGGCCGCCAGCTCCAGCGAGATGCCGTCCACCGCATGGACGACACGCCCCTCGCCGGCGGGGAAATGTTTGACTAGGTCGTCGACGACGAGGATCGGCTCAGGCTTGACCGGATCGGACATCATGCGAACTCCGGTTGCGGAGAGACTGCCGCGCCCAACGCATGGATGCAGGCGACCTGATGCGAGCCGCCGCGCAGCGTCAGGGGCGGCGGCGCGACCGTGCAGGCCTGGGTCGCAAAGTTGCAGCGCGGAGCGAAGGCGCAGCCCTGCGGCATGGCGTGGAGGGCCGGCACCATGCCGGGAATTTCGGTGAGGCGGGCCGTCTTGCGGCCGCCGCCGGCGCCCTCCGGCGTCGCCCGGATCAGCCCTTGCGTGTAGGGGTGCAGCGGCTGGCGGAACAGATCGAAGACACTCGCCTCTTCGACCTTGCGCCCGGCATACATCACCGCGACCCGATCAGCCGTCTCGGCGACGACGCCGAGATCATGCGTGATCAGGATCATGGCCATGCCGAGCCTGTCTCGCATTTCCATCAGCAGATCGAGGATCTGCGCTTGCACGGTGACGTCGAGCGCAGTCGTCGGCTCGTCGGCGATCAGGAGCTTGGGCTCGCAGGCCAGCGCCATGGCGATCATGACGCGCTGACGCATGCCGCCAGAGAGCTCATGGGGATATTGCGTAATGCGCTTCAGCGGGTCCGACATCCGCACCAGCGCCAGCAGATCGAGCACGCGCTCGCGCGCCTGCGCCTTGGTGAGCTTCTTGTGAAGGATCAGCGTCTCGGCCACCTGCTCGCCGATGGTCAGTACCGGATTGAGCGAGGTCATCGGCTCCTGGAAGATCATCGAGATGCCGTTGCCGCGGATCTGGCGCATCGCGTCCTGGCTTGCGGTGGCGAGATCGCGTCCCTCGAAGAGTACCTGGCCGGCGACGATGCGGCCGGGCGGGTTCGGGATCAGCTTCAGGATCGAGAAGGCGGTGACCGACTTGCCGCAGCCGGATTCGCCGACGACGGCCAGGATCTCGCCGCGATCGACGCTGAGCGATACCCCGTTGACGGCTTTCATTACACCGCGCGGGGTGAAGAAATGCGTATGCAGGTCGCGAATCTCGAGGAGCGGGGCGGTGGTCGCGTCCGGGTTCATGATCGGCCTCACCGGTTCTTCAGGCGCGGGTTAAGGGCGTCGTTGAGCCCTTCGCCGACGAGGTTGAGCGCCAGCACGGTCAGCAGGATTGCGAAGCCGGGAATGGCCGTGATGTACCAGGCGCTGCGCAGAGCATCGCGCCCGCCGCCGATGATGGTGCCCCAACTCATGATGTTGGGATCGCCGAGGCCTAGGAAGGCAAGGCCTGCCTCCGTCAGGATTGCAGTGGCCACCATTAGAGAGCCGGTGACGATGATGGGGCCGAGCGCATTGGGCAGGATCTGGGTCAGGATGATGCGCAGGTCGCCCATGCCGATCGCGATTGAGGCCTGCACGAACTCGCGCTCCCTCAGCGCCAGGAATTCGCCGCGTACGAGGCGCGCCACGGAGGGCCAAGAGACCAGCGCGATGGCAATGGTGACGTTGGCGACCGACGGCGACAGGATAGCTACCACCACGATCGCGAAGATGAACTGCGGGATGGTCTGGAACAGCTCGGTGAAACGCATCAGCAGGTCGTCGACCGGCCCGCGGTAATAGCCCGCCAGCGCCCCGATCGTCGTGCCGGTGACCACCGCCATTAGGGTGGCGACGAAGCCGATCATCAGCGAGACCTTGGCTCCGTGGAACAGGCCGGCCGCAAGGTCGCGCCCTAGCATGTCGGAACCGAGCCAAATTTCGCGGTCCTGCCCTGGCCAGACGAAGGGCAGGGCGATCATGTCCCAAGGATCGTCGGGGAAGAGCCGCCCGGCCGAAACGGCCATGACGAAGACGAGTAGTAGGATCGCGATGCCCGCCAGCGCGGCGCGGTTGCGGGAGAAGCGGCGGCAGAAGTCCCTGAAAGCTCTCATGGCAGCGTCCCTCTCAAGACATCGCGATGCGGGGATCGAGCTTCGTATAGGCAACGTCGACCAGGATATTGGCGGCGATCACCACGAAGGAGCAGCTCAGCAGGATGCCCAGCAGCAGGTTGATGTCGCGCTGGAACACCGCCTCGAAGGCGAGCCGCCCGAGGCCGGGCCAGGAGAACACCGTCTCGACCAGCACCGAGCCGCCCAACATCGTGCCCATCTGCACGCCGAGCAGCGTCACCAGCGGGAGCAGCGCGTTCCGCAGCACGTGGCGAAAGGTGATGCGGTTTTCGCTGAGCCCCTTGGCGCGGGCCGTGGTGACGTAATCCTGGTTGAACACCTCGAGCATCGAGGCGCGCATCACGCGGGTGTAGACCGCGACATAAAACAGCGCGAGCGTCGCGACCGGCATCACCATATGGCGCGAGACATCGAGGATGTAGGAGAAGCCGGTCCTGCCCGATGCGATCGTCTCCATACCGCTGGATGGCAGCCAGCCGAGATTGACCGAGAACAGCACGATCATCATCAGCCCCATCCAGAAGACAGGCGTCGCGAAGGATAGCATGGCGAAGACGGAGATCAGCGTGTCGCGCCAGCTGTTGACCTTGTTGGAGGCGAGCACGCCGAGCATGGCGCCGATCGTCACCGCCAGAGTGAGCGCGCTGGCCATCAGCAGCAGCGTCGCCGGCAGACGGCCCATAATCAGTTCCCTGACCGACATGTTGTGGCGGAAGGAGTAGCCGAGATCGAATTGCGCGAGCTTCCACACATAATGGAAGAGCTGGACATGGACCGGCTGGTCGAGCCCGAAGCGGGCTCGCAGCTCCGCCAGATATTCAGGCGTCGCCGCCGCGCTTTCGCCGGCCAAGACCTCGGCTGCGTCGCCCGGAGCAAGCTTGAGCAGGCAAAAATTGAACAGTACGACCGCCAGCAGGAGCGGCAGCGCCTTGAGCAGCCTGCGCGCGACGAAGCGCAGGTCGCGGGCGAAGGGCAGCCGGTTGAAGGCCGCCCGCGCCGCCGGGAGTGGCGAGGGCTGCTTGTCCTGGGTAAGCGGTAGATCTTGGGCGAGCGGGAGGGTCATCGCCGCCGGCTCACTTCTCGAGCCAGGCATCGGCGAAATTGCCGCCGATGATGCCGTCGGCCGTCAAAGTGTGGTTTTTCAGCTTGGCGCTGGCGATGGTGATGAAGCGCGTCTCCATCAGCGGGATGATCGGCAGATCGGTCATCGCGATGCGCTGCATTTCGAGATAGAGCGCCTTGCGCTTGACCGGGTCATTCTCGCTCTGGGCGCCTTCCAGAGCCTTGTCCATCGCCTCGCTGCGATAGTCGCCGGGGTTGGTGTAGACCACGCCCTTCTGGATCGACTTGGACCAGAACAGCCGCTGCACGCCCTGCGTGGGATCTGCAAACGCGCCGTAATAGAGGCTCGTCGTGTCGAAGTCGTAGTCTGTGTAGACGCGCCGGAAGAAGCTCGGCAGGTCCTGGCTGCGAATCTCGACATCGATGCCGACGCGGCCGAGCTGCTGCTTGATGAACTCGCCGGTGCGCTGGTAGTCGCTGCCGAGCGGGATGAAATCATGCGTGATCTTGAAGCGCTTGCCGTCGGGTCCGGCCTTGTAGCCAGCCTCATCCAGCAGCTTCTTGGCCTTCTCGACGTCGTAGTCGTATTTCGGCACGTCTGTGGAGTGGAAGGTGACCACCGGTGAGGGGATTGGGCTCACCGCCGGCTTGCCATAGTTCATCCAGACCAGCTTGGTCATGCGGTCGCGGTCGATGGCGAACGCCATGGCCTGCCGCACGCGGACGTCGTTGAGCGGCGGCTTCCTGGTGTTCACCTCCATCAGCATGAAGGGCGACATATAGGCGTAGCCGCGCGTCTCGATTGCCAGCGCCGGGTTCTTCTCGATGCGGACCATGTCGGTCAGAGGGATCGGGCTCAAGCCCCCGATCTGCAGCTCGCCGGATTCCAGCCCCGCCGCGCGGGCCGAGGCGTCGTTGATGATGCGGAAGACGATGCGGTCGAGATGCGGCTTGCCGGCGTCCCAGTAGTTCGGGTTCTTCTCCAGCAGGATGAAGGAGCCCTTCTGCCATTCTTTGAACATGAAGGGGCCAGTGCCGATCGGCTTGCTGACGGCCGGATTGGCGGCGATGTCGGTGCCCTCGAAGACGTGCTTCGGCGTCATCGGCGATTCATAGCTGGAGGCGAGCGCCGTCAGCATCGGCGGGGCCGGGTCGCTGAGCTTGATGATCGCGGTCAGCGGATCGGGCGTCTCGACGTCGATGACCTTGGCGAAGGCCGAGCGGCCGCGCGGGTGCAGCTTCTTGAGCACCTCCATCACGGTGAATTTGACGTCGGCGGAGGTGAAGTCCTTGCCGTCATGCCATTTCACGCCGGGCCGCAGCTTGAAGCTGTAGCTCTTTCCGTCGGGGCTGATCTCCCAGCTCTGGGCCAACAGAGGCTGCGGCTTCAGTTCGGTGTCGAGCTTGAGCAGCGACTCCATCATCTTGGAGCCGACCATGCCCATCTGGAGCGTGGTGTTGATCGAGGTCAGGACGAAGGGCGGCTCGGGCGAGAGCGCGAAGGTCAGCGTGCCGCCGTTCACGGGCGTCTGGGCGAGCACCGGAGAAGGGCCAGTAGCCAGCGCGATCGCAGCGATCATCAAGGCACGGCGTGACAAGGCGAGTGCGGATTTCGGCGGCATGCTGTGCTCCTGGCCTGATGGCGTTTTTAGTCTCCGAGCGTGTCCATCCCCATGCGCGGCGCGTTGGCTGCCTTCCCTATGCTGAAGGCGGCATCGAGCCCTGCGTCTTTCAGGCCGTTTCAGCCATGGCCGTACAATCGCCGGGGCCGCTGGCCTCGTCTTTCAAGAATCCTGCCAGCTTGATCAAAAAACCCGCGGTTGCTGTTGCGCCGGCGAGGTAGGCGCGGAAGCTGGCCCATTGCTGACGCTTTGAACGTCCGCTTAGCGGTAACCCAGGTCATCAAGGCAAGAACGGAAATTCGCCTTGAGGCGAAAGGTGCTGTCAGAATGCACTGCTCGTCCGGGAACCTGTCGAGATGCCTGACGTTGATCCACGCAATAAAACGGGTGGGAACGATGTGACTGGGGACGAGCTTCGAGGCGGGATAATTAGCGAAGCCGGTCCACCTCGCGATGTGATCGTCCTCGGCGGTGCTGAGAAGCCAGCTGAGCTTAGCAGAACTCGACGCGGCGAGTTGATTTGGCGGACGCTCTCTAAAGTTCTTGTATCCATAAGCTCGAAACTTTCGGCAATCGCGTCAGCAGTGTCTAGGATCGGCGCGAACGTAGCGAGGCGCACGCAGCCGTGGCGAGTGCGACTAGGCGCCAGTCTCCCGCCCTTGCGGCGACGGGTCGCCGAGGGCGCCGTGTTGACGGGAAGCGTTCTCCTGCGCGCCCTCAAGCGCATTCGCCCACGCCATGTCGCGATAGCGGCCGCGCTCGTCATCACACCCATCGTTGTGCTGATCGCCTACAGCGTTGCGACCCTGCCGCTCAATGGCGGCCTTGTGATCGCGCCGACACCGAGCGCTCTGGTGATCGAGGCCCAGGACGGCCGGAACTTCGCCACGCGAGGCGTCTTCAAGGGCGGCAAGCTCTCTTCCGCGGACCTGCCCGAGCATCTCAAAGCGGCCGTCGTTGCGATTGAAGATCGCCGCTTCTACGAGCATGCCGGCGTCGATCCTCGCGGCATCGTGCGCGCCGCCTGGCGCAATTGGCAAGCCAGCGGCACGCGCGAAGGCGGCAGCACCATCACGCAGCAACTGGCGCGTCTGATGTTCCTGTCGCCCGACCAGAACCTCCGCCGCAAAATCCAAGAGGCTGTGCTGGCGATTTGGCTGGAGCGGCAAATCGGCAAGCAGGACATTCTGTTGCGATATCTGAACACCGCCTATTTCGGTGCTGGCGCCTATGGCGTCGATGCGGCGGCGAGGCGTTATTTCGACAAGCCTACGAAGGACCTATCCCTAGCCGAATCGGCGATGCTTGCCGGGCTCGTGCGCGCGCCTTCGCAGCTTGCGCCGACGCGTAACCTCGGAGGAGCCAAGGAGCGGGCCGACACCGTCCTGCGAGCGATGCTGGCGAGCGGGGCGATCTCGGCGCAGCAGGCAGCCGATGCCCGCGCCGCGCCGGTGACCCTGCGCATTCCGCCAGAGACCCCTCCCGGAACGAATTACTTCGTCGACATGGTCGAAGCCGACACGCGCCGCCTGATCGGAGTGGCCGCGGGCGACCTGACGCTGCGCACGACACTCGATCTGGAGCTACAGCGCGTCGCCGAGGGTGTGATCGCCCGCCGCGTTGATAGCGAGGTGAACCGCGCCGGGTTTCCCGGAGACCATTTCGTTTGAGTCACGCCGCCATGGCTGGCTCGTCCAGCATGGCGTAG
>JAIETL010000099.1 GCA_019745195.1 Beijerinckiaceae bacterium
TCCTGCACCGATTCCTTCTACGAGAACCGCACCCGGCCCTGCCTGCTCTTCCAGATCAAGCGCTGCGCCGGCCCCTGTACGGCTGAGATCAGCATCCCGGACTATCAGGCGCTGGCCGGGCAGGCGCGCGACTTTCTCGCCGGGCGGGCCTCGGGCGTGAAGACGCTGCTTTCCGCCCGCATGCAGGAGGCCGCCGAGGAGCTCGAATTCGAGAAGGCGGCGCGCTATCGCGACCGGCTGGCGGCATTGTCGGCCGTCTCGGCCGGGCAGGACATCAACACGCAAGGCGTCGAGGAGGCCGACGTCTTCGCCATCGACGAGCAGGCCGGGCAGTTCTGCGTCCAGGTCTTCTTCTTCCGCAATCACCAGAACTGGGGCAACCGGGCGCTGTTTCCGCGCGCCGACCGCTCGCTGACGCCGGCCGAGGTGCTGGCCTCGGTCGTGACCCAGTTCTACGACGACAAGCCCCCGCCGCGCCTCGTGCTGCTCTCGCACGAGGTCGAGGAGATCGAATTGATCGCGGCCGCGCTCTCGGCCCGCGCCGGCCGCAAGGTCGAGGTCGCCTCGCCCAAACGCGGCGAAAAGGCCGATCTGGTCGAGCATGCCCGCAAGAACGCGCGCGAGGCGCTGTCGCGAAAGCTCGCCGACAATGCCGGGCAGCAATCGCTGCTGGCGGCGCTGGGCGCGGCGTTCGACATGGCGAAGGCGCCGCGCCGGGTCGAGGTCTACGACAACTCGCACATCATGGGCACGAACGCGGTCGGCGGCATGGTCGTCGCCGGCAAGGACGGCTTCATGAAGAGCCATTACCGGACCTTCAACATCTCGACCGACACCATCGCCGGCGACGATTTCGGCATGATGCGCGAGGTGCTGCAGCGCCGGTTCGCGCGGCTGGCGAAGGAAGCTGGGGCGGTTTCGACACCCTCAACCGACTCTCCTCCCCCTCGTGGGGAGGAGTTGGAGGTGGGGGGCGAACGACCGGGCGAGCGCTCGGCCGGTGACGAACCCGGTCGATCGCCCCCCCTCTCCATCTCTCCCCCACAAGGGGGGAGAGAGGAGCCGGACTCACCGGAGCGAGACCCCGACGACTCCACCTTCCCCTCCCGCCCCGATCTCGTCATCGTCGACGGCGGCAAGGGTCAGTTCGAGGCGGCGCGCAGGATCATGGCCGCGTGCGGCGCGGGCGACATCCCGCTCGTCGCCATCGCCAAGGGCGCCGACCGCAACGCCATGCGCGAGACCTTCCACATGGCGGGCCGCGAGCCGTTCAAGCTCCAGCCGCGCGATCCGGCGCTCTATTTCATCCAGCGCCTGCGCGACGAGGCGCACCGTTTCGCCATCGGCACGCACCGGGCGCGGCGCAAGAAGGACACGATGACGAATCCGCTCGACGAGATCGCCGGCATCGGCCCCTCGCGCAAGCGCGCGCTGCTGCTGCACTTCGGCACAGTGAAGGCGATCCAGCGGGCGCGGCTGGAGGACCTGATGCGCACGCCCGGCGTCAACGCAGCCACCGCTAAGGCCGTGCATGACCATTTCCACGAGGGGTGAGCGTCGTCACGGATGAGACATGACGCCCGCTCGCCGCCCTCGGAGCGGGCGAGTCGTAGCGACTGGCGGCTCCCTTCACGATCGTGATCCAAAGTTTACCGCCTGCGGCCGCGAAGCCTTCTAGATGTAGTCGAAATAGCGCTGGCGAATGCGGACAACGACCAGCCGAAGGCGAGCCTTGATATGACTTTCCAGATTCGACCTACGACGGATAAGGACCTGCAGGATATCGGGAACATTGCCGAAAAGACGGGTCTGTTTCCCCGTGAAGCACTCGCGGATATGATCGCCGGCTACCTGAGAGACGCTGGTCCCGATATCTGGCTGACGGCGGAGCGCGGTGGCGCTGCGATTGGTTTCTGCTTTTGCGAGTCGGAGCGCTTCACGAACGGATCGTGGAATCTGCTCGCGATCGGGGTTCTTCCCGAACTGCAGAAGCAGGGCGTCGGCCGGCGGCTGCTTGCGCATCTCGAGAGCCTGCTGACCAAGGCAGGTCATCGCGTGCTGATCGTCGACACGATTGGGACATCGGAATTCTCGCGGACGCACGCCTTTTATCTGGCGACAGGTTTCGTCAGCGAGGCGCGGATCCGCGATTTCTGGGACGACGGCGCCGACAAGCTGACCTTCTGGAAGCATCTCCGCGCCGCGACACGCTAGCGCGCGCACCGTTAGCGGCAAGACCGGCCCGCGCGCGGATCGCTCCCATTCAGTGAGACGCTTCAGACGTCGCAGCCGCCACCGCCAAACCCGTGCGCGATTGTTCCATGAAGGCCGAGCATAATCGCAATGAAGCCGCAACATTGCGTGTTGACGCTGTCGCAACCGCACTGCTTTGGTGAGCCCGTGACAAGCCTGACAGACGCCATCCGCAGGCGCGGCCCCTGGTCGCTGCCGAACCTTCTGACCTATGGACGGATTCTCGCGATTCCGGCCCTGGTCGGCCTGCTGTTCTGGCCCAGGGACGACTGGGTGCGCTGGATCGCGTTGGGCGTCTATGTCGTCGCCGCCGTCACCGACTATCTCGACGGCTGGATCGCGCGGGCCTGGAGCCAGCAATCGGCGATCGGCCGCATGCTCGACCCCATCGCCGACAAGCTGCTGGTCTGCGCGCTGCTTTTGATGCTGGTTCACACCGAGACGATCAAGGGCTGGGCGATCTGGGCCGCGATCGTGATCCTGTGCCGCGAGATCCTGGTCTCGGGCCTGCGCGAGTTCCTGGCCGAGCTGAAGGTCTCCGTGCCGGTCTCCAAGGTGGCGAAATGGAAGACGACCGCGCAGTTGCTGGCGCTGGGCTTCCTCGTCGCGGGGCCGGCCGGCGACAAGGTGCTGCCCGGCAACACGACGATCGGCATCGTCATGCTCTGGATCGCGGCCGGGCTGACGATCTACACCGGCTGGGATTATTTCAACGCCGGCATCCGCCATCTCGTCGAGGAGGACGAGCGCCAGTCATGAGCGATACGGCCATCGAATCCCGAACCGTCAAGCTGGTCTATTTCGCCTGGGTGCGCGAGCGCGTCGGCGTCGCCGAGGAGCGTGTGGCGCTGCCCGGCGGCATCGCCACGATCGCCGATCTGGTGCGCTGGCTGAAGGGCCGTGACGAGGGCTACGAGGCGGCTTTCGCCGTTGAGTCGATCGTGCGCGCCGCCATCGACCACGAGCATGTGAAACCCGATGCGAGCATCGCGGGCGCAAGCGAGATCGCCTTCTTCCCGCCGATGACGGGGGGTTGAGATGAGCGACCTCCCCCTGTCATTCCGGGGCTTCGCGCAGCGAAGAACCCGGAACCCACGACCGGGCGAGCCCGCTGCCGAATCGACCGCTCACCCGCTCGTGGGTTCCGGGTTCCGCGCCGTGCGCGGCCCCGGAATGACAGACGCTCGATGACCCCCCTCATCCGCATCCAGCGCGAGGATTTCGACGTCGCCGCCGAGGTCGCCGCGCTGACCTCGGCCCGCTCCGACATCGGCGCGGTCGTCACATTCGCGGGCCTGTGCCGCGACGAGGGCGGCCGGCTCGCGGCGCTGGAGCTGGAGCATTATCCCGGCATGGCCGAGGCCGAGATCAGCCGCGCCGCCGACGAGGCCGCAAGGCGCTGGCCCCTGCACGGCCTCGTCGCCATCCACCGCCATGGGCTGGTCAAGCCCGGAGAGCAGATCGTGCTTGTGATCGCGGCCTCCGCCCATCGCCGCGCCGCGTTCGAGGCGGCCGAATTCCTGATGGATTATCTCAAGACCCGCGCGCCATTCTGGAAGCGCGAACATCTGCGCGACGGCACGACGGGCGACTGGGTCGAGGCCATGGACGCCGACGACGCGGCGGCGCAACGCTGGGGGTAGCGCGATGGGACGGGCATTTCGTTTGTCGGCCGCGGCTCTTGGCATGGCTCTCGCTCTGCCCGGCCCGGCTAGTGCCGCCGGCCCCAGCAGCAAAACCTTCCGCGACTGGATCGCAGGCTGCGACAATCTGAAGAGCTGCACGGCGATGTCGCTGCCGGCCGAGATCGACGAGCATATCGCCTTTCTGCGGCTCGAACGCGCGGCAGGGCCCAATGTCGTGCCAAAGCTCGTCATCAGGGTCCGCGCCGAGAAGCTGGCGGCTCCGCTCGCCGCTGAGCTGGATCTGGACGGCGCGCCCTTCCCCGCTCCAGGTCGCAAGCTGCCGGCGACGATCGGCGACGACGAGAACGCCACGATCGCACTCTCCGCGGCCGATGCCGAGGCGCTGATCGCGGCCGCGCGCAAGGCGACGAAGCTGACGGTGACGATCGCCGGCAAGAGCCTCGACGTGTCGCTCTCCGGCTCCGTCGCCGCACTGCTCTGGATCGACGAGCAACAGGGCCGGCTGGGCACGATTTCGGCTCTGATCCGCAAGGGGCCGGGCGAGACCAGCGCGGCCGTCCCCGCCCTTCCCGTGATCGTCGCGAAAGGCACGGCCGCTCCTGCCATCCCCGACAAGGCGGCCAAGGCGCTGACGACAGCGCTGCGCAAGCAGTTGAAGCGTCTCGATCCCGATCTTTGCGAGGATGCGCCGGAGGATGCCGCCGACGCCGATTCCGTGTGGCCGCTCGCCGGCGGGGCGCGGCTCGTCGGCCTGTTCTGCTCGCGCGGGGCCTATAATGTCTCGACCGGTTTCTGGATCGTGCCCGGCGCGGATGTGGGCAAGGCGCGCAAGGCGCTGTTTCCGCAGTTCGACGGCAAGATCGACCCGAACTCCGACAACATGCTGGTCAACGCCGGCTACGACCCCGCGAGCGCACAGGTCTCGTTCTACAACAAGGGACGCGGCATCGGCGATTGCGGCGCGAGCGGCAACTACGCCTGGACAGGTTCGGCCTTCGTCATGACCGGCTTCCAGGCCATGGACGAATGCAAGGGCATCAGCGGCGACGACTGGATCACGCTGTTCAGGAGCGAGGTGAAGGTGGTGCGGTAGGGCCGCGCACCAGCCAAGAGCCCTCATCCTGAGGAGCGCTTCCGCAGGAAGCGCGTCTCGAAGGATGCTCCAGAAGGCGCTTCCGGTGCGAACTGGAGCACCCTTCGAGACGCCGCTGACGCGGCTCCTCAGGATGAGGACTGAGGGTGGGCGATGATGACGCCGCTTACGCCGCCTTCTTCCCCGGCCGCACCGCGTCCGAATAATCCTCCATGATCACCTTGCCCATATTGCCGGTGATGAAGGAATACGGGCCGATCTCCGAGACCAGCGTCACCTCGGCCGCCGAGCCGGTGATGAAGCACTCGTTGAAGGTCTCGAGCTCCTCGGGCCGGATGCGCCGCTCGACCACCTCGAAGCCGCGCTGCTTGCAGAGGTCGATCACGGCCTGCCGGGTCAGCCCGTTGAGGAAGCGGTCGGCCAGCGGCGTGTGGATCACGCCGTCCTTGATGAAGAAGATGTTGGCGCCGGTGCATTCGGCGACATTGCCCTCCCAGTCGAGCATCATCGCGTCGGCATAGCCGGCGCGCTCGGCCTTGTGCTTGGAGAGCGAGCAGATCATGTAGAGGCCCGCCGCCTTGGCGTGGACGGGCGCGCAGGCCGGATCGGGCCGGCGGTACTCGGCGACGTCGAGCCGCACGCCCTTCAGTTTTTGGGCCATGTCGAACATGCTCGGCCACTCCCAGACCGCGATGGCGGTGTGGATCGTGTTGTTCATGCCCGAAACGGCCATCATCTCCGAGCCGCGCCAGGCGACCGGGCGGACATAGGCGTCCTTGAGACCGTTCTCCTTCAGGCAGAGATACTTCGCGGCGTCGAGTTCGGCGACCGAATACGGGATCGCGAAATCCATGATCTCGGCCGATTTCTGGAAGCGCTGCGAGTGCTCGGTGCATTTGTAGATCACGCCACCATAGGCGCGCTCGCCCTCGAACACGCAGGAACCGTAATGCAGCCCATGGGTCAGTACGTGGACCTTGGCGTCCTTCCACGGCACGAGCTTGCCGTCGAACCAGATCACGCCGTCGCGCTGGTCGAAGGGAATGACTGACATGGGGTGTTCCTCCTGGACGCCTTCTTGCCTGCAACTCCGCCACAGCGTTCCGCGACGTGCAAGCCTGGACCTAAAATGACGCGGCGACGGGCGATCGCGACATAATCGATCGTCATCCGCGCTTGACCGGTAATCTTGCGTCTGAGATATGTCAACATCACTGACATAAAATCTGGATCGCCATTCGTGCCGGAGACGCAGACCCCATCGACAGGGACACCAAAGGCCGCCGCCGACGCAGCCGAGGTGCCCTATGACCTGATCGAACTCCTGTTCTTCGCCTATCGCGATTTCGTCGGCGACCCCGACCGCATCCTCGCCGATTACGGCTTCGGCCGCGCCCACCACCGTGTGCTGCATTTCGTCCAGCGCCGGCCGGGCCTGACCATCGCCGAACTGCTCGACATCCTCGGCATCACCAAGCAGAGCCTCAACCGTGTGCTGAAGGAGTTGGTCGAGACCGGCTTCGTCGAGCAGCGGACCGGCACGCAGGACAAGCGCCAGCGCAAGCTCCACACCACGCCGGCGGGCCAGGATCTGGCGACCCGGCTGGCGCAGTTGCAGGCCAGGCGGATCAATGCCGCGCTGGCCGGCCTGGAGCCGGGCGGCGTCGAGACCGTCGCGGCCTATCTCGCCGGGCTGATCGACCCGGCCGAGCGCCGCAAGGTGCTGGGCTTCCTCGCGCCGCGGGCGTAAGCGATCGCGCGTCCCGGCTTTCCCACGGCTGTGCTATCAATGTCCTGATCCCGGAGAACGGCGCAGCCCGCGCCACAGCGAGGAGACCGGCGCGACATGGCTCCGCAGGCAGTCCGAAAACCGCTTCCCGACGAAGCGCCCCACATCCTCGTCGTCGATGATGACCGTCGGCTGCGTGACCTGCTGGCGCGCTTCCTCGGCGATCATGGCTACCGCGTCACCACCGCCGCTAATGCCGCCGAGGCCGACAACCGCCTGTCGCAGCTCGTCTTCGACGCGATGGTGCTCGACATCATGATGCCTGGCGAGAACGGCTTCGACTTCGCCCGCCGCCTGCGCGGCGACTCCGAATTGCCGATCCTGATGCTGACCGCACGCGCCGATTCGAAAGACCGCATCAGCGGCTTGGAACTCGGCGTCGATGATTATCTCTCCAAGCCGTTCGAGCCGCGCGAGTTGCTGCTCAGGCTCGGCAACATCCTGAAGCGCACGCTCGTCGCCGATCCCGGCCTGTCGGTTGCGCGGCCGGAGTTCGTCCGCTTCGGCCCGTTCATCTACGGGCTGGCGAGGGGCGAATTGCGCAAGGGCGAGGAAATGATCCGCCTGACCGAACGCGAGCGCGAAATCCTGACCGCGCTCGCCGAGCGGCCCAGCGAGGTGATGCCGCGCGAGCAGCTAGCGGCGCAGGGAGCGGGCGCCAACGACCGCACGGTCGATGTCCAGATGAATCGACTGCGCCGCAAGATCGAGCGCGACCCGGCCGACCCTCTCTATCTGCAGACCGTGCGCGGCGTCGGCTACCGCCTCGTCACGGACAGGGCCTGACACGGATGGCGACGCAGGCGCGGCGCGCGCGACTGGCGCAAGGCGCGGGAGCCCTGCTCGGCCGGCTGGGCGCGGCGCTCGCCCGCGCCGGCCATGCGCTCGGCCGCGCGCTCAGGCCGGCGCTGAAGCTCGCCGACAGGCCGCTGCGCCTCACCGGGCGCTGGATGCCGAAGGGCTTGTATCCGCGCGCGCTCGTCATCGTCATCGCCCCGGTCGTGCTGCTGCAATCGGTCATCGCCTATGTCTTCATGGAGCGACACTGGCAGCTCGTGACGCAGCGCCTGTCCTCCGCCGTCTCGGCCGACATCGCCATGATCATCGACGTCTACGAGCGCTACCCGCAGGATGCCGAGGCCAGTGTGCTCGGACAGATCGCCGAGGCGCGGTTCGGCATGGATGTCGATATCCTGCCCGATTCAGACCTGCCCGCGCCCGGCCCCCGCCCCTTCTTCTCCCTGCTCGATTCGGCCCTGTCGGCCGAGCTTGCGCAGCAGGTGGCGCGGCCCTTCTGGCTCGACACGGTCGGCCGCTCCAGCCTGATCGAGATCCGCATCAAGCTCGGCAAGGACGTGATGCGCGTCCTGACGCGGCGCAACTCCGCCTATGCCAGCAACAGCCACATCTTCCTGCTCTGGATGATCGGCACCTCTCTGATCCTCCTGACGATCGCGGTGCTGTTCCTGCGCAACCAGATCAGGCCGATCCTGCGGCTGGCCGATGCGGCCGAGGCCTTCGGCAAGGGCCGCGACGCCGATTTCCGCCCGCGCGGCGCGCGCGAGGTCCGCCGCGCCGGCAACGCCTTCATCGAGATGAAGCGCCGCGTCGAGCGCTCGATCGGCGAGCGCACGACGATGCTCAACGGCGTCAGCCACGATTTGCGCACCATCCTGACCCGCTTCAAGCTCTCGCTTGCGCTGCTGGAGCGCTCCTCGGAAATCGACGCGCTGGAAAAGGACGTCGACGAGATGAGCCGCATGCTGGAGGACTATCTCGCCTTCGCGCGCGGCGACGCCGGCGAGGCCCCGGTCGAGACCGATATCCGCTCCTCGCTGGAGGAACTCAAGGCCGACGCCGAGCGCCAGGGCCACCAGACCGAACTGACGGTCGTCGGCGACCCGCTGGTGGTGATCAGGCCCGACGCCTTCCGCCGGCTTTTGACCAACCTCGTCTCCAATGCCGCCCGCTTCGGCGACCGCATCGCCATCCGCGCCACCCATGACGCGCGCTATCTGATCGTTATGGTGGACGATGACGGGCCAGGCATCCCGCCCGAGCAGCGCGAGGAGGTGTTCCGCCCGTTCGTGAGGTTGGACGAGGCCCGCAACGTCGATTCCGGCGGCACGGGGCTGGGGCTGGCCATCGCCCGCGACGTGGCGCGCGCCCATGGCGGGGATATCATGCTGGGGGAGTCGCCGCTGGGCGGGTTAAGGGCGACGGTGCGGTTGCCGGTGTGAGGACGGGAGCCGCGCTCGCGAGCGTCGGCCCGTGGGGTCGGATCGCAAGTCCAGCGAATCGCCAGCGTCAGGGAGGCAGCAGGGCGTCGACCAGCCGCTCGATCGTTTCCGCCACGCCGTCCTCGATCAGCGCCTGCCGGATCAGCCGTCGCTTCGCAGTAAAATGCGCGGCGGCGGGCAGATCGACGCGCGCGGCGACAGCGGCGGCGTGAAGCGACGCAGCGGCGAGGTCGATGTGAAGCGCCTCGGCCGCATCGAATTCGGGGATCGGCAGCGTCCAGACCAGATTGTCGAAATGGCGCGGGTCGCGCTGGCCGACGGGTTGCAGGTCTTTTACTCGATCAAGCACAATCGCAGAATTCAGGATAGCGCTCACATAGCAAGCCTCGTCGAGCGAGTAAGCGGCTGACCAGTATATGGAAGTGTCAATGACAACATCATTATCCTTGAGCCAGCATGCGCTAAGTCGTGTTCCGGCCTTGGTATAAAGGATACGAACCGGTGATGTCGCTGCCTGCGCTGTCAATTTCTGAAGATGGTTCACCGACTGCGCGAGCGTCACACGCGGCATGCCGTCTGCTCCCTTATTGCTATGCTCGTTCCACTTGCCCTCGGCATCGCGCAACCATGCAGCTAGACCCCGATGCCCGCGCGAATCCGCGCCTGACGACGTCAGGAGCGCCCCATCCTCCATCGGAACGACACCATTCACGACGTCGAGAACCCGGTATGGCGCAATCGACTCGCCCAGCGCGATCCGGCGCACGAAAGCGCGTTCGACAGCACCTTCGGGAGGTTCGACGCCCGTCCATGGTGCCTTGTCGAGATTGCCGATGCGACCGCGTACACGCGGCGCATCGCGGCGACTTAGTAGACGCCGGTCGTGTCCCTGATGGTGGTGTAGCTTCGCGGAGCCACCCCGATGCCGGCTTTGGCCGGGCTGGTCAGGCGGCC
>JAIETL010000054.1 GCA_019745195.1 Beijerinckiaceae bacterium
CACCGCGTGGCCCACCTCATCCTTGAGGACGGCGTGCCCCCCGAACAGATCGTCGCGCTCACCTTCACCGTCAAGGCGTGCGAGCAGCTGCGCCAGCGCCTGGCGGCGCTGCTGGCGGAGGTCTCTCCCGCCGAGGCGGGCAAGGCCAACCTGGTCAACGTGCACACCTACCACGGGCTGGGCCACCGCATCGTGCGGCGGTTCGCCGACCGGCTGGGGCTCGGGCGTGCCGGCAGCAGGCTCGAGCTCATCGACAGCGCCCAGCGCCGCCGCATGCTCCGCCGGCTCATCGCCGAGGACGGGCACATGCGCGCCATGCTCGGGCAGGGCGTCGACGCCGCCGCCCTCGAACGCGATCGGAACGCCGGTCAGCTTCTCGATGGCCGCGACGAGCTTTTCGTCATGGCGCGTCACGATGGTGAAGGAGGCGCCCTCGCGTCCGGCGCGGCCCGTGCGGCCGATGCGGTGGACATAGTCCTCGGCATGGGTCGGCACGTCGTAGTTGAAGACATGGCTGACGGCGGGAATATCGAGCCCGCGCGCGGCGACGTCGCTCGCCACCAGGATCGGCATCTCGCCGGTGCGGAAGGATTCCAGCGCCGCCATACGAGCGTACTGGTCCATGTCGCCATGCAGCGCGACCGCCGGAAAGCCGTATTTCTGCAGCGACTTGTGAAGGGTGGCGACATCGCGCTTGCGGTTGCAGAACACGATCGCGTTCTGCAGGTCCTTGGCCTCGTTCAGCAGCTTGCGCAGCGTCTCGCGCTTCTCGAAATCCTGTCCGTTCGAGGCGATCAGGCGCTGCGTGATCGTGGCTGCCGCCGTCGCCGGGCGCGAGGCTTCGATGCGGATTGGGTTGTGCAGGAACTGCTCGCTGATGCGCGTGATCTCGGGCGGCATCGTCGCGGTAAAGAACAGGGTCTGCCGCGTGAACGGGACGAGCTTGCAGACGCGCTCGATGTCCGGAATGAAGCCCATGTCGAGCATGCGGTCGGCCTCGTCGATGACCAGCAGCTCGACGCCCGTCAGCAGCAGCTTGCCGCGCTCGACATGGTCGAGCAGGCGGCCGGGCGTGGCGATCAGCACATCGACGCCGCGCGTGATCTTTGCGTCCCGGTCGCCGAAGGAGACGCCGCCGATGAGCAGCGCGACCGAGAGCTTCTGGTTGACGCCGTAGCGGGTGAAGTTTTCCTCGACCTGCGCCGCGAGCTCGCGCGTCGGCTCCAGGATCAGCGTGCGCGGCATGCGCGCCCGGGCCCGGCCGTTCTCGAGGATCGTCAGCATCGGCAGGGTGAAGGCGGCGGTCTTGCCCGTGCCGGTCTGGGCGATGCCGAGGACATCGCGGCGGGCCAGGACATGGGGAATGGCCTGTGCCTGGATAGGCGTCGGCGTGGTATAGCCTGCGGTCGTGACCGCGGTCAGAACTTTTTCGCTCAGGCCGAGTTCGGCAAAGGACATGCGTAGGGCGCTTCTTCAAGGGTCGGTGACGCGTGGCGGGATGACCTATCAACCGCGACGGTGGCGCGACTTCTCTTTCCAGCGCGCCTTCGGACCCCCGTGCAATGCAGAAAAAGTCCGGCTAAGTCAACAAACTAGGCCTTCAGAGAAGAGATGCACGCCATGTCAGAACCGCTTGTCCTCGTTCCGGGGCTGAATTGCAGCGCCGCGCTTTACGCGCCGCAATGGCCGGCGCTCGCCTCCGGGCGGCCGATCCTGGTGGCGGACCATGCGCGAGACGAGACGATGACCGACATCGCCCGACGGCTGCTGGCCGCCGCGCCGGAGCGTTTCGCGCTCTGCGGGCTGTCGATGGGCGGCTACATCGCCTTCGAGGTGATGCGACAGGCGCCGCAGCGCGTGACGCGGCTGGCATTGCTCGACACCTCGGCCAAGGGCGCGACGCCGGAGACCAACGCCGCCCGCGAGCAGATGATCGCGCTGGCGGAGAAGGGGGCTTTCGACAACGTCACGACGCTGCTCTGGCAAAAGCTGGTCGCGCCTGCGCGGCTGACTGATGAACCCTTGCGTCTTGCTGTCCGCGCCATGGCGGACGAGATCGGCCCGGCCGGCTTCGTGCGTCAGCAGAAGGCGATCATGTCCCGGCCGGATTCGCGTCCCGGTCTCTCGGCGATCACGGTTTCGACGCTGGTGCTGGTCGGCGAGGAGGATGCTCTGACCCCGCCGGCGGAAGCGCGCGAGATCGCCGATGGCATCGGCGCGAATGCGCGGCTGGTCGTGCTGCCGGGCTGCGGCCATCTCTCGACGCTGGAGGCGCCGGAGATCGTAACGAAGGAGCTTCTCGACTGGTTGGCTTAGAGCCTGCTGGATTTTCTCCGAACAACTGCGTCATCCCGGACAAGCGGCAAAGCCGCGCAGATCCGGGATCCATCATAGAACGCGGCGGCTCTCTATGATGGATCCCGGGTCAAACCCGGGATGACGAAGTGTTTCCGAGTGAAATGCTTCTAGGAGACTCAGCGCGGCACGACGCAGGGGTCGAGCCTGGTCTCGCCCACGCGCTTCAGCACCGAGCCCGTCACCATCGGATCGACCGGACGCCCCTTCGAGGCGGCGTCGGCGACCTGCGTCAGGCGCTCCTTGTCGAGTTTCTCGGTCTGGTGGGACACGAAATTCGCCGCGATGACGGAGAGGAAGGCGATCGCCGCGCCGGCCTTGGCGACATCGGCGACCATCGTGCCGCGCTCGTTCTTCCAGAACAGTTCGATCAGCCGCATCGGGCGCTCCGCGATCCATCCGGCGCCGTCGCGCGCCGCTGCGGAGATCATGCCGGTAAAGCTGTAAAAGGATGGTTAGCGAACCGTTGCCTTGGCGCCAGTAGGCGATGTCGCCCTCGACCGTCATTGCGAGCGCAGCGAAGCAATCCAGCGTTTTGCTCTACGTCCGCTAGATTGCTTCGCTGCGCTCGCAATGACGAAAAGCTACAGATCGACAAGCTCGCCCGCGAACGCCGCCCGCTCCTGGATGAAGATGAAGCGCGCCTCGGGCTTGTTGCCCATCAGTCGCTCGACCACATCGGAGGCCTCGTCGCGCGCCTCGTGCTCGACCATGACCTTGAGCAGGATGCGCCTGGCCGGGTCCATGGTGGTTTCTTTGAGCTGCGCCGGCATCATCTCGCCCAGCCCCTTGAAGCGGCTGATCTCCGGCTTCTTGCCCTTGAAGACGGACGCGATCAGCTCGTCCTTGTGCGCATCGTTGCGGGCGTAGACCGACTTGCCGCCGGCCTGCAGCCGATAGAGCGGCGGCACGGCGAGATAGAGATGGCCCTTCTCGATCAGGCGCGGCATCTGCCGCCAGAAGAAGGTCACCAGCAGCGAAGCGATATGGGCGCCGTCGACATCGGCATCGGTCATCACGATGACCTTCTCATAGCGCAGGTCGTCCTCGCGGAACTGGCTGCCGATGCCGCAGCCAAGCGCCAGGATCAGGTCGGCCAGCTGCTGGTTCTGGTTGAGCTTGTCGCGGGTGGCATTGGCGACATTGAGGATCTTTCCGCGCAAGGGGAGAATGGCCTGCGTGGCGCGGTTGCGCGCCTGCTTGGCCGAGCCGCCGGCGGAATCGCCCTCGACGATGAAGAGCTCGGAGCCGGCCGCGCCCGCATTGCTGCAATCGGCGAGCTTGCCGGGCAGGCGCAGCTTCTTCGTCGCGGTCTTTCGCGAGACCTCCTTTTCGAGGCGGCGGCGCAGGCGCTCGTCGGCCCGGTCGACCGACCAGTCGAGCAGCTTCAGCGCCTGCTGCGGCGCGGCGGCGAGCCAGTGGTCGAAGGCGTCGCGGACCGCGTTCTCGACGATGCGGGAGGCTTCCAGCGTCGCCAGCTTGTCCTTGGTCTGGCCCTGGAATTCCGGCTCGCGGATGAAGACCGAGAGCATGGCGGCGCAGGTCGCCATGACGTCGTCGGAGGTGACCTGCGCCATGCGCTTGGACTGGCCGATGCGCTCGGCATGGTCGCGCAAGCCCCGCAGCAGCGCGATGCGCAGCCCCTGCTCATGCGTGCCGCCCTCTGGCGTCGGGATCGTGTTGCAATAGGACGAGGCGAAGCCGTCCTCGCCGGTGGCAAGCCACGCGATCGCCCATTCGAGCGAGCCGTGGCTACCGGGTTTGGTGATCTTGCCGGAGAAGATCGGCTCGGCGACGAGGTCCTTGCCCTCGATCTCGCGGCCGAGATAATCGCGCAGGCCGCCGGGGAACTTGAACACGGCGTCGGCCGCGACGTCGCCCTCCGCTTTCAGCAGCGACGGTGCGCAGTGCCAGCGGATCTCGACGCCGCCGAACAGATAGGCTTTCGACCGCGCCATGCGGAACAGGCGGGCGGGGACGAAATGCGCGCCCTCGCCAAAAATCTGCGCATCGGGATGGAAGCGCACGCGGGTGCCGCGCCGGTTGGCGACGCGGCCGACCGTCTCCAGCGGCCCCTGCGGATGGCCGCGCGAAAAGATCTGGCGATAGAGCGTCTGGCCGCGCGCGACCTCGACTTCCAGATGGTCCGAAAGCGCATTGACGACCGAGACGCCGACGCCGTGCAGGCCGCCCGAGGTCTCATAGGCCTTGGAATCGAATTTTCCGCCGGCATGCAGCGTCGTCATGATGACTTCGAGCGCCGATTTGCCGGGAAACTTCGGATGCGGATCGACCGGGATGCCGCGTCCGTTGTCGGTGACGGCGATCGAGCCATCCTCCAGCACCTCGACCTCGATGAAGGTCGCGTGGCCGGCGACAGCCTCGTCCATGGCGTTGTCGATCACCTCGGCAAAGAGATGGTGCAGCGCGCGCTCGTCGGTGCCGCCGATATACATGCCGGGACGGCGGCGGACGGGCTCAAGCCCCTCCAGCACCTCGATGGCGGAAGCGTCATAGCCCTGCTCGGAGAGCGTGCCGTTGCGCGGCGCGGCCGCCGGGGCCGGCTTGCCGCCGGCGGGCGGCGCGACGCTGCGCGACGGCTTCGGCGGAGGGCCGGCCGGTGGCTCGGCCCCAGCGCCGAAAAGATCGCCGTCTCCCGCCATGTCCGCCGTCGGTCTCCCTGATTCGCGCGAGCCACAGACTAGCGCAGGCGCGCCGTTCCCGCTCTGTTTGCATCGCCGCAGGCCGGATCAGCCCGCAGATTGGTGATGTCGCTGGCGTCGGCTTGCGTCAAGCGGCTCGCCATGGCGCGACGGAAATGCTACGCGGCCCGTCAACAGGGAATTCTTTGGCGGGCCATGTCCGATATTTTTCGCGAGATCGATGAAGAGGTGCGTCGCGACAAGGCGGCCGCCTTCTGGAAGAAATACGGCAATGTGCTGATCGGGCTCGCGGTGCTCGCGGTGCTCGCGGTCGCCGGCTGGCAGTACTGGTTGCAGCGCGAGAACGCCGCCTCGCAGGCCGTCGGGGCGCGGCTGGAAGCGGCGCTGAAATCCTCCCGCGACAATAATGGCGACGAGGCCGAGACGATCCTGAAGGAGCTCGCCGCCAACGCGCCGGCCGGCTACCGCCAGATCGCGCGCTTCAGGCTCGCGGCCGAAACCGGCAAGCGCGACCCGGCCGCCGGGGCGACCGCTTTCGACGCCCTCGCCAATGACGGCTCGCTGGCGCAGATCGACCGTGACGTGGCGCGGTTGCGCGCCGGCATGCTGCGCGTCGATCTCGTTCCTTACGCCGAACTGCGCACCGCGCTGGAACCGCTCGCAACGCCGCAAGGCGTCTTGCGTCACTCGGCCCGCGAGTTCCTCGGCATCGCCGCGCTCAAGGCCAACCTGTTCGAGGACGCCGGCCGCTGGTTCGACGCCATCGTCACCGATCCGGCCTCGCCGCGCGTGATGCGCCAGCGCGTCGATCTCTATCTGACGCTCGTGCGCGGCGGCCCGGTCGAGACCAGGAACTAGCGAGTTCGCAGTCGCCTCCGGGCACCGCTCTTCCGTCATTGCGAGCGAAGCGAAGCAATCCAAGAGGACGTAGTGCGAGACGCTGGATTGCTTCGCTTCGCTCGCAATGACGGGGTAGGCTTTGCACGGCGTTCGCACCATTTCAGTATCGACGCCGTCGAGATCGAATCATCCATGACCGCCACCGTCGCCATCATCGGCCGCCCCAATGTCGGCAAGTCGACTTTGTTCAACCGGCTCGTCGGCAAGAAGCTGGCGCTGGTCGACGATCTGCCCGGCGTAACGCGCGACCGGCGCGAGGGCGAGGCCGCGCTCGGCCATCTGCGCTTCACCATCATCGACACGGCCGGCCTCGAAGAGGCCGATCCCGGCTCGCTGGCGGGCCGCATGCGGGCGCAGACCGAGACCGCGATCGGGCAGGCCGACGTGATCCTGTTCATGATCGACGCAAGGCTCGGCCTCACGCCGATGGACCAGCCCTTCGCCGATCTGGTGCGCAAATCCGGCAAGCCGGTGATCCTGCTCGCCAACAAGGCCGAGGGGAAGAAGGGGCTCGACGGCATCTTCGAATCCTACGCGCTGGGGCTCGGCGATCCCGTGCCGTTCTCGGCCGAACATGGCGAGGGCACCTCGGACCTGCTGGAGGCGCTCGCGCCCTTCGTCGATGTCGAGCCGGAGGAGGAAGAGCCCTTCGACGAGAGCTATGGCGACAAGCGCTGGGTCGAGGCGCCCGCCGCCATCAGCGACGAGGAGGCCGAGTACAACGACCCGACCAAGCCGCTGCGCGTCACCATCATCGGGCGGCCCAATGCCGGCAAGTCCACGCTGGTCAACCGGATGATCGGCGAGGACCGGCTCCTGACCGGCCCCGAGGCCGGCATCACCCGCGACACCATCTCGGTCGACTGGGAATGGCGCGGCCGCCCCGTCAAGCTCTTCGACACGGCCGGCATGCGCAAGCGCGCCCGCATCGAGGAGAAGCTGGAGAAGATGTCGGTGCAGGATGCGCTGCGCGCGATCCGCTTCGCCGAGGTCGTGGTCGTGCTGCTCGACGCGACGATCCCCTTCGAGAAGCAGGACCTGACGCTGGTCGATCTGACCGAGCGCGAGGGCCGCACGGTCGTGATCGGCCTGAACAAATGGGACCTCGTCGCCGACAAGAACGGGTTGCTGGCCGAGCTGAAGGAGAAGGCGACGCATCTGCTGGCGCAGGTGCGCGGCGTGCCGATCATTCCTCTGTCTGGGCTGGCTGGCGAGGGCATCGACCGGCTGATGCAGGGCGTGTTCTCCGCCTATGAGGTCTGGAACCGCCGAGTCTCGACGGCCCGCATCAACCGCTGGCTCGAGGGAGTGCTCTCGGCCCATCCGCCTCCGGCCGTCGCCGGGCGGCGCATAAAAATCCGCTACATGACGCAGGCCAAGGCGCGCCCGCCGACCTTCGCGCTGTTCGGCAACCAGCTCGACCATCTGCCGGTGTCCTACACGCGCTACCTCGTCAACAATCTGCGCGAGGCCTTCGAGCTGCCGGGCACGCCGATCCGGCTGCACACGCGCGGCGGCGGCAACCCCTATGACAAGAACAAGCGCTCGGCATGAACGTCGCGATCGTCGGAGCCGGCATCGCCGGCCTGTCCACAGCCTGGGCGCTGAACAAGGCCGGCCATGCCGTCACGCTGGTCGAGCAGGCGGCGGCGATCCCCAACCCCTATGCGGCCTCGGGCGACCAGCACCGCATCATCCGCCGCGCCTATGCCGGTGCAGATGGCTACGCCCGGACCATCACGGAAGCCTTCGCCGCCTGGGACGAGCTCTGGACCGATCTCGGCCAGGTCCATTACAAGGCCTGCGGGGTGATGGGCATCTCGCAGATCGCCGGCGACGAGGGCGAGGACTACCGCGACGGGCTCGACCGGATGGGCTCGCCCTATGCGCTGTTCGAGCCCGCCGAGGCGGCGAGGCGCTACCCCTTCCTCGATCCCGCGACCTTCCGCTACGCCTATCTGAGCGGCGAGGGCGGGGCGCTGTTCCCGGCCCGGATCGCGGCCGGGATGGTCAGGCTGCTGCGCGAGCGCGGCGTCACGATCCGCGAGGGCGCAGCCGTCATCTCGGTCGATCCCGACAGCGGGGCGCTGAGCTTCGCCGATGGCGGGCGGCTCGCCTTCGACCGCATCGTCGTCACGGCCGGAGCCTGGACGCTGCGTCTGCTGCCGGAACTCGCCGACGCGCTGAAGACCTACCGCACCGGCGTCGTCTATCTCGATCCGCCCGACGACCTGAAGCCGGCCTGGGCCGCCGCGCCCTGCATCGTCGATGTCGGCGGCACGGTCGACGGCTATGTCCTGCCGGCCGTCGACGGCACCGATCTCAAGCTCGGCGCGGGCGTCCACAAGGTGCCGATGGCGCCCGATCTCGACCGCGAGCCGCGCCCCGGCGAGGGCGAGATCATCCGCGACTACTTTGCGCCGCCCTTCGCGCGGATCGCCGAATACGGCGTCAAGCGCGTCGCGAGCTGCGCCTACACCTTCACCGCCGACCACAAATTCCTCTCGCGGCGGACCGGCCGGGTGCTGGTCGTCTCGGCCTGCTCGGGCCATGGCTACAAATTCGGCGCCGCCGTCGGGCGTCGCGTCGCCGCCGCGGTCGAAAGCGGCGACGATGCCGGCCTGCTGGCCTGGCTCCGGGCGGAGTAGGGGCCGGCCGTCAGATCTCCGGCAGCGCCTGCTCGGCCGCCACGCGTGCCTCGGCCTTCGCCCACGCCTCCTCGGCCGGGAGGCCGGCGATGCGGTGCGCCAGCGCATGGCGCAGCAGCCGCTTCTCCTCCTCGGGGATCGACTGGAGAGCGATGCGTGCGCAGTCGCCGGTCGGGCTCTGGCAGCGCCGGGGCCTGCGGCAGCGCGGATCGCCGCAATGACGCCAGAGCTCCATGGCGTCGCCCATGCCGCGCATCATCGTCCGCCGCAGCTCCTGAATGCGATTGAATTCGGCGATGTGCTCCGGCGAGAAGGCGGGTTTGTCAGCGCGTGGCATGGTGGGCTCCTTGGGGGTGGGGGAGGGGTGGCGCTACGCAAGAACCCCTCTCCTGTAAGGAGAGGGGCAGGGGTGAGGTGATGGACGCTGGACCAGCGAGGCGCTGCGCCAGCCGAGGCTGCGGTGAGGTCATGCTTCATGCGGAGAAGGGCCGACCCCTCACCCCTGCCCCTCTCACTGAACTCGGGTTTACCCGAGTTCAGAATTCCGGGTGTCGAAGTCGAGTAGCCCCGACTTCGAGTGGGAGAGGGGTTCCCCGCATGTCGGCTCGCGGCCGCGTTTCATCGTCCGACCGCCTCACGGCGTCGGGGCGATCATCGGGGGCTGGCGGAGCGCCGCGAGGCGCGAGAGTGATCCGCATCCGTTGAGCCAGGACGCGGCGCGGCGGGGTTGAGCCACCCGTCGCACGCCCCGTGGCGCTCCGCCTTCGGCGATTTTTGACTCCGGGCCGCGCTTATCGGGTCGAAAGCCATCCTCCGCCGCGAGCCCTTTCGACGCCAGTTCGGCTCATCGCCTCGTCGCGTCTAATCGGGCGTTGGACGAAGGCGTGATGCCATCGGCCTTTCCAGCGAGCTCCTCGCACAGGGGCCGTATTACCCCCAGGGCGGTGCCCCGAAGCCTCCCGAGTCTGGCTTGTGAGACCAGCCGCAGGCGCCGACCCGTCACCCGACCAATGGCGCACCTCCGGATGGCCGCCCCCTGTGGGTGATGGGCGAGGGCAGTGTGGCACGGGTTTGCGGGGGTGGGGATTAGCGTGTTGACGGCGGATGACAGGGGGATTGTCGCGCCACATGTAGGGCAGGCGCGAGGAACCCCTCTGGTCGTGTCCCATAGCGTGGTGTAGCTGAGGGGTGGTCATCGGCGATTGCCGGTTAGGTTTGGGTTGCGAACGCAA
>JAIETL010000094.1 GCA_019745195.1 Beijerinckiaceae bacterium
GCCTGCAAGACGCTGAAGGCCGAAGGCTACCGGATCGTGCTGGTCAATTCGAACCCGGCGACGATCATGACCGACCCGGATCTGGCGGATGCGACCTATGTCGAGCCGATCACGCCCGAGGTCGTCGCCAAGATCATCGAGAAGGAGCGCGACCTGCTGCCGGGCGGCTTCGCGCTGCTGCCGACCATGGGCGGCCAGACCGCACTGAACTGCGCGCTCTCGCTGAACAAGAAGTCGATCGCCCAGCCGGACGGCAGCAAGATCAGCGTGCTGGAGAAGTTCGACGTGGAGATGATCGGCGCGACCGCCGAGGCCATCGACAAGGCCGAGGACCGCGAGCTCTTCCGCGACGCGATGACCAAGATCGGCCTTGATACGCCGCGCTCGCACCAGATCAAGACGCTCGGCCAGGCGCTCGACGCGCTCGACGATATCGGCCTGCCGGCTATCATCCGGCCGTCCTTCACCATGGGCGGCACCGGCGGCGGCATCGCCTACAACAAGGGTGAATTCATCGACATCGTCGAGCGCGGCATCGACGCCTCGCCGACGAGCGAGGTGCTGATCGAGGAAAGCGTGCTCGGCTGGAAAGAGTACGAGATGGAGGTGGTCCGCGACAAAAAGGACAACTGCATCATCGTCTGCTCGATCGAGAACATCGACCCGATGGGCGTCCATACAGGCGATTCGATCACCGTCGCGCCGGCGCTGACGCTGACCGACAAGGAATACCAGATCATGCGCGACGCCTCGCTGGCGGTGCTGCGCGAGATCGGCGTCGAGACCGGCGGCTCGAACGTGCAGTTCGCGGTCGATCCGGCGACGGGCCGGATGATCGTGATCGAGATGAACCCGCGAGTCTCGCGTTCGTCGGCGCTGGCCTCTAAGGCGACCGGCTTCCCGATCGCCAAGGTCGCGGCGCGGCTCGCCGTCGGCTACACGCTCGACGAGATCGAGAACGACATCACCGGCGGGGCGACGCCGGCCTCCTTCGAGCCGACGATCGACTATGTCGTCACCAAGATACCCCGCTTCGCCTTCGAAAAGTTCCCCGGTTCCGAGCCGACGCTGACGACAGCGATGAAGTCGGTCGGCGAGGCAATGGCGATCGGCCGCACCTTCCAGGAATCGCTGCAGAAGGCGCTGCGCTCGCTGGAGACGGGGCTCGACGGGCTCGACGAGATCGAGGTCGGCGGCATGGGCCATGGCGACGACAGGAACGCGATCAAGGCCGCGCTCTCGACGCCGACGCCCGACCGCATCCTGCAGGTGGCGCAGGCGATGCGCTTCGGCTTCACCGACGAGCAGATCCACGAGAGCTGCAAGATCGACCCCTGGTTCCTCGCCCAGATGCGCGAGATTGTCGATACCGAGGAGAAGGTGCGCCAGTTCGGCCTGCCGCAGACGCCCGGCGCGTTCCGGCAGGTCAAGGCGATGGGCTTTTCCGACAAGCGGCTGGCTGCCGTCTCCGGCAAGACCGAGGCCGAGGTCAAGGCGCTGCGGCGCTCGCTCGACGTGCGTCCGGTCTACAAGCGCATCGACACCTGCGCGGCCGAGTTCGCCTCGCCGACGGCCTATATGTACTCGACCTACGCGATGCCGTTCATGGGCGCGGCCTCCGACGAGGCGCGGCCTTCCGACAGGAAGAAGGTCGTGATCCTCGGCGGCGGCCCGAACCGCATCGGCCAGGGCATCGAGTTCGACTATTGCTGCTGCCATGCCTGCTACGCGCTGCGCGACGCCGGCTACGAGACCATCATGGTCAACTGCAACCCCGAGACCGTCTCGACCGATTACGACACCTCCGACCGGCTTTATTTCGAGCCGCTGACGGCCGAGGACGTGCTGGAGATTCTCGACACGGAGAGGCAGGCCGGCACGCTGCACGGCGTCATCGTCCAGTTCGGCGGGCAGACGCCGCTGAAGCTCGCCAATGCGCTGGAGGAGGCCGGCATCCCGATTCTCGGCACCTCGCCCGACATGATCGACCTCGCAGAGGATCGTGACCGCTTCAAGCGGCTGCTCGACAAGCTGCATCTCAAGCAGCCCAAGAACGGCATCGCCTATTCGGTCGAGCAGGCGCGCATCATCGCGGGCGAGCTCGGTCTGCCCTTCGTGGTGCGTCCGTCCTATGTGCTGGGCGGCCGGGCTATGGCGATCATCCGCGACGAGGTGATGTTCGAGGACTATCTGCTCGGCACGCTGCCGAGCCTGATCCCGTCCGAGGTCAAGGCCAAGTATCCCAACGACAAGACCGGCCAGATCAACATGGTGCTGGGCAAGAACCCGCTGCTGTTCGACCGCTATCTGTCGGACGCCATCGAGGTCGATGTCGATTGCCTGAGCGATGGCAAGGACGCCTTCATCGCCGGCATCATGGAGCATATCGAGGAGGCCGGCATCCATTCGGGCGATTCGGCCTGCTCGCTGCCGCCGCGCTCGCTGTCGCTGGCGACGATCGCCGAGCTGGAGCGCCAGACGAAAGCCATGGCGCTGGCGCTTGATGTCGGCGGGCTGATGAACGTGCAATACGCCATCCAGAACGACGTGATCTACGTGCTGGAGGTCAATCCGCGCGCCTCGCGCACCGTGCCCTTCGTCGCCAAGGTCATCGGCATCGCGGTCGCCAAGATCGCCGCCCGCATCATGGCCGGCGAGAGCCTCGCCAGCTTCGGGCTGAAGTCCGAGGCGCTCGGCCATGTCGGCGTCAAGGAGGCGGTGTTCCCCTTCGCGCGCTTCCCCGGCGTCGATGTGCTGCTCGGGCCGGAAATGCGCTCGACCGGCGAGGTGATCGGGCTCGACCGCTCCTTCGACATCGCCTTCGCCAAGAGCCAGCTCGGCGCTGGTTCAAAGGTGCCGGTCAAGGGCACCGTCTTCGTCTCGGTGCGCGACGAGGACAAGCCGCGCATCGTGCCCTCGATCCGCATCCTCGCCGATCTCGGCTTCCGCGTGCTGGCGACGGGCGGAACGCTGCGCCTGCTGCAGGAGGAGGGCATCGCCGCCGCCAAGATCAACAAGGTGCTGGAAGGCCGGCCGCACGTCGTCGATGCGATCAAGAACGGCGAAATCCAGCTCGTCTTCAACACCACCGACGGGCCGCAGGCGCTGCAGGATTCGCGCTCGCTCCGCCGCACGGCCCTCTTGCACAAGGTGCCCTATTATACCACCTTGGCCGGAGCGATCGCGGCGGCGGAAGGCATCAAGGCCTATTGCAGCGGCGATCTCGAGGTACGATCGCTGCAATCCTATTTCGTGCGCGCCGCCTGAACAAAACGGCGCGCGGGAAGTTCGCTCTCGCAGTTCAATAACGATCGGAAGCGGAGCGCGCAGGCCATGGCAAGCATGGCCGGCGGCTCATCGCTTTCGCAATTCGGGATGAGACGATGGAAAAGGTTCCCATGACCGCGGGCGGCTTCGCCGCCCTGGAGGCCGAGCTGAAGGACCGCCAGCAGGTGCAGCGCCAGCGCATCATCGCGGCGATCGCGGAAGCGCGCGCGCATGGCGATCTGTCCGAGAACGCCGAGTATCACGCCGCCAAGGAATCGCAGGCTCTGAACGAAGGCCGGATCCAGGAGCTCGAATCGCTGATCGGCCGCGCCGACATCATCGACATCGCCAAGCTCGCCGGCGGCGACACCATCAAGTTCGGCGCGACGGTCAAGCTGATCGACGACGACACCGAGGAAGAGAAGAGCTACCAGATCGTCGGCGAGCCGGAATCGGATGTGAAGTCCGGCAAGGTCTCGGTCGGCTCGCCCATCGCGCGCGCGCTGATCGGCAAGAAGGTCGGCGATTCCGTGCAGGTCAACACGCCGGGCGGCGGCAAGTCCTACGAGGTCGTCAGCGTCGTCTTCCGCTGAGAAATGCTACTCCGGCGGCCGTCTGGCGCGGCTTTCTGCGCTTCCGGTGCTCACGGACTGTAGTCCGCTCCGCTCCGGTTCTCGAAAGCCACGACAGCCGACTCTCCGGAGCGCATTTCTGCCTGGCCTTTGCAATCAGGCTCGAGCGTTCCGCGCGTCTTGGCTCTGCAACAGCGCGACACTACATGCGTTGGTGTCCCGAGGGAGGTTCCACCATGACAACGCGCCGCGCATTCATCCTGTCCGCCATCGCAGGCTCCATGCTCGCGGCCCCTGGCCCCGCTTTGTCGCAGGCGCGAAGCATCGGCGCGATCCGGGTCGACGCCTCGCGCATCGCCGCGCAGGGCTGGGGCGAGCGTTCGCATGAGATAAAGCGCGCGCTGGAACGACAGCTCGCGACAACGCTCGCGCAGATGATCCGGCGTGGCGGGCCGACGCTGAATGTCACCGTCAAGGGCGTCTGGCTTGCAAGCTGGGCCGGCGGCGGCGGTGGCGGCAAGCCGACCGACGGAGGCGCCAGCATGGACAATTTCGATGCGGACTACGTGCTGACGGGCGTACGCGGCGAGGTGCTGGGGAGTTGGCCGATCCTGAGCAATATCGGTTCGGATTCGGGCGGGGCGTGGTACCGGCCCGATGTCGACCAGCGTCGCGTCGCCGCGCTGATCGAGAACAACGCGCTCTGGATCAGGCGTTATCTCGGCGGGTGATCCGGGCTCCTCTCGGCTTCGCACGGCCCATCACGAGGGCGACAGCCGCCGCCTGCAACCCTTGCCCCTATCGATGGCCGTGCCAACTCTCGGGCAGAGCAGTCCTCTGACAACCGGGGCCACGTCAATGATCGATCGTCGCAGCCTTCTCGCCGGCCTCGGCGGTTCGGTTCTCGCAGCCACCGCGACAAGCGCCGCCTCGCCGCCGATCGGTGCGATCCGCGTCGATGTCGGCCCGCTCATGACGCAAGGCTGGGGCGCCCGCGCTGGCGCGATCAGAATGTCGCTGGAACGAGCGCTCGCCAGCCTGCGCACCCCCGGCCGGGGTGGCGCGACCCTGGAGGTCGTGGTCACCGGGATCCATATGACGAGCTTCGCCGGTGGAGCGACCGGCTCGATCGGCAATGATGCGCTGGAGAGCGAGGCGCGGCTGATCGGCACTAATGGCGTTGTGGCGCGCTATCCCGTCAGGGCGATCCTGTCGGCGGGCGCGGGCGGGGCCTGGTACCTCCCCGATGTCGATCAGCGCCGGATCGACGCCCTGGTCGAGGCCAACGCCCAATGGATCAGGCGCTATCTCGGCGGGTGACCCGATCCTAGCCCAATGGCGCGATCGGCTCGTCCTTGACCCGGTCGAGCGCCAACGCGGTGCGGACGTTGCGGACGTTCGGCAGCGCGGTCAGGTCGCCGACGAAATCCTGAAACGCTTTCAGGTCGGGCGCGACGCATTTCAGGATGAAGTCGATGTCGCCCGACAGCGTCCAGCATTCGCGCACCGCGTCCCAGGCGCGGATGCGCGACTGGAAGGCGGCGAGGTCGGCCTCCGCCTGGCTCGCCAGATGCACGAAGGCGAAGCAGACCACTTCGAGCCCGAGCTTCTTCTCGTCGAGCAAGGCGCGATAGCCGGTGATCAGCCCGGCCTCCTCCAGCGCCCGCACGCGACGCAGGCAGGGCGGCGGCGAAATGCCGACCCGGCTCGCCAGCTCGACATTGGTCATCCGCCCATCGGCCTGCAACTCGCGCAGGATGGCGAGGTCGATATCGTCGAGTTTGGATCGCACGAAAGGCCCCGGGGACAAGGTCGCGCTGGTCTAGACGCAGCGCCTGCGCGATACAAGGCGCGTGCCGCGCTTCACAGGATGCCTTGCTTGCCCGCCGAACCCCCGTCTGCAGAGCCGCTTCCAACCATATGGGTGCTGACCGACGGCAAGGCCGGCGACGAGGTGCAGTGCCTCGGCGTCGCCGAACGGCTCGGCGTGACGCCGGAGATCAGGCGCGTGGCGCCGCGCGCGCCGTTCGCCTGGCTGATGCCGCGCGGGCCGATCGATCCGCGCGAGGCCCCTGACCGCCCCGGTAGCCCGTTGCGCCCGCCCTTTCCCGATATCGCCATCGCCTCGGGCCGGCGCGCGGTTTCCTATCTGCGGGCGCTGCGCAAGGCCTCGAACGGTCGCAGTTTTACGGTCTTCCTCAAGGACCCGCGCGTCGGCACAGGCGCTGCCGACCTGGTCTGGGTTCCCGAGCACGACAGGTTGCGCGGCGAGAATGTGCTGGTGACGGTGACCTCGCCGCATGGGCTTTCGCCGACGCGACTGGAACAGGCGCGTCTGAAGCCGCATGCGGCGATCGCGGCCCTGCCGTCTCCGCGTGTGGCGGTTCTGGCCGGCGGCGACAGCAGGCACCACCGCTTCCGACCGGACGACATTGCGCGCTTTGCAGGCCTGCTCGACCAGCTTGCCGGATCGGGCGTCGCGCTGATGGGCTCGCGCTCGCGGCGGACCTCGCCGGAACTCGATGCGGCGGTTGCGGCAGTCTTTGCGAGGCATGGCGGCTGGTGGTGGGACGGGACGGGGGAGAACCCCTATGTCGCCCTGCTTGCTCATGCCGACGCCGTGGTCACCACGGCCGACTCGACCAACATGATCGGCGAGGCGACGGCGACCGGCGCGCCGATCCTGGTGTTCGAGCCGCATGGCGGCCATGGCAAGCTGGCGAAGTTCCTTGAGGCGCTGAAGCGGCAGGGGGCTGTGCATCACTTCGAAGGCCGGCTTGAAGGCGGACGCTACCAGCCGCTAGACTCGACAGCCGAGATCGCGAATGCGGTGAGGCAGGGCTGGCTGCGGCATCGGTCGGAACGCGACCTGGCTTGAACGACTCAATAGCGCCGTCATCCCGGGCGCAGCGAAGCGGAGACCCGGGGTCCATTCCGGAACGCTCCTTGGAAAGGTTCAGGAATGGGTCCCGGATCGGCACCGCTGGGCGGCGTGTCCGGGACGACGGCGCGGGTTGATCTGCAAGCATTTGCCTATGACGAAACAGGCCTTAACTGACTGATCGAAAACGCGGCCAGCGCCGCGCTAGAAGGACGACCCCGATGCCCCATACCCATGCCCGCGTGATGATCGTCGGCTCAGGCCCCGCCGGCTACACCGCCGCGATCTATGCGGCGCGCGCCATGCTGGAGCCGGTGATGATCTCAGGCCTCCAGGCCGGCGGCCAGTTGATGATCACGACCGATGTCGAGAATTATCCCGGCTTCGCCGACGTCATCCAGGGCCCGTGGCTGATGGAGCAGATGCGCGCCCAGGCCGAGCATATGGGCACGCGGATGGTGTCCGATCACATCGCGCGGGTCGATCTCTCGCAGCGGCCATTTCGCCTGTGGGGCGATGGCTCCGAGACCTATTCCTGCGACGCGCTGATCATCGCCACCGGCGCGCAGGCGAAATGGCTCGGCCTGCCCTCCGAGCAGGCGTTCCAGGGGTTCGGCGTCTCGGCCTGCGCGACCTGCGACGGCTTCTTCTTCCGCAACAAGCAGGTTGTCGTCGTCGGAGGAGGCAATACGGCGGTGGAGGAGGCGCTCTATCTGGCCAACCTTGCCAGCAAGGTGACGCTGGTGCATCGGCGCGACTCGCTTCGCGCCGAGCGCGTGATGCAGGACCGCCTGTTCAAGCATCCGAAAATCGAGGTGGTCTGGGACAGCGAGATTGCGGAAATCTGCGGCGGCGCGCAGCCGCCCAACGTCACGCATCTGCGGCTGCGGAATCTCAAGACGGGGGCCGAGAGCGAACTCGGGACCGACGGCGTCTTCATCGCGATCGGTCACAAGCCGGCGACCGAGCTGTTCACCGGCCAGCTCGCCATGAACGAGACCGGTTACCTCACGGTCGAGGCCGGGACCACCAACACCAACATTCCCGGCGTCTTCGCGGCAGGCGACGTCACCGACGAACACTACCGCCAGGCGGTGACGGCGGCAGGGCTCGGCTGCATGGCCGCGCTCGACGCCGAGCGCTGGCTGCAGGCGAACGAGCTGGAGCAACTCAAGGCGGCTGAGTAGACGCATCCGTCATTGCGAGCGCAGCGAAGCAATCCAGCGTTTTGCTCTACGCCTTCCTGGATTGCTTCGCTTCGCTCGCAATGACGGGACGCGTTTCGATTCATCACCAAGATTGATGGATATCGTCACCAGATTCAGTGTGAAAAGATACTCAACCTGATGCGCAGACGTTGACGCGCCAAGATTTTATCCCCCAACATGCACCAAACGCATAACAGGGGGGATCGCGGTGGATTGGGACCGCATCAGGATATTTTATACCGTCGCTGAATCCGGCAGCTTTACCAAGGCGGGAGACGTTCTGGGCCTGAGTCAGTCGGCGGTGAGCCGGCAGATCGGGGCGCTGGAGCGCGAATTGCGCGCGCCTTTGTTCCATCGGCATACGCGCGGGCTGATTCTCACCGAGCAGGGCGAACTGCTCTGGCGCGCCGCGCGCGAGATGACGCAGCGGCTTGAGCGGACGCGGGCGCAGCTCTCGGAGACGCGAGAGCACCCGTCGGGCGAACTCAAGGTCACCGCGACGCGCGGACTGGGCGGCCACTGGCTGACGCCGCGCCTGGCCGAATTCCTCGATCTCTACCCCGACATCAAGGTCGACCTCATCCTCACCGACGAGGAGCTCGACCTCTCGATGCGCGAGGCCGACATCGCCATCCGGCTGCGCCAGCCGCAGCAGCCGGACCTGATCCAGCGCAAGCTCTTCACGGTGCATTTCCACGTCTACGGATCGCCGGCCTATGTGAAGCGCTTCGGCGAGCCCAAGACCTATGACGAACTCGACAACCACCGCATCCTTTCCTTCGGGGGCACCTCGCCATCCTATCTGACGGCAGTCCACTGGCTTGGCACGCTGGGGCGCGACCAGCGCAATCCCCGACCGATCCACCTGACCGTCAACAACATCACGGCGATGAAGCGGGCGGTCGATTCGGGCGCCGGCATCGCCGTGCTGCCGGACTATCTGATCGAGACCGGCTCGCCGCTGATCCAGCTGATGCGCGAGACCGAGATGCCGCAGCTCGAGAGCTATCTCGTCTATCCAGAAGAGATGAAGTCGGTCGCCCGCGTTCAGGTCTTCCGCGACTTCCTGATCCAGAAGGCGCAGCGCTGGACCTACTGACCGGCCCGCGCAACCGCCGATTGCAACGCAACGCCGCCCTGCGCTCAGCGCAGAGGCGGCGTTTGTGCGCCAGGCGCATATTTCTCAATCGTTTAGGGCGGTATTGGTCGTATTCGATCGATCTTCATGCGTTGGGCGCATGTCCGACCCGGGCCATGTTGCATTGCAAAAAGGCAGGTGCTGCCTCACATAGCAATCACGGTTATTCGCAACGGGCTCCGCTAACTCCTCCCGGCGTCGAGTTCGTTGCAGCCGTTCCCCTCTGAGATGTTTGGCGCTTGCGCCGGATGTTTCAAACTTCAAAGGCCGGCTCCCTCGGGGGTCGGCCTTTTTTTCATGTCCGCCGAAACCTTACCGCCTGCGCGCCTGCAGCGGCAGGGCTCCGAACAGACCAGGTTCGGCGCTGGTTCGCGCTTTCTCGATCGTCAGCATCCTGAGCTTGGTCTCGACGCCGCCCTCGGCCGAGAAGCCTCCGGTCTTGCCGCTCGCCGC
>JAIETL010000055.1 GCA_019745195.1 Beijerinckiaceae bacterium
AAACCCCATTTGATTCAGCACCAAACGGGAATCACAACCTGCTGATATCGCTCAACTCCTTTTCAATCGGGCTCTTACGCAACATCAGCGGTCGTAGTGGATCGTATCACAGGCTCGAACAGCACGGGAGAAGCTGCTGGGGACAGCTGGACCAGCATCGAACGCTTTTATTTAAGTGCAAACAACGATCGCTTTGTTGGCAACACAGACGGAGAATTCATCTTCGCGGGGGCAGGTAATGACACAATCATTGCAGGTGCAGGCGATGACTGGCTAATCGGAGAAGCTGGTGGAGACAGTCTCGATGGCGGCGCTGGATACGATAGCGTCACTTATGGAGATGCGGCATCTGCAATTATAGTTGACCGAAATGCGCCTGCAAACAATTCCGGCGACGCTGCTGGCGATTCATTCGTCAGTATTGAACGGTTCTACATGAGCGGTTTTGCTGATCAGTATGTCGGTGATGCCAACGCGGATGTTGTTGACGGTGGCAATGGCAACGATACCATCAATGGGGCAGGTGGAAACGATGTGATTACTGGGGGTAGCGGCGACGACAGCCTGAGCGGCGGCACCGGAAATGATGTCTTTGTATTCGCAGCTGGCTTTGGCAAAGACACAATTGTTGATTTCTCCGCCGGTTCCGGCGTCGCGGATATCGTCAGCCTGTCACTAGGCACAGCCTTTGATACCTTCGCCGAGGTGCTGGCTGCAACCACTCAGGTTGGTGCAAACAGCCTAATTACGATTGATGCAAACACGACAATCACGCTCCAGAACATCCAGAAGACGGCACTGGTAGTGGATGATTTCCAGTTCATCTGATCAGGAGAACAACTGGAAGCGCCCCAACCAGATTCTGACGTCGCATAGATAGGTTTTTCATGGACTACCCAAGTCGCACAAGACTGAAGTTGCTAGGCTGCATGAGAGCCACCCGTCTATAAGACAAGGTCGATCTTACTTGTACCATTGCAGATGCTGGCTATGGTGCAAAAAATTGATCGCGGCATGGTAATCGGTATCGCAGCATCGAAGGACCGCATTGAACCGCTTGAAACAGAAATCTCCAGGCAACGAACTTTGCGAGAGGCTTTTTGGTTGTTAAAATTGAAGGATCCAAAAACCTTCCCTCTCGAGACAGCGTGAATAAAATCAACGCCTTGCAGAGCATCAAAGGCTTGGCCGGCACGAACGGTCTCGAAACTTGTCTCGATTTTATGGTCGCGAAACAGAATGAGTTTCGAGACCCTCACATTCAAAAGCTAAACAATCGCGAGAATGTCAGCTCTTCCTAGAAATCGCTGATCGTTCGCGGTGGTCGGCACCGTCCGAATTCGGCTTGGATCGGATGGAGCGTCAGGCGGGGAGGCGGGCGACATCTCTATCGGGGGTTTACACCCATGATTCGCATAATCGTCGTTATGGAACTAAGATATTGATATTATTTATGAATTCATGTTTGCAGGCATCGCCTTCCGCCAGCAGTCCAGCGCACGGTCATCTAAAACTAGTTGTCCACCTGTCACACTCAGACCGGGTCTTTGGTCTGGTCGGCCATGACAGCGGCAAACTTGACCAGATCGAGAGCGAGCGTCGGGGCATCGCCCGGCAGTCGGGCAAACCCATGTTTCAGGTAGAAGGCTTCAGCCGCCGTGTTCAGGGCGTGAACAATCATAAGGCGCGCAGAGACGTCTCCGGCAGCACGAATACCGCGCATGACGGCATCTCTTAAAAGGATTGCCCCAAGCCCATGGCCCTGGTGCTGCTGGTCAACGGCTAACCGTCCAAGCACCACCGCAGGTATTACGCGCGGCATGTTCCGCCGCATTCCGCCCGACACGTCCTGCCCGAGGATGCTGCCCATGGCGAGGGCGTAAAAGCCAGCCACGACGCGTGATCCTGCGAGACATGTTACATACGTGCGGCTTGCGCCAAGCTTGATGTTGTCGAGGGCACGATCGCGCAGCCAATCATCCAGGACGGTTTCGCCTGAGGAGAAAGCGCCCAGTTCATGCTCGGCATCAAGGACTGCCGGCGTCGTGAACCGTCCGCCCGGATCAGCCACGCGCCCAGTCAGTCTTGCTGTCCAGGAGGCGCCGCATGCCCGCTGCTTCATCGTGCGTCGGCTCGGCGTCAAGCCAGGCCAGAACCTTCTGGAAGGTCACGGCATCGACCTTGACCGTGGTCTGGTCGAGCAGCACGTTTTTGGCTTCTTTCAGGGCCGAGGCCAGCATGAACTGCGAACGGTTCGCGCCCAAGAGCCCTGCAGCCTGATCGATCAGATCGCGGTCATCGGCCCGCGCGCGCAGGTGGATGTTGACTTCGGCAGTGGCGGTCTGGGGTTCCATGCATTGTATCTGCCATCACGTGTTCACATTGTCAACACATCAAGCGACGAGGCAGGATCGTCATCGAGAGTTGGCGGCGGCATTACAACACGGTGCGCCCGCACGGCTCACTGGGCTACAAGCCGCCGGCCCCCGAGGTCTTCGTGCCAGAAATGGCAATGCGGGCGGCTCCGCAACCCCAACCAGCTTCGCCGCCCGCGCTGGCGTCGAGGCCGTCAATGCACTAACATTCCACCCGGACCACTCAGTGGGGGCCGATCACCATGATAGGCAAAGCGAACTTCACCGAGGACTTAAAGCGCGACCCGGTGTTTCAGATCAACGAGCGGGGCTATCCGGTGGCGGAAGTAGCGGCGCGGCTGGGGATCAGCAAGTACTCGCTCTACGAGTGGAGGAAGCGGTACGCGAAGCCCGCCGCGGCCCGCGATGACGGTCAAGCTGCCGAGATCCGCCCGCTCAAGCGCGATCTGCAACCCAACCACGAAGTACGCACGGAACGGGATGCTGTCGCCCGTCGAGTTCGAACGGCAGCACAAAGCGCAAGCCAAGGGCGTCTAGAAAACCTAGGGCGGTTCAGTGCGCTCTTTGAAGGTGCGGTTGAAATGCTGAAAAAAGATCGCCGTTATGAGGAAGAAACGCGCACCGCTGAAAGACTCTTTCAGGCCCTGACCTTTCAAGAGAAAAATTTTCAACGAATGCCCGATCCTCATGAAAATGAGTAGATTCCGAGCCTGCCTGTGCAGCATTGCGACGATTACCGATCATGCGAGCAGGAATCTTACTGAGGAGGCTCTCCAATGAAAATGTTTCCATCCATCGCTTGTGCCGCGCTCGTTACTGTGCTGCTCGGCGCTGTTCCGGCTATTGCCCAAACTCCAGCCGCGACGCCGGGCATGAACTGCTCCGAAGCCAGCATGAAGACCGCTCACGAGTCCATGATGAAAATGACAGACGCCACCAAGAAGGCCGCCGTCATGAAGGAAATGGACATGGCAAAGGACATGATGACGAAGAAGGACGAAAAGGGCTGCATGATGCATATGGATAAATCCATGGGCATGATGAAATAAGCCAAAGAAACATCCCGCATCCGCATGAAACCAACGGATGCCGCCTGAACTCGGGGAGATTGGCTATGATGGGTTATAATGATGGATGGGGAATGGGTTGGGGTATGGGCGGCTTCGGCTTGATTGCCCTTGTGGTCATCGTTGGCTTTGCGGTTTTCATACTTCGTGGCCGCCGAAGTTCCTGATATTTATTGTTCAAAATGCGTTCCAAAGGAATACGACGCCCTTGTCAGGTTTGACTACGGTCAATGCAAAACGAGAGCTTTATCTGTTCTTCGGACCGTCTGAGATCAGGCAGCAATGAGTCCGTCACAAGGAAAAATCCTCATGTCAACATTCGCTCGCGCCATTTTGCCGATAGTAGGCCTTCTCCTCTCAGGCAGTGCAATGGCGCAACTCGCCGACCCAAAAGTGAAGACGCTTTCTGTGGCTGCCGACCCATTGAAGAAGGCAATCCTGATCGGCCGCGTGACAACTGGGGGCATGGTTTTCCAGTTGGAACTCGAAGGTTCCGAGGCGATGTGGATGCAAATGGGTACTCCGCCGATATGGGGCGCTCACACGCCAGCTGTCGATGAGCGCTTTCACGTCGAGCTGAAGCTATCGGACCCGAAATCCAAGACGCGAATTCCCTATGCACATATCACGTTCGCTGCGACCAACAAGGAAACCGGTAAGAGCATGTCGATCATTCTGCCACCAATGTGGGGTAGTAGCGGCCTGCACTACTCCGAGAACAGTGCATTGCTCGGCGACGGGACCTACAGTGCGACCGTGATGGTAGATGTCCCGACATTCCAACGGGAGCTGACGGATAAGGATCTCTGGTCCGCACCGGTCAGCGCGAAGTTCCATTTCAAGCTGAAGGACGGAAAGTTGACCGAAGTTTCACAACCCGCTTTGTGAAGTCTGTGCGAGCAGAACTGCCAGCTGCGCCAGCCCGGGCCCTGTGTTCAAGCATCCAGCGCCGCGATGACACCTGCATAGAGTTCACGCTGCAATTCGAACAGTGAGCCCATATGGTGCGGGCTCAGCCTTGTGTCGGCCCGCCAGTCCCGCCGGGCCATTGATGGTGCAGGTCATCGATCACGAAGGCATGGGTGTGAGATTGGGCCGCCGATCCCTGGAGATGCGGGTGGTCCGTGAGCAGTTCCGGATGGCTGTGAGCAACGTCATCGACATCACCTGACGGCCACACACGCGCCGCGAGGCCGACGGCGATCAGCGTCATCGTAGCGAAGAAGCTGAAGATCACGGAGAGCGACAGGCTTGCGCCGAGCCAGCCCGCCAAGGGATAGGTGATGAGCCAGCAGGCATGCGACAGAGCGAACTGGGCGGCGAAGACGGCCGGCCGGTCAGGCGCATGGGCTGAACGGCGCAGCAGGCGGCCGCCTGGCGTCAGCACCGCCGAGTAGGCGACGCCGAGCGCGGCCCAGCCGGCCAGAACGAAAATCCATGTCGAGCCGGGCAGCAGCGCAACGGCAAGCCCAAGAACACCAAGTATCAGCCCCATCGCCGTCGCCGCCGTCAGCATCACTGGCCGATCGCCGATTCGATCCAGAAGTCGAGGCAGGTTGAGCGCGGCCAGCATGGAGCCCGCCCCGAAACTGGCCAGCGCAATGGCCACGTCGCCGTCCCCGAGCCCGAGCCGACCCTTCACGATCACCACCGTGTTGACGATGACCATGGCGCCGCCCGCCGCTGCCGCCATGTTGAGCGCCAAGAGACCGCGCAAGCGCGGAGTCGCGAGATAAATGCGCATGCCGCTGGTCGTCTTGTCGTAGATGCTGCCGGTTCGGGCGGTCGCAGGCGATATTGGCAGGGTGACGGACAGCACCAACGCCGCCGAGACGAGAAAGCCGACGACGGTGCCGGAAAACAGCCAATGAAAGCTGATCAGCGTCAAAAGGGCCGCCGCAAGCATGGGACTGACGAGACTTTCCAGATCATAGGCAAGCCGCGAGAGCGACAGGCCTTTGGTGTACTCAGCCTCGTCCGTCAGCACGTCCGGAATGGTCGCCTGGAAGGTTGGCGTGAAGGCAGCGGACGCTGATTGCAGCAGGAAGACCAGGATGTAGATCTGCCATATCTCGGTAACGAAGGGCAGCAGCAGCGCGATGGCCGCCCTGACCAGATCCATGGCGATCAGAAATGCGCGGCGCGGCAACTGCGCCGAGAATGCGCCCACCACTGGCGCGACCGTGACGTACGCGATCATCTTGATCGCGAGCGCCGTGCCGAGAACGGCACCGGCATTGTCGCCTGCAAGCTTAAACGCCAGCAGCCCGAGCGCCACCGTCAGCAGCCCGGTTCCGAGCAGCGCGATGATCTGCGCTGCGAAAAGATGGCGGTAGGTTCGGTTGGCGAGGACGCTGAGCATGCCGGCCTCACAAATACCGGGTGATGTCGCGGAAAGCGGCAACAGCCTCGCGCTGCGCTTCAGGCAACGTTTGCATTGTGCCGCCGAGGCAATGGTCGAGATGGTCGCGGATCAGCGTCTTCTTGGCTTCGCTGACGGCTTTCTCAACCGCGTGCAGCTGCTGCGCGATCTCCGCACAGGGGCGGCCCGCTTCGATCATTTCGATGATGCCGCGCAAATGACCATCTGCGCGCTTCAACCTCTTGATGATGGCCGGATGGCTCTGGTGGGTGTGTCCGGTGCGCGAGGATGTCTGATCCATGGACCTTGCTATGCCCCCGGGGAGGATATAGTCAAGCGATTGCGTGATGCGTTGGTACCTCGCGTCATCAAGCCTGCGTTAAGAGAACCTTTGTTATCTGGTCATGATGTTGCTGATCCGCATCGCTGAAATGGTCCGTTCTTTCATCGCCATCTGTCTGGCGGTGGGGCTGGTGCTTGCGCCGCCCTTGAATGTGCTGGCCCATGGCTCAGTGGCTTTACAGACCGAGCAGGACCGGCATGCAGCGCTCGGTGTCGGGGAGACTGCTGCAGACCATGGTCATTTCCATGACGATGATGATCGACAGGACCACAAGCGCCTCGGCCATGTGCATGGGCATGATGCATCCGATCATACCCACGACACCGGCACGCCTTCGCGGTTTCGCCCGTCCGAGCGCATGTTCCTGCCACGCGAGTTCGGCCTGACGCCGGAACCACTGACCGATCCCGCCCCGATATTTCGTCTCGATCGCCCTCCGCGCCTGTCGCTGTGAGCTTGCGTGCTCGCCATCAGGTCAGCGCGTCTTCTTTTCCCTCAATGACAGGATTTTCCATGCAACGACCCTACCCAAGGGGCGGCGTGCACCCCGTGGCCATTATCCGATGGCAAACGGCATTCGCCACGCTCGCTATCTTCACCGCTCTCACGATATTCAGCGCATCGCCCACCTTCGCCCATGCTGTCGCCGAGGGCGACAAGGGCTACATTCAGGAGATCACCGGCGTCCACTTCATGCCCTTCGTCTATCTGGGCGCGAAGCACATGATCACCGGCTATGATCACCTGCTGTTTCTCGCAGGCGTCATCTTCTTCCTCTACCGGATGAAGGACATCGGTATTTATGTGACGCTCTTCGCCATCGGCCATTCCACGACGATGATCCTCGGCGTCTACTACAACATCACGATGAGCTCGTTCCTCATCGACGCGATCATCGGCCTGTCGGTCGTCTACAAGGCGCTCGACAACATGGGGGCCTTCCAGCGCTGGCTGGGCTTCCAGCCCAATACCAAGGCGGCGACGCTGATCTTTGGCCTGTTCCACGGCTTCGGCCTCGCCACCAAGGTGCAGGAATACCAGATCGCGCCGGACGGACTGCTCATCAACCTGATGGCGTTCAATGTCGGTGTCGAGATTGGACAACTGCTCGCGCTCGCGATGATCCTGATCGCCATGAGCTTCTGGCGCCGTTCAGACAGCTTCTGGAAACATGCCTACACCGCCAATGTCTGGATGATGACCGCAGGCTTCGTGCTCACCGGCATGCATCTTGTCGGCTATTTCAAAAACGCACTGTAAGGAGATCACCGATGTACAACACTGACATCCCCACCCGCGCTGAATTGCCGAGCACGGCGCAGCTCATCAAGTCGACGGTTCTCGCGTTGATCGCCGCCGTCGTTATTCTGGTCACCATCGTGCTGCCAGCCGAGCATGCGATCGATCCGACCGGCATAGGCCGCATGTTGAAGCTGACGCAGATGGGCGAAATCCGCCAGCAACTCGCCGCAGAAGCGGAAGCCGACCGCATCAAGGACCAGCAGCAACAGCCGACCCCGCAGCCAGAAAAGCGTTCCGGCCTGATGGACAGGCTCGCCTCCCTGATCATTTCGCCAGCAGCGGCGCAGGAGCGCATCGTGGTGGCCCAGGCTGCTGCGAAGAAGGATGAACTGACGATCACGCTGAAACCCACCGAAGGCGTCGAATACAAGCTGACTATGGTCAAAGGTGCGGCTGTGCAGTTTGACTGGACGGTGGAAGGCGGCGTTGTGAACTATGACATGCACGGAACGCCCAAGGGCGGAGGCAAGGAGACGAGCTACAAAACCGAGCGCGGCGTCGCCAAGCAGAGCGGCACGCTCACCGCTGGCTTCGACGGCAGCCACGGCTGGTTCTGGCGCAACCGCGGCACGCAACCCGTGACCATCAAGCTCAAGGTTGAGGGGGCGTATTCGGAACTGAAAAAGATGTAACGCAACTGCCACCCTTGCGAACGCTCGTGTTCGCAAGGGTGGCAGACTGTTGAGTGGATACGAAATGCCGCTGAGAATATTTCGGGAGACCTTTTCGGCAGTGAGGATTCAAGCCTAAATGTAAGCCCACCCCCACCAGATGATAACGGCACATGCCAGAATCCACATGGATAGAACGAAGATGAGACCAGCGCGGCTTGTAGGCCGCCCTTCAAGAAGCTGCGCGCGGGCCCGGAACTCCGCTGTCAGGTGATTGGGTATCAACTTCAGTGCAAGCATGATTCCTAGGGGCACAATGATGACGTCGTCGAGATAGCCAAGCACCGGAATGAAGTCAGGGTGCGGATACCGACGAAGCCGGCCATGCATTCCAATCTCAAGCCGGCCGGGTATTCCGATTTGAAGCCGGCCACCCTTGGCGTCATTCGCATGGGTCTACGGGATGATGTTTTGCGGTTTGGCCGAGGTCAAGCTGCCGGCTGAACAATCGAGCTTTGCTTGGTCTTTCGCAGGCTCTCGCCCTTGAGGTCGATGCGGTAGGCGTTGTGAACGAGCCGGTCGAGGATAGCGTCGGCGATGGTGGGATTGCCGATGAGCTCATACCAGCGATCGACGGGCAGTTGGCTGGTCACGATGATCGATCGCGCCTCGTATCGATCCTCGACGATTTCGAGGAGGTCGCGGCGCTGCTCGGCATCGAGCGGCTCGGGTCCCCAGTCGTCGAGGATGAGCAGATCGAGACGCGCGATGGCGCGCAGCATGCGAGCGTAGCGTCCATCGCCACGCGCCAGCGCCAGGGCTGCCAGGAGACGCGGCACGCGGTGATAGGCGACGGAGAAGTCTTCCCGGCAAGCCTTGTGGCCCAGTGCGCAGGAGAGCCAGCTCTTGCCGACGCCGCAGGGGCCGGTGATCAGGAGATTGTGCCGTGAGCGGATCCAGTCGCC
>JAIETL010000084.1 GCA_019745195.1 Beijerinckiaceae bacterium
AAGAGGCCGCAGAATAAGACGGCGGATAGGGTTCTCCCAGGTCCGCCGGTTCCACCGAACCGAGACGGATCAAGGGGCCGAGACCCTCAGCGGGTTTCCCGAAGGTCAGCGAAGGGGAGGTGGGGCGAAATCCCAGCTCCCTTTTTCGTTTGCGCCGACGGAGAGACGACCATGTTCCCCGAACTGACCCGCGACGACGTCTTCCGCCTCGAGACCCGCCGTCTCTGGCTGCGCTGGCCCCGCATGGCCGACGCCACGGCCATCCTGAAGTTGGCCGGCGAGAAAGCCGTCGCCGAGATGACGGCCTCGATCCCGCATCCCTATCCGGCTGATGCGGTCGAGCCCTTCATCTTCGCGATGCGCAAGGGCAATGCGCTGGGCGAGCATCTGGTGCTGGGCATCACGCCGCGCGCCAAGCCCAACGAGCTGATCGGCATGATCGGCGCGCACAGGCAGGCGACCGGCACGCCCTTCCTCGGCTACTGGCTCGGCACGCCCCACTGGGGCAAGGGGCTCGCCACCGAGGCCGTGCAGGCGCTGACCGACACGCTGTTCTCGCTCGTCGAGATCCCAGCGATCGAGGCCGACACCCGCGTCATCAACCCGGCCTCGCGCCGGGTGCTGGAGAAGTCGGGCTTCCGGGCCGAGGGCTCCTTCCTCAAGTCGCTGCCGGCGCGCGGCGGGCTGTTCCCCTGCGAGCAGTACCGGCTCGACCGCTCGACCTGGGCGGCGCTGAAGAGCTGGGGCTCGAGCGGCTGGGCGCATGCGCCCGACCGGGAGCCCGATCTGGAGCGCGGAATCGCGCCCGAGATCGCGGCGGAGGCATCCGGCGAGTGCTGCCCGGCGTAGAGAGACAGGCCCCGGAGCGATCCGGGGCCCTTTTCTTCCTCGGAGGTCCGCTCATGCTGTCGCGTCGCTCCCTCGTCGTTTTGGCTCTGGCGACATCCGTCTCCGCCTGCGCCACGGCTCCGCAATTTTCCGCCATGCAGGGTCCGCGCGGCATCGTGCTGGAGCGCGACTTCGCCGGCCGCAGCTATGCGAAAGGCGTCTTCACGAACCGGGTGACGGGCGCGAAGCGCGGTCTGACCGTGGTGCTCGACGGTCGCGTGCGCGGCGATACGCTGACGCTGCGCGAGGCCTTCGCCTATTCCGACGGCGAGAAGGACGTGAAGACCTGGGTCTTCCGCAGGACCGGGCCGGGAAGTTATGCCGGCACGCGCGAGGATGTCGTCGGCGAGGCTGCGATCACGACGGAAGGAAACGGCGTGCGCCTGTCCTACGATGTCGACCTGCCGACCGGCGCAGGGCCGGTCAGGGTGCATTTCGAGGACGTGATCGAGCGCAATGGCGACGGCGTCATCGTCAACCGGGCGATTGTCTCGAAATTTGGAGCGCCGATCGGCGACGTCGATCTGGCGTTTTCGCGGCGGCCGCTGAGGTAGCCGACTCCGCTGACACACCTCTCCCCGTCATCCCGGACAAGCGGCGAAGCCGCGCCGATCCGGGATCCATCATAGGGCACAGTGGCGCTCTATGATGGATCCCGGAGCTCCGCTTCGCTGCGTCCGGGATGACGGCATAGTTCAACCCTACTTCACAAAATTCCCACCCAGCTCGTCGTCGATATGGACGCGGATGATCTCCTCGAAGCTCGATTCCGCCCTGAAGCCGAGTGCGGGAGCGCGCTTGGCTTCGAAATCGCGCGGCCAGCCGGCGACGATGCCGTCGATCACCGGGTCAGGCACGCGCCTGATGCGGGCGACGACGCTCTCGCCGGCGACCTTGCGCAGCGCCTCGATCTGCTCGGCGACGGTGCAGGAATAGCCCGGCATCGTCAGCGCGCGACGCGGGCCGATCGCGCCCGTATCCATCGTCGCGGCATGGACGAGGAAGCCGACGGCCGAACGCGGCGAGGCATGCCAGTGGCGGACCTGATCGGACACCGGGAGCACGGCCTCGATGCCGTTCAGCGGCTCGCGGATGATGTTTGAGAAGAAGCCCGACGCCGCCTTGTTCGGCGCACCGGGCCTGACGCAGATCGTCGGCAGGCGGATGCCGACGCCGTCGAAGATGCCCCGGCGCGAATAGTCGCTGAGCAGCAGTTCGCCGATCGCCTTCTGTGTGCCGTAGCTCGTCAGCGGCGTGGTGAAGAACTCGTCGCCGATCTTGTCGTGGAACGGGGCACCGAACACCGCGATCGAGGAGGTGAAGATCAGGCGCGGCCTGTAGCCGCCGCCGATCTTGCGGATCGCCTCGAACAGGAAGCGGGTGCCGTCGAGATTGATGCGGTAGCCGAGATCGAAATTGGCCTCCGCCTCGCCCGAGACGATGGCAGCCAGATGCACGATCAGATCCGGCCTGGAGGCGACCAGGGCCTCGGCCTGGCCCGGCAGCGAGACGTCGGAGACGACCGCGTCGAAGGTGAAGGGGCAGGCGGCCGGCGCGCTCGCGGCGACGACATCCTGCGCCGTGACCTTGTCGATGGTTTTGCCGCCGAGCTCGCCGGTATGGGCCAGCCGTTCGATGAATTTGCGGCCGACCATGCCGGCGCCGCCGAGGATGAGGATATGCATCGCTGGATTGCTTTCTACGGTTGATTGGGCGTCTCGTTGGTCCATGGCTGGACCGTGATGTGGCCATCGCGTCTGATCTGGACCACGCGATCGACGATGCTGTGCTCCATCTCGATGAAGCGGATAACTTTCTCGAACAAGGCGATCTGTTCCGTCCATCGCACCGATGGCAGCAGGATGACGAGGCCTGGATGAGAGCGAAAGCGCCTATAGAGGCGACGAAAATCCTTGCCGTTATTGGTCACGAGGATGCGCTTGGACTCGACCGCGGCCGTGCAGACGAGATCGTCGGGCGTTCCGCGCAGTCCGGCCAGACCGACATGTATTCCGAAGTAGCCGTGTTCGGTCGCCTTATCGACGAGGTCGGGTGTCAGACATTCGTCGATAAGGAACTGGACGTCCTCATCGGGTCGGTTCGAGGGATATGCCATTGTCCCTCGCCCATTTCTCGACAGCCTCGACACCGTCGAAAGGCAATGACGGATAGTGGTGGAAGATGGTTGGCAGCGTCTCGCCCGCTCTCAGTTCCTCGACGATCGTCATCGCCGGAACGCGGGTGCCGGACACGCAGGGTTCACCGGTCAGAATGCTCGGGTTCGAAACCACTTCGGCGCGAATGTAGTTTCGCTCGCGTCGCGGGAAGGCCATGATTTACCTCCTGTGGTCTGTTGCCTGCACTATAGCGCAAAACCGCCATCGGCGAGATGGATCTGGCCCGTGGTGTAGCTCGCCTCGTCGGAGGCGAGATAGACCGCGAGCCAGGCGATTTCCTCGGCCGTGCCGAGGCGTCCCATGGGCTGGCGGTCGATGAAGGCCTGGCGGGCGGCGGCTTCCGAGGTCTTGGTCAGTTTGGCGAGATCACTGATGCGCTGGTCGAGCGAGGGCGACTGGATCGTACCGGGGCAGATCGCGTTGGCGCGCACGCCCTTCTTGATGAAATCGGCCGCGACTGCCTTGGTCAGGCCGATCACAGCGGCTTTGGAGGCGCCGTAGACATAGCGGTTGGGGATGCCGCGCACCGAACCGGCACCCGACGCGATGTTGACGATGGAGCCCGAGCCCTTCTCCAGCATGCCGGGCAGAAAGGCTTTGATCGTGCGGTGCATCGACTGGACGTTGAGGTCGAAGGAGAAGGCCCAGGCCTTGTCGTCGCATTCCAGCACCGTGCCGTGATGGACGTAGCCGGCGGCGTTCACAAGGATATCGATCGCGCCGACCTTGGCCGCGAAGGCCTCGACGGCTTTGGTCGAGAGCACGTCGAGCTTGCGCTTCTTGGCTTTCGGGATGCCCTCCAGCAGGCCGACATCCTTGTCGGTCGCATAGACCGTTGCCCCTTCCGCGACGAAAGCCTCCGCGATCGCGCGACCGATGCCCTGACCCGCTGCGGTGACGACCGCGATCTTGCCCTTCAAACGCCCTGCCATGTGCCTCGTCCCTGTCAGCCGGCTTTGTTGAGTGTTTTTCGCATATGGACGAGCCGCCGGTCGGCCCTGTCCTCGTGATGAGTGATGTCGTAGCCGAGATGCTCGTACCAGCCGACACGCTGCGTGAGCTTCGCGTTGGTGTAGAGATGCACTGCGTCGTGGTTGAGCGCGGCGGCGCGCTCCTCGGCAAAATGCATCAGCGCCGTGCCGAGCTTCCGGCCGGCGGCGTGGGGCGCGACGGCGACGCTCCAGACCGTGAACCTGCCGTCCTCGATCTCCAGCACCAGCGCGGCGTCGAGGCTCTTGCCGTCGCCGGCCAGCCAGACCTCGTGCTCGGCGACGACCTGCGCGTAATCGGCGATGCGCGGCAGCGAGGGCGCGCCGATGATGCTCTCGTTCGGCGTATAGGCAGCGTTCTTCAGCGCCAGGATCGCGGGGATGTCGGTCATCGCGGCGCGGCGCAGATGCACGGCCCCGGCGAGGCCGAGCGGCTGGTTGAAGGCCATCAGCGGGAGCTTCTGTCGGCCTGACCCGTTGAAGTTTTCGGGCGCGAGCCAGCGCCGGAAGCCCTGGGCCCGCACCGGCCATTCCGAATCGAGGATCGAGAACCAGGCCGTGTCGCGGTTCCTGCCCTTCACCACCATGTGCTGGCGGAACAGGCCCTCATACTGGAAGCCGAACCGCAGCGCGGCCCGCTTGGAAGGTTCGTTGAGGTTGTTGCACTTCCATTCGAAGCGCCGGTAACCGAGCGAGAAGCCGTACTCGCCGCACAGGAAGATGGCCTCGGTGGCGACGCGGGTTCGCTGGAGGCTCGGCGAATAGGTGATATAGCCGACCTCGAAGACGCCCTGCTCGGGCCTGATCTCCATCAACCAGAGATGGCCCTTGGCCCGGCCGTCGGCGCTGTCGATGATGGTAAAGGGCACGATGCCGGCCTTGGCCGTCATCATCTCCAGCAGCGCGCCGTAAGCCCCCTTCGTCTGCGGCGGCTCAGCCGGCATCCACTCCCAAAGATGGTCATGGCCCTGCATCGCCGCCCAGATGTCGTCGAGATGGCGGCCAGGGTCGATCGGCTCCAGCCGGGAATACCGGCCTTCCAGAACCTTCGCCGGCGGGAAGGGCGGCGGCGTCCAGTCGAGCAGGGCGGTCATGGTTTCGCACCTTCCCGCCAGCCGTTCAGATCTGTCTCAACCGTCCAGTCCGGTCCAAGTTCGTCAGCGATCGCGACAGCGAGCGCCACCCCCTCCGCCTCCCACGCCATCTGTTCGACGGCGTCGGGAAAGCGCGAGCGCGCCTCGTTGTCCTCCTCGTAGATCGCGTCGAACGTGTCCATCCAGGACTCAAGCCGGTCGGCGAGGTCCTCCGACAGGCCGATATCCTCGGCGTCGACGGCTTTCCGCCGGCCCTTGGCGTCCAGCGTCCAGAGGCCGCTGAGGCCGAGCCATGCCGGCGCGATCAGGAGGCGCCCGCTCACGACTTGGCGCTCATGACTTGGCCTGCAGATCGCGCGCCTTGAGGTCTTCGGTGAAGAAGGGGTTCAGCGGCGATGACTTGCCGTTGCCCGCGAAGCCCCGGAAACTGCCCTCGTCCCGGATCAGCCTCGTCGCCTCGATGAAGGCGGCCCAGGCGGCGCGCGCCAGCGCTCCGCCGATCGAGATGCGGCGCACGCCGAGGGCTGCGATATCGGCAACGCTCAGGCCGAAATCGGCGTAGATCAACTGATTCACCGGCTTGCCCCCGGCTGCCGCGACGATCTGGCCGATCTGCTCGGGCGTCTTCGGCCCCGGCGCATAGAGCACGTCGGCCCCGGCCTCGGCATAAGCGGATATGCGCCTGACCGACTCGGCCAGCGCGTCGGGATGACTGGTCAGGAAACATTCGGCTCGCGCGGTGAGCACGACGCCCGATCCCGTCTCGTCGATGGCCCGCCGCGCCGCCCTGATCCGCGCGACCGCGAGATCGAAGTCGTAGAGCGGTTCCTCGGGCCGGGCAGTGGCGTCCTCGATCGAGAGGCCGGCGACGCCGGTGGCGATGCAGAGCTTGACGTTGGCGGCGACGCCGTCGGGCGTATCGGCATAGCCGTTCTCGAAATCGGCGTTCACCGGCAAATCCGGCACCGCCTTCACCAGTTCGGCCAGATGCGCCAGCATCATGTCGCGCGGCACGTCCTGGTCGGCGCGGGCTTGCGTGAAGGCGAAGCCGGCGCTGGTCGAGGCGAGCGCCTGGAACCCCTGGCCGCGCAGCCAGCGGGCCGAGCCGACATCCCACGGATTGGGCATGACGAAGCAGCCGTTCTCGTGGAGCTTGCGGAAAACATCCACCTGCGGGGAGTAGGCCATTTTAAATCGTTTCAAATCCGCTATGGCAGTGGAGCGGCATAGTGTCGGGGCGAAGCGGGTTTGTCAGCCCCGGTGGCGCGCGCAAGGCGAGCGGTGCCATTGCGCGGGCGGAATGGCCGGTCGCACACGCGCACGTCATCCCGGACGCAGCGAAGCGGAGCTCCGGGATCCATCATAGGGCTGCGACGCTGCTCTACGATGGATCCCGGGACAAGCCCGGGATGACGGCGAGGGTGAGGCAGCCGTCCGTCCGTCAGTGATTATCCCGCGGGATGCCGAACTTCTTGTGGATCTTCTGGTACTTGACCGCTGGCTTCAGCACCATGCCCTCGGAGAGCTCGCCGACGATCTTGCGCTGGATTTCCTGCCACGGCGTCTGGCTCTTGGGATATTTGTAGCCGCCGGCGGCTTTCAGCGCGGCCTTGCGCTGCGCCAGTTCCTCGTCCGAAATCAGGATGTTGGCCGAGCGCTTCGTCAGGTCGATACGGACCCTGTCGCCGGTCTTCAGCAGGGCCAGGCCTCCGCCGGTCGCCGCTTCCGGCGATGCGTTCAGGATCGAGGGCGAGCCTGAGGTGCCGGACTGGCGGCCGTCGCCGATGCAGGCCAGAGCCGAGACGCCCTTCTTGATCAGGTAGTCCGGCGGCCGCATGTTCACGACCTCGGCCGCGCCGGGATAGCCGATCGGTCCGACGCCGCGGATGAACAGGATCGAGTGCTCGTCGATGGCGAGCGCCGGATCGTCGATGCGGTGGTGGTAGTCCTCCGGACCGTCGAAGACGATCGCCTTGCCCTCGAAGGCCATCGGGTCCTTCGGATTCTCGAGATAGCGCTTGCGGAATTCCGGCGTGATCACGCTGGTCTTCATGATCGCGGAATCGAACAGGTTTCCGGAGATGTTCAGGAAGCCGGACTGGGCCTTCATCGGCTCGTCATAGGCCTTGATGACGTTGCGGTCGCCGGAGAAGAAGCCCTCGCAGTTTTCCGCCAGCGTCCTGCCGTTGGCTGTCAGCGCCGGCTTGATCTTGCCCTTGGCGACGAGTTCGGCGACCACGGCGGGCACGCCGCCGGCGCGGTAGTAATCCTCGCCGAGATATTCGCCGGCCGGCTGCAGGTTGACCAAGAGCGGGATGTCGTAGCCGATCGCCGTCCAGTCCTCATTGTCGAGCGCGACGCCGATATGCTTGGCGATGGCGTTGACGTGGATCGGCGCATTGGTCGAGCCGCCGATCGCCGAATTGACCACGATGGTGTTCTCGAAGGCCTCGCGCGTCAGGATCTTCGACGGAACCAGATTCTCCCAGACCATCTCGACGATGCGCTTTCCGGTCAGGTAGGCCATCTCGTAGCGGTCCCGATAGGGCGCGGGGATCGCGGCGCCGCCGGGCAGGGTCATGCCCATGGCCTCTGCCAGCGAGTTCATCGTGGAGGCCGTGCCCATCGTGTTGCAATGGCCGGCGGACGGGGCCGAGGAGGCGACGAGATCGACGAAGCCGCGATAGTCGATCTCACCGGCCGCCATCATCTGGCGCGCCTTCCAGACGATGGTGCCGGAGCCCGTGCGCTCGCCGCGGAAATTGCCGTTGAGCATCGGCCCGCCGGGCAGCGCGATGGCCGGGATGTCGACGGTGGCGGCAGCCATGATCTGGGCCGGCGTGGTCTTGTCGCAGCCCGTCGTCAGCACGACGCCGTCGAGCGGGTAGCCGTAGAGAATTTCCACCAGCGAGAGATATTGCAGGTTGCGGTCGAGCGAGGCGGTCGGGCGCTTGCAGGTTTCCTGGATCGGGTGGATCGGAAACTCGAAAGGCACGCCGCCCATCTCGCGGATGCCGTCGCGGATGCGCGGCGCGAGTTCGAGATGGTGGCGGTTGCAGGGCGCGATGTCGGACCCGGTCTGGGCGATGCCGATGATCGGGCGGCCGGACTGCAATTCGTCGCGCGACAGGCCGAAGTTCATCGTGCGCTCGATATAGAGCGCGGTCATGTCGGCGTTGGCCGGATTGTCGAACCAGGCCTTGGAGCGCAACTGCTCGGGCTTGATCCGGCGCGCGGGCTTTTTGCCAGTGGGAGCCTTGCTAGTGGGAGCCTTGCCAGTGGGAGCCTTGGCCATCCTCGTCATTCCTCTCGCGCGGCGCGGCGCTGACGGCCGCTTGCCGATCCTCTTTCAAACGATTGTAAGCACGCCATCATGCCGATCAGGCCTGCCTCGGCAAGCGTTGAAATGGCCGATAGTCATACTAATTCCGTTTGCTGCATACAGCATGCAGACTCGATGGCCAAGAGGGCGAGGCTTGCAACGCGACCGGTTTTGGAGCCAAGAACAGCGCCAAGGCCCCGATGACAGCGGGCCGCACCGACGCCACCCCCAAGGAAACGCCGCCATGACGCTGCATGTCGTCCCGTCCTTCGCCCGCATCGGCGAGGAGAATGCCTTCGCCGTGCTGGCGCGCGCCACCGAGTTGCAGCGGCAGGGCAAGGACATCATCAATCTCGGCATCGGCCAGCCGGATTTCCCGACGCCCGACCACATCGTCGAGGCCGCCGTGAAAGCCTTGAGGGATGGCCATCACGGCTATACGCCCGCCAACGGCATCCTGCCGCTGCGCGAGGCGGTCGCGGCCGACCTGCA
>JAIETL010000052.1 GCA_019745195.1 Beijerinckiaceae bacterium
CTCGTCATATCCGCTCCTGTTCACGGCGATCATGCCGCGTTCAGGCCGAAAATCCACCTACGCCCGATGTCCAGATTTCCCGAGCCAGCTCTCCTCATCATACTCAAGCCCGCTTCTTCTCGCGCTTGCGACTGCCGATCAGCGCCATCAACATCGGCCCGAGCGAGAATTCCGCGGCTTGCGCCTTTCGGGTCAGCTCGCGCAGATACCCTCCGGCGCTGGAAATCGCCTCGCCACGCTGCAGGATCGCCGCCACGACGATCGAGGCCTGGACCTCGTCCATGACGCCGATGGCTTCCTCCCAGGCGCTCGGACTGATCCCCAGCATGGGCCGGACCACCGCGACGGTCGCCAAAAAGTCGCGCCAGTTGGCGATTCCGCCCTTCGAGTAGTCGATCAGGTCGGGGCACGCGTCCAGAACCATGCCTAACGGGAACGTCCCCTCCGGCATCCTCTTCGGTTCCGGCACGATCTCCAGACTGCCCTCCCTGCTTTCTGGAAAGCGAGGTTCAAGATCAACAGGGGAGTCTGGATTTGAATTCTGTATGTGACGCTCATTCTGAGACTCATTGCCGCTCATATTTTGAGTTTTGATATGAGTTTCCAGCAGGTTGAGGATTTCGTCGGCGAGCAGCGATAGCTCGTCCGCAATTGGCTCCAGCGCCAGGCGCGTCGCGCTGCGCGGAATCCGCGCCATGATGCCGCGATAGAGCTGGTGGATCTCGGCCCAGTCGGCCGGCCCCTGCCCCGCTGCCTGCGTCGGAACGCTCTCCTCGAGCCCCGTCGCGATCATCTTTGCGATGTCGCGCCGGCAGATCGTGATGCGCTCGCGGACCAGGCGCAGTGCCCGGGCTTCCGCCTCGACCTCGGCCGCCAGCGCTTCGAATTCTTCCGCACGCACGACGAGTGGCGCCAGGTCGAAGCCGAAGGCAAACTCGATCTCCCCTGCCCTGCCCTTGCGGGCGTAGCGCTTGCCATTGGGGCTGTCGCGCCGGACGATCAACCCGGCGTCGACCAAAGCCGCGAGATGGCGCCTGAGCGTCGCCATCGGCATGCCATGGGCTCGCAAGCCGAGCTGGTGGTTCGAGGGGAAAACCACGAGGCCTTCGCCGGTCAGGACAGTTTCGGGGTGGAACGATAGCAGCGCGTCCAGAACAGCCAAAGCCCGCTCGGGCACGCCGAGAGCATTCTTGGCCGTGCAGATCGCCCGGAAGATGTTCCATTTGTGAACCGCCTTCTCGGGCGGTCGTGCTTTTGCGACAGCCTGGCTGGCCACATGGGCGAGCGTTAGCGATCGCCGCCCAAAGGGCGTCGTCGAGAGTCGTGTTTCCATTGTCTTTCACCTAGCGTTAGGCAAAAGAAATTTGCTCGCCGAAACGACGCAAAGTCTTCACGAGACTCTTGACGGTGATTCGTGGAAATGCGATTCTCTAGGTGTCAGACTATGAGAAGGGCTTCCGGAACACGTTTCGGGGGCCTTTTTCTTTCGCGCTCGTGCTCTCCTGGTTGCGGGCTATCCTCCTCACTGTCCTTGCTGCTTCTGGTGCAGCTCAAACAGACGAGGCAATTCGTTGAGAACGAAGGAAGCGAACTCCGGCGACACTTTGCGATCGACCGTGAGTGTTACCCGCTGCTTCGTCTCCGCGATTCTTCCCACTTCGCGGCCCGCGTGCGAGACTGCGGTCGCGTCACCATGGGATGGGGATTTTTCCGAGAGGCCCTTGAATAGAGCTTCGAACCTCTCTTTCGAAGCAAGCTTCCCAAACGACGCCTCTGCCGCCAACTTTCGTGCTTTCGCGACGTTAAGCTTAGAGGTCAGGAGATTTGCGAGCGCCATCCAACTGCGTCGGCCGACAGAATGAGCTGGCCCGACGCTTTCGATAAGGTCATCGGGCACTCGGTTTGCAACAGACAGCATGTTTGACAGGTCGCTGCTGTAGACGGCCAGAGCGGACGTAATTACGTCGCGGGAAAACTGGCGATCGAGCCGTCGAGCGAACAGCGCCTTCTCAATATACGACAGATCCTGCCGTTCGTTGTTTTCCTGCCCCTGAGCAATAACAAGCTCTTGGTCCGTGAGCGATCTGACGACAGCCTTGATCGGTCGCTCGAGCGCCTTCGCAGCGCGCCAGCGACGATGACCAAAGGCAATTTGATACTTGTTCGCCTTCTCGGGGTGCGGACGGACTAAGATTGGGACTTGCTGGCCTTCTGCCTTAATCGACTGTACAAAGTTACCAAAGGCCTCGTCGTCGACTTGCATGCGGTCTGGAACGAACGAAGGCTCTACGTCGGCAACGTCGAGCTCGACGATTGTCTGGCCAGCGGAGAGCCGGCGCTCGATCTCTTCGGCGCGCTTGGTCCGCTCGCTCATCTCTCCAAGTGATTGGCCCAAAGCGCCAACAGGCGAGCGTCTCCCCGTCTCCTGAGCTTCGTTTTCCAAAGCGGCCATGAGCGGTCGCATCGCCTGTCTACGCGGCGCGGCGCCGGACTCGGTTGGCTGCGACCCAGGCGCTGGCAGATCGGCGAAGATTTTTCGGCTCATGCCGCCCTCCCCCATGCCTTGCGTATCATCGCTTCAATTTCGCCGTTTACACTCTCGACGGACTCAAGGGCGCGATCGTAGGTAGATCGCGTGAACTGGTTGCGCTCGACTTCGAATATGGTTTGATTCGTCAAGCCAGCGTCCGAAATCGCGGTGCTCTTGAGCATCGGGTGATTTAGGACGTGGTCCCCAAAGATGGAGCGCAAAAATGCCACCATCTGGTTCTGCGGTCCGTCGCTCGGCTCGAAGCGTGTGATCAAATACTTCATCCAGAGATAGTTCGACGACGCGCCAGCCTTGCTGATTTCCTCTAAGAGGTCGCCAGTCATTGCCAGAAATTGGTTCATCGACATGACGTCGAGCATCTGAGGATGCACGGTGATGAGGACCGATGTAGCCGCTGTCAGCGCAGACATGGTCAAGAACCCGAGCTGCGGAGGACAATCCACGACAACAACGTCGTAGGCGTCCTGAATCTCCGAGAGAGCCTGCCCTATGCGGGCAAAGAACATAGTGTCTCCGGGAGCGCGCCGCATGAGGGCTTTGGGAGTGTCATGCTCAAACTCCATGAGTTCGAGATTGCCCGGGATAAGGTGGAGATCCGGAATGTAGGTCGAGCGCACGATCTCAGCGACCTGGCGCCGGTGCTCATCGTACCTAATCGCGCCATACAGGGTTTCGTTCGGACCCACGTCCAATTCGGGCTGATGCCCAAATAGCGCCGACAAACTAGCCTGCGGATCGAGATCAATGGCTAGGACTCGATAGCCCCTGAGCGCCAAGAATTGCGCCAAGTGGGCTGTCGTCGTAGTCTTCCCTGATCCACCCTTGAAGTTCATCACGCTGACAACCTGGAGCGCCTCGTCCTTCGATCGCCAAGGCAGATAGCGACGATGTCCGCGTGCCCCTCCATCAAGGATCTTGCGGATTTCGTGGACTGCTTCGACGGAATAGGAGCGCCTGCCCCCTGGCGACAGCTTGCTCAAGTCGGGGATTTCAGACGCTATCTGCCGCAAATAGCCCTCTGTCACCCCAAGGAGCTTTGCCACTTCAGATGGAGAGAGATTGCGAATCCCTTTTTGGGCATTTGGCGGAAACGTGGTGAGGTGATGCGCCTGCAATTGGGCAGCCAACATTGCGGACTGGCTCTGAATAAGCGACTTCAGTCCTTCCTTCACCTCGGCGGGCTTGGCAGCGTTTATAACCACGGTTCGAATCGCCAGTGCAGTTACGGTATTTTTGCGGGATTGCGTTTTTTTTCGCAACTGACACGACTATGCCCGATTCGATGATTCTAGCAACAACAATAGGGTTAACGCTCATTAACCATTGTTTCGGGGAATTGTCGCCACTGTCCACGACTGGCCGCTTCCAGGACGCCGACATTAGCCGCGGCTAACTGACCGCCTGCGCCCGGAGGGCCGCCGCCCTCAACCTCCGGAATTAGCCGCGGCTAATTTTCGTTGTGGCCCTCGCCCCGCCCTTCCTGAGCAAGCGCCTCCGCCGGAGAGTTATTGCGACACGGTCATGCTACCCTGCCGGCGGCCCCCTTGAGTGCCGGGCGCTAGCGAGAACCCGCGGGTGTCGAATACGACCCACCTTCTGCCGGCATCCGGCTCCAACGTTTCTGCCCGTCCTTGTACCGGAGCTTGGAGCGGCCAAGGCTGCTCAAACCTCGCCCCGCCATTCCTTTACCGCAGCCTCGCATTGCATGGCCCGAACCAGCACAGCATGTTAAGGTCATCACTCGTAATCACACAGTGTGTGCCGCATGAAAACCCTTAACCTGAAAGAGGCCAAGACGACCTTCTCGGCCATCATCGAGGCGGCTCAACACGGCGAACCGACGATCGTGACCAAGTACGGCCAGCCGGCGGCAATGATCGTGCCGATCGCGGAAGGGCGCAAGCTCTTACGCGATGATCGACCGAGCTTCGCCGAGTTGCTCCTCTCGATACCCCATGAGCTCGAGATCGAACGTGACCGCTCGCCGTCACGCGAGATCGAGCTATGACGGACTAGCTGCTCGCTACTAAAATCGTCAGCCAACTCGCTCCAGACAAGAACGGACGGCCGAGAGCTCTGAAGCCACTGGGCGAATGGCTGTTGCAGAATGCCGACCAGCTCTACCTCTCGGCGCTTTCGGTTATCGAAATCAAAGCCGGCAGTGAAAAACTTCGCGGTGCGGGCGGCGAGCGCCGCGCCATCGATTTGGATTGTTGGTTGGAACGCATTCTAACCGTCGCGAAGATCGCTGGCGTCCTGACTGAGGGGCGCGGGCTAATGGCCGCCACTCTGGCTTATCGGACGTGCTGATCGCGGGAACTGCGCAGACGCACGAGCAAGGACTCCTGACCGATAATAGGCGCCATTTCGAGCCGCTGGATCTCAGCATCCGTCCATTCAATCCGCTGCAAAGCAACCTGCCAGCCACCGACTGACGACAATGACCGCTTGGGCATCGGATGGAACCATGGGCGAGGAGGGGAGCATTAGGGGCGGGGCTTTGGGGCACCCTTGATCTGGTCCTGGGTGGGTTGATCCCGCGCAGGACCAGTCCCCGCGCGGGAAAACCGCCCGAACCACAAGACCCACGGCTGCTTCGATCGAGGGATGACGGTCGCGCGGGCGGCGCGCTGCCTGCTCTACCGCCACCGACACATGCGAGCCGACCCGCTGGTACAACGAACTTGCTTTTCATATCGTTTGCCGATATATGATTTGAGGTGACCGATGAAAACATGTTGCGCCTCTTGGGCTACGATCGCCGCCGGTTTTGGCTCGAGAACGGCTGGAGTATTCGATTCCGAGTGGCATTGGTGCCGGAGACCCTGGCGCGGCCCTTTGGCGTGAAGTACTCATTCACGCTGCACGATGTGGATAAAACCCGGCTGCTCGGCTTCGATAATGCCCATGGCGTCGCAAGAGCCCAAACCTACGATCACCGCCATCGCTTTCGGCGGACTGCCGAGCTGGTGCCTTACAATTTTCAGGGAGCCGACGAGCTCATTGTCGATTTCTTCGCTGCTGTCGAACAGGCATGCCGGCAAGAGGGCGTAGCTTTTGACTTCGTCGACGAGGACACAGAAGTGGAGGATGATGATGAAGCGGACGAGTCTGGCAACCCTTCGTGACGAAATGCGCGCGGTGGCGCGAGGCGAGGCGACCCCAACATCAAGGCCGGCCGCTCCCATGCTGGCTGCGCTATCGGCGGAAGCTCTCGATCTCCTAGGCGTGATGCTGCGGGAACATCCCCAAAATATCGGGCAGGTGGTGGCGCTGACCGGGCGTGCGCAGCCCAACGTTTCGCGGTCGCTCCAGCAGCTCGCCGCCCATGGGCTTGTTCGACTGGTGCGTGAGGGCCGGGAGGTCAGACCCGAACCCGTCGTCCGGTCGCTGACGGTCGATTTCGCGACCGGGACGTATGAGGCGCAAAGCGTTGTAGCATCGGCGGCCTGAGAAACTCTCTCGGGCGGGGAGGGGAGCATGAGGGGCGGGGCTTTGGGGCGCCCCTGATCTGGTCCTGGGCGGGTCGATCCCGCGCAGGAGCAGTCCCCGCGTGCGAATACCGCCCGGGCCATGAGACCCGGGCGGCTGCTTCGATTGCATAAGTCCAGCTTGCCGATGGCGCGGCTGCTTACTCGGCCGCCATGGGCATCGGCGCGTCGTCCTCGACATCATCATGCGCGCGATCGGCAGCGTAGGCCTGAACGGCGCCCGGCGTTAGGAGAGGGGAGGGGAGCCAGCCCTTGCCGTCAAGTTCGCGTTCGGCCTGAGCGACGGCCTCAGTCTTCGGGCTGCGCTCGATCGCCTTGGCGGCATCCTGCGAGCACCCGGCCTCGCGCAGGATCGCGGCGATGGCAGATTTCGACAGGCGCGACAGGAACTCCTGCTCCGGGCTCCACCATGAACGCATGTCGAGATTGACGGCTTGTGCGATCTGGTTCGCCTGAGCGATCCGGCCCCGGCTGATCTCATGGCGCGCGGTGACGGCGTTGAGGTTCTCCGCCGACACCACGGCCAACAGGTCCGTCAGTGTTTCGATTGGCTGGTTGATCAGCCATGGCCAGAGGTCGGCCTGATCGCCGGGGAGCCGGTAACCCCATGCCTCGACGATCTCGGTCCAGCCGGACAGCGCCCGGCAGGCCTCGGGCCGATTGATGCTGAGGTCGAGCGCCTTACGTTCACCCCTGACCTCGACGGCCGAATGCATGTGCAGGCCCTGATGTCGGCCATAGAAGCTCGCCAGTACCAACGGATGCAGCATCGCCGCCATCGCGATTGTCGGTCGTTGCGAAAGCTCGACGCGAAGGGCTGCCGTTCGGATCGCCGTCAGCTCCTCGATCAGCGTCGCCGAATATCCGCTCGGCTCCGTCGTCTCGCATGCTGAGGGGAGGGCAGGGGCCTCGCCATCATCGTGATCGCCCTGCTCGCCGTTGCGCAGCCGCTCCAGAGCCGGGCGATCCTCCACTTTGACGAGGCCGCGCGTTACCTGCAACGATCCGTCATAGCCGATGGCGACAAGGCAGCCGGCCAAAGCCTGTTCCTCGGGCACGAAGCTCTCGGCGGCATGCTTGATGGCATCGATGCGGCGTTCGATTTCGGCCAGACGTTCCTCATCGGCCGCGATTTGTGGATCGCCTTCGGCATGGGATTCGATCTGCTCGGCCAAGGCGTCATAGCGCTCGCTCAACGCGGCAAGCTCGGCCTGCTCCGCTTCCGTCTGATCGCGGCGCCGGGGGTGGATGCGGCCATAACCGGCCTGATGCAGGCTGTCGGCCTCGATGCTGATCTGCGCCCATGCCCATCCTTCCGGTCGGACCGCATCGGCGACCGCTTGCAGCCGCTTGGCCGCCAGTTCCATCGCCAAGGGGCGGTTGGTCAGAAAGGTCGCCTGATCCTGCGCGAACAGGTCGCGCAGCACCGCCCCTCCGGCAGCCTCATAGGCCTCGATGCCGATGAAGCGCGCCAGCCTGTCGCTGCTGCGGATATGCTTGTCGGTCAGCACTGCCCGCAGATTGCCGGGGCTGCGGCTCCAGCCGTCGCGCCCGAACCATGCCGCTTCCTGCGCCGCATGATCGTCGCTGATCGCCAGCGCGCGGGCCTGCTCGATGGTGATGGCATCGCCGCGCATCTCGTCCAGAATGGCTGGCGACAGACTGGCGAGTTTCAAGCGCTGGCGCACCGTGACGACGGACTGCCCGAACCGGCTGGCGATGGCGTCCGCCGGCAACCCGTCCTCGACAAGGCGCCGATAGGCCAAAACCTCGTCCACGACATGCATGGCCTGGCGCTGGGTGTTTTCAGCAAGCGAGATTTCGGCATCGCGCTCGGCCGCCAG
>JAIETL010000076.1 GCA_019745195.1 Beijerinckiaceae bacterium
TGGCCGACTTTTACGCCGCCCGCGCCGGCACAAACGCAGGCGCTCCACTGGATGGTTTTCTCACCGCCGTGCACACCGCGTCGCGATCCGCGCTGTCCGTCTCGACAGCAGTGCTGCCCGTTTCGGCCGCCAGCGCGTGGGCCGCGTCACGCGAGCCGGAATAGGTAAAGGTCACATTCGCGCCATCGGCCACAAAACGCCGAACGATCGCCGCGCCGATCCCCCGACTGCCACCCAGCACCAGAACGGATTTCGCCTCAAACGCACCCATCGGACTCTCCTTGATCAATAACTTACGACCCGCTACATAAACGGTTCGAAACATTCGTCAAGGTATTTGTAGTGCCTCAGACAAAAATACGCCGTGCACGAGGCAGACCGCGCCTGTTCGACCCGGACGAAGCGGTCGCGACCGCCCAGCGGCTGTTCCATTCGCGTGGCTATGATGCCGTCAGCATCGCGCACCTGACCCAGGCGATCGGGATAAACCCGCCGAGCTTTTATGCCGCCTTCGGCAGCAAGGCCGAGCTCTACAGCCGCATTCTCGATCGCTATGCCGGCACCGGCGCCATCCCGCTGTTCGATCTGCTGAAAGCCGATCTCCCGGTCGCGGAATGCCTCGTCGCGGTGCTGGAAGCGGCGGCGCGGCGCTATGCCGCCGATCCGGACGCGGCGGGATGCCTCGTTATCGAGGGGGTGCGCTGCAACGACCGCGAGGCACGCGAGGCGGCCGGAACGTTCCTTGCGGCGGCGGAGGGGGCGATCCATCGCTTCGTCGCCGCGCGCCATCCCGATCAGGCCGAGCGCGTGACCGACTATATGAGCACCGTCATGGCCGGCCTGTCCGCCAGCGCTCGCAACGGGCACGATCTCGATCGCCTGCTCGCCGCGGCCCGGCTCGCCGGGGCTGGTCTTGAGCAGGTGGTTCGCGGTTAATCTGCAAACTCGGCAAATGATCAGGACGTTATCGACCGGAAAGGTTGGTCGGGAGCACCGCGTCGCGCTGCCGCTTCAGCGTTTGCGTGCCATGCGACTTGGACACCTGGATATGGCCGATGGGCAATGCGCACTCCTCCAGAAAAGACTGAAAGCTCCCGGGCACTGCGGCTTATCGTGCGGACGCGAAGCTGACATGCTGAAGGTCCGAAACGGGCCATTATTACCCAGACGCTCGATGGGTTCGATGGCGCGTTAAACTTGCTGGCGCGGTGATTGCACCGGCCTGCCCGACCTTGCCTACCGCTGCCTCACGGGGTTCGGTAGCGCTTCAAGCCGGATTGAACCTGCTATGTTCCTCCTGACCGTCGCCACCATCTGGGCTCTCGCGGCGATGACGCCCGGCGCGAATTTCCTGTTCGTGGTGCAGGCCGCGCTGACCGGGGCGCGGCCCATCATCGTCTGGGCCATTCTCGGCACGATCACCGGAACGGCCTGCTGGGGCCTGGCGGGCTGGCTAGGCGTTGGACTGCTATTCAAGGCGGCACCGGCCGCCTATCTCGGTCTCAAAATCCTCGGTGGTCTCTATCTGGTGTATCTCGGCCTGCGCATGCTCTGGCGTATTGGTGGCGGGGCGACACCGGGGAATGCCGACGGCCGTGCCGGTACCCTCAGCCCGGCGAAGGCTTTCCGGATCGGCCTCGTTGCCAATCTCGCCAATCCAAAGTCGGCGATCTTCGTCTCCAGCCTCTTCGCCGCAACGCTACCGCCGGGGGCGCCGTGGACCTATGGCGCCTCGGCGGTCGCGACGATGGTGCTGATTTCCGGGCTTTGGTACGCCATCGTCGCGGCTGCCCTGGCGCGAGGCCCGGTCCTGCGCAGCTATCACCGGATGCGGCGTCGGCTCGACCTTGCGACGGGACTCATCTTTGTTGGCTTCGGCAGCAAGCTCATCGTCGCGGACGCCTGACGGGTTTGCTACCCTATATGGCTCTCGCCACGACATGCGCCCCCGACGACATCCCTTCCTCCGATTGATCTGGCGCCAGCGCCCACAGCCCGTCGGCTTCGCGATTGCCTACAAGCTCGATGGCGACATGCTTGAATGCCACGCCACCTGGTAGATCGACGGGGTCCGGCTGGCGAGCAGGTCCGCATCGCCTCCGCGCCCAGCAATCTGAGCTCGAAGGGCTTTAAAGCACCATGGCGCCTGAGCGACGGCAAGACCATCGCCTTCGGCAACCTGCCCTGGCGCTCGCTCACCGACATGGATCGCGAAGATGCCGGCTACCACGCCTTCGTCAGGCCTCTGGCGGAGGCGATCGCCCGGACGGTACAAGCGAGCCTACATAGACAAGCCCGACCTCGGGAACCGTGCCCTGTGCCGACTGGCGACGGCTTCGTCCTTTCGTGGTCCTCGCGAAATCGTCCCATCTGCACAGGGAGGTAGCCGGTATCTTCCGCGATTGCCCTGTAAGCATCGCTCCGCGGTTATGCTGCCAACCGAGTTCCTTGCCGAACTGCCCGAGGGGCTTCGGGGGGCAGCTGAAGGTTGCAGGCGAGTATAGATGTCCGAGCGACGGACGGTCCGGTTCCGTCAGGGTCGTCAAGTGTGCGAATTGCATCGCCGGGTCAAAGTGGCCGTTTCCGATGGCGAGGGCCAGATCGCTTCGATCCCGCATGGCGGATCAGTCATCGTTCTGGCGCCTCATCGCTCTCTCGCCAAAAAGTCGCACCTATCCAGACGATCAATAGGCGCGATGGAAGGCCGTCCATATTGTAAGTCGGATGGACTCCTATTCCTCACCTATCCCCAGGCTCTAGACATGGCGCTCATCCTACTCGTCGACGATGATCGCTATGTGCGTTCCAGCCTCGAAAACCTTCTGGCTTCGGCTGGATACGAGACTTCAGGCTTCGAGTCTGCCGAAGCGCTGCTCGCGTCCGATCCGATGCCCGAGGCCGATTGCGCGATCCTCGACGTGCGCATGAAGGAGATGACCGGCCTTGAGTTGCAACAGGTGCTTGCCGCCCGAGCTTGGAAGACTCCGACCATCTTCCTGACCGCACTCTGCGATGAGGAAACCCAGGCTCGGGCGATGAAGGGAGGGGCGTTCGCCTTCCTGTGCAAGCCGTTTGACGAGGACGAACTGCTCGGTTCGATCGAAGCCGCCGTCGCGTTGGCCCGGGGCTAGATCCAATGCCCTCGGCCCAGGCTCGCGGTCCCGCCTCGGCGCCTATCCGAACGGACAGTGGGAAGGCAGGGTTTGGCGGCGCTACGGTGGCGGCAAGGATCGGTCCGACGCTCTCGACAGGTCCCTCCCATCGCCCAGCCCCTTCGTAGGGTTTCATCCATGATTAGCTAGGGAACTTGCTGATGACGGGCTATTCTCTTTCAATGTCCACCTCCCCGAATATTAGACCAAGCCTCATGCGCGCCGCCGCCTCGATGATCTTCATCGTCGACGACGACGCCGACATACGCGACGCGCTGGTCGGGCAGCTCAATTCGGCGGACTATGACGCCACCAGTTTCGCGTCCCCCGAGGACTTTCTGGACGCGCCCATTCCCGACGTGCCCGCTTGCGTGCTGGTCGACGTTCACATGCCGGGGATGAGCGGCTTCGATCTGCAGGCCGCCTTGGCCGAACGCGGCCGCACCTTGCCGCTCATCTTCATGACCGCCTTCGGCACGATCCCGATGACGGTGCGGGCGATGAAGGCCGGGGCGCTGGAGTTCCTGACCAAGCCGCTCGACGAGCGCGAAATGCTGTCGGCGATCGAGACCGCCTTGGCGCGTGACGCAGAACAGATCCGGGTCGTCGCGGCCAGCGCCGACGCCAGGAAACGGTACGCGACCCTGACCCCCCGGGAAAAGGAGACCTTCGCCCTGGCGATAGGTGGTTTGATGAACAAGCAGATGGCCGCGGAACTGGGGACCAGCGAAGTCACGGCCAAGGTTCACAAGCGCCAAGTCATGACGAAGATGGGCGCGCGGTCGCTGCCCGACCTGGTTCTCATGGCCGAGCAACTCGATATCGTGGCGGTCAGGAAGCGCTGACGCGTTGCGGCGAGTGTGAGCTCGACGCGGGTTAGCCGAGTTGAACGGCGCCGTCGCTAGAACCGCGATAGCCGTTCCAGGATGCGTCAGGCTGCCGGCGCCGACAGTCTGGCCTGTGTGCTCCACCTATGAGTGCGGCAACGCGGCTTCGAAGACGGCCCCGCTCGGCAGGGCGTCGCGCAGGGTCAGTCGGCCCCCGTGGCCCTCTACGATCGAGCGACAGAGCGAGAGGCCCAATCCCAAACCCTCCGCTTTGGTCGTGTAGAAGGCGTCGAAAATCTTGGCTTGCAGGTCGGGCGAGACACCCGGTCCATTGTCCTCGATCTCGATCAGGGCTTCCCCGCCGTCGATCCTGGATGTGATCTTGAGGACGCCGCGCCCGGCGTGATGTGACATGGCCTGCACGGCGTTGAGGATCAGGTTCAGGAACACCTGCTGCACTTGGACGCGGTCGGCGACGACGGCCGGCAGCCGAGGCGCCAGACTTACCTGGACAGCGATGGACTGGCGGGCACATTCCCCTGCCAGAATGTCGAGAACCTCCTGAAGGGCGGCGTTCAGATCGATCTCCGCCTTCGGACCGGCGCCGTTCTTGGTCAAGCCTCGAATGCTGCGCACGACCTCGCCGGCCCGCTTGCCGTCACGGACGATGGCTTGGGCGCTTTGCAATGCGCGCTCCAGATTAGGCTCGGCGCGGGAAAGCCATCGCAGGCACGCATTGGCGTTGCCGACGATGGAGGTCAACGGCTGGCCCAGCTCGTGGGCAATCGAGGCGGTAAGTTCCCCCATGGTGGTCAAGCGGGCGGCGTGTTCGAGGTCGCCCTGTGCCGACCTCAAGGCCGTCTCGGCGTCCTGACGCTGTCGGTTTTCGCCGAGAAGATCGCTGTAGAGCCTCGCGTTCTCCAACGAGATCGCCGCTTGACCGGCGAGCAACTCCAGTACCGCGGCCTGGCGTGGCGTGAAGACTCCGGCCGTCAGGCGGTTCTCGAGATAGGCGACGCCGATCACTTGGTGCTGCTTGATCAGCGGCAGGGCCAGGACCGAGCGAGGTCGGGCCTCGGAGAGGTAGGCGTCCTGTCGAAAGGCCCCGTCGAGCCGCGCATCGGCGATCAGCACGGGTTCGCGTTCGCGGAGCGCCGCGTGGAGGATCGACAACGGCGCCGCGCTCTCTGCGGCTGTCGGAAGAGGGGACAGCACGGAAAGCCTTTGCCCGTCGCCGTCGATGTGAGACTCGGCCGCGGGAAGCAGCAGTCCGTCGCGAGCGAGGAACAGGACGGCCCGATCGGCGCCCGCTTGCTCCAGCAGGACCGCCATCAGCTTGCTGATCAGATCGTCCAGCAGGATTTCGTTGGAAACCGCTTGGGATGCGCGCAGAACGCTGGCCACGTAGAGGGCGTCGAGCGAGGCGGGCGGGGCGGCTCGATTCTCCGCCGTCCCCATCGCCGAGGCGGCGTCTTCCAACTGGGCGACTTTGCCGCGGGCGCCCCATCGGTCATACGCGTCGCGCGCCTTGGCGCGGTATGCTTCCGCGACGATCGTCAGGCCCTGGCCGGCGATCAGCGCTGCGGCACGTTCGGCGGCGAGGGCCTCGACATTGGCGAAGCCCTCGGTGCGCGCCGACGCGATCGCCGTCTCATAGAGCCGTTGGGCGCCGAGGACGTCGCCGTCCACGGCCCGAAGCTCGGCCTCGACCAGCTGGGCGCGGCAGGTGAAGGTCTCGGGGCAATGGCGCGCCCAGACTGCGAGTTGGTCGCGATGTCGGCGAACGGCGATCAAGGCGGCACGGTCTTCGGCGGCCGCGCCGGCGCGCGCGATCGCGGCGTGGAAGTGAAACTCGGCCAACTCGACGAACTCGGCCGAGGCCCACAGCAACGGCTCGGCATGATCGGCGGCGTCGCGCGCCGCCGCCAGGTCACCTCCCACCACGCAGGCCTGCAGTTTACGCACCCAAAACCAGCAGGTCGCCAACTCGAACCCCGCCTGCTCCTGGATCCGGCCGAGCAGCGCAGCTTCGTCTTCGACGGTCTCGCCCAGCAACCGCATATCGGACGATCGGCCACCAAGGCCCCGAACCAGCCGCGTCTGGGCCTCCAGGATGACCTCGGCCAGCCCAAATCGCGCGCCTTGGGCGTAGGCGAGGCCCTCGACGGCGGAGATCTCGACGTCGGCCAGCCAGCTGCCGGTCAGGAGAAGGTTGGCGACGAGGTTGTTGTAGCTGTATGCGGCGTAGGTCTGGTCGCCCACGGCCTTGGCGGCGGCGAGGGCTTGTCGCAGGATCTGTGCGCTGTCGCGTGCCGGACCCATCCAAGTGTTGCAGAACACCGCAAAGCAAAGATAGGCCGAGGGGCGCTGCGAATCGGGACCGCGGGTGAGGATCAGCTCATAGCCGAACCGCCCGAAGCGAAACCCGCTCTCATAGTCGCCGAAACATGGCCCCAGCACCCGGCTCAGTACGATGAACGCCAAGCCCGACGTGTCGGCCAAGCCTTCGCGCAGCGAAAGATTGGCCATCCATATGGTCAGATAGCTGTGGAGGTTGCGATCGGTGTACAGCGCCGCCGGGAGCACCCGCGCGAGCAGGTCCATGATCGCCAGTTGCCCTGGATCGCTCATGGGTGGCGCCCGGGCCAGATCCCGAAGGGCGCGCGCCGACAAGCCGTCGTGCAGGCGATCGACCTGTAGTCTCACATCCTCGATGCCGGGGCGGGCGGGGCAGGCTTGCCCCCACTCGGCCAAGCCTTCGAGACCGACGGCGACCGCGTCGGAAAATCGTCCCAGCATCGTCAGGAGGTCGGCCTGTGCCCTGCGGATCACGGCGCTATGGGCGGCATTGCGGGTGTGTCGGGCAAGTCGGGCAAGGGCTGCTTCGGCGGGATCATGCTCGCCTGCTTGGACCAGGCACTCGATCCACCGAATCGTCAGCTTAAATGCCAAGTCGTCTTGAAGCGGCCACGGATCCGTTCCCAAGTCGGCCAGCGCTCTTTCCAGATAGACACGCGCCGCGCCATGGGCCATGGCCGCCATGGCTCGCTCGGCCGCAGCCAGCCGCAGTCTGGCCAACTCCAGGATCTCATCGCAATCGACCACGAGACCGCCGGCCTGTGAAAAATGGTGGACGATATCGAACAGTGCTTCGCCACCGGCGTCGCGCGTGATCATCGCTCGGCCAATCATCAGGTGCCGAACGGGCCGCAGCGGCGGCTCTATCGCCAGATAGGCCGCCTCCTGGACGCGGTCATGGAGAAACGCATAGCCTTGGTCGCCGCGGATCAGCAGGCCTGCCTGCGCCGCTTGCCACAGCATCGATTCCAGGCTGCGCTCGTCGACGTCCAGCAGGGTGGCGAGAAGGTCGGCACCGCCGCCTTGTCCAAGGCAAGCCAAAACCTTCAAGGCTTCCTGGCTGTCCTCAGGCAAGGCGCGCAGCTTGGCCAGCATCAAGGTGACCATGTTGTCGGCGAAGGGTCGGCGGCGAACTCGTTCGAGATCCACCG
>JAIETL010000083.1 GCA_019745195.1 Beijerinckiaceae bacterium
AGCAGCGCCGTGCGGGCATCGGCATAGCGGGCGAACTCGACGAGCTTGATCTCGACGCCCTGCTTCTTGAGGTCTTCCTCGATCAGCGTGATCGGCGCGAGATGGCCGACCTTCTGGTAACCCACGGTGAGCTGCACCGGCGGGCTGAGCGGGGCCTGCGCGAAGGCGGGCGCGGCCATGGCGATGGTGAAGGCAGCGAGGCCCGATGAGAGAAGGCTTGCGCAGAATGTTCGACGCTTCATATCCAGATCCTCCACGATGGCGGGATGAGCCCCGCAAGATTGATGCCTTGGTCCCCGTTTGCGGGCTATTCGCCGGTGAAGGCGGGCTCCCGCTTTTCCTGGAAGGCTCTCTGGCCCTCCTTGTAGTCGGCGCTGGCGAAGCAGGCGGCGACCGCCGCATCCGCCGCCGCCGTGTTCCGCGTCGCATCCGGCTGGCCGAGCGCGACCAGCGCCTGCTTGACCGCACGCAGCGTCAAAGGCGCATTGGTCGCGACCTGCCGCAGATAGGCTGCCGCCTCACGCTCGAAATCGTCCTGCCCGAAAAGCACATTGACCACGCCCATGCGCAAAGCCTCGGGCGCATCGACGATGCGGGCGCTGAACAGGAGGTCGGCGGTCGCGCCGAAGCCCAGCCGCTGCACCAGCGCGGCGACCCCGTCATAGGCATAGCCGAGGCCGAGCCGTGCGGCGGGCACGCGGAAGCGCGCATCCGCCCGCGCCAGCCTGATGTCGCAGGCCATGGCGAGCCCGACGCCGCCGCCGAAGCAGATGCCCCGAATGACGGCGATGCTCGGCTTGGAGGCCCGGCTGATCGCGGCGCAGCCGTCGAGATAGGCATCGTCATAGGCGCGCGTCGCGGCGTCGCCGTCTCGGATCTCGCCGAACTGCGAGATGTCGGCCCCGGCGCAGAAGGCCCGGTCGCCCTCGCCGGTCACGACGATGGCGCGCACTTCGCGGTCTGCTTCGGCTCGCGCGACATGCCCCGCCAGGCTCGCCCACATCCCGTAGGTCATGGCGTTGCGCTTCTCCGGCTGATCGACGACCAGCCTGGCGATGCCGTTCTCCGCCTCGTATCGAACCTGCGCCATCATCCGCCTCAGATCACGTTTTGCGCCCGCAGGCGCGCGATGTCGGCGGCAGAATAGCCGGTTTCCTCCAGTATGGCGTCGGAATGCTCGCCCTTTTCAGGGAGCGAGGAGACCAGCGCGGCGGGCGTCCGCGACAGCGTCACCGGCTGGCCGACGAGGCTGACATGGCCACGCTCACGATGGGGCACAGCCTGTGCGATGCGCAGATGCTGGACCTGTGGGTCGGCGAAGACCTCGTCCATGCGGTAGATCGGCCCGGCCGGCACGCCATGATTCTCCAGCAGAGCGAGCCATTCGGCGGACGTGGCGGAGGCGAAAATCTGCGCCAGCAACCCCATCAGCGCCGGCCGGTTGCGCAAACGCGCGTCCTGTGTCGCGTAGTCGGGATGGGCTGCGAGATCGGGCCGGCCGAGCGCCTCGCAGAGCTTGAGCCACTGGCCCTGTCCGCCGACGCCGATATTGATGTAGCCGTCCGAGGTGGCGAGCACGCCCATCGGCGTCGAGTAAGGGTGGTCGTTGCCGGCCTGCTCGGGTGCGACGCCATCGACCAGCCAACGCGCGGCCTGGAAATCGCAGAGCGCGATCTGCGCCTCAAGCAGCGAGGTATGGACCCATTGCCCCTCGCCGGAGCGCTCGCGCTCGACCAGCGCGACCATGATGCCGGTGGCGGCATAGAGTCCCGCGGTGGAGTCGGCGACGGCCGCACCGGCGCGCACCGGCCCCTGGCCGGGAAATCCGGTCACGCCCATCAGCCCGCCCATGCCCTGCGCGATCTGGTCGAAGCCGGCGCGGTCGCGATAAGGCCCGTCCTGGCCGAAGCCCGAGATCGAGGCCAGGATGATGCGTGGATTGACCTCGCGCAGATCGTCATAGGCGATGCCGAGCCGCGCCTTCACGTCGGGCCGGAAATTCTCGACCACGACGTCGGCGCTCTCGACCAGGCGCATGAACACGCACAGTCCCTGCGGCGTCTTCAGGTTCAGCGTCAGCGAGCGCTTGTTGCGGTGCAGGTTGAGCATGTCGTAGCCGTCGCGCGCGCCCGACATGCCCTCATTGGGGTCGATCCCGTCGGGCGGCTCGATCTTGATGACGTCGGCGCCGAAATCGGCCAGCACGCGGCAGCAGGTCGGCCCTGCGCGCACGCGGGTCAGGTCGAGCACACGCAGATGCGAGAGTGCGGCGGAGGGGGCCTTCGCGCTGCTTTGGGCTTTCATGAGCTGGCCTCCAGCAGGGAGTCGAGCGCGGCCGGGCGCACGGCATGCCAGTCGCTGTCGCGCTGGATTTCGGCCGCCAGCGCCAGGAGGGACAGGTCGCTGCCGGCTGGGCCGACAAGTTGCGCCACGATCGGCATGCCGTTCTCGTCGAAGCCGCAGGGCAGGGCGACCGCAGCCAATCCGAGCCCGTTGACGAAGCGGGTATAGGCCGAGAGCGCGTAGAGCGTGCGACCCGAGAAGGCGGGCGAGCCGGGCTCGCAGGCCGCGACCTCGGGCGTGACGATCGGCATCACCGGCAGGAGGATGGCGTCGTGCTGGCGGAACAGGCTGAGCGCGCCGGCGATGGCTTTCAGCCGCGCGCGCGCCTCAATGGCCTGTTCGGGCGGGATGGCGAGACCCTTGCGCAGGCGCGCGGCGAGCGTCGGCTCAAGCGTGCCGTCCGCAAGCCGCCAGCCATGCTCGGCCGCGCTTTCGGCCTGCAGCACGTCGAGAACCGGCCCATCGCAGGCCTTGAGCAGAGCCGCCAGTGGCTCCGGCGTGAGGCGGCGGCCGCCCACCTTCAGCCGCGTGGCGAGGTTTTCGACGGCCCGCGCGATGGTGGGATCGGATGGCGCGATCAGGTCATTGGCGACAGCGATCGTCGCGATAGGTTGCGCAGATTTGCTGCCAGTGAACAGGGCCGCGACGCGCTCCAGCGTCCTCGCCCCCCGCGCCAGGAAGCCCAGCACGTCGAGCGAGGGCGAAAGTGCCATCGCGCCCGCGAGCGGAACAAGTCCGGGCGTGGGCTTCCAGGCCGTGACGCCGCAGCATTGCGCCGGGATGCGCAGCGAGCCGGCCGTGTCGGAGCCGATGGCGAAATCCGTGAGCCCGGCGGCGACGGCCACCGCCGAACCGGAGGACGAGCCGCCGCAGATACGCGCCGGGTTCCACGGGTTGAGCGGCCGGCCGTATGCCGCATTGCCGCCCGACGGCTCGAAGGCGAGCGGCGTCATCTGCGCATAGCCGCAGCGGGCCGCGCCGGCCATGTCGAGCATCGACAGCACGGCGGCATCTCGCTGGGGCACGCCGCCTGCGCCTGCGGTCAGCCCACAGCCCGGCCTGCGGCCCGCGACATCGAGCAAATCCTTGGCGACGTAGCTCAGTCCGGCCAGTGGCCCGCTGCGACCGGGAGCGTCGCAGCGCTCGACGAGGCAGCGCAATGCCGCGGCGCGGCCGGCGAGCGCGAGGCTCGGCGTCTCTGCGGCGCGGAGTGGCGTTGCGAGCACGGCGGGGCTGACCTCCTGACGACAAGACTGTGACAGTTCCTGACTTTAAGGAATGAGAAATGTAGCAACTCTGATTTCTTAATTCGCGAAATCAGATCGCGTTGCCGGCGCTCGCTTGCAGGGCCGCCAGCAGCCGCGCCGTCGGCGGGTCGAGCGCATCGGCGTGGGGCACGCAGATGTCGATGTCGCGCCGCGCCCAGTCCTCTTCGAGGCCGATCAGCCGCAGGCCCAGCGCCTCGGCCAGAGGCCGAAGCGCGGCTTCCGGCAGGATGCCGATGCCGAGCCCCTGCCGCACCATCTGGCACATCACCTCGAAGGAACGGACCTGCACGCGCACGCGCAAGACCCGGCCCCGCTCGCGCGCTTGCTCCGTGACGACGCGATGAACCGCCGTGCCGACGTCGAGCGCAACGAATTCCTCGTCGAGGATGTCGTCGAAGCGGACTGTCTCGCGGGCGAACAGGCGGTGCCCGGGAAACACCGCCAGCGCCAGCCGATCCTGCGCATAAGGGATGGAGACGAGTCCGGGCGGGCTGAGGCCGCGCACGATCACGCCGATATCGGCCTGGCCGCGCGCCAGCGCGTCCAGCGTCTCCGAGGATGGGCGCTCCTCCAGATCGACCTTGATCTGCGGGTTGTCCCGCATGAAGCCGGCGAGGTCCTGCGCCAGCCTTTGCACCAGCGCCGAGGAGGAGGCGCAGACGCGCACGCGCCCGCGCACGCCGAGCCTGTGCTCGCCCATATGCGAGACGAGCTGGTCGGCCAGCCGCAGCACGCCCTGGGCATAGCGCAGCGTCGTGACTCCGGCATGGGTCGGCTCGACGCCATGGGGCAGGCGCTTCATCAATGGCTGGCCGACCTCCTCCTCCAGCAGCCTCAGGCGCCGGCTCGCCGCCGAGATCGCGATGTTCATGCGTTGGGCCGCCTGGCTCAGGCTGCGCAATTCGCACAGCGCCACGAAGAGCCGGAGCGACTGGAGGTCGTGATGCAGCAAGGCTCGAGTTCCCGTGGCTATCGCGCGCGTACAACCAAGAACCTCAAATTCGATCGACTCAAGCCCTCACCGTCATTGCGAGCGCAGCGAAGCAATCCAGCGTCTTGCTCTACGCCCTCCTGGATTGCTTCGCTGCGCTCGCAAAGACGACCGTTTGCTTTCACTCCCCCGAGATCAGCCCGGGAAGCGCCAGCGCGTCAATCGCCTCGCCGCCTGGCAGGTTGACGGTGATGGGCTGGCCGGCGGCGTCCTCGAAGCGGAGTTCCGGCCAGCGCGGCGGCCGCGTGCCGCTGAGCGAGACGTCTAGCGTGACGGTCCCGCCGTGCCTCTCGGCCGAAATCGAGAGCAGGCAGGGTGGTGTCAGCGGCGTCTCCAGCACGCTCGCGCCGTCATCGTCGTAGAGGTCGAGCGTGGCGGTTTCGCCTTCCGCCAGCGCCAGCCTCAGCGTCAGCGGGCCGGTGACGGTCGATGGCGCGGGGCCCAGCGGCAGGATCGAGCCGCCGCGCAGGAAGGCGGGGCAACGGCCAGGCGGGGCATCGACTTCGATGGTCGCGCCGCCAGCATGATGCTGGCCGGTCCAGAGATCGTACCAGCCCTCGGTACAGGCCGGCAGCCAGACCCGCTGAGTCGTCGCGCCCCTGTCGAGCACGGGCGCGGCCAGCAGCCGTTCGCCGAGCAGGAAGCAGTCTTCCTCGGCATAGCTTTCGGGCTGCTCGGGAAAATCGAGGAGGAGCGGCCGCAGGATCGGCTCGTGGTCGCGATGCATGCGCCAAAGCAGGTCGTAGAACAGCGGCGTCAGGCGCTCGCGGAAGTCGAGGCGCTCCCTGATCTGCGGCAGCAGTTCGGGATACATCCAGGCCTCGTTGGCGCTGCCGTCGTCGTTCCAGGAGTGGATCGTGAAGCGCGGCCAGAACACGCCCTGCTCAATCCAGCGCAGGAACAGCTCCGGCTCCGGCTTGGGACCCGCGAAGCCGCCGATGTCGTGGCCGAAATTGGCCAGTCCCGAGAGCGAGAAGCCGTGGCCCATGCGCAGGTTCCAGCGCAGCGTCTCCCAACTGGTGCGGTTGTCGCCGCTCCAGGTCTGGACATAGCGCTGCATGCCCGGCCCGCCCGAGCGCGAGATCAGATAGGGGCGGGTCGTCGGCGCGGCCGCCGTCTGGGCAAGATGGGAGGCCCGCATCATCAGGTTGGTCTGCACCGGCCGCAGCGTTGCGATCGTCGCCCCCCGGCCCGCGAGATCGCAGCCCGCCGCCTCGTCCCAGATCTCGAACTCGTTGTTGTCGTTCCAGGTCGAGTTGATCCCGTAGTCGATCAGTTGCTCCCTGACCTGCGCCGACCACCACGCGCTGGCCTTAGGGTTGGTGAAGTCGAGATAGGCCGCCGGCCCGCCCCAGAACTGGGTGATGTGCGGCCTGCTCGCATCCTCGCTGTCGCGCACGAATCCCCGGAAGGCCTCGACCTCGCCAAAGCGTGGATGTTCGGTCAGCAGCGCCGGCTTGATGTTGGCGACGAGTTCGACGCCGGCCGCCCTGAAGCGCGCGGTGACGGCGCTCGGATCGGGGAAGCGGTCGCGGTTCCAGGTGAAGACGCAGCGCTTGTCGCCGACCAGCGTATAGCCCGAGGACATCTGGAAGGAACCGCAGGGAATGCCGTGCTGCTCCAGCAGGGCGAGGAAGCCGACGAGCTTGTCGGAGGCGTCGGGCGCGTCGGTATAGGACATGGTCGAGCCCGAATAGGGGATCGTCCAGCGCGGCGGAAAGGCGGCGCGGCCGGTCAGCGCGGTGAAGCGCTTGACGACATCGCCGAGCTTCGGCCCCAGCACGACATAGAGGTCGAGATCGCCGTCGCAGGCTTCAAAGCTCCGGAAGAGGTCGTGATAGGCGTCGAGCTCCTGGCCGAGATCAAAGGCCCCGCGCGAAAGATTGTCGTAGAAAAGGCCGACCGCCTGCCCGCCGCGATCGGGCCTGACCGTGATAGACCACGGGATGTGCTTGTAGAGCGGGTCGGAGCGGCCGGCATCGTAGCCGAGCGGGTCGGTCGCGCCCATGGCGAGGCGGCGGCCATGCTTGTCGGCGGAGCCGGATTTGTCGCCGAAACCGTAGAAGCGCTCATTCTCGTCTCGGACGAGATAGTGGCGGAAGCGGTTCGAGCGGCGGTCGAAGAAATAGGCCTGTGTCGGCCTGTCCTTGAGGATGCTCTCGAAGGGCTCGTCGGCCGTCGCCCGCGCCTGCCAGTCGAGCATCAGAGGCGAGCGGCGGATGACGACGCGAAGCTGCGCCGTCTCGACAGCGATAGCGTCCGAATCCTCCGTCACCGCGAACGCCGCGCCCGGAAATCCCGAAACGTCGAGCCGGTCGCGCCCGTCGATAGGATCAGGCTCGCCACTCCAGGCGATCTCGGGCGAGAACGACCATGTCCGGGGCATGGCGAGCCCGCCGGGCCGCGTGATCAGGAACCGGGCGAGATGGCTGTCGAGCAGAAACAGCCGCGCGGAGTAGCCGCCCTCGAGCGCGAGATCGACATGGTTTGTCCCGGTTCCGGCGAGCCTCGCCCCGGTCAGCGGATGCATGGATGAAGCCTTACTTGATGAAGCCGAACAGGCGCGGCAGGAACAGCGACAGCGCCGGCACATAGGTCACGACCAGCAGCGCGAAGGTGGTCGACAGGAAGATCGGGATCAGCGGCCGCGTCACCCGCTCGATCGACACTTTTGCGATGGCGCAGCCGATGAAGAGCGCGCTGCCGGTCGGCGGCGAGACGATGCCGAGGCACATGTTGAACACCAGGATGACGCCGAAATGCAC
>JAIETL010000090.1 GCA_019745195.1 Beijerinckiaceae bacterium
GCCTCCAAATCAAGACAAGCCGAGTGAATCATGAAGCGGTCAATTCGGCGAGGTTTTTGCGGGCGTCCAGCTCGCGCTCAGATGCCGTTTCAGGGATTTGAACGCCCTGCCGTCCTCGAGACAGATGATCGCGTCAGGCGTCACCGACCGGCGGATCGGCACGGCCGGAACCAGCGGTTCTGCCATAGCGGGCGCAGGCCGGGCCGCCAGGCTGGCAAGCGCGGCATGGGTACTCGCGATCAGCCGCGGTAAGTCGGCCATCGGCAGATTGTTGCGCGTCACATAAGCCGACACGATCGACGCCGTCAGCGCAAGCAGCTCTTCATTGTTGTCAGACATCGATATTCCTTGGTGAGGAAAGGAGCCCAAGCCCGGTCGAGCCATGATTTTCACGATCTGGCTCACTCATCGCTAGCCGATCGTCGTCAGTCGCGACAGAAAATTGGACGCCGTCATGTCTGCGACCGGCTTCTCCTGGCCGGACCCCGTCGTATAGCGCTCTGTCCAGGGGTTTAGGATTGGAACGCCGGCCGCCACGAAATGCGTCTCGTCACGGCTGACGACGATCAGGTTTGCGACCGCAGCCGTGGCAGCGATGAACAGGTCGAGCTGCCCGAAATTGTGACCCCGCCGGCGACCGGCCTCCAGCAGCGTCCGCCAGCGCAGGATCACGTCCTCGGTGAGTGGAAGCGTGCGACCGGCGAACAGAGGACGAAGGGTGCGCGCCAGCCAGTCTGAAACCACTGCGCGGCGCTCGGCATCGGGCGCCTGCTCGATTCCGAAGCGGATCTCGGCGAAGGTCACCTCTGACACGAACAAAGTCTCTTCCGGCTGGGCGGACACAAAGTCGGCGACCGCCTGGTCGGGCTGCGGCTTCCGCAGTTCTGACAGCACATTGGTGTCCAGCAGAAAACCGTTCACACCTCGACGTCCCGGACCGGCCCGGAGATGAAGGGCCGCTCCAGCATGATGCCGGCCAAGGGCGACGCGGCCAAGGCCTCGACCAGGCGACGCCCAGTGTGACGTTCCCGCTCGCGGTCATAAGATTCGGCCGAGACGATCACGACCGCATCCTTGCCGTGCAGCGTCACGCGCTGCGGCCCATGCTCACGCGCCCGCTTCACGACCTCGCTGAACCGCGCCTTGGCATCCTGCAGGCGCCAACGCTCGCCGAGGCCCATCATCTTCTGCTCGCGTCGTTCGGATTTTATCATCGTCGCTCCACTAGTCACCGTGACTAGGATATACGCCCGATTGCCAGATTTGCCAAGGAGCCCCCGCAACCGATCGCGATCGTCAAATCGAACGGGATCATGCGCAGCGCGCATGTCCTCATCGACGAAAATCAGAAAAACTCGACCGAAATCACCTGGCTTTTTCGAAAAGCCAATTGCGGCGCTGCCGTTTGCTCAGGTGGTGCAGAATTGAGCTTGAAGTCGGCCGCGAGGCGGCGCTGATCGCCTTCAGGCGACGGCCGTAGGCCGCCCGGAGGGTCTTCGCGCCGTCTCCGTTTGCGGTCGCCTGCTTATAGAAGAAGCCGATCTGGATAGATCGGTGCCCGTGGGGCCTATTTTTTTAGACCCTATCTTTCGCGAGAACTTGCTGCCCGCCGTTTGCGCTCGAAACGGCAAGGTCCCCTCTTCGCGCTCGGCGTTGATTGCGTGCCGGCGCACCTTGCCGCCGATGATCAGCCAAGCGTTCCAAGCCTTCGAGATGATGCGGATCACCGAAGGTAGATGCGGGCGCCCTTCCCTCTTGCGGAACTGCGTGCTGATCAGGAACAGCCGCTCGGCGATCCGGATGGCGTTGCGCGCCAGCGCGATGCAGACGCCGGCGCGCGCTGCGATCTCGCCGATCGTCAGCGCGCAGGTCCCGCGCCTGCTCTCGACCTCGTCGGCGATGATCCGCATCACCGCGAGCTGGCCCGTCGTGAACTTCGCTGCGAGCTGGGGCGGCATAGGCCCCGACGCGGCCAGCCGCCGCCGGCGCGCGATCGAGCGCTGGCGGTCCGGCGATTTCGGCCGGCGCTTCGGCGGGAAGATGCTGTTCTGCCCATCTAGCGCCCGCTCGAGCGCCGCGGTGGGCGCGCGCACCGCGATCCGGTCCTGCCCCCTCACCTCGTGCTTGCGCGCTTCGATCGCCTCGCTCAGCGCCTGCGCCTGCGCCTCCGTCAGCGCATCTGCGCCAAAGGCGCTCCACAGATCACGGGCTATCTCGTCCAGGCGCGACAACGTGCGCACCTCCGCGATCACCCTCGACATCTCGACTGCGAACATGGCCCGGTCCTTCAAGGCTGGGCCGCGTCGAACCTCCCTCCAAGCTCATCCCGTGCAGGCACAGGTCAGCGATCGGACCCCATCCCCCTCGTCTGCGCGAAGGGCATAGAACTCCGTTCGCAAACCATGTGGTTTGCGTTGACAGAACGATCCGGCTGTGAGAGATTTAAAGCCGTTCTACGGGCGGCTCTCACAGCCGTCACAAAAGGCCTTCAGCTCGCCAAAGCTGGGGCCTTTTCGCTTTTCAGGGGTTAGCGCGGGTTGGTTGCACTTTCCTCTGGCATGTATGCCGCATGAATGACGGCTTCCATGGCTTCTCTGCGTGATTTGAAGCGGCCGGTCGCTATCGCGCTGTCGATCGCCTTTCGAGCAAGCTCGTGGACGAAAACAGTGGTTTCATAGAATCCGGCCTCGTGGCGCCGTGATCGAATGGCGGCCATACGGGGAGCGGATTTTTGCAGCGACGCGGACACTAGAATCACCCTCAAAGCACTAGTGACGATGTGCGAGTCATTTGATTCTTGCAACCCAGAAAATAGATGCCTAACTCGTACCGGAGATTTCTCGCTCCAGTAACATTACTGCTTCTTCCAGCGTTTCGCCTAAGCCCCACCCCTTTCGATCGGCGATCCGGCAGAATGCCTCTATCGTCTCGGGCTTAGCCTTCAGATTGAACTGGACGTTTCGCCCCGTGCGCCGGCGCCGATCGGGCGATGATGGTGATTTCGGCTCACGACTTTGAAAACCTGTAGCTTCAGCAGCTTGCCGGGTGACGGCCTTAGGTGCCCGGGGTTCACGCTTTTTCTTGTCAGCCGGGTCCCAGGCCTTGGGATCGAACGCGTCTAGCTCTTCACCAAAGCCTAAATCTGGGCGTTCGTTGGTCATGTCAGGCCACCTTCTCATCCTGTGTTGACTGCTTCAGCTTTGTGATTACCTCGCCGGCAAACTCACGTGCATTCTCGCGCGCTTTTTCAAGATTGCTGACGTTGCGAGGATCCAGCGACGCAAGGGTGCCACCAAAATCAAAGATATCTCGAAACGCCGCTCGCTCGACAATCGGCGTTATGAACACGTCGACTCCACTTTTAGCTAACTGTTTTTGAACATTCCGAAGTGACCGCGATGTAACTGCTGCGCTTGTTCTTGTAAGAAGAACACTGTGAGCAATCTGTCGACGCGCCATCCGTTCCTGATTCCTAATAAGGCGAATTGTTTTTGCTCCTCCTTTCGCATCCATCGCTGAACCCTGAATTGGAATAATTACCAGATCGGCCATACCAATTGTATTGGCAACCATTAGGCTAGCTGTGCCCTCAAGATCGACAACAACGAACTGGGAGTTAAGTGAAGCAATATCTATTTGATCTACGATCGTATCTTCGGTCGCATTTCCAATTATGGAGATATTCTCAGGCTTCCCAGTCAACGCCCCCCATTGGGATATCCATTTTTCTGGATCAGCATCGATTATGGTAACCGTGGCACCCTTCGCGGCCAGTTCTGAAGCCAGCAGAAGAGCGGCAGTGGTTTTGCCTGCGCCTCCTTTTGGGTTGGCGAATGCGATCGTCGGCATCTTCGAGTCCTCCTGTTCCATGATTAGATATCCAGTAGCTAACAGATAGCTACCAATTTTGTTTGGAATAAGCTAGCTACTGGATAGCTATCTGATCGCTATCTAGTAGCTAGCTATCGGATAGCCAGTTACTTGTGGTACACGGATCTATGGGCGGGGAGGGGAGCATGAGGGGCGGGGCTTTGGGGCGCCCCTGATCTGGTCCTGGGCGGGTCGATCCCGCGCAGGAGCAGTCCCCGCGCGCGAATACCGCCCGAGCCATGAGACCCGGGCGGCAGACCTGATCAAAGGATATAGGGGCGCCGGCGGCGCGGCTGCTTACTCGGCCGCCATCGGCATCGGCGTTTCGTCGCCAACATCATCATGCTCACGATCGGCGGCCTCGGCCTGACCTGCGCTTGGCGTCAGGAGCGGGGAGGGGAGCCAGCCCTTGCCGTCCAGTTCGCGTTCGGCCTGAGCGACGGCCTCTGCCTTAGGGCTGCGCTCGATCGCCTTGGCGGCATCCTCGGAACACTCGGCCTCGCGCAGGATCGCGGCGATGGTCGATTTCGACAGGCGCGACAGGAACTCCTGCTCCGGGCTCCACCATGAACGCATGTCGAGATTGACGGCTTACGCGATCTGGTTCGCCTGCGCCATCCGGCCACGGCTGATTTCATGACGCGCGGTGACCGCGTTGAGGTTCGCCGCCGACACCACGGCAAGAAGATCGGTCAGCGTATCGATCGGCTGGGCGATCAGCCATCCCCAGAGATCGGCCTGATCGCCGGGGAGGCGGTAGCCCCATGCCTCGACGATCTCGGTCCAGCCCGACAGCGCCCTGCAAGCCTCGGGCTGCTTGATGCTGAGGTCGAGCGCCTTGCGCTCACCCCTGACCTCGACAGCCGAATGCATGTGCAGGCCCTGATGCCGGCCATAGAAGCTGGCCAGCACCAACGGATGCAGCATCGCCGCCATCGCGACAGTCGGCCGCTGCGCCAGCTCCACGCGCATAGCCGCCGTGCGGATCGCCGTCAGTTCTTCGATCAGCGTCGCGGAATATCCGCTCGGCTCCGTCGTCTCGGGCTGCGAAGGCAGGGCAGGGGCCTCGCCGTCATCGTGATCGCCCTGCTCGCCATGATGCAAACGCTCCAGCGCCGAGCGGTCCTCCGTCTTGACGAGGCCGCGCGTCACTTGCAGCGCGCCGTCATAGCCGATCGCGACAAGGCAGCCGGCCAAGGCCTGTTCCTCCGGCACGAAGCTATCGGCGGCATGCTTGATGGCCTCAACGCGTCGTTCGATTTCGGCGAGGCGGTCCTCGTCGGCCGCAATCTGCGGATCGCCCTCGGCATGGGATTCGATCTGCTCGGCCAGGGCGTCGTAGCTCTCGCCCAACGCGGCAAGCTCGGCCTGCTCGGCATCTGTGTGATCGCGGCGGCGGGGGTGGATGCGACCATAGCCCGCCTGATGCAGGCTGTCGGCCTCGATGCTGATTTCCGCCCATGCCCATCCTTCCGGCCGGACTGCATCCGCGACCGCTTGTAGCCTCTCGGCCGCCAGTTCCATCACTAACCGCCGGTTCGTCAGGAAGGTCGCCTGATCCTGCGAGAACAGGTCGCGTAGCACCACACCGCCTGCGGCCTCATAGGCTTCGATGCCGATGAAGCACGCCAGCCTGTCGCTGCTGCGGATATGCTCGTCAGTCAGCACCGCGCGCAGATTGCCTGCGCTGCGGCTCCAGCCCTCGCGCCCGAACCATGCCGCCTCCTGTGCCGAGTGATCGTCGCTGATCGCCAGCGCACGGGCCTGCTCGATGGTGATCGCATCGCTGCGCATTTCGTCCAGGATGGCCGGCGACAGGCTGGCGAGCTTCAAGCGCTGGCGCACGGTGACGACAGACTGGCCGAAGCGACTCGCGATGGCGTCCGCCGGCAACCCGTCCTCGACCAACCGCTGATAGGCCAAGACCTCGTCCACGACATGCATGGCCTCGCGCTGCGTGTTTTCGGCAAGGGAGATCTCAGTATCGCGCTCAGCCGCCAGCACATTGCAGGGGATGTCGATGTCCTTGGCGATCCGGCCCTCCTTCGCCAAGAGCCGCAGCGCCGCCAGACGACGCGCGCCGGCGACGACCTCGAACTTCTGGCCCTTGCCCGCCTTCCTGACGGTGAGGTTCTGGATCAGGCCATGCGCCTCGATGCTATCGGCCAGTTCACTCACGCCGGCGGTCAAATTGACCTTGCGGACATTGGCGGCGCTGGGCGCGAGCTGGACGCCCGCAAAAACCTCGCCGAATTGACCGCTTCATGATTCACTCGGCTTGTCTTGATTTGGAGGC
>JAIETL010000085.1 GCA_019745195.1 Beijerinckiaceae bacterium
AAGTTCTTTTTCGTCCAGGACCCCGACGGCTACAAGATCGAGGTCCTCCAGAAGCACGGCCGCTACCGCTGAGCGTCACGAAAGACCGGCGCAGCGGACCAACGCGCCGGATCAGAACGGGAGGACATCATGGCTCACCTGCAAAACGCCGAACCAGCCGGTTCGGCTCCGGCCAGCCCGGCGCTCGACCGCCGCCAGTTTGTCACGGGCGCGAGCGCCGCCGCGATCGTGATCTCCGGTGGATCGCTGATCCACCCAGTCGAGGCCTGGGGGCTGGAGGTCAAGGCGCTGAAGCCCGACACCATGCTGACCCTGATCAAGATGGCACGCGACATCTACCCGCATGACAGGCTCGCCGACCGCTTCTACGCGGTCGCGATGAAGTCCTACGACGAGAAATCCGGCAAGGATTCGGCGTTCAGGGTCGATGTCGAGAAGAACGTCGCCGAGGTCAACGCGATCTCCGCCAAGCAGTTCAAACAGCCCTATGCGCAGGTCGGCTGGGAGAGCCAGCGGGTCAACCTGCTGCGCGCGATCCAGAAGGGCAAGTTCTTCCAGGGCATCCGGTCCGGCCTCGTCGTGTCGCTCTACAACCAGCCGGAAGTCTGGCCGGTCTTCGGCTACGAGGGCGAGAGCGCCTCGCAGGGCGGCTACATCGCGCGCGGCTTCGGCGACATCGCCTGGCTCTGAAAACCATAAAAAATCAGGAGGATACAGCCATGGCTGGCAAGTTCGATCTGAACGACGACACCGTCGTCGTGGTTATCGGCTCCGGCGCGGGCGGCGGCACGCTCGCCACCGAACTCGCGCTCAAGGGCATCAACGTGGTCTGCCTCGAAGCCGGCAAGCGCCACGAGGCGGAGGACTTCCTCAATGACGAATGGGCCTCCTTCACCCAGCTCGCCTGGACCGACATGCGCACCACTTCGGGCTCATGGCGGGTCGCGAAGGATTTCGCCAATCTCCCGGCCTGGATTGTCAAGGCGGTCGGCGGCTCGACGACGCACTGGGCCGGGGCCTCGCTGCGCTTCCAGAAACACGAGTTCAAGGCCCGCACGACCTATGGCGAGATCAAGGGCGCGAGCCTGCTCGACTGGCCGATCGACCTCGCCGAGATGGAGCCCTGGTACGCCAAGGCCGAGGACCGCATGGGCGTGACGCTGACCAACGGCATCCCCGGCCTGCCCGGAAACAACAACTACAAGGTCTTCGAGAAGGGCGCGAAGAAGCTCGGCTACAGCAAGGTCTCGACCGGCCGGATGGCGATCAATTCGGAGCCGCGCGACGGCCGCGGCGCCTGCCAGCAGATTGGTTTCTGCTTCCAGGGCTGCAAGTCGGGCGCGAAATGGTCGACGCTGGCCGCCGAGATCCCGAAGGGCGAGGCCACGGGCAAGCTTGAGGTGCGCCCTGAATCCTTCGTCCAGAAGATCGAGCACGATGCGTCGGGCAAGGTCACCGGCGTCGTCTACCTCGACGGCAAGGGCGTGCAGCAGCGCCAGAAGGCCCGCATCGTCGCGGTCGCCGGAAACTCGATCGAGAGCCCGCGCCTGTTGCTCAACTCGGCCTCCAACATGTTCAAGGACGGGCTCGCCAACTCCTCGGGCCATGTCGGCAAGAACTACATGCGCCACCTCACCGGTTCGGTCTATGGCGTCTTCGACAAGCCCGTTAAGATGTGGCGCGGCACGACCATGGCCGGCATCGTGCAGGACGAGGCGCACCACGACACCAAGCGCGGCTTCGTCGGCGGCTATGAGCTGGAGACACTCTCGATCGGCCTGCCCTTCATGGCCGCCTTCCTCGATCCGGGTTCATGGGGCCGGGAGTTCACCACCGCGCTCGACTCTTACGAGAACATGGCGGGGCTGTGGATCGTCGGCGAGGACATGCCGCAGGAAAGCAACCGCATCACGCTCTCCGACAAGAAGGACAAGGGCGGCATGCCGGTCGCCAACGTGCATTTCGACGATCATCCCAACGACATCGCCATGCGCGCCCATGCCTACCGGCAGGGCTCGGCGATGTACGAGGCGGTCGGCGCGACGCGCACCTTCCCGACCACACCCTACCCCTCGACGCATAATCTCGGCACCAACCGCATGTCCGAGAAAGCGCGCGACGGCGTCGTCAACAAATGGGGCCAGAGCCACGACATCAAGAATCTGTTCGTCTCCGACGGCAGCCAGTTCACCACCGGCGCGACGGAAAACCCGACGCTGACGATCGTCGCGCTGGCTCTCCGGCAGGCCGACTACATTGCTAGGCAGATGGCGCAGAAGGCGGTCTGACCGGCACCACCGATCCCGTCGCCGGTGGTTCCCCTGCCGGCTATGAGGAAGGCGATGCCCGGTCCCCTCCCGACCGGGCATCGTCGCTTTGAGGTCAGTTCATCGGCTTGAGATAGGCGTATCCCTGCTGCACCAGCGCCGCCGCCTCGGCCATGCCGGCCTGGATGATGTCCTCGCGGCGAACGCCGTAGAGGGTCTTCTCGGGGTCCATGTTCTGCCCGGTGATGGTGTTGAGGCAGACCAGGAAGCGCACCCCGTCCTTCCTGAGGCGGTCGATCCTGCTCGCAAGGTCGGGATCGTTCCTCGCCCGCCTCAGCAGGTCGAGCCCGTCGCCCTGCAGCAGGATGCGCAGGTCGAGCCATTCGGGCCCGACGGCGGCGACATGGTTGCGCGCCATCTGCAGCAGGTTGCGCCAGCGCCCGGCGGCGAGCACGCCCGCGCCGTCGGTGATGTGGTAGAGCGCCTTCTGCGGCTCGTAGGGCTGGAAGGTCATCGTCCGGACATGGGCTGGCGTCGATTCCGCAGGCGTCCGCGCCGCAAGCTGCCAGCCATCGAAAGCCAGCAGCGCAACGATCGCCGTGAGAAGCAGCCCTCGCCCGAACCGTGTCATTCCCTGCCCCGTCATCGTCCCGTTCGGAGACCAAGACTGTCTCATATCGAGACATGTCGGCTCATCCGGGTGTCGTCGTGCCTTTGGCCTGCGCGAAGCATGCCAGCGGGCCTGTGGTCCTCACCTTTGCGTCTTGATCGCGTTGGGCAGTCCGCCTTGAACCTGACGGCGCTTGCGCCTGAGCCCCCATCCCCCTAATCAGCCCGCGAGGACACGCGACCAAGCAAAGGCTGACCGAGATGGCGACCCACAAGCTCCTGATGCTCCCCGGCGACGGCATCGGCCCCGAGGTGATGGCCCAGGTCGAGACCATCGTCTCGTGGTTCGGCAGGCAGGGTCTCGCCTCCTTCGAGATCGAGAAGGGCCTTGTCGGCGGCTGCGCCTATGACGCGCACCAGCAGGCGATCTCGGAAGGCGACATGAAGCTGGCGCAGGCCGCCGACGCCGTTCTATTCGGCGCGGTCGGCGGGCCGAAATGGGCCGACGTGCCCTATCAGCACCGCCCCGAGGCCGGCCTTTTACGCCTGCGCAAGGATCTCGGCCTGTTCGCGAATCTGCGCCCCGCGATCTGCTATCCCGCGCTGGCCTCTGCCTCGTCGCTCAAGCCCGAGGTCGTCGAAGGCCTCGACATCCTGATCGTGCGCGAGCTCACCGGCGGCGTCTATTTCGGCGAGCCCAAGGAGATCGTCACGCTGGAGGACGGCAGCAGGCGCGGCGTCGACACGCAGGTCTACACCACGCCCGAGATCGACCGGATCTGCGCGGTCGCCTTCGAGCTTGCCCGCACGCGGCGCAACAAGGTCTCCTCGGCCGAGAAGCACAACGTCATGAAGACCGGCGTGCTCTGGAAGCAGACCGTCACGGCGCTGCACGCCAAGAGCTACGCCGATGTCGAGCTGGAGCATGTGCTGGCCGACAACTGCGCCATGCAACTCGTGCGCTGGCCCAAGCAGTATGACGTCATCGTCACCGACAATTTGTTCGGCGACATCCTCTCGGACGTCGCCGCCATGCTCACCGGCTCGCTCGGCATGCTGCCCTCGGCCTCGCTCGGCGCGGAAGACGCAGCCACCGGCAAGCGCAAGGCGCTCTACGAGCCGGTCCACGGCTCCGCGCCCGACATCGCGGGCAAGGGTCTGGCGAACCCGATCGCGATGATCGGCTCCTTCGCCATGGCGCTGCGCTACTCGTTTGGGGCGATCGAAGCCGCGGACCGGCTGGAAGGCGCGATCGCCGACGTGCTGGGCTCGGGCACGCGCACCAAGGACATTGCCGCGCCGGGTGCGAACGCGGTCTCGACCAGCGAGATGGGCGCGGCGATCGTCAAGGCGCTGGAAGAGCGGGGGTAAGGCTCTTCCCTTCTACCCTTGCGGGAGAAGGAAGAACTCTCCCGCTCGTGATTTGCGCGTGACGCGCGCACATGCGCTAGACTCATGCTCCTCTGAAACGGAGCATGTCCGTCCGATGCTGATCAAAAACCGCCCCGGCTGGGCGATGCCCGAGAGTCAGGCCACGCCTGAATCGGTCTATCTGAACCGCCGCTCTATGCTCGCGGCCGGGGCAGGCGCGATCGCAAGCGCGGCCCTGCCGCAGATCGCGGCAGCGCAAGCGCCGGATCCGACGCTCGATCTCTATCCGGCGAAGAAGAACGAGAGCTTCACGCTCGACCGGCCGGTGACCGACGAGGCGCTGGCGGCGAACTACAACAACTTCTACGAATTCGGCACCTCCAAGGACGTCGTCGCCGCCTCGAAGAAGCTGGTGACGCGGCCCTGGACGGTCACGATCGACGGCATGGTCGAGAAGCCGATGGAAATCGGCGTCGACGACCTGATCCGAAAGATGACGCTGGAGGAGCGGCTCTATCGTTTCCGCTGCGTCGAAAGCTGGTCGATGGCGGTGCCCTGGACCGGCTTCACCGTGAAGCAGCTCGTCGCCTTCGCCAGGCCGCTGGCCAGCGCGAAATATGTCAGGTTCGAGACCTTTCTGAATCCGCGAATCGCGCCCGGCCAGTCGCAGCGCTGGTATCCCTGGCCCTATACCGAAGGGCTGACCATCGCGGAGGCGACCAACGACCTGCCGCTGATGGTCACCGGCATCTATGGCAAACCGATCGCAACACAGTACGGCGCGCCGCTTCGTTTGATCGTACCGTGGAAGTACGGCTTCAAATCGGCGAAATCGATCACGAAGATTTCCTTCGTCGCCGAGCGGCCCAAAACCTTCTGGGAGGGTTTGCAGGCGCAGGAATACGGGTTCTGGGCCAATGTGAACCCGGCGGTCGCCCATCCGCGCTGGAGCCAGGCCAGCGAGCAGTTGTTAGGGTCGCGCGAGCGCCGCCCGACGCTGATCTGGAACGGCTATGGCGAGCAGGTCGCCGATCTCTACAAGGGGCTGGAGGGTGAGCGGCTCTTCGTGTGAGGCCTCGCTGAGACGCTCACCGTCATTGCGAGCGTAGCGAAGCAATCCAGCCGTCTCGCGCAAACGCTGGATTGCTTCGCTACGCTCGCAATGACGGGGGTGGTTCCGAGTCGGGGCGAAAGCCGGTAGACTCTTTGGCATGCCGCACTTCACCCTCTTCGACACCGCCATCGGCACCTGCGCCATCATCTGGCAGGGCGAGGCCATCATCGGCGCGCAGTTGCCCGAGCGCGACGAGGACGCTGCGCGGCGCAGGCTGACCAAGCGCTTCCCGGACGCCGAGGAGGCTGCCCCGCCCGGCTTCGTTACCGCCGCCATGGCGGACATCGTCGCGCTCATGACTGGCGAGAAGCGCGACCTCTCCCATCTCCCGATCGCGCTCGACGCCGTCCCGGCGTTCAACCGCAGGGTCTACAAGGTCGCGCTGGGCATTCCGCCCGGCGAAACGCTGACCTATGGCGAGGTCGCCGCCCGCATCGGCGAGCCGGGCGCGGCGCGGGCCGTGGGCGTCGCGCTCGGCCAGAACCCCTTCGCGCCGATCGTGCCCTGCCATCGCGTGCTGGCGGCGAGCGGCAAGACCGGAGGCTTCTCGGCCGAGGGCGGCGTCGAGACCAAGCTCAGGATGCTGACGATCGAGAA
>JAIETL010000017.1 GCA_019745195.1 Beijerinckiaceae bacterium
CGCCTCAAGCAGGTGATGAAGGAGATCGAGGCCCACCCCAAGGCGATCATGTTCATCGACGAGATCCATACGGTGATCGGCGCGGGCGCGACCTCGGGCGGGGCGATGGACGCCTCGAACCTGCTCAAGCCCGCGCTCGCCTCGGGCGGGCTGCGCTGCATCGGCTCGACCACCTACAAGGAATACCGCCAGTATTTCGAGAAGGACCGGGCGCTGGTCCGTCGTTTCCAGAAGATCGACGTCAACGAGCCCTCGATCCCTGACACGATCGAGATCCTCAAGGGGCTGAAGCCCTATTTCGAGGAGTTCCACAAGCTCCGCTACACCAACGACGCGATCAAGGCCGCCGTCGAGCTCTCGGCGCGCTACATCCATGACCGCAAGCTGCCCGACAAGGCGATCGACGTGATCGACGAGACCGGCGCCTCGCAGATGCTGGTTGTCGAGGCCAAGCGCAAGAAGACCATCGGCGTCAAGGAGATCGAGGCGGCGATCGCGACCATGGCGCGCATCCCGGCCAAGACCGTGTCGAAGGACGACGCCGAGGTGCTGCGCAATCTCGAAACCACGCTCAAGCGCACGGTCTATGGCCAGGAGAAGGCGATCGAGGCCCTGTCCTCCTCGATCAAGCTCGCCCGCGCGGGCTTACGCGACGGCGAGAAGCCGATCGGCTGCTATCTGTTCGCCGGCCCGACCGGCGTCGGCAAGACCGAGGTCGCCCGCCAGCTCGCCACCTCGCTGGGCGTCGAGCTGATCCGCTTCGACATGTCGGAATATATGGAGCGCCACACCGTCTCGCGGCTGATCGGCGCGCCTCCGGGCTATGTCGGCTTCGACCAGGGCGGCTTGCTGACCGACAAGGTCGACCAGCATCCCCATTCGGTGCTGCTGCTCGACGAGATCGAGAAGGCCCATCCCGACCTGTTCAACATCCTGCTTCAGGTCATGGACCACGGCAAACTGACCGACAACAACGGCAAGCAGGTCGATTTCAGGAACACGATCCTGATCATGACCACCAATGCCGGCGCCGCCGACATGGCCCGCAACGCCTATGGCTTCACCCGCAGCAAACGCGAGGGCGACGACACCGAGGCGATCAACAAGCTGTTCGCCCCGGAATTCCGCAACCGGCTCGATTCGGTCGTCTCCTTCGGCCATCTGCCCAAGGGGGTGGTGGCGCGCGTCGTCGACAAGTTCGTGCTCCAGCTCGAGGCGCAGCTCGCCGACCGCAACGTCACGATCGAGCTCTCCGACGAGGCGCGCGAATGGCTGGTCGAGAACGGCTATGACGAGTCGATGGGCGCCAGGCCGATGTCGCGGCTGATCCAGCAGACCATCAAGACCCCGCTCGCCGACGAGGTGCTGTTCGGCCGCCTCAAGAATGGCGGCACGGTCAAGGTCGTCGTGGTCCAGTCGGAAACCGGCATCAAGGTTCTGGGCCTTGAATTCCCCGATGGTCCGGTCAGGCCCAAGCCCGAGAAGGACGTCGCCGCCGCCGCCGCCAAGCGCAAGCCAAGGTCAAAGGCCGCCGACGACGCGAAGGCGACCAAAGCGCCGCCCAAGCGCGGCGCATCCGGCGGCGGCGACGGCAAGCCGCCGGCCGGGCGCGGACCGTCGGAGCCGCCCAGGGCGCTGCGGTCGGTCCCCAAGGTCCCGTTGACGAAAGCCTGATCGACCGTGTGGTTCAAACGTAAAGCTCCGGCCCAGTGGGCTCAGGCGCCGGAGCCGGAAACGGCCGCTCCTGCGCCTGCGCGCAAGACGAGGCTGAGCTGGTTCGAGAAGCGTGACCGGCGCAGGCGGCGTCGCAAGCTTTTCGAGGAAATCCTCGGCTGGATCCTGGTGCCGGCGCTGGTCTATCTGGTCTATCTCGGCGTCAAGGCGGTCGGCGGCGTGCCCAAGGAGATCGTCGATTTCGGCAACGAGATCTTCGGCATCGTCCTCAAGGGCGGCCGTTAGCCCGACGCACTCGCCTGCGGCCCGCGCAGGGCCGTCGCGCGACGGCCCGTCTCGGCTTGGCGGTGACGGCTTGCTAGAAGCAGGGAACGGCCCCGCGCGTCCTGCGCGGGCGGTTTTCTCTTGCGGGCTGACAGGCGTGCGAACATTTCCATGACGGTGCAGGCTGACTGGCGCTGGCAGCGCGTGGCGCTGGCCGGCATGCGCGCCGCTCTGTCCTTTCCGGCCTGGATGGTCGGTTTTGGTCTGGTCGGGATCGGTTCGCTGGCGCGCGATGTCGGCTATCCGGTCGAGGTCGCGGTGCTCTCGACCATCCTGGTCTGGGCCGGACCCTCGCAGGTGATCTTCTTCGCATCGATCGCGGCGGGAGCGGCCTGGAGCGCCATCGCGATCGCGATCGCTTTCGCCTCGTTGCGCTTCCTGCCGATGACGGTCGCGATCCTGCCGCTGCTGCGCAAGCCGGGGCAGGGGCTCGGCACGCAGCTCATCCTTGCCCACTACGTCGCGGTGACCGGCTGGGCCGAGGGCCTGCGCCGCCTGCCAGCCATTCCTCCAGTGCAGCGCGTGGTCTATTTCATCGCCTTCTGCCAGACCTGCATGACGGTCAGCGCGATCGGCACCTTCGCCGGTTACTACCTTCTGGGCGCGCTGCCTGTCGCGCTGGCGGCGGGGCTGCTCTGCCTGACGCCGATCTTCTTCCTGACCTCGCTGGTCGCCGGCAGCCGCGATCTGCGCGACGGGCTCGCCATCGCGCTCGGCCTCGCCTTCGCTCCCATTTCCGACCGTTTCATCGGCGGTGGCTTCGACCTGATCGTCTCAGGGCTCGTCGGCGGTACGATCGCCTTCGTGGTCGGCCACAGGCGGGTTGCACGGCCATGACGCAGCCGATTCCCTGGCTGGACGGTCCGCTCTGGCCCTATCTCGCCCTGATCCTGTTCGCCTTCCTGCCGACTGAAATCTGGCGCTGGCTGGCGGTCGCGCTGTCGCGCCGGATCGACCCCGATTCAGCCGTCCTCGACTGGGTCAGGGCGGTCGCCACCGCGCTGCTCGCCGGCGTCGTCGCCAAGCTGATCATCGCGCCGCCCGGTGTGCTCGGGGTCGCGCCGCTCTGGCTGCGCGTGGGAGCGCTCGGCGTCACGCTGGCGATCATCCTGATCTGGCGCCGCCGCATCGTGGTCGCGGTCCTGGCTGGCGAAGCCGCGCTGATGGGCGGCATCTGGGCCCTGAGCTGAGCGGCTCAGCCGCCCGCCAGCGCAATCCGGATTTTTTCGGCGTTGGCCGCCAGTACGTCGGCCTTTTCCATCGTGCCGGTATGAGGCCTGAGCGCCACACCGTCATGGCGCGGCATGACATGGACATGCAGGTGGAACACGACCTGACCGCCGGCGGCCTCGTTGAACTGCTGGATGGTGACGCCGTCGGCCGCAAAGGCGGCCTTCACCGCCCGCGCGAGGCGTTGCGTCGTCAGCGCCACCGCTTTCAGCGCCTCGGGCGGGGCATCGAGAACGTTGCGGCAGGCGGTTTTCGGGATCACCAGCACATGGCCGTCGGCGCGCGGCATGATGTCCATGATCGCCAGCGTGTCCGCATCCTCGTGGACGGTCTGCGACGGCAGTTCGCCACGCAGGATCTTTGCGAAGACATTGGCGGAATCATAGCTGGGCGTTTGGGCGGTCATGGCGCGATCCGGCGACGGTGGAACGGGCCGGCAGCCTGTGGCGGGCCTATATGCGGCGTCAAGGCACGATGCCGGCATGCCGATCCGCCGCATCGGCATGTAGCGGCACCATCTTCGCGACCGCAGCGTCGAGCACGAGGTCGTCGCAGGAGCCCAGCAGCCAGAGCGTATCGGCCGCGAAGGTCAGCAGCGTTGTGTCCCAATGCCGGTGGATGAGCGCTCCAAGAGCCGCCGTTTCGGCGATGTCGAGATCGTCGATCAGATTGTAGAGTCCGACGAGATAAAGCCCGGTCGTCGGCCGGCCCATCGCTGTCTGGATCGCGTCGAAGAGGTTTTGCCCGCCGCGACGCTCCGGATAGGCGCGCAGATAGAGTCGGCCGCGATTGATGGTGCCCGAGAACGCGCCGCGCAGTTGGACGGCGACGGGTCCGATCGCCGCCAGCGTCCGACGCTGGTCGGCCGTGATCTCGGGGGCCCGATCGATCGCCAGCGCGCCGCAGATCGTGGCGTGCAGCCGGTCGGCCCGGCGCGGCAGCAACTCCCAGGCGATCTTTCGCGCGAAGGGCGACGAGCGCAGATCGTCTTCGAGCGCCCGGAAGCCGGGGGAGGCGCGCAAGGCCGCATCGTCGATGGGCAGGACGAGCGAGAAGATGCGGGCGTGCCGGCCGAATTCGTAACCCTTGCCCTCCTGCCTCGCTATCACGCCCGGGTGGTCTGGTGCGACCAGCGGCAGATGCGCCAGCCTGTAGGTATCGTCCAGCACCAGCGCCGAGCCGGGTTCGAACGCGGTTCGGCTGCGCTGGTAGCCCAGCATCGCATCGTCGCAGAAGGCAACGGCCTCGCCCGAAGCGTCAGATGTCATCGCCGCCACCCTTGCGAAAGGGGCTCTCGGCAGCAAGCGCCTCCTGCGCATGGGCGATCTCCCGGCGCTCCTGCCGCAGATAGGCCGCGACCGCGCGGGCCAGCCCCGGATCGGCGAGGTGATGCGCCGAGCGCGTTATCACCGGCCGGTAGCCGCGCGCCAGCTTGTGCTCGCCCTGCGCCCCGGCCTCGACGCGTGAGAGCCCGTGCGCGATCGCGTAGTCGATCGCCTGATGGTAGCAGAGCTCGAAATGCAGGAAGGGGTGCTCCTCGATGCAGCCCCAGTTCCGGCCGTAAAGCGTGTTGGCGCCACGAAAATTGATCGCGCCGGCGATGTAGCGCCCGGCGCGCTTCGCCATCATCAGCACGATGCGCTCGCCCATCGCCGCGCCGACCCTCGAGAAGAAGGCCCTGTTCAGATAGGGCCGGCCCCATTTGCGCGCGCCGGTATCCTCGTAGAACGAATGAAACGCGTCCCAGACGCTTTCGGTCAGGTCGGAGCCGCTCAGCACCTCGACCGTGACGCCGGCCGACAGCGCCTCGCGCCGCTCGCGCTTGAGCGCCTTGCGCTTGCGCGAGGCGAGCGTCGCGAGGAAGTCGTCATAGCTCGCAAAGCCGTCGTTGCGCCAATGGAACTGCAGGTCGTTGCGCTCGAGATAGCCTGCCGCCAGCAGCGCGGAGAGATCGGGCTCCTGCGCGAATGTGACATGGACGGAGGAGGCCTGCGTCTGCGCCCGGAGCGCCTCCAGCCCCGCGATCAGCGCCGCCCGCGCCTCGTCCTCGCGCGGCCCATCAGCCACCAGCAGGCGCGGGCCGGTCGCTGGCGTGAAGGGCGCGGCGAGCTGGAGCTTGGGGTAGTAGCGCCCGCCCGCGCGCTGGTAGGCGTCGGCCCAGGAATGGTCGAAGACATATTCGCCCTGGCTGTGGCTCTTCAGGAAACTCGGCGCGGCGGCCAGCAGCCTGCCGGCCGCATCCTCCACCATGAGATAGGCCGGCGACCAGCCGCTGCGCCCGCCGGTGCAGCCGCTATCCTCCAGCGCCGACAGGAATTCGTGGCTGACGAAGGGGTTGTCCTCGTCGCGCGCGGAAAGCGGATCGCCGCCAGCCTCTCCGGCGCAGGCGTCCTCCACGGCCTGCGCTGCAACGCGCAGCGCGCGCGGATTGGCGCAGGCGTTCCAGGCGGCGGCGGGGATCGCCTTGAGCGAGGTCGAGACGCGCACCCTGAGGTCGCCATCTCCCTCAGCGCTCAAGGTATGAGGCCCTCGAAGACCATCTGGTCGGCATGCGCGCTCGCCTTCTTCACGTCCTCCGGCGTCCGCACTGTCCAGCTCATCACCGGCATGCCCAGCGCCTCCCGGCAAAGATAGGGCGCGGCGGACGGCAAGTCAGCGACCTTCCACGACAGAAAATCCGGCCGGCTCTCGCCGAAATGCAGCAGATTCGCCAGCGCGT
>JAIETL010000087.1 GCA_019745195.1 Beijerinckiaceae bacterium
TACCGTTCACCGCGAGAGTTCATCGCAGACCGTTCAACCAAGGAGGACGTGTCCGGTCTTTGAGGGGCAACAACAGTTCGTGAAATTCGATGCGCCCGATACGAACCTGCCGCCGCTGTCGGGCATCTTTCCGGACTACCCGGCGCCCATCATCAGGAACGAAGGCGACGGCCTCGCCGTTCTCGCCATGACGCGATGGGGCATGCCGAAGTCCCGCAAAGCGCTTCTCGACGCGGCTAAGCTGCGCGCCGACAAGCTTCGCGCCAAGGGCAAGGACGTTGATTTCGAACAGCTCTTGCGCATGGAGCCCGACAGCGGCACAACGAACGTCCGCAACACAGCGAGCTCGCATTGGAAGCGCTGGCTCGGCGTCGACAACCGTTGCCTGGTCCCGTTCTCGAGCTTCAGCGAGTTCGACCAGGCCGCGCGTCAGGATGTGTGGTTCGCCTTCGGCGAGGATCGCCCGCTCGCATTCTTCGCCGGGATATGGGCGCCGCAATGGACAAGCGTCCGCAAGATCCGGACGGGAGAGGAGACGATCGATCTCTTCGCCTTCCTGACCACGACGCCGAATGCCGAGGTCGGCGCGGTTCATCCCAAAGCGATGCCGGTGATCTTGACGACGCCGGAAGAATGCGAGGCTTGGATGACGGCACCATGGGCCGAGGCCGGCGCGCTGCAGCGGCCGCTTGCAGACGGCTCGCTCGAGATCGTGGCGCGCGGCGGAAAGAAGGATGAGGCTGCCGCAGATGCGGGATGATGATCGGTATGAGCCTGCGGCCCGGCGGGAGACGGTGCTGTTTCTGATCGCCTGCGGCCTCGCCGGCGCGGTCGCGGCGCAGCTGTGGATGCGGTTCGGGTGAGCCTGCGCGGTTAGCTGCAAGCAGCGCTTGCGTGGGGCTGGATCACTACCACCGCCTCTTGACGATTCTACACGGCTCGGTTGCTATACTCGTCCATCTGGGCTCTTGACCAAATCATAACAGTCGAAGAAAGCATCCAATGCTGAACTCCAAAACGCTTCTGATTGTTGGAGCTGGAGCAAGCAAAGAGGCGGGTTTACCACTAGGTTTTGAACTGATGCCCAAAGTGCTTGAGGCATCAAAGATAGAAATGCGCGATTTCGGGCCAGCAAACGCCGATAAGGAATTGCTTACGGCTCTATCTGCAAACGAAAATGCATTAAATAGATCTATTAATACGACCATCAATCATTATGCAAAATCTTATGACAGGATGAAGGAAGGCCTTAAATTATCTTACTCCATCGACAATTATCTCGATGCTCATCAAGACGATGAACTTGTAGTTACGCTAGGGAAATTAGGAATTGTTAGATCTATATTATCAGCAGAAAACAAATCTAAGCTACATTTAGATGACCATAATTACACTGACGTTAGCAGATTAAATGGAACATGGTACAGCGAAATATTTAAAATGATGAATGAAGCCGTATCAAAACAAAACTCAGACAAATTCTTTTCTCACATTGAAATAATATGCTTTAACTATGACAGGTGCATAGAGCATTTTTTCTTAAGATCACTTATGAGTTACTATTCTCTCATGGAGGAGGGTGCCAGTAAAATCGTTTCAAATTTGAAGATACATCACCCATATGGAAGGGTTGGGTTTCTTCCATGGCAATCACCCAACCAAAGTACCGTATTCGGCGCTCCGCGCGTGGGAGGATCTGAACTCGTGCGGCTCGCTGCGCAGATCAAGACGTTTACGGAGCAGCAGGACAACAGCCGGTTGATCTCCGAAATGCAGCTTGCGGTCGAGCATGCCGAAACCATTGTTTTCTTGGGATTCGCTTTCCATCCCCAGAACCTGGAATTGATCGCCCCGCGCAAAAGTGCCCGTGCAAAGCGCGTCTTCGCGACAGCGTGTGGCATGTCAAAATCTGATATAGAGGCGACCCGAGTCGACATTGCAAAATGGCTTAAACGAGAGTCTTTCCTAAATACTGAGATCGGTGATTACACATGTGCGCAGCTCTTCTCAGAGTATCGCCGCAGTATACCGCGATAGTAATCGCTTAATGCAGCATCCTTATGCATCGGGTCTGGCAGGGGGCTTTGACGATAAGGCTGTTTCAATCCTTGTCCCGACCTTGTTTGCGACCTCACGTACCGGATCGGAATCGAAATTAGCATACCGACCCGTCATGGTGATGTTGGAGTGCCGCAGGAGGTCGCGGACGATGAAGCTCGAAACGCCGGCCTGGCTCGCATAGGTGCCAACTGTGTGCCGCAGGTCGTGAAGACGCACGTCGGGTATGCCCGCCCGCCATCTCACTCGCGCCCATGCGCTTTCGAGGGCTTCTTTCGAGACGGGTTGTTTTGGGTCGTCGTCACGCGGGAACACATACACTGCCTTCTTGGCGCGGGGCAGGGCGGCGATGACCGCCAGCGCGGCGGCATTGACAGGATGGGGGACGCGCGCGCCGCCCTTGCGATCTGGCAGCGCAAGGGTGCCAGCGCCTGCGTCGACGTCCGTCCAGGCCAGCCGCAGGATCTCGCTCAGACGCGCGCCGGTCAGAAGTAGGATTCGGACGGCGCCGACCGTCTGCCATGACAGCAGAGTTCGACGATCATTTTCCGGGGGAAGGTGTTTCGAGCCTTCTGCCTTGATCTGCCAAGGCAGCCCTACCGTCTCGGCCTCGACCAGCGCGTCGCCGAGCCTTTGCACTTCCTCGGCATTGAGGAATCTTTTGCGTTGGGTCTCTGGAAAGCGCGCGATCGAGCCGCAAGGATTGCTGTTGACGGGCCGGACGCCCCAGACCTCGGCGAGCGCCAGCGTCTTGGACAGGATCGCCAGGACATGATTGGCGCGGCGTGGCGTCTTGCGCAGCGCCGCATGCAGCTTAGCCGCATCGGCGCGGCTGAAATCGTTTGCCTTGATCGCACCGACCCGCGGCCGCAGATGCGTGCGCAGCATCGCCGCGACATCCTTGGCCGTCGATGCCGCATTGTGAGCCGAGACGTGCTCCTCGACATAGCGATCGAACAAATCGTTGAGGGTAGGGGCCTCGCGATAGGCACGCTTGCTGGCCGCAGGGTCTTCGCCGCTCGCCACGTCGACGAGCTCGGCCCTGGCACGGCGTCGCGCTTCATCAACGGTCAAGGTGCCATAGCGGCCCAACGTCATCCGGCGCGTGCGGCCGGCGGCGTTCCGATACTGGACCACGAAAGACTTGACGCCCGACGGCTGCACGATGAGGCCGAAGCCACGCAGTTCGGTGTCCCACAGGAATGAGCGGGCAGGGCCTGGCTCGGCAAGATCAATCAAGCGTTTGGTGAGTTTTGGCACGCGACCCGCGCTTTTACCAGATGGACGGCTTGTGGACGAAGATGGACGGCTGCCGTCCGATGTCTAACTATATGTTATTAAACATGAATTTACGGCTTGGACGGCTTGGACGGCTTCTCGCTTCTATTGTCTTCCTGCGTTGTGGTTGTCTCGACCACTTGCCAGATGCCATCAGGATACGCAGCCGCGCCGGGTAAGCAATAGGTAAGCAGGAGAGCGAGATATGCAGCGAAATCGATCGGGCGGCATCGTAAAGCTGCTTCAACGATCTCAGTAGGTTATGATGAATGAGGGTAGACCGCCGTAGCCCATGATTGATCCGAGCGCCAGACTCTGACTCTGGTTGTCTAGGTTCGAATCCTAGTCCCCCAGCCATTTGCTCTCTTTCTGAGACAAATGGCTCAAGACTCTCAGACATTTATTGATTTCCCTCAGCTTTTTCGCGCGCCTGTTCGGTGCCCGGAGACGCATAGGTCCACCAGACAGGTCCACCGCACTCAAGGTTGCGTCGATTGGGCCGCATTTACCATGTTCGTGATTTGTTCTAGACGGCGCGGGGCCATCGCCCTTTTCAGGCGTAAAATACCCCAGGATTTGAGAGCGCGAATCGGTTCGACCGAGATCGTCAGATCCCTGGGCCGGGCTACCCCCGGAGAAGCGCGCCGCATGGCATCGGCCATGTGGCAGGCGACGGAGACCTTGTTTATGACGATCCGTGCGAACCCGGCCATGACCCGAGAGTCAATCCAGGCCATGGCCCAAGCCGTGGTCGGCGGCTCTGCGTGGAGCCAGAACGAAGACGCCGTCCTCGGCCGCGTGGCCGCCGGCGACACGACCGATCCGCTGGAAACGCCTGCCAACCAGCGTGACAAGATGACGGGTCTGGCGACCTTCCTGAAGCAGGTCCTGCGCGAGGGCGAGATTACCGCCGGGCAACCGCTGGAGCAGATCCGGAAGAGCCTGGTCAAGAGGAGCCTCGCGCGCACCCGTATCAACGCGGCAGAGTCCTATGCCGACATTTATGCCGCCCTGCCGGATCATGGCGAGACGGCTGTCGATGTGCGCTGGGAAGGCGACATCGCGTTGCCGGCCAACTGTCCGATGACGACAGCCCAGATCCACGCCAACCTGAGGTCGGCGAAGGTCGGCGAGCTCGTCCAGGCAAGGATCCCGCTCGAATGGGTGATCGGCGATCGAGCCGACACGTCGGGGCAGCCCGTCGTTGAGGTGGGGATGCTCCCGACCGCAACGGAGAGCACCGATCAGCCTGTCACGCAGGTGCCGAGCTGGAAGGGGCTTCGCCTATCGGCGATCTGGCCGACCTTTCTCGAGGATGCCGTCGGGAAGGACCGGATCGACAAAGCGCAAGCGATCCAGGGCAAGAGCACCTACAAATTCCTGCTCGAGTTCTGCGGTGACATTCCCTTGGATCAAATCACCCGGACGCATATCGCGAACCTCGTGCGCAACTTGCAGAGGCTTCCTTCTCAGTACATTCGCGGTGAATTCGGAAGGATGTTGAAAAAGGGCAGTTCGCTCTCCGACGTCATCGCACTTGCGAAGGCGCTGGACCAGGGCAAGCCCGACGAGGAGAAGATTCCGAAGCTGATGAACAGGACGATCAACCGGCACCTTTCATTGTTCAACCTGCTTTGGGAGTATGGCGGGAACAATGGAGCGGTTGACCCCGGCTTGGATTCGCCGACCGTCAAACAGTTCCTCCCCTTCGATGTCGCCGAGGAGCAGGAAGGGTCGCTCATACGCGAGAAGGGCGCTCGGGATATGTGGGAGCCTCCGGAGCTCCAGAGGCTCTTCGAACGGCCGTTCTTCGTCGGTTGTCGGTCAGCGCGGGATCGGTTGACGGAGGGCGTGTGCATTCCCCGCAATGCGCTCTGGTGGGGCGTCATCATCGCCGCGCATCACGGCATGCGACGTGAAGAAATCTTCCAGCTGCGGGTCAGGCACGTGGTTTGCGATGAAGAAACCGGGATCTGGCATTTCGATTTAAAGACGGACAAGACGCTGAAGCTGAAAGGCGACAAGCGTAAGGACAAACCCAGCCGCCGCCTTGTCCCGCTGCACAACAACCTGGAGCGCCTCGGCTTCCTCGAGGCTCGCGTCAAGGGGCGCGACCCCGATCAGCGCCTGTTCCCGGAAATCACCGCGGCCAACCAGCAAGGATCCTGGGGCGCAGCTCCGGGCAAGCGCTTCTCGGACTTCAAGGATGCCGCTGGCTTCCGGGCCGAGCTCGATTTCCATGCCTTCCGCCATAGCGTCTGCACGTTGCTCCACCGCGCAGGGGTTCTGCAGGCATTTTCCGAGGAGTTCGTCGGCCACGCCAGCGCCGCCCGCAAGTCGACCTTCCGCGTCTACAACAAGGGCCAGACCCTGACGGCTTTGAAGGAAGCGATCGACAAGCTCGAGAGGTCGTGTCCCATAGCGTGGTGTAGCTGAGGGGTGGTCATCGGCGATTGCCGGTTAGGTTTGGGTTGCGAAC
>JAIETL010000008.1 GCA_019745195.1 Beijerinckiaceae bacterium
TTGCGTTCGCAACCCAAACCTAACCGGCAATCGCCGATGACCACCCCTCAGCTACACCACGCTATGGGACACGACCTGGCCGAGCTTTCGGATGGAGAGCGCAATGCGTTCCTTATCGCTATCGAAGTACTTACCGCGAAGCCTGGAACGCTGATCCTAATTGATGAGCCGGAACGTCACCTTCACCGTTCGATTATCTCGCCCCTGCTGAAGCTGCTTTTCGACCGGCGCAAGGACTGCGCATTTATCGTATCGACCCACGAACTTTTGCTGCCTTTGGATACGCCAAGCGCTCTTAGTCTGATGGTGCGCGGCTGCGAATATCAGGGCCAGCAAGTTCGTTCATGGACGGTGGATTTTATCCCGCCCGGCATCGACATCGACGATGACCTGAAACGCGATCTCCTAGGGGGACGCCGTAAGATGATCTTCGTTGAAGGCGTGGCTCAAAGTCTTGATCTGCCGCTTTATAGCCTCCTGTTTCCGAACGTCTCGATCACGCCGAAATTTGGATGCCGCGACGTCGAGCATGCCGTGCGCGGCCTACGGGCCGTTGCTAATGTTCATTGGGTAGCAGCTTGGGGCATCGTTGATAACGATCAGCGAACCCCGGAGGACGTTCAGCGGCTTAAGGATGCTGGCATATGGGCGCTTTCTCATTATTCTGTAGAGGCACTATACTATCACCCTGCGATTATTAGCAGGATCGCGAAGCGCCAAGAAGCGTTTACCGGGGCCAAAGCCCATGACCTCATCAATGCGGCTATGACTGACGCGGTGACAGCGGCGAAGGCACAGCGAGAACACCTCGTATCCAGCGCTGTTCTAAGGGCAGCTCGCGAGCGCGTCATGACTGCATTGCCAAAACGGGTCGACGTGAATGCAGGTGCGTCCTCCGTGAAGGTCGAGGTGGATGTCGCGTCTATGCGTGTCGCAGAGGAGAAGCGGTTCGACAGATTGGTTACGACCGCTGACTGGGACGGGTTGATCACCCGTTATCCACTGCGTGAGAGCTCCGCGTTCGATCGTATAGTCAATGGTCTAAAGATTGCGGACCAGGCAACTTACCGGGCTGCAGTGTTAAAGCTTTTGCAAGATGATGCGGGCGCATTGATGGATTTGCGCGATTTACTCGGCGGTCTCTATGCTGAAATAACATCTTAGGTCACCGTGCCTAGCGAAGCCTACCCCACCCCACCCCTCAAGCCTTCACCTTCACATAACTCCCCGGCGCATCCTCCAGCGCCTTGAGCTTCCCGGCCCCCGGCTCCCGCGCCTTCACACGCTTGGGCGCCTGCGTCTCGATCCATGAGAACCAGTGCGGCCACCAGGAACCCGGCGTCTCGGTCGCGGCCCTGATCCAGTCCTCGTAAGCACCCTGCGGCGGTCCGCCGGTCCAGTACTGGTACTTCACCTTGCTGGGCGGGTTGACCACGCCGGCGATGTGGCCCGAGCCCGAGACGACGTAGTCCACCGGCCCGCCGAAACATTGCGAGCCGAGGAAGACCGAAGGCGCTGGGGCGATATGGTCCTCGCGCGCCGCGAGATTGTAGATCGGGATCGTCACGTCTTTCAGGTCGAGCGACTTGCCGCCGATCCGCATCTCGCCCTTCGAGAGTTTGTTCTCCAGATAGCAGTTGCGCAGGTAGAAGGAGTGGTTCGCCGCCGGCATCCTGGTCGAATCCGAGTTCCAGTAGAGCAGGTCGAAGGCGGTCGGCGTCTTGCCCTTGAGGTAGTTGTTGACCGCATAGGACCAGATCAGGTCGTTGGGCCGCAGCATGTTGAACGCGCCCGACATGCGCGCGCCGTCGAGATAGCCGCGGCTCTCCATCTGCTCCTCGATCGACCGGATCTGCCCCTCGTCGACGAAGACCGAGAGTTCGCCGGCCCGCGAGAAATCGACCTGCGTGGTGAAGAAGGTCGCGCTCGCGATGCGCCTGTCCTTGACGGCGGCCATATAGGCCAGCGTCACGGCCAGCAGCGTGCCGCCGACGCAATAGCCGATCGCCGTCACGGATTTTTCCCCCGTCGCTTGCTCGATCGCGTCCAGCGCGGCAAAGATGCCCTCGCGCATGTAGCTCTCGAAATCCTTGGCGGCGTGGCGCTCGTCGGGATTGACCCAGGATACGCAGAACACGGTCAGGCCCTGCGCCACGCACCAGCGGATAAAACTCTTCTCGGCGTTGAGGTCGAGGATGTAGAACTTGTTGATCCAGGGCGGCACGATCAGCAGCGGGCGCTTCAGCACGTCTTGCGTCGCTGGCGCATACTGGATCAGCTCGATGATCTCGTTGCGGAAGATCACTTTTCCGGGCGTGGTGGCGATGTTGACGCCGACCTCGAAGGCGCGCGGGTCCGACTGCCTGATCTTGAGCTCGCCGCCGCCGGCCTCGATGTCCTCGGCCAGCATCTTCATGCCACGCACGAGGTTCTCGCCGTTCTGCGCCAGCGTCTCGCGCAGCAGTTCCGGGTTGGTCGCGACGAAATTCGAGGGCGAGAGGGCGCTGGAGATCTGCTTGACGTAGAAGCGCGCTTTTTCGCGGGTATGCGGGTCGAGGTCCTCGGCCTTGTCGACCATCGATTCGGCCCAGCGCGAGCCGATCAGATAGGCCTGCTTGACGAAGTCGAACATCGGATGGGCCGACCAGTCCGGGTCTGCGAAGCGGCCGTCGCGCTTGTCTGGCTCGGCGACGGGGGCCGTTTCCTCGCCGCCGGCGCGCTTCAGCGTGTTGCTCCACAGGCTGAGGAAATCGCTGGTCAGCGCCCCTTGTGCCTCGATGATCTTGCGCGGATCGTTGACCCAGCGCTCGGCGACGCGCCCGAGCGTCTTGACCATCTCGCTCGCCTCGTCGGCCTGGCCCGTCTTGGCCTCGCCGCGCTCGACCGGCTTCAGATAGGCGGCGGTGACCTTGCCGTATTCCTCGACGAGCCTCGCCATGTTCTGCGAGAACTGGTCGAAATCCGGGCTGGCGAAGCCGGTCGCGGGTTCGTCCGCAGGCGCCGCAGTCTGCTTGGTTTGCGCCGCGGCCTGCTTGCCTTTCGGCTCATGCTCGACTTTCGAGCCCATGGCGCCTCTCCCGTGGCCGTTTCTGCAGGGGGCGTCGACGCGTCCCCATTTTGGTCCCATTAAGGACGTAGCCGATATGATTGACAAAGAGAATTCCGCACGATGCCGGACCGCGCCATGCCTGTTTCGAAGATGCCCGCTTTGCCCAAGTCCCGCTCGCTCAGGCCTGCTCCGACGGCATGGGCGCGGCTGATGCGCGCTCCGTTGCCGGCGGCTCTCGCCATCGCCGGCGCGCTGGCGGCCTGCAGCTCCGACGGCCCGGTCAAGGGCGTCGCCGAGGTCGCCGGCCTTGCGACGACGCCGCAGGAATCCAAGCCGTTCGTGCGCGAGACGAGGCCCGCCGACCCGGCCTATATCCCGGTCGGCCGCGTCTTCCCGGAGGACCCGCTCTGCTTCGGCGAGACGCCGCCGCCGCCCTACAACCCGACCGGGACCGCCGCCCGCTTCGCCCGACCCGTCGAGCGCAAGGCGACGGATGCTTGCAAGCCACGCGCGGATTTCAAGAACATCGAGGCCGAACTGGAGGCCAAGCGCCTGGCCAATGACGCCGCCAGCACGCAGGCGAAGGCGCTTGGACAGGCGCTGCCGCCGCCCAAGCCGGCGGTGATCCCGCCGACGAACTGAGCCGGCCTCTGTCGCAAAATCGCCGCACCGGCCGATTCTTGCGTTTTTGCCGCTGCCATGACCGAAGATGCGGTGCTAAGCACCTGCAACGCAATGATTTGAGCGCCGGACCTGATTCCAGCGGCCGGCGGGGGACAGTTCGATGGCCGATTTTCACCGCATCAAGCGCCTGCCGCCCTATGTTTTCGAGCAGGTCAACAAGATCAAGGCCGCCGAGCGCGCCAAGGGCGTCGACATCGTCGATCTCGGCATGGGCAATCCCGATCTGCCGGCGCCCAGGCATGTCATCGAAAAACTGGTCGAGACCGCCGGCAAGCCGCGCACCGACCGTTATTCCGCCTCCAAGGGCATCGGCGGCCTGCGCCGCGCCCAGGCCGGCTATTACGAGCGCCGCTTCGGGGTGAAGCTCAATCCCGACACGCAGGTGGTCGCCACGCTCGGCTCCAAGGAGGGCTTCGCCAATATGGCGCAGGCCATCACCGGGCCGGGCGATGTCGTGCTGGTGCCCAATCCGAGCTACCCGATCCACGCCTTCGGCTTCCTGATGGCGGGCGGCGTCATCCGCTCGGTCCCGGCCGAGCCGACGCCGGCGATGTTTCCGGCGCTGGAGCGGGCGATGATGCATTCGGTGCCCAAGCCGATCGCGCTGGTCACCTGCTATCCGGCCAATCCGACGGCCTTCACCGCGACGCTGGATTTCTACCGCGACCTCGTCGCCTTCGCGAAGAAGCATGAGCTGATCCTGCTCTCGGACCTCGCCTATGCCGAGGTCTATTTCGACGACAACGAGCCGCCGCCCTCGATGCTGCAGGTCAATGGCGCGATCGACGTCTGCGTCGAGTTCACCTCGATGTCGAAGACGTTCTCGATGGCCGGCTGGCGCATGGGTTTCGCCGTCGGCAACGAGAGGCTGCTCGCCGCTCTGGCGCGGGTGAAATCCTATCTCGACTACGGCGCCTTCACGCCGATCCAGGTCGCGGCGGCCGCCGCGCTCAACGGCCCCGACGATTGCATCCATGAGATGCGCGGCATTTATCGCAAGCGCCGCGACGCGCTGGTCGAAAGTTTCGGCAAGGCCGGCTGGGACATCCCCGTGCCGCAGGCCTCGATGTTCGCCTGGGCGCCGATCCCGGAGAAGTTCCGCCATCTCGGCTCGCTGGAGTTCTCCAAGCTGCTGATCGAGAAGGCCGAGGTCGCGGTCGCGCCGGGCATCGGCTTCGG
>JAIETL010000048.1 GCA_019745195.1 Beijerinckiaceae bacterium
CCTGTATAGACGTCCATACAGACACATTCTCACCCCCAAGCATCAATCCTCAAGACGGCCGCCCTCGTAGGGGTACGATGCAGCGCGTCGATCGCGCGCATCAGCGCCAGATCGGCGGCAGGAACCGCGCGGGGCAGATAATAGACGCTGCCCCGGCTGATCCCGAGCACCTTTGCCTGCCGGTTCAGTGGCAGATCATGCGCGCGGTCGATCATCGCTTTGCGCTCAGCAGGCCGGCCTTGCCGAGCGCGCCGGACAAAAAATCGTTCTCCAGCGCCAGCTCCCCGATCTTCGCATGCAGCGTCTTCACATCGATCGCGGGCGCGGTGGATTCCGACTTCGCCTCGGACCCGAAGACGCCGGCGGCCCCGTCAAGAAGCTGGCCGCGCCATTGCGTGATCTGGTTGGGGTGGACATCGAACTGCTGCGCCAGGTCGGCCAGCGTCTTCTCGCCCTTGATGGCCGCCAGCGCGACCTTCGCCTTGAAAGCCGGGCTGTGGTTCCGGCGCACGCGTCTCGTCATAGCCGCTCCTGTTCACGGCAATCATGCCGCGTTCAGGCCGAAAATCCACCTACGCCCAATGTGCAGTTTTCCCGAGCCAGCTCTTAGGTATGCGCGGTCAGGTAGGCGACGAAAACCCGCTTAAGGGTCTAGCGATCGCCAGGACGCCCTTCAATCCGGTTCCAAACCGCGTGATTGCTTCGCGATGATGACGTAACTCGCTATAGGGCAGGTAGCGCAAATCAAGATCGGCAACTTTTGCGAAGGCCGGCCGTGCAAATTGAGCTCGGACTTCGCTCTCCCGGTCGTCGGGCGCAACCAGGAAAAAATTACGGGTCGCTTCGCCTGCCGTACCCAAAGCCAGGTCAAGCATGCGGACGATCCCCGAGTAGATGCTTGTGGTATGTTCGACTTCGTAAGCGGCCGCGACGCAGCCGGTTTTGCTGTCGAGCCATAAAACGTCGATCAGCCTGATCGCGTCTGCTGCCCCATTGCGTGCAAGAGCTGGGGGAAGGACGACGAGGCAGCCATCGGCGAGCTTGCCGCCGCCATAAGACCTGCTGGCATCGTTGGCGGCGATCCAAACCTGGTATCCTAGGGATAGACCGAGATCCCTGAGCCAACCCTGAATTTCCGTATGAGTGTGGTCGGCTTCACGAGCCGCCGACTCGCTCTTCCTCGCAGCAACGGAATCGGCCCGGACCCGGTCGAGGTCCGCGCGCCAAAGCTCGATCGACGTCGCCTCCGCAGCCGAGCCAAGCATTGGGTAACGCGCCATTCCGAGATCGAACAAGAAGGCGGCGACTGCGCCCAGATCGTTGGAAAAGAGCGACCGATGACGCGCGTTGAACCGCAGGATGCCTTGACGCAGCGCGAGATATTCGTCCCAGCGGCCGAGCTTGACCTTCGCGCCTGTCAACGCATTGTAACCGCGCACGATCGCTGTGTTGAATGGAGGCGCGAGCGTCGGGTGGAGGAAATACAAAAGATTAGCAGCCGACGGACCAAGGCCTTTGATCCCCCGCCGATCAAGAGCATGGATCGCATTCAGAACTTCATGCTCAGACGAGCAACAGACGCAAGTGTCGAGAAAACGTCCAAAAGCGACCTGATTGTCGCGATCCTCGTAGATATCCGGGATACGGAGCTTCGGTTTCCACATGAACGCATGGTCGGCACCTTTGAAAACCTGCCGCTGTTCGGCAATAGACTCCAGAACCGTTTCCAAGGATGAGCCGCGATAGGCATTGCCGAAGCGGTCATCGCGGATTTCAGCAACAACGGCTTGTATCCCGCGCCGGATAGAACGAAAATTCTTTATGCGCTCTTCCCACAAGAACCAATTGCGATAGGTTCCGACTGCATCGGAGCGCCAGTGTATGATCAGCTCAGCTTGCCAATTCTCGTCGACCATCTCAATTAGACCCATCGATTTTAGAGTGCTGATTCAAGATATTGTATAAAGCCGTTTTCCCGACCTTAATGCGGGCGGCGGCTTCGCGTACGGTGAGACCGGCGGCAATGTGGTGTTTCGCCTTTTCGAGCTTTTCCGGCGTGATCACGGACTGACGCCCGCCTCGCCTTCCGCGCGCGGCTGCTGCGACGAGCCCTGCCCGCGTCCGCTCTTTGATCAGGTCGCGCTCGAATTGCGCGAGTGCGCCGAACAGGTGAAAAACGAGGCGGCCCCCTGGGGTGGTCGTATCGATGTTCTCGGTCAGCGAGCGGAATCCGACGCCCTTGTCCTGGAGCTCGGCCACGGTCTCGAGCAGGTGCTTCATCGAGCGACCGAGCCGGTCGAGTTTCCAGACGATGACGGTGTCGCCTTCGCGCGCATAGGAAACTGTCTGTGCCAGGCCGGGCCGATCGGTGAGCGTACCGGAAGCGTGATCTCGAAAAACGCGCTTGCACCCAGCAGCACTCAAGGCGTCGAGCTGTAGCGACAAATCCTGGTCGCCTGTCGAAACGCGCGCATAGCCGATCGCCACCATGGTCTGTCCGTTTTCTCGATCAATCCGGACAATGTCCGTTTCCCATCGAAAAGCTAGCGATACGGACAAATTGGAACTTGGCCGTCAGACGGTCGTTTCACGGACCAGGCACAAGCCGACTCCCCGATGGCTGAGCTGCTTTCGATGGTCATAGACGCGTGCAGAATGAAGTGGCTTGTTTAGGTGCGGTTCAGACTCGAAGTTCGACAGTCTGAGCTGTCATGCAGTTTGAAGGAGTGACCGATGCTCACAAGGCGAAATGGGTTTTTAGCAATCATCGGGCTTGCGCTCGGTGGCAGCGTTCTGGCTCCCGGCCAAGCCCGGGCTTGGCACCATGGCGTTCCTCATGGCGGAGACCATGACGGCGAAGACAGACGTCATCGTGGTGGACGTGGAGAATTTATGCGGGAAGAACACGGCCGGCCGCATCACCGTCGCCGCCATTGCCGAGAAGTAGAGTACCACGACCACCACGGTCGAATCCAAATCCGGACAGTTTGCGACTGATCCGCGTAATGGGCCGGTACAGAGCTTGATCAGGATCAGTCATATTCATGATCAATAATAAATCTGAATAGTACAATATTTGTTTCGACACAACATTATTTATTGTTCAATCGGATCTTGATAACGATTCTTAGGACGGCTTTTTCGATAAACAGTATTTTTATCCCATTTATATAACGGGTTTTTCTACACTAGTCAGGCAAAAGGAATGGCGCGTCCTTCGGAATCCGCTCTATTCCGCCGGCTGTGCCGGCTCCACGGAACCCCGCGAGCGGGTTTCCGCCTTCGGTAACGATCAGTCGCGCGGGCCGGCGCCGGGCGCCGGCAGAGGTCGCGCCGCCGGCGCGATGATGTTGCGCTGAGCGGGAGAGAGGCGCGCGGCCCTCTCTCCCCAGCAAGAGCCAAATCGGGTCTCCCCATCCTTCCGCGCCGCAAGCGGCTTGTGCAGGACCAGCCGAGGATCCGCGTGCCGCGGCCCCTCGCCCGGCGCGAAACCGCGTGGGCGATCCCCCTCCCGATTTGGCTCTTGCCCCCCTCTCTCCCCGCTGCTCGCCGCGAAGGCAGGAGTGCAGGCGGACCTGCACCCTGCCGGGTGACGGGCCTTCGGCCTCAAACAGGAGAGACCACCATGACCACGACCACCCCCGCGACGATCGGCACGCTCGCCACCGCCTTCCAGCACATCGCCCTGACGAAGCTGGACACCCGCAAGAACCGGTTGATTTCTGGCGGTACGGTAGGGTCGGCGCGATTTCGGGATGATGCTGGGCCTCAGGCTGCCTGAGGGCCGTCATTTTGAGCCGATTCCGGCGTTTTTCGCCGCTTCTGGTCAGACTCACCCCATGGCTTTTGCCCGTTCATGGAAGACCAGGCGGTCGAAGTTGTAGGCGATGTTGGCGAGCGTGAGTTTGGCCTCGGCTCGGGCCAGGCCGATGGTGCGGATGAAGAGGCCGAACCTGTTCTTCTGGTGGGCGAAGACGTGCTCGACCGCAGCCCGGATCGCCGACTTGCCGGCATTGGCGCGCGCGACATGCGCCGGCATCGGCCGACCCGGCGGCTTGCGGCGATGGATGCGGCTGACCAGCATCTTCGCCGCCAGGCTTTTCTCGTTCGTCTGTGAGCGGTAGGCGCTGTCGGCCCAGACCTCGGAGGAGGTGTTCTGCGTCGTCACCAGGCGCGGCAGCATCCGTCCATCGGCATGCGCCGCCGATGTCACCGCGCTCTCCCGGATGAAGCCGAAGCGTCGGTCGATCGCGATGTGGGTCTTGTAGCCGAAGACCGGCAAGGCGATCTGCGGCAAGGGCTTGCCGTCGGGCCGATATCGGATCTTGCCGCCGATCTTCAGCGTCCAGCGCGCATCGACGTCCTTCTGTGCTGCCTTGCTGGGTTCGTCTGGCCAGATCTCCTTTGCCGTCTTACCAGCCTTGATCGCCTCCTTCTCCGCGTCCGTGTTGCGCTGCTTGGGCGCCGGCACGAGGGAGGCATCGACGATCTGGCCCGACATCGGG